>NZ_ABCR01000011.1:0-124398 GCF_000170875.1 Roseobacter sp. AzwK-3b
GGCGGACCAGTCGACGCAGAGCCCCATATTGGCAGGCTCGAACGGGGCCAGAAGGGGCGCGGGCAGATGCCCGGCCCAGGCCCCGTCCGATCCGAGCCGCGCCCAGCTTGCGCCGCCGCAAGCGAGGATCGTGACTGAGGTGAGAGGCTTTGGCGTCCGTCGGGTGTGTCGAAGAGCACGGCCCCTGCCGCATCCCAGCCCTGCCAGCGCCAGCGCGTCACGATCCGCACCCCGAGGCGATCAAGCCGTGAGAGCCAGGCGCGCAAGAGCGGCGAGGCTTTCATCGCGACGGGAAAGACCCGGCCCGTGGAGCCGGTGAAGAGCGGCTGTCCGAGATCTTCGGCCCAGTGGCGGATCTGATCGGGGCCGAACGCGTCCAGCATCGGACGCAGGGCGGGGGATGCCGCGCCGAAGGCGGCGCGCACCTTGTCCATGGGGGCGTCATTGGTGAGGTTGAGGCCGGATTTTCCGGCCATCAGGAATTTGCGCGCAACCGAGGGTTTGGCTTCGGCCACGGTGACGGAATGCCCCGCGAGGGCGAGTTCTTGAGCCGCCATGAGACCTGCCGGCCCGGCACCGATGACAAGTGCGCCGGTCATGGGGCGGGCGGGGTCCGTTTCCGGGGATTGTCGGGCTGCATGTCCCACCTCTTGCAAATGTCCGTCGCCGGTCCATCCTCTTGCCTGCAACATCGGCGAGGATCAAGGAAAAGCGATGGATCATCCGGTTTGTCCGCTCTGTGAAAGGCCCATACCGCCAGAGGCGAAGCAAAGCCTGCATCACCTGATCCCCAAGCTTAAGGGGGGAAAGGGCGGGCCGACCGTGCTGTTGCACCAGATCTGCCATAACGAGATTCACGCCACGCTGAGCGAGGCGGAACTGGCGCGCGACTATGACACGATCGAGGCGCTGCGGGTCCATCCCAGGCTGCAGCGGTTCATCGCCTGGGTCGCAAGGCGCCCCCCCGCGTTTCATTCGAAAACGCCGGGCGGGCGGCGCAAGCGGTGAAGAGGCTTTATCAGCCGGGCCTTGACCAATCGGTTTGGGCAGGCACCATATGCAGTCGGGGAGTTCAGGGAGAGAGCGACAGATGCCGAACCGACGGGAGGTGATTGCCGGGGCCGTAGCGCTGCCGGCGCTTGGACTTGGCGGACAGGTCGGAGCCGCCGCGCCACCGATCTTGAGGGCGGCGCCGGAGAGGGTGCGGCTTGCGCCGGAGGACTATCCCGAGACGGAGGTCTGGGCCTATAACGGGCAGGTGCCGGGACAAACGCTGCGCTATGAGCAGGGGCAGGTTCTGGAGGTCAGGCTGGAGAATGCGCTGCCCGAACAGGACAGCACGATCCATTGGCACGGGCTGCGCCTGCCCAACGAGATGGACGGGGTGCCGGGGCTGACGCAGGCGCCGGTGAGGCCGGGAGAAGCGTTCGATTATCGTTTTGCGCTGAGGGATGCGGGGACGTTCTGGTATCATCCGCATGCCCATTCGGTCGAGCAGATCTCGCGCGGGTTGGCGGGGGTTCTGGTGGTGGATGAGCCCGAAGCGGCAAGGCCCGATGTGGATGGGGACGAGGTGCTGGTGCTGGATGACTGGCGCATGGCGAGCGATGCGGTGATCCGCGAGGATTTCGGAGCCTGGCACGACATGTCGCATGCCGGACGGTTGGGCAATTACGTGACGGTGAATGCGCGGCCCGAGTATCGCCGCAAGGTGGCGAGAGGAGAGCGGCTGAGGCTGCGGCTGGTCAATACGGCGACGGCGCGGATCTTCACGCTGAGGTTCCGGGGGATGCGGGTCTGGCTTGCGGCGCTGGACGGGATGCCGCTGGAGACGCCGGGTGAGGTCGAGGAGGTGGTGATCGCCCCGGCGCAGAGGACCGATCTTCTGGTCGATCTGCTGGCCGAGCCGGGGGAGGAGGCGCTGATCGCGTCGGTCGAGAGGGACGGGACCTATGCGCTGGCTGGGTTCACGGTGACCGGGCCGGGGGGCGTGGCGCGCGATGCGCCGGCAGCACTTGTGCCCAACGACATGCCGCTGCTGGAGCCCGAGGGGGCGCGGGCGGTGCCGCTCGTCATGGAGGGCGGCGCGATGCGAGGCTTGCCCGAGGGTGCGATATGGCGCGGCAACAAGATGGAGATGCGCGCCCTGGCGGAGGCGGGGCAGTTCTGGGCGTTCAACGGGATGGCGGGGATGGGCGAGGCGCCGTTGGTGGATGCGTTCCTCGGCGAGACGATCCGCATCCCGATGACCAACCGGACGGCGTTCAGCCATGCGATGCATCTGCACGGGATGCATTTCCGGGAGGTCATGAACGATGGCAGTCTGGGGCCATGGCGCGATACTCTGCTGGTGGCGCCGGCGGAGGTGCGGGAGATCGCCTTTGTGGCCGAGACCCCGGGCGACTGGATGTTTCATTGTCACATGCCCAGTCACCAGATGTCGGGCATGATGAACTGGATCAGGGTGAGCTGAGGCGGCTGGCAGGCACGGGCCGGTTCGCAAGCTGCTTGAGTTTTGAGCAATGCGGCGGCTGGTGGGGTTTGCCGGGCGGGTGCGGGTTGTAACCGGGCGTCCCACCGCCCATAGTTGGCGCGATATCCGGGATCGGACACGTGATCTGAAACATGGCAGACGGAAGCAACGGCAAACGCGCGTCCCGCAGCGTATTGGGGGACACAGAGAACCACGCGCGGGTCAGGACCACGGCGCTGGTCATCATCGCGTTTGCGGTGGTGCTGTTCATGCTTGTGCAGGCGCGGTTCCTGCTGATCTCGCTGGCGGTGGCGATCATTCTGTTCGCACTGACATCGGATGTGATCCGGTTTATCGCGCGCCAAAGGATCGGACGGTTCGGTGTGCCAAACTGGCTGGCATCTATCGCGGCGCTGGTGCTGATCTCGACGGCGTTGCTGGTGCTGTCCTCGATCCTGCTGGCGCAGCTGAACACGGTGCTGGTCACGACCGTCTCCTATGCCGAGCGGGCGCCCTCGGCGGTGGCGTCGCTGTTTGGGTGGATGGGCGAGGATGTCGAGACGGCAGTGTTCAATTCGCTGCGCTCGGTCGAGATTTCAGGCTATGTGCGCACCGTGGCGGGACAGGCGGGCAACCTGATGCAGGGCACGGTTCTGGTGATCCTGTTCGTGGGGTTCCTCTTTGCGGAGCGTATCTGGTTCGACACCAAGATGACCAATTTTTTCGAGGATGAGGGGCAGGCTGCGCGGGCCACCAAGATCATCACCTCGATCATTCATCGGGTGAACTATTACCTGCTGGTCAAGACCGTGGTCAGCCTCATCACGGGTGCGATGATTTACGTTGTGGCACAGGTCTTCGGGATCGAGCTGGCGCTGGCGCTGGGCATCCTGACCTTCATCCTGAATTACATCCCCAATATAGGCTCGATCGTGGCCACCGGCATGGTGGCGCTGGTCGGCTATGTCGAGACCGGAGATGCACAGACCACCGGCGCGCTGTTCCTGATCACCGGCGCGATCCAGTTCATCAACGGGAACGTGATCGATCCGTGGATGATGGGCCGGGCGCTGCGGCTGTCTTCGTTCGGGATCATCATGAGCCTTGCCTTCTGGGGGGCGGTGTGGGGCATTCCGGGCATGTTCCTGTCGGTGCCGATCATGGTGATGCTGCTGGTGGTCTGTTCGCATGTGCCCGAACTGCGCAAGGTGGCGGTGCTGCTGTCGCGCGAGGGCCTGCCCGAGGACGAGCAGGAGCTGGACCGGCTGGCCGAGGAAATCGAGAACCGCAAGGGGTGAGGGGAGGGCAAGGCCTTTCGAAAGGCCTTGGAAGGCGGTTTCGAAACCGCCTGACGCTCAGGGCCGGCACATGCGCTTGATTGTGGCCACGTGCCGATGCTCTGCCGACAGCACATCGGCGGCGATATCGCGGGCGGTGGGCAAAAGCGCGTCGGGTGCGACGATGCGGTCGAAAAGGCCCGGGGTCAGCGCGGTCTCGTGGTCGAGGTTCTGGCTGCCCCTCGGGATCGTTCGGCGGCTTTGCGGGTAGAGTGGTCCGCAAGGTGACAACGCGCATGCCAAGGCCTTGGAAGGCGGTTTCGAAACCGCCTGACGCTCAGGGCCGGCACATGCGCTTGATGGTGGCCACGTGCCGATGCTCTGCCGACAGCACATCGGCCGCGATATCGAGCGCGGTTGGCAAAAGCGTGTCGGGTGCGACGATGCGGTCGAAAAGGCCCCAGTCCAAGGCGGTCTCGTGGTCGATCTTCTGACCGCCCATGAGGATCATCTTGGTGCGTGCAGGGCCGATCAGGGCGATCATGCGCCCGGGATCGGAGGGCTGTGGCAGAAAGCCGAGTTTCATCACCGGATAGAAGGCCAGCGTGCCGGGCACGGCGATCCGCAGATCGCAAGCCAGTGCCATCCCCATGGCACCACCCGCGACCGTGCCGTTGAGGGCGGCGATGGACAGTCCGGGAAATCCGGCGATCGCCCCGCTGAGCCGTTCCCATACCGCCGATGTGGCGAGCCCGGCACGCGCGGCGTCAAGATCGGCGCCCGCCGAAAAGACCGGGCCTGCGCCTGTCAGGATCAGCACGCGGGCCTCCTTGTGGGCGGCCTCGGCGATGCGGGCCAGTTCGGTCAGCATCTCTTCGGTCAGGGAATTGGCTTTTTCGGGCCGGTCGATCGTGGCGGTCCAGACGTCGCCATCCTGCTCAAGCCGGATCATGCGAGGCCCACCTGACGGCGCATTTCGGGATCGCGCAGGGAAATCTCTTGCCCCAGATGGGCATCGGCCTGCGCGCTGCACATCCAGACAAGGGCGCGGGCGGGCCAGTTGGGTGGGATATGGTCGGACCAGTCCAGCTGGCTGACCGGATTGACGCCGCTGGCCTTGATCTCGTGCTGCATCTGCGTGGCGACGGTACCTGGCGAGAGGCTCATGACCCGCAGGCCGCGATCCGCCCCTTCGAGATGGGCGCAGTGTGTCAGCATCAGGGCTCCGGCCTTGGAGGCGCAATAGTGGCTCCAGCCTTCCAGAGGGTTGTACGCAGCCCCCGATCCGACGGTCAGGATGGTACCGCTGCCCTGGCTCATCATGATGGGCATCGCGGCGCGCATCCCGTGGAACACGCCCTTGAGGTTGATGTCGATGGCGGTGCCCCAGCCCTCGGGGTCGGCCGAGGACATATGCGAGATCGGGTCGATCACACCGGCATTGCCCACCAAGATATCGAGCCGTCCGAAAGCCGCAATGGTGGCCGCGACGGCGGCTTCGACCTCTGCGTAGCGGGTGACGTCGCAGGGGATGGCGATGGCGGCGCTGCCGATCTCTTTGGCGAGTGCGGTGATGGCGTCGCTGCTGCGCGCGGCAAGGGCGACATTCGCGCCTGCGCTGGCGAAGGTATGGGCCGCCGCCTCTCCGATGCCGCGGCTTGCGCCGGTGATCAGAACCGTTTTGCCTGTCAGGTCCATGCCGTCTCTCCCTTGGTCCGGATGGTCTCTCTGGTACCCTGCGGTTTTGGCGGGGTCCAGCCAGAACTCCCCTTGACCCAAGCGGCACAAGCGCGGAAGCTGAAGGCAAATTTGGTATGAAAGGGTTCGTGATGACGGTCCGTAGAACTTTGGCCACCTCGACTGTGGCGCTTTGCATTTCGATAACGGGGGCGCCGCTTTGGGCGGATGTTTCGCCACAGCAGGTCTGGGATGATTGGCAGGCCTATTTCGAAGGTCTGGGCTATCAGCTGGAGGCGAGCGAATCGCAATCCGGTGGTAATCTGGTGATTTCGGACATGACGATGTCTGTCGATGTGCCCGAAGAGGGGGCCAGTGCCTCTATGAGCATTTCCGAGCTGGTTCTGGCCGATAATGGCGATGGAACGGTGACGGTGTCGTTCCCGGCCAACATGCCACTGCGGCTGATGGGCCGTGACGATGAGGGGCAAGAGGTTCAGACGGTGCTGGATGTCAGCAACGAAGGGCTTGTGATGACCGTCGCGGGGGATCCGGACGATCTGACCTACAGCTATGCGGCGGCCCGGCTGACCATGGCGCTGGATGAGATCGTGGCCGATGGCACCCCGGTCGAGTTCGGCGATGCCAGCATGACCATCGCCAATCTCGCAGGCACGACCACGATGACCATGGCCGCGCTGCGCGACACGACACAGGATTTCTCGGCGGGGCCGGTGAGCTATGATCTCGACATCATCGATCCCGAGACCGGCGGGCGGATGGTGGCCAAGGGCGGCTATGAGAGCATCGCCTTCAAGGGCGACACCAAGATCCCGCTCGAGGTGAGCGGATCGGACATGGCGGGCATGCTGAGGGACGGGTTTGCGCTGGATGGCGGGTTCACCTTCGCGGCGGGATCGTCGGAGTTTTCCTTTGAAGAAGACGACCAGACGCTGGAGGGGAGCACCGCGTCGCGCGGCGGTCAGCTTGATGTGCGGATGAGCGGTGACCAGCTGCATTACGGCGGCAAGGCCGAGGGGATGGAGCTCAACATGCAGACCAGCGATCTGCCCTTCCCGGTTGCGTTCGCGACCGAGACCTTCGGACTGGACCTGATGTTCCCGGTGCTGGAAAGCGAGGAGGCGCAGGATTTCGCCGCACGGTTCACGCTGTCGGATTTCACCATGTCCGAGATGATCTGGGCGATGTTCGATCCGGGCGCGCAATTGCCGCGCGATCCGGCGACTGTGGCGTTCGACCTTGCGGGCAAGGCGCGGCTGTTCTTCGATCTGCTGGATCCCGAACAGGCCGAGGCGATGGACGACAGTGATGCGGTGCCGGCAGAGCTTGAGACGCTGGCGCTGAATTCCCTGACCGTGAGGCTTGCCGGGGCGGAACTGACCGGCGAGGGGGCGTTCACCTTCGACAATACGGACCTCGAGACATTCGATGGGATGCCTGCGCCGACCGGCACGCTGGACCTGCGGCTGGTGGGGGGCAATGCGCTGCTGGACAAGCTGGTCGCGATGGGGTTGGTCCCGCAGGATCAGGCCAGCGGGATGCGGATGATGATGGGTCTGTTCGCGCGGCCCGGCAGTGGCGAGGACGAGCTGGTGTCGACCATCGAGGTCAATGAGGAGGGCCATGTTCTGGCCAATGGCCAGCGTATCCAGTAACGCGCTGAGGTTCGGCTGACATGAGGCGACGATCACGCGCCCCCGCAGGGATTGCGGGGGCGGTTTTTTTGGGGGAGCTGGTGTTGGGGTTAGGGACTGCCCTTTGGTGAGGGGTACGGTGGACCCAGTTTGCCGCGCATGGCAGCTTTGAGCCCACAGCGGACTTCCAACGCCCAGCTAGGTTGAGTTGGGTGGCATTGTGATGCCGCCCATTAGTGGTCATGCTAGGATGCTGGTACGCTCTCGAGTAATCATCAACGCGGCTTCGGCTGCCTCACGACCTTTCTGGACAAAGTGTTTGCTATATATTCCGCGGTGATGCTCAGTTTCTTGGAAATGATGGGGCGTCAAGGAAATTGAAAGTACCGGAACCCCGGACTCAAGCCCCGCTTGCATAAGTCCGGTTACGACCGCCTGAGCCACGAAGTCATGACGATAGATGCCGCCATCGACTACAAGGGCTGCGGCAGCGACGGCACCATAACGTCCTGTCTTTGCCAATTCACGAGCCAGAAGGGGGAGCTCGAAGGCACCCGGCACATCGAACACATCTATCTGGTCGCTCGGTATTATTTCTTGAAAACCTACCAAGGCCTGGCTGACAATTTCGGAATGCCAGTTAGCTTTGATGAAGGCGTATCGGGTGGGTGTCATGATTATCTCCTTTGGCTGCGACACTTCACCCAAGGCGATCACATACAAACCGAACCGCGTGGCGCGGGCCGATTGCACGTTCTCTTCCATCCGGACTTTAACCGTCGGCTCAGGAATTTCACCTGATCTGCTTGACCCCCTCATAAGAGAGGCGCTCGCGGGCTTGCACAATACAGATGCTTACCGCCGGTGGGGAGTTCCACCCCGCCCTGAGAACGCTCGTATATTCCTCGAAAGTTTCGGCCTTTGCAATCCGTTGATGACCGGCCGCTCCGTCCCGCACAACGACTGCCAGCCGTTGTCCGAGAAAGACCGCCCCCAAGCCGCCGCAAACGGCCCCGCCAAACCAGCCCTCCCACTCATTTTGACAGACAGTGCACTTGCAGGGGGGCGGGGCAGGGGCTACCTGTTGCGCGCATTCAGGAGACAGACATGACCCAGGCCCTCGACAAGCTGACAGACGCCGTTCTTGCCGCCGCGCGAAAGGCGGGAGCCGAGGCCGCCGATGCGATTGCGGTGGAGGGACGCTCGGTGACCATCGACATGCGGGGCGGCACTCTTGAGCAGGCAGAGCGCGCCGAGGGCATCGATATCGGTCTGCGGGTGCTGATGGGGCAGCGTCAGGCCTGTGTGTCGGTGTCGGATGCGCGGCCCGAAACGCTGGCGGCGCTGGCAGAACGGGCGGTGGCAATGGCGCGCGAGGCACCCGAAGACCCCTATATCGGTCTGGCCGATCCCGGCCAGCTGGCCACGCCAAGGGATGCCGAGGGGCTTGAGCTGTGCGATCCCACGCCCGAGCCCACGCCCGAGGCGCTGCAGGACGATGCGCGCGCTGCCGAGGCTGCGGCATTGGCGGTCAAGGGGGTCAGCCAGGTGCAATCGGCAAGTGCCGGCTATAGCTGGCGGGCGGTGCATATGGCGGCGACCAACGGCTTTGCCGGGGGATATGAGCGGACGGATCGCGGCTTGTCCTGTGTGGCGATCGCGGGCGAAGGCACCGGCATGGAGCGCGAGTATGACGGCGACAGCCGGATCTTTCAGGCCGATCTGCGCAGCGCCGACGAGATCGGCCGGACTGCCGGGGAACGGGCGGTTGCCGCGCTCAACCCGCGCAGGCCGCGCACGGGGGCCTATCCCGTGCTCTTCGACGAGCGGATTTCATCGTCGTTGATCGGGCATCTGCTGATGGCGGCCAATGGTGCGGCGATTGCGCGGGGATCCTCGTGGCTGCTGAACCGGCTGGGGGATCAGGTCTTGCCGGAGGGGATGTCGCTGATCGAGGATCCGCATCGGGTGCGGGCGATGAATTCGCGCCCCTTCGATGCCGAGGGCCTGCCGACGCAGCGGCGCGCGCTGGTGGACAAGGGCGTTCTCACGGGCTGGTCGCTGGATCTGGCCAATGCGCGCAAGCTGGGGATGGCGCCCACGGGCAATGCCAAGCGCGGCGCCTCGTCGCCGCCAAGTCCCGGCACGTGGAACATGGAACTCACCCAAGGGGACCGGAGCCGGGAGGCGTTGATTGCCGAGATGGGTACGGGGCTTTTGGTGACGTCGATGATCGGCTCGACCATCAACCCCAACACGGGCGATTATTCGCGCGGCGCGTCGGGCTTCTGGGTGGAGAACGGCGAAATCACCGGCCCGGTCAACGAATGCACCATCGCGGGCAGTTTGCCCGAGATGCTGCGGCGGATGATTGCGGCCAATGATGCGCGTCCGTGGCTGAGCCGGGTGGTGCCGTCGCTTCTGATCGAGGGGCTGACGATTGCCGGCGAGTGATCTTGGGCTTCTGATCGACGCGGCCCGCGCGGCGGGCGATGTGGCGATGGGCTTTGCCGGACCGCAGGCGAAACGCTGGGACAAGCCCGGCGGCTTGGGGCCTGTGACCGAGGCCGATATGGCAGTGAACGCGCTGCTGGAGGAGCGGCTGCGCGCGGCGCGTCCCGGCTATGGCTGGTTGTCCGAGGAAACCGAGGACGATTCTGCACGGCTGAGTGCCGAGCGGGTATTCATCGTCGATCCCATAGATGGCACGCGCAGTTTCATCGAAGGCTCGGGCACCTGGGCGCATGCGATCGCGGTGGCCGAGCGGGGGCGGGTGACGGCGGCGGTCGTGTATCTGCCTGCGCGCGGCAAGATGTATGTTGCCGCCGAAGGGCAGGGGGCGTCGCTGAACGACATGCCGATCCGCGTCACCGCCCGCAACGATCTGACCGGGGCTACGTTGCTGGCGGCCAAGCCGAATTACGCGCCCGAGCACTGGCCAGGCGGCGTGCCGGATGTGAAGCGCGCCTATCGTCCGTCGCTGGCGTACCGGCTGAGCCTTGTGGCCGAGGGGCGCTATGACGCGATGCTGACGCTGAGGCCCAGTTGGGAGTGGGATATCGCCGCCGGGGAGTTGATCCTGCGCGAGGCGGGGGCGCGCACCTCGGATCGCGAGGCGCTGCCGTTGCGCTTCAACAACCGGGTGCCGCAGGTCAATGGCGTGGTCGCGGCCAATCCACGCCTGCACGAGGCGATCGCCGAGGCGCTGGCGCCGGTCTGACCGGTGCAAACACGCCGCGAGGCGCCGCATCTGCCCCTTGTCGGTCGCGGCGTTCCGGGTCTACATCTTGGCGAAGACCTTTGTGAAAGCCGCGAGAATGCCACGATCCGACAATTTGACCGGGGCGGTCCTGATGATGGCCTCGATGGCGGCGTTCACCATCAATGACACCTTCATGAAGGCGTTGGCAGGGGAGGTTCCCCTGTTCCAGCTGTTGTTTCTGCGCGGTGTGCTGACCACCCTTGCGGTGGGTGGCATCGCCTGGTGGATGGGCGCCTTTCGCGCAAGGCTGTCGCGCCGGGACACGGGCAGCATCGTGCTGCGCATCGTGGGCGAGATCGGGGCGGCTTATTTCTTCCTGACCGCGCTGTTCAATATGCCGATTGCGAACGTGACTGCGATCCTGCAGGCGATTCCGCTGACCATCACGCTGGCCGCGGCGCTGTTTTTCGGCGACCCGGTCGGGTGGCGGCGGCTGTCGGCGATCCTTGTCGGTTTCGTGGGCGTGATGCTGATCGTGCGGCCTGGCGCCGACGATTTCACGATCTATTCCTTTTATGCGCTGGCTGCGGTGGGTTTCGTCACCTTGCGCGATCTTGCCACAAGGAGGCTGGCGCGCGAGACGCCGTCGATGCTTGTGACGTTCATCACTTCGGGGTCGATCATGGTCTTTTTCGGATTGGCCAGCCTGACCGGAGACTGGGTGCCGATGGACCTGCGCGCCGGTGTCCTGACCATGGGCGCGTCGGTGATGATTATCGGCGGCTATCTGTGTTCGATCATGGTGATGCGCGTGGGCGAGATCAGCTTCATCGCGCCGTTTCGCTATACCGGGCTGATCTGGGCGTTGGTGCTGGGATGGCTGGTCTTCGATGAATGGCCCGAACCGATCGCGCTTGTGGGTGCTGCGGTCGTGGTGGGATCGGGGTTGTTCATGCTTTATCGCGAAGCGCAGCTTGGCCGGAAAAGACGGTTTTCACCTGTGCCTCGTCCACGTTGAAACGGGCCTTGAGATCGGCGCTTTCGGCCTCGGTCAGGGGTTTCATGCGGGTGTCGGTGGCGCCGGAATCGTTGTCGTCATGCAAGGCGCGAATGAACATCGGCGTCGAGGGCTCGATCAGGGTGGGCATCACCTCGTGCAGCTTGTGATGGGCGTAGTTCATCACCGTCTTGGGATCGCCCGGACGGAACAGCACGGCCAGACCACACGCCCAGAAAGGCGCCTGCACGGGGCGCGCGCTGATGCCGTCGGAAGAGAGGCGCGCGCTGTATCCGCTGCGATATTCGATGGCCATGTTGCGCCAGCCCTCGCGCATCCGGGCGCTGCGCCGGGCGGTCCGGCGCAGGGCGCGAATGAAGTGGATGCCGACCGCATCGTCATCGTCCAGCCGGAACTGGATCGATTCGGTCTCGACGCCTGCCAGCTCTTCTTGCAGGACAAGCTGCATGGCCAGTCGGTGCTTCATCGGTGGACGGGCCACGATACGGATTTGCGGAACGGGTGCCGTCAGGTCGTGCAGTCGGTCGCGATAGGGTTTCGGCAGGCTCTCGCCGATCAAAACAAGAAACGTGAAATCCGGGTCGCGCTGTGCGGCGATCGAGGGAAGCGTGAGGGTTTCGAAATGCCTGAAGCGCAGTTCCATGCGGTCGGGCGCATAAAGATAGGCCTCGCGGTCCTCGATTGTGTCATGCATACGCTTGAACCCGCCAAGGGCAGGATAGGAAAACCGGCAGATACCCAGAACGCGCATTGGACCAGACCACGCTTGACGCCATTTGTGTCATGCTGACAAATGCGGAGGACGGGAACAAGGCCAAAGCCGATCGGCTGGCCAGGTGCGTCTTGCAAAGCTTGGGACAGGGGCTGTTGACAACCCCGGCGACTCCCCATATACGCGCCCCATCCAGGCCTAGGGGGTCGCCCCGCCGCCGACATCATAACTGAAGTGGTCACGATCCGGGCGCCTACGCCCCGATCCTCTGGAAACCCACCGCGTCGTACCTGAACGAACAGGATGCGATTGCGGTTTTTGCGTTTTGCGGACGCGTAGAGCGCAGCGAAAATGAACCCGCACGATTTTCGTGCAGACACATGTGTTGAGAGACGGGGAAAGAGACCCAATGCCAACGATCCAGCAGCTGATCCGCAAGCCGCGGCAGCCCAAAGTCAGAAGCCAGAAGTCCATGCATCTTCAGGGATGCCCGCAGAAGCGTGGCGTCTGCACACGCGTCTATACCACGACGCCGAAGAAGCCGAACTCGGCCATGCGTAAGGTTGCCAAGGTGCGCCTGACGAATGGCTTCGAGGTCATCAGCTACATTCCCGGCGAAAGCCACAATCTTCAGGAGCACTCGGTGGTCCTGATCCGTGGCGGCCGTGTGAAAGACCTTCCCGGTGTGCGCTATCACATCCTGCGCGGCGTTCTGGACACGCAAGGCGTCAAGGACCGCAAGCAGCGCCGGTCGAAATATGGCGCGAAGCGTCCGAAGTAAGAGGAATTACAGATGTCCCGTCGTCACGCCGCAGAAAAACGCGAAGTCCTGCCCGACGCCAAGTATGGTGATCGGGTTCTGACGAAATTCATGAACAACCTGATGATCGACGGCAAGAAATCCGTCGCCGAAAAGATCGTCTACAACGCGCTCGGTCGGGTCGAGGACAAGGCCAAGCGCGCGCCGGTGGAAGTGTTCCACGAGGCGCTGGACAACATCAAGCCGTCGGTCGAGGTTCGGTCGCGCCGCGTTGGTGGTGCCACCTATCAGGTGCCTGTCGAGGTGCGTCCCGAACGCCGTGAGGCGCTGGCGATCCGCTGGCTGATCAACGCATCGCGCGCTCGCAACGAGAACACGATGGAAGAGCGCCTTGCCGGCGAACTGCTGGACGCGGTGAACAGCCGCGGCACGGCCGTCAAGAAGCGCGAAGACACTCACAAGATGGCCGAGGCGAACAAAGCCTTCAGCCATTACCGCTGGTAAACCCGTAGAGGCTCACGACATGGCACGCGAATTTTCGCTCGACCGCTACCGCAATTTCGGCATCATGGCGCATATCGATGCGGGTAAGACAACCTGCACCGAGCGCATCCTGTTCTACACCGGCAAGTCGCACAAGCTTGGTGAGGTGCACGATGGTGCGGCCACCATGGACTGGATGGAGCAGGAGCAGGAACGCGGGATCACCATCACCTCGGCGGCGACGACCACCTTCTGGTTCCGCACCGAGGACGGCGAAAACCCCACTGGCATCTATGGCGACACGCCGCAGGAAGCCAAATTCCGCTTCAACATCATCGACACGCCCGGCCACGTGGACTTCACCATCGAAGTCGAGCGTTCGCTGGCTGTTCTGGATGGTGCCGTTGCCGTTCTGGATGCCAATGCCGGCGTCGAGCCTCAGACCGAAACCGTGTGGCGTCAGGCTGATCGCTACAAGGTGCCGCGGATCGTGTTCGTCAACAAGATGGACAAGATCGGCGCGGACTTCTTCAACTGCGTCGACATGATCGCCAGCCGCACCGGCGCCATCCCGGCGCCGATCCAACTGCCCATCGGGGCTGAAGACAAGTTGGAAGGCATCATCGATCTGGTGACCATGAAGGAATGGGTGTGGAAGGGCGAAGACCTTGGCGCAAGCTGGGTTGTGCAGGACATCCGCGACGACATGAAAGAGCTGGCCGAAGAATGGCGCGGTAAGCTGATCGAGAACGCCGTCGAAATGGACGATGCCGCGATGGAAGCCTATCTCGAAGGCGAAGAGCCCGACGAGGCGACCCTGCGGTCGCTGATCCGCAAGGGTACGCTGTCGATGAGCTTCGTTCCGGTTCTGGCCGGGTCGGCCTTCAAGAACAAGGGCGTGCAGCCCCTGCTGAACGCGGTGATCGACTATCTGCCGGGTCCGCTTGACGTGCCGCCCTACATGGGCTTCTCGCCGGATGACGAAACCGAGACGCGCAACATCGAGCGTCGCCCCGGTGACGATCAGCCGTTTGCCGGTCTGGCGTTCAAGATCATGAATGACCCGTTCGTGGGCACGCTGACCTTCACACGCATCTACTCGGGCCTGCTCGAGAAGGGTGCGGGCGTTCTGAACGCCACGAAGGGCCGCAAAGAGCGTATCGGTCGTATGATGATGATGCACTCGAACTCGCGCGAAGAGATCGATTGGGCGGGGTCGGGCGATATCATCGCTCTGGCCGGTCTGAAGGAAACGACCACGGGTGACACGCTGTGTGATCCGCAGAAACCGGTCGTTCTGGAAACCATGACCTTCCCCGATCCCGTCATCGAGATCGCGATCGAGCCGAAGACCAAGAACGACCAGGAGAAAATGAGCCAGGGTCTCCAGCGGCTTGCCGCCGAGGATCCGTCCTTCCGCGTCGAAACCGATCTGGAATCGGGTCAGACGATCATGAAGGGGATGGGCGAACTTCACCTCGACATCCTGGTTGACCGTCTCAAGCGGGAATTCAAGGTCGAAGCCAATATCGGCGCACCGCAGGTTGCTTACCGCGAGACCATCGGTCACGAGATCGAGCATACCTACACCCACAAGAAACAGTCGGGTGGTTCGGGTCAGTTCGCCGAGGTGAAGATGGTTATCTCGCCGACAGAGCCGGGCGAAGGCTACAGCTTCGAGTCGCGCATTGTCGGTGGGTCGGTTCCCAAGGAATACGTCCCCGGCGTCGAGAAGGGTATCGACAGCGTCATGGATAGCGGGCCTCTGGCCGGCTTCCCGGTGATCGACTTCAAGGTCGCCCTTATCGACGGTAAGTTCCACGATGTGGACTCCTCGGTCATGGCCTTTGAAATCGCGGCCCGGATGTGCATGCGCGAAGGTCTCAAGAAGGCCGGCGCGAAGCTGCTCGAGCCGATCATGAAGGTCGAGGTGGTGACGCCCGAGGAATACACCGGCAGCATCATCGGCGATCTGACGTCTCGTCGCGGTCAGGTCTCGGGTCAGCAGACCCGCGGCAACGCGATCGTGATCGACGCCAATGTGCCGCTGGCCAACATGTTCGGCTATATCAACACGCTGCGCTCGATGTCGTCGGGCCGGGCCCAGTTCACGATGCTGTTCTCGCATTACGAACCGGTCCCGCAGAACATCAGCGAAGAGATCCAGTCGAAATACGCATAAGAAGCGGTGCGGGGACGCCCCCGCACCCTACCCACCCGTAGGGTGCGTGCCAGCACGCACCGCCACAACACCAGGAGGCCATCATGGCAAAGGAAAAGTTTGACCGCACGAAACCGCATGTGAACATCGGCACGATTGGTCACGTTGACCACGGCAAGACGACACTGACGGCGGCGATCACGAAGTATTTCGGCGATTTTCGGGCATATGACCAGATTGACGGCGCGCCCGAGGAGAAGGCCCGCGGGATCACGATCTCGACCGCGCATGTGGAATACGAGACCGACACGCGCCACTATGCGCATGTCGACTGCCCCGGCCACGCGGACTATGTGAAGAACATGATCACCGGCGCGGCGCAGATGGACGGCGCGATCCTGGTGGTGAACGCGGCCGACGGCCCGATGCCGCAGACGCGCGAGCACATCCTGCTGGGTCGTCAGGTCGGCATTCCGTACATGGTCGTCTACATGAACAAGGTCGACCAGGTCGATGACGAGGAACTGCTGGAACTGGTGGAAATGGAAATCCGCGAGCTTCTGACCTCGTATGACTATCCGGGCGACGACATCCCCGTGATCAAGGGCTCGGCGCTGGCGGCGATGGAAGGCCGCGATCCCGAGATCGGCGAGAACTCGATCCGCGCGCTGCTGGCGGCTGTGGACGAGTATATCCCGACGCCGGAGCGCGCCGTGGACAAGCCGTTCCTGATGCCGATCGAAGACGTGTTCTCGATCTCGGGCCGTGGTACGGTTGTGACCGGCCGTGTCGAGCGTGGCGTTGTGAATGTGGGCGACGAGCTTGAGATCGTCGGCATCAAGGCGACGCAGAAGACGACCTGCACGGGCGTCGAGATGTTCCGCAAGCTGCTGGATCGCGGTGAGGCTGGCGACAACATCGGCGCGCTGCTGCGCGGTATCGACCGTGAGGCGGTCGAGCGTGGTCAGGTTCTGTGCAAGCCGGGTTCGGTGAAGCCGCACACGAAGTTCGAGGCCGAGGCGTATATCCTGACCAAGGAAGAGGGTGGCCGTCACACGCCGTTCTTCGCCAACTACCGTCCGCAGTTCTACTTCCGCACGACGGACGTGACCGGCACGGTCGAGCTTCCTGCGGGCACCGAAATGGTGATGCCGGGCGACAACCTGAAGTTCACCGTCGAGCTGATCGCACCGATCGCCATGGAAGACGGCCTGCGCTTCGCGATCCGCGAAGGTGGCCGTACCGTCGGCGCCGGCGTCGTGTCCAAAATCCTCGAGTGATCCTGAAGGCCCCGGGCTTCGGTCCGGGGCAAGGGTTCGAAGAGGGGGGCCGGATGATCCGGCCTTCCTCCTATCAACTCCAACGCCGTGAAAGGCCAGACTGATGCAAAGTCAAAATATTCGCATTCGGCTCAAGGCATTCGATTACCGTGTTCTGGACGCCAGCACGCAGGAAATCGTGAATACTGCCAAGCGTACGGGTGCAGAGGTGCGCGGGCCGATCCCGCTGCCGAACAAGATCGAAAAGTTCACCGTTCTTCGCGGACCGCATGTGAACAAGAAGTCCCGCGATCAGTTCGAGATCCGGACGCACAAGCGTCTGCTCGACATCGTGGATCCGACACCGCAGACCGTGGACGCGCTGATGAAGCTCGACCTGGCCGCCGGCGTCGACGTTCAGATTTCGGTTTAAGGAGGGCAAGGTGATGTTGCGCTCTGGTGTCATCGCAAAGAAAGTCGGCATGACCCGGCTTTTCATGGAAGACGGCCGGCAGGTTCCGGTGACCGTTCTTCAACTCGACAAGCTTCAGGTCGTTGCTCAACGCACGCCCGAGAAGGATGGCTACACGGCTGTCCAACTGGGTGCCGGCTCGATCAAGGCCAAGCGGGTGTCGCAGCCTATGCGCGGCCATTTCGCGTCCGCCAAGGTTGAACCCAAGCGGAAAATCGCGGAATTCCGCGTTGCTCCTGAGAACATGATCAATGTCGGTGAAGAAATCACCGCGGATCATTATTTCGCGGGTCAGTATGTGGATGTCTGCGGCACTTCGATCGGTAAGGGCTTCGCGGGGGCCATGAAGCGGCACAACTTCAAGGGTCTGGAAATGACCCATGGTGTGTCGATCAGCCACCGTTCGCACGGCTCGACCGGCCAGTGTCAGGACCCCGGCAAGGTGTTCAAGGGCAAGAAGATGGCCGGCCATATGGGTGCCGTCCGTGTCACGACCCAGAACCTTCAGGTCGTCAAGACCGACGCAGACCGTGGCCTGATCATGGTCAAGGGCGCTGTTCCGGGCTCGAAAGGTGGTTGGGTGACGATCAAGGATGCGGTCAAGAAGCCGTTCCCTGAAAACGCGATCCTGCCCGCCGCGCTGAAATCGGCCGCTGACGAGGCCGCGAAGGCCGCCGAGGAAGCCGCCGCACAGGCCGCCGCCGAGGAAGCCGCCGCAGCTGAAGCGGCAGCCGCCGAACAGGCAGCTGAAGAAGCCGCCGCTGAAGCCGAGGCCGAGGCCGATAAGAAGGAAGGCGAAGAATGAAACTCGACGTGATCAAACTGGACGGTGGCAAGGCCGGCTCGGTCGATCTGGGCGAAGACATCTTCGGCCTGGATCCGCGCGCCGATATCCTGCACCGCGTGGTCCGCTGGCAGCGCAACAAGGCGCAGCAGGGGACACACAAGGTCAAGACCCGGTCGGAAACCAGCTATTCCACCAAGAAGATCTATCGCCAGAAGGGCACCGGCGGCGCACGTCACGGTGACCGGAACGCCCCGATCTTCCGCAAGGGCGGCATCTACAAAGGGCCGACACCGCGCAGCCACGCGCATGATCTGCCCAAGAAGGTCCGCATGCTGGGTCTCAAGCACGCCCTGAGCGCCAAGGCGAAAGCCGGCGAGCTGGTCGTTCTGGATGCAGCGACATCGGATGGCAAGACCGGCGCTCTGGCCAAGCAGATCAAGGATCTGGGCTGGAAGCGTGTGCTGATCATCGACGGCGCCGAAGTGAACGCGGATTTCGCGCGCGCAGCGGCCAATATCGAAGGTGTCGATGTGCTGCCGTCGATGGGTGCAAATGTCTATGATATCCTCAAGCGTGACACCCTGGTGATCACGAAGGCGGGTGTCGAAGCACTGGAGGCTCGTCTGAAATGAGCGCGAAACCCGAACATTACGATGTGATCCGCAAGCCGGTGATCACCGAGAAGGCCACGATGGCGTCCGAAAACGGCGCGGTTGTCTTCGAGGTGCACATGGACGCCAACAAGCCGCAGATCAAGGAAGCCGTCGAGGCGCTCTTTGGTGTGAAGGTCAAGGCGGTCAACACCACGATCACCAAGGGCAAGCAGAAACGTTTCCGTGGCCGTCTGGGCCGCCGGAACGATGTCAAGAAAGCTTATGTGACCCTCGCCGAGGGAAACACTATCGACGTGACCACAGGTCTCTGATAGGAAGCCGCGACTCGCGTGGCCCCGGGCAGTTCCCGGGGCCACGGTTTTTGAACCGGGGACCTTCGGGGCCCTATGATACCGGCCACCTTCGGGGGGCTTAACCATAGGCGGATTTGCCTCAACGGGCGCCGCCGTTAGCAAACGGAAGACAGAAAGCATGGCACTCAAGTCGTATAAGCCGACGACGCCGGGCCAGCGCGGGCTGGTGCTGATCGACCGTTCGGAGCTGTGGAAAGGACGTCCTGTCAAGTCCCTCACCGAGGGTCTGACCAAGTCGGGCGGCCGTAACAACACCGGACGGATTACCTCGCGTCGTCGCGGGGGTGGGGCGAAACGCCTCTATCGCGTCGTTGATTTCAAGCGCAACAAATTCGATATGACGGCCACCGTCGAGCGGATCGAGTATGACCCGAACCGGACGGCTTTTATCGCGCTGGTCAAGTATGAAGATGGCGAGCAGTCTTACGTTCTTGCGCCGCAGCGTCTTGCTGTGGGGGACAAGATCGTGGCGGGCGCCAAGGTCGACATCAAGCCGGGTAACTGCATGCCGTTCTCGGGCATGCCGATCGGCACGATCGTTCACAACATCGAGCTGAAGCCGGGCAAGGGTGGTCAGATCGCACGCGCCGCGGGCACCTATGCCCAGTTCGTCGGTCGTGATGGCGGCTACGCTCAGATTCGTCTGAGCTCGGGCGAGCTGCGTATGGTCCGTCAGGAGTGCAAGGCCACTGTCGGTGCCGTGTCGAACCCCGACAACTCCAACCAGAACTTCGGCAAGGCCGGGCGTATGCGCCACTACGGCAAGCGGCCGTCTGTTCGCGGTGTCGTGATGAACCCGATCGATCACCCGCATGGTGGTGGTGAGGGCCGGACCTCGGGTGGTCGTCACCCGGTCACGCCTTGGGGCAAGCCCACCAAGGGCGCGCGCACCCGCAACACCAACAAGGCGTCGCAGAAGCTTATCCTGCGCTCGCGTCACGCCAAGAAGAAGGGCCGCTAAGACATGGCACGTTCTGTATGGAAGGGCCCGTTCGTCGATGCTTACGTCCTGAAAAAGGCCGAGGCAACGCGCGAAAGCGGGCGTAATGAAGTCATCAAGATCTGGTCGCGCCGGTCGACGATCCTGCCCCAGTTCGTGGGTCTGACATTCGGCGTCTATAACGGGCACAAGCATGTCCCCGTCAACGTAACCGAAGACATGATCGGTCAGAAATTCGGTGAATATTCGCCGACCCGTACCTATTACGGGCACGCGGCCGACAAAAAAGCGAAGCGGAAGTAAGTCATGGGCAAGGAAAAGAACCCCCGCCGCGTGGCAGACAACGAAGCGATGGCAAAACTGCGCATGCTTCGCACCAGCCCGCAGAAACTCAACCTCGTGGCCGCGCTGATCCGTGGCAAGAAGGTAGACAAGGCGCTCAACGATCTGACCTTTTCGAAAAAGCGGATCGCCGACGATGTGCGCAAATGCCTTCAGTCCGCGATCGCCAATGCCGAGAACAACCACAACCTCGATGTGGACGAGTTGATCGTCGCCGAGGCTTATGTGGGCAAGAATCTGGTCATGAAGCGGGGCCGCCCCCGCGCCCGTGGCCGGTTCGGCGCACTACGCAAGCCGTTCTCGGAACTGACGATCAAAGTGCGTCAAATTGAGGAGCAAGCCTAATGGGTAACAAAGTCAATCCGATTGGCATGCGCCTTCAGGTGAACCGCACCTGGGACAGCCGCTGGTATGCCGACACCAAGGATTACGGGAATCTTCTGCTGGAAGACCTCAAGATCCGTGACTTCATCGAGAAAGAGTGCAAGCAGGCCGGTATCAGCCGTGTGATCATCGAACGTCCGCACAAGAAGTGCCGCGTCACGATCCACACCGCGCGTCCCGGTGTCATCATCGGCAAGAAAGGCGCGGATATCGAAGGTCTCCGCAAGAAGCTTGCCCGGATGACCGATAGCGAGCTGCACCTCAATATCGTCGAGGTCCGCAAGCCCGAGCTGGATGCTGCACTGGTCGCCGAGTCGATCGCGCAGCAGCTCGAGCGCCGCGTGTCGTTCCGTCGCGCGATGAAGCGTTCGGTTCAGAATGCGATGCGCATGGGCGCCCTTGGTATCCGGGTGAACGTCGCGGGTCGTCTCGGCGGCGCGGAAATCGCCCGCACGGAATGGTATCGCGAGGGCCGCGTGCCACTGCATACCCTGCGGGCCGATATCGACTATGCCCACAAGGAGGCCGTGACGCCCTATGGCATCATCGGCGTCAAGGTATGGATCTTCAAGGGTGAGATCATGGAGCACGATCCCAGTGCACGTGACCGCAAAGCCCAGGAACTCCAGGATGGTCCCGCGCCTCGTGGCGCCGGCGGCCGTCGCTGAGGAGGAATGACAGATGCTTCAACCAAAGCGCACTAAATTCCGCAAGCAGCACAAGGGCCGGATCCACGGCGTCGCCAAGGGCGGGTCGGATCTCAACTTCGGCACCTTCGGTCTGAAAGCGGCCCAGCCGGAGCGCGTCACCGCGCGCCAGATCGAGGCAGCACGTCGTGCCATGACGCGTCACATGAAGCGTCAGGGCCGCGTCTGGATCCGTATCTTCCCCGATACGCCCGTCACCTCTAAGCCGACCGAAGTTCGGATGGGTAAAGGTAAGGGTTCGGTCGATTTCTGGGCCTGCCGCGTCAAACCGGGCCGGATCATGTTCGAGATCGACGGCGTCAGCGAGACCATCGCGAAAGAGGCCCTGCGTCTGGCCGCGATGAAGCTGCCGATCAAGACCCGGATTGTGGTCCGCGAGGACTGGTAAGGGCAGGGGGTTACCCCGTCCGACAGGTCCTGCAGAAAACAAAGCCCCCGCCGCGAATGTGGTGGGGGTTTTTTGGTCTAGGGTGCCGCCCTTGCATGGGGCAAAAGGTGATACTGGGCAAGAAAAACAAGACTCCCCCTTGCCCTGATATCCCGCGTCCCGTATAGAGCCGCAATCCATGACGCCCCGCTGGACGGGGATTCGTGTATTTGCAATTTATCCACCAGGTCTCGGGTTACCCTGAACCAACCGTCAGGGGCTTACTGGTGTATTGAGGAAGGACCCGGCGACATGAACGCCAGCGAATTGAGAGACAAGACCCCCGATCAGCTGCGCGAGCAGTTGAACGAGCTGAAGAAAGAGCAGTTCAACCTGCGCTTTCAGGCCGCCACCGGGCAACTTGAGAATCCGTCCAGGATGAAAATCGCCCGCCGCAATGCGGCTCGTGTGCTGACCATCCTGAACGAAAAGGCCGCAAATGCGGCCAACGCAGAATAAGGGAGGCCTTGAGTTATGCCCAAACGTATCCTTCAAGGCACCGTGACCAGCGACGCCAACGAACAGACTGTCACCGTCTCGGTCGAGCGCCGCTTCACGCATCCCGTTCTGAAGAAAACCATCCGCAAGTCCAAGAAATACCGGGCTCACGATGAAAAGAACGCATTCAAGGTCGGCGATTCTGTCCGGATCATTGAATGTGCGCCGAAGTCGAAAACGAAACGCTGGGAGGTTATCGCCAACTAAGCGGTAACCTGACAGTTTGATCGAAACCCTGGGGTCGTTACCCCAAAGGTCGGGAGAAACCATATGATCCAGATGCAGACCAATCTGGATGTTGCTGACAACTCCGGTGCTCGCCGGGTTCAGTGCATCAAGGTTCTGGGTGGTTCCAAGCGCAGATATGCGTCGGTGGGCGACATCATTGTCGTCTCCGTCAAGGAAGCCATCCCGCGCGGTCGCGTGAAGAAGGGTGATGTCCGCAAGGCCGTCGTCGTGCGCACTGCCAAGGAAGTCCGCCGCGAAGATGGCACCGCCATCCGCTTTGACCGCAACGCGGCCGTTATCCTCAACAACAACAATGAACCTGTCGGTACCCGTATCTTCGGGCCGGTCGTGCGCGAGCTGCGCGCCAAGAAGTTCATGAAAATCATCTCGCTCGCCCCGGAGGTGCTGTAAGATGGCTGCGAAACTCAAGAAGGGCGACAAGGTGATCGTTCTTGCCGGTAAAGACAAAGGCAAGGAAGGCACGATCCTGTCCGTGAACCCCAAGGCCGGCAAGGCCGTGGTTGACGGCGTCAACGTCGCGATCCGCCACACCAAGCAAAGCCAGACCAGCCAGGGGGGCCGCATTCCGACTGCGCTGCCCATCGACCTGAGCAATCTGGCCTTCCTCGACAAGAACGGCAAACCGACCCGTGTTGGCTTCAAGACCGAAGGCGACAAGAAAGTCCGTTTCGCCAAGACCACGGGGGACGTGATCGATGCTTGATAGCGCAAAATACACCCCGCGCCTGCGTCAGCAGTATCGCGACGTCATCCGACCCACTCTGAAAGAAGAGTTCGGTTACACCAATGACATGCAGCTCCCGCGTCTGGACAAGATCGTCCTGAACATCGGCTGCGGTGCCGAGGCGGTCCGTGATTCCAAGAAAGCCAAGTCGGCTCAGGAAGATCTGACCATGATCGCAGGCCAGCGTGCCGTGATCACCAAGGCAAAGAACTCCATCGCCGGCTTCCGCGTTCGCGAAGGCATGCCGATGGGGGCCAAGGTAACGCTGCGCGGCGACCGCATGTACGATTTCCTAGATCGTCTGGTCACGATCGCCATGCCTCGCATCCGCGACTTCCGCGGTATTTCGGGCAAGTCCTTCGATGGTCGCGGCAACTATGCCATGGGCATCAAGGAACACATCGTGTTCCCCGAGATCGAGTATGACAAGGTCGACGAGGTTTGGGGCCTGGACATCATCATTGGCACCACGGCGGCCACCGACGCTGAAGCAAAGGCGCTGTTGAAAGCTTTCAACATGCCCTTCAACAGCTGATCGCGGGAGAAAAGAGATATGGCTAAAAAAGCAATGATCGAGCGCGAGAAGAAGCGTCAGCGTCTGGTGCAGAAATATGCCACCAAGCGTGCTGCTCTCAAAGAGATCATCAGTGACGAAAGCAAGCCGATGGAAGAGCGTTTTCGCGCTTCCCTGAAGCTGGCGGAACTGCCCCGCAACAGCTCGGCGACACGGTTGCATAACCGTTGCCAGCTGACCGGTCGCCCGCATGCTTATTATCGCAAACTCAAAGTGTCGCGGATCGCCCTGCGCGAGCTTGGTTCGAATGGCCAAGCCCCCGGCATGGTGAAATCGAGCTGGTAAGGAGGACGGAAAATGAACGATCCTATCGGCGATATGCTTACCCGCATCCGCAACGCAGGAATGCGCGGCAAGTCCACAGTCTCTTGCCCGGCCTCGAAGCTGCGGTGCTGGGTTCTGGATGTGCTGGCTGACGAAGGTTACATCCGCGGCTACGAAAAGACGACCGGTGCCAACGGTCATCCGGCCCTGGAAATCAGCCTGAAATACTTCGAAGGCGCCCCCGCTATTCGCGAAATGAAGCGGGTCTCCAAACCCGGTCGTCGCGTCTATATGGGCGTCAAGGACATTCCGTCGGTCCGTCAGGGCCTTGGCGTGTCGATTGTCTCCACCCCTCAGGGTGTGATGTCGGATGCCGCCGCGCGCGCCGCCAATGTTGGTGGCGAGGTGCTCTGCACCGTATTCTAAGGAGGTCGGACATGTCTCGTATCGGAAAACAACCCGTGGCTCTGCCCGATGGCGTCACCGCCTCCATTTCGGGTCAGACACTGGAAATCAAAGGCCCGAAGGACAGCAAGTCCTTCACCGCGACCGACGATGTCACCATCGCGATCGAGGATGGGCAGGTCACCGTCACACCGCGCGGCAAGTCCAAGCGGGCGCGCCAGCAATGGGGCATGACGCGCACCGTCATCGCCAACATGGTGCATGGTGCCAAGGAAACTTTCAAGAAAGAGCTCGAAATCAACGGCGTGGGCTACCGGGCGCAGATGCAGGGAAATACCCTGAAACTGAACCTCGGCTATTCGCATGATGTGGATTTCGAAGTTCCGGAAGGTGTGACTGTCACGGCGACCAAGCCCACCGAACTGGTGGTCGAGGGCCATGACAAGCAGCTCGTCGGACAGGTTGCGGCCAATATCCGTGACTGGCGTCGGCCCGAGCCCTACAAGGGCAAAGGCATCCGCTACAAGGGCGAGTACATCTTCCAGAAGGAAGGCAAGAAGAAGTAAGGACGCGACAGATGGCAAACAGCAAGAGACAACTGTTCCAGAAACGCCGCCTGCGCGTTCGGAACAAACTTCGCAAGGTCAATGCAGGGCGCGTGCGCCTCAGCGTTTACCGCTCCAACAAGAACCTCAGCGTTCAGCTGATCGACGACGTGAACGGCGTAACGCTGGCCGCGGCATCGACGCTGGAAAAGGACCTCGGTTTCCTGGGCAAAAACACGCTCGAGGCGGCCGCCAAGATTGGCGCCACCATCGCCGAGCGTGCCAAGAAGGCCGGGATTACCGAAGCCCAGTTTGATCGTGGCGGGTTTTTGTTTCATGGCCGTGTCAAAGCCGTGGCGGATGCCGCGCGCGAGGCAGGGTTGAAGATCTAAAGTGCAGAGGGCCGGTCCCCCGGCCCTCTCGATGATCCGGGTGTCGGCCATCGTGCCGGCACACCAGAGATCGGAACAGACTGAAGGTGCCGCAGGGTGCCGCATGGAAAGGATGCCACATGGCAAGAGATGACAATCGCCGTGACCGTCGCGACCGCGACGAAACTCCGGAATTCGCCGATCGTCTCGTCGCGATCAACCGCGTGTCGAAAACCGTCAAGGGCGGTAAGCGCTTCGGTTTTGCGGCGCTGGTGGTCGTGGGCGATCAAAAGGGCCGTGTCGGCTTCGGCAAGGGCAAGGCCAAAGAGGTGCCCGAGGCGATCCGCAAGGCAACCGAGCAGGCCAAGCGCCAGATGATCCGTGTGCCCCTGCGCGAAGGCCGCACCCTGCATCATGATGGCCATGGCCGCCACGGTGCCGGAAAGGTCGTGATGCGCACGGCTCCGCAAGGTACCGGTATCATCGCCGGTGGTCCGATGCGCGCCGTATTCGAGATGTTGGGTGTTCAGGACGTGGTGGCAAAGTCCATCGGGTCGCAAAACCCCTACAACATGATCCGCGCCACGCTGAACGCGCTTCAGTTCCAGGCCAGCCCCCGCATGGTGGCACAGCGTCGTGGCAAGAAGGTCGTCGACATCCTCAAGAAGGACGAGGCGCCCGTCAAGGAAGCCGCGGAAGCGTAAGGAGACAAGCACATGGCAAAGACCATCGTAGTCAAACAGATCGGCTCGCCGATCCGTCGCCCGGAAAAGCAGCGCCAGACGCTGATCGGCCTGGGCCTCAATAAAATGCACAGAACTCGCGAGCTTGAAGACACGCCTGCCGTGCGCGGCATGGTCAACAAGATCCCGCATCTCGTGAAGATCATCGAAGAAAAAGGCTGAAGTATCGCGGCATCGCGCCTCGGTTTCATCAGGACTGAAAGCGCCCCGGTCGATATTGACCGGGGCGCTTGTCGTTTGCGCCGGAAAGGCTCTTTGAAGAGCCTTGAGCAAGCGGTTTCGAAACCGCTTGGGCGCCCGCGATCAACCTTCGCGCTTGCGGTTTTCCGGTGCTCGGCCCACGACCGTACATCCCAACACCGCCTCCAGCGCTTCGGTCAGTTCCTCCACGGTCTGCGTATCGACATAGAGACCCCCGGTGCGGTCCGACAGACACTTGGCCACGACTGCGCCACCGTCATAGGTTTGGGCCTCGGGATTGTCCCAGGCGAAGGGATCGTATTGCACGCGAAAGCCGATCACGTGCACCGTAAGCCCTTCGGCTTGGTCTGCCAGCGCAGTGCCAAGCGCGCATGGGCGGCCCCCGCAGGTCTCGTTGCCGTCGGTGACCAACACCACGATACCCGGTGTGGTCCGGTAATTCAGCGCCTCGGCCGCCGCCTGAACCGACGCGGCCAAAGGGGTCAACCCGCCCGGGCGCAAGGCGTCGACCGCCGCGATGATCGGGCCTGCCGCATCATCGATCGGTCCAAAGCGCAGATCGATGCCGGAACACGCGTCGGTCCCGCCCGGCCCATAGGTCAAAAGACCCACACGGCGCACCACGGCGATCCGTGGCATGGCCTGGGCCAGTGCCGCGCGGGCCTCGTCGATCCGGGTGGGGGCGGTCGGATCGAAGCCGATCTCAGACATCGAGGCCGACCCGTCCAGCACGAGCATGGCGTCGCGCGCACATCCCGTGACGGCGCCCGCAGGCGACGTTAGGGCCAGTGTCAGGGCCAGCGCGCCCATGGCGCAAGACGCGATCCGGGGCAGGAGGTTAGAAGGGTGTGTCATAACGTCCAGAAGACCCCGAGTGCGCCGCGAAATCAATCTCGATATGGTCCGCGCCATGCGGCGTGGGCCTTGCAAGCCTGACGCAACCCGTCTATACGCCCGCCGGTGGCCTGTCATCGGGGCACGACTCAACATATCACGACATGCCGTGGTTGGCCCCATCACGCTTCGGGGGTCACATCCGGCTTCAGGAGAAGCGACATGAAACTTCACGAACTGCGCGACAATCCGGGCGCGACGAAAACCAAGAAACGCGTTGGCCGCGGACCCGGCTCGGGCAAGGGCAAGACCGCTGGCCGCGGTATCAAGGGTCAGAAATCCCGTTCGGGTGTGGCGATCAAAGGGTTTGAAGGCGGGCAGATGCCCATCTACCAGCGCCTTCCCAAGCGCGGCTTCACCAAGCCGAACCGCAAGAAATACGCGGTCGTCAACCTGGGCCTGATCCAGAAATTCATCGAGGCCAAGAAGATCGACGACAAGAACCCGATCACCGAGGATGTGCTGGTCGAGTCGGGCCTCGTGCGCCGCAAACTCGATGGTGTGCGTATTCTGTCGAAGGGCGAGCTTACCACGAAACTGACGCTCGAAGTCACCGGAGCCTCCAAATCGGCGATCGACGCCGTGGAAAAAGCGGGCGGCTCTCTGACGGTCACAACCGCGCAGGCAGCAGAATAAGAGGTTGTGAGCGGTGACGTCGCCGCTTACATACCCTTAAGTTTTTCCGAAAACGCCGCCTGGGCCGGAAAACTGCTTCGGGCGGCGTTGTCACTTGAAAGAGACCGCGCATGGTATCTGCAGCAGAACAAATGGCCGCCAACACCAGTTGGTCCGCTTTCGGCAAGGCCACCGATCTCCGCAAACGGATCGTCTTTACGCTCGGGCTTCTGATTGTCTATCGCCTTGGGACGTATATTCCAGTTCCGGGCATCGACGGTGCCGAGTTGCGGAACTTCATGGAGGGCGCTGCCGCCAGCATTGGCGGCATGTTGTCGATGTTCACCGGCGGTGCGCTTGGCCGCATGGGCATCTTTGCCCTCGGGATCATGCCCTATATTTCCGCCTCGATTATCGTGCAGCTTCTGGCGGCCATGGTGCCGGCTCTCGAGCAGCTGAAGAAAGAGGGCGAACAGGGCCGCAAGAAAATCAACCAGTACACGCGCTATGGCACGGTGTTCCTGGCGACGCTGCAATCCTATGGGCTTGCCGTCAGTCTGCAATCGGGCGGTCTTGTCACCGATCCGGGCCTTTTCTTCATCGCAAGCTGCATGATCACGCTGGTCGGGGGGACGATGTTCCTCATGTGGCTGGGCGAGCAGATCACCGCACGCGGTGTGGGCAACGGGATCTCGCTCATCATCTTCGTGGGCATCATTGCCGAAGTGCCGGCAGCCTTGGCGCAGTTCTTCAGCCAAGGCCGGTCGGGCGCCATCAGCCCGGCGGTCATCATCGGTGTGATCATCATGGTCATCGCCGTGATCGCCTTCGTGGTGTTCATGGAGCGCAGCCTGCGCAAGATCCACATCCAGTATCCGCGCCGACAGGTCGGCATGAAGGTCTATGACGGCGGCTCCAGCCATTTGCCCGTCAAGGTGAACCCTGCCGGTGTGATCCCCGCGATCTTCGCTTCGTCCCTTTTGCTGCTGCCGGCGACGATCAGCACCTTTTCGGGCAATGAGACCAGTCCGATCATGTCGACCATCATGGCCTATTTCGGTCCCGGTCAGCCGGCATATCTGCTGTTCTTCACGGTGATGATCGTATTCTTCACCTATTTCTACACGTACAACGTGTCGTTCAAACCCGATGATGTCGCCGATAACCTGAAGAACCAGAACGGGTTCGTTCCGGGTGTGCGTCCCGGCAAGAAGACGGCCGAGTATCTCGAATACGTGGTCTCGCGCATTCTGGTGCTTGGGTCGGGCTATCTTGCGGCGGTTTGTCTTCTGCCCGAGATTCTGCGCGGGCAGTTCGCCATTCCCTTCTACTTTGGCGGCACTTCGGTTCTCATTGTGGTGTCCGTCACCATGGATACGATCCAGCAGGTGCAAAGCCATTTGCTTGCGCATCAGTATGAGGGCCTGATCGAAAAATCTCAGCTGGGCGGCAAGGGCAAAGGCAAAAAGCGCGCCCGCAGGAAAGGGACGACACGCAAATGAACATCATTCTTCTCGGACCGCCGGGCGCAGGCAAGGGCACCCAGGCACATCATCTCGTCGAAGAGCGGGACATGATCCAGCTCTCCACTGGCGACATGCTCCGCGAGGCCAAGGACAGCGGCACTGAGATGGGTCGCAAAGTGGCCGACGTCATGGCCCGTGGCGATCTCGTGACCGATGAGATCGTGATTGGCCTGATCCGCGAGAAACTGCAGGGCGACAAGAAGGGTGGATTCATCTTCGACGGCTTCCCCCGCACGCTGGCGCAGGCCGATGCTCTTGCCGGGCTTCTGAAGGAGCAGGGCGAGACACTGGATGCCGTGATCGAGATGCAGGTGGATGACACCGCACTCGTGCAGCGCATCACCGCCCGCTCGACATGCGCGGGCTGCGGCGAAGTCTATAACGACATCACCAAGCCGATCCCCGCGGATGGCATATGCCCCAAATGCGGTGGCACGGAGTTCAAGCGCCGCGCCGACGACAACGAGGACAGCCTCAAGCAGCGCTTGATGGAATACTACAAGAAAACCTCGCCGCTGATCGGCTATTACTATGCCAATGGCCAACTGGAATCCGTCAACGGATTGGGCGAGATCGACGAGGTAAAGGCCTCTATCGCCGCTGTGCTCGACAAATGAATGGCGGGGGGTTGACGCTCCCGGCATTTACTCCTAACCAGCAACATCCCGCGCGGATTTGATTCTGGCGCGGTAATGGTCCGTAAAGGATCGATCACCTGAAATCAGCTGCGGCCCGGCTGGCAACATGCCCGGGCTGACGTTGTGAAAAAAGGTTCTGGAGCTACGGAACCGCAACGAAAGGACATGACACGTGGCACGTATCGCCGGCGTAAACATCCCGACCAGTAAACGGGTCCCGATCGCCCTCACCTACATCACCGGAATTGGCCATGCATCGGCCAAGGCCATCTGCGAAGCCGTTGGTATCGACCAGTCGCGCCGCGTCAACGAGCTGTCGGACGCCGAGCTTCTGGCCGTGCGCGAGCATCTCGACGAAAACTTCACCGTCGAAGGCGACCTGCGTCGTGAAGTCCAGATGAACATCAAGCGTCTGATGGATCTCGGCTGCTATCGCGGTCTGCGTCACCGCCGCAACCTGCCGGTTCGCGGTCAGCGGACGCATACCAATGCCCGCACCCGCAAGGGCCCGGCAAAAGCTATTGCCGGCAAGAAGAAGTAAGGGAGGGCAGAACCAATGGCACGTGATACCCGTCGTACCAAGAAAAAGGTTTCCAAGAACATCGCCACCGGCGTTGCTCATGTGAACTCTTCTTTCAACAACACCAAGATCCTCATCTCGGATGTGCAGGGCAATGCGATTGCATGGTCCTCGGCCGGCACCATGGGCTTCAAGGGCTCGCGCAAGTCGACGCCCTATGCCGCTCAGATGGCCGCCGAAGATGCGGGCCGCAAGGCGCAGGAACATGGCATGAAGACCCTCGAGGTCGAGGTTCAGGGCCCCGGCTCGGGCCGCGAGTCGGCGCTTCGTGCTCTGGCCGCCGTCGGTTTCAACATCACCTCGATCCGTGATGTGACCCCGATCGCCCATAACGGCTGTCGCCCTCCCAAGCGCCGCCGCGTCTAAGTCGATTTTCTAGGTGGGGCCGCGTGCGATGCACGGCCCCATTCCGTTATTTTGAACCTCGGGCGTCCCGGCCTTTTGGACATGAAGCAGGGACAGGAATGGAGGGAACGCATGATCCATAAGAACTGGGCAGAGCTGATCAAGCCGACACAACTTGACGTGAAGCCGGGCAATGACCCGATGCGCCAAGCCACCGTAATCGCCGAACCGCTGGAGCGTGGCTTTGGCCTGACACTGGGCAACGCGCTGCGCCGCGTGCTGTTGTCGTCGCTGCAAGGCGCTGCGATCACCAGCGTGCAGATCGACAACGTTCTGCATGAATTCAGCTCGGTCGCCGGTGTGCGTGAAGACGTCACCGACATCGTTCTGAACCTCAAGGGCGTGTCCTTGCGCATGGAAGTCGAAGGACCGAAGCGCCTGTCGATTTCGGCCAAAGGGCCTGCAATCGTCACGGCCGGTGATATCACCGACAGCGCGGGAATCGAGGTCCTGAACAAGGATCACGTGATCTGCCACCTCGACGACGGTGCCGATCTGTTCATGGAATTGACCGTCAACACCGGAAAAGGCTACGTCGCTGCAGACAAGAACAAGCCGGAAGACGCACCCATCGGCCTGATCCCGATCGACGCGATTTATTCGCCAGTCAAGAAAGTCAGCTATGACGTCCAGCCCACCCGCGAAGGTCAGGTGCTTGACTATGACAAACTGACCCTGAAGCTGGAAACCGATGGCTCGATCACGCCTGACGATGCCGTGGCCTATGCAGCGCGTATCCTTCAGGATCAGCTGTCGATCTTCGTCAACTTCGAAGAGCCCGAAGCGGCGGGCCGCGAGTCCGAGGATGAGGGGCTGGAATTCAACCCGCTCCTGCTCAAGAAAGTGGACGAGCTGGAATTGTCGGTGCGTTCGGCGAACTGCCTGAAGAACGACAACATCGTCTATATCGGCGACCTGATCCAGAAGACCGAAGCCGAAATGCTCCGGACACCCAACTTCGGCCGCAAGTCCTTGAACGAAATCAAGGAAGTGCTGTCGGGCATGGGCCTGCATCTCGGCATGGATGTCGAGGATTGGCCGCCGGACAACATCGAAGACCTGGCCAAGAAGTTCGAAGACCAGTTCTGAGCACTGTTCGAAATTCCCGGTCGGGGCGGTCTGCGCCCCGCCGGCAAGACCCCGGGCATTCCGCCCCAAGGAGAGCCGGTGACACGCATCGCCGGTCAGACAAAGCAAAACACGATCTGGAGATTGAAACATGCGTCACGCACGAGGCTACCGCCGCCTGAACCGGACCCACGAACACCGCAAGGCTCTGTGGGCCAACATGGCCGGCTCGCTCATCGAACATGAGCAAATCAAGACAACCCTGCCCAAGGCGAAGGAACTTCGCCGCATCGTCGAAAAGCTGGTCACTCTTGGCAAGCGCGGCGATCTGCATGCCCGCCGTCAGGCCGCGGCACAGCTCAAGCAGGACAAGCACGTCGCCAAACTGTTCGAGGTTCTCGGCCCGCGCTACAAAGAGCGTCAGGGCGGGTATGTCCGCGTCCTCAAGGCCGGTTTCCGTTATGGTGACATGGCGCCGATGGCGATCATCGAATTCGTCGAGCGTGATCTCGATGCCAAGGGTGCGGCGGATCGTGCCCGTCTCGAAGCCGCCGAGGTTGCTGGCGACGAAGATTGATCACTCCGGCATGGTCCGGTGTTTTTGGCCCCTGCCGGATCGGCGGGGGCCTTTTGCGTTTGGGCTGCTCTGTTTCGGCGATCAATGGGCAGGGCGGTTGCAATGCGCGGCTGGTCTTCGCATATGGTGGAGGCGGAATTGATCGGAGGGGTGCTGTGATCCGCGCGCTTTTCATGATGCTGTGTGTTCTGTCCACGCCGGTTTTAGCCGACGGCGCCCGTGTGCCCGAAACCCGGGCCGAGATCGGGCTCAGCTTCACCCCGGTGGTCAAGCGTGCCGCACCTGCTGTGGTCAATATCTATGCGCGCCGCATCGTCAATGTGCGCTCCAGCCCGTTCAGCGGCGATCCCTTCTTTCAGAACCTCTTTCGCGATTTTGGCGTGCCGCAACAGCGCGTCCAGAACTCACTGGGGTCCGGCGTGATCCTCAGCGAGGATGGGATCGTCGTTTCGAATTATCATGTCGTCGGAGAGGCAACGGATATCCGTGTGGTTCTCAATGACCGGCGCGAATATTCCGCGCGTGTGCTCTTGTCGGACGAAGAAAGCGATCTGGCCATTCTGCAGCTTGAAGATGCGCCGCCGATGCCTGCGCTCGAGCTTCGCGACAGCGATACTGTCGATGTCGGCGAACTGGTTCTGGCCATCGGCAACCCTTTCGGCGTGGGTCAGACCGTCAGCAGCGGAATCGTGTCGGGGCTGGCGCGGTCGGGCACCGCCACGGGCAATGCGCGCGGCTATTTCATCCAGACCGATGCACCGATCAATCCGGGCAATTCCGGCGGCGCGCTGGTCGATATCAATGGCCGGCTCATCGGGGTGAATACCGCGATCCTCAGCCGCTCGGGTGGGTCGAACGGCATCGGCTTCGCCATCCCATCGGCGCTTGTCGCCCAATTCGTGACGCAGGCCCGTGCCGGGAACAGCAGGTTTCAGCGCCCTTGGGCGGGGCTTGCCGGTCAGCCGGTGACCGCCGACATGGTCGAGGGTCTGGGGCTTGAGCGTCCCGGCGGGCTGGTCATCTCGCAGGTGCACCCGCAAAGCGCCTTCGCCCGCGCCGGCATCGAGCCCGGCGATGTCATCACAACCGTCGATGGCTTGCCCGTCAATACGCCCGCCGAGATGCTGTTTCGCATGTCGGTCGCGGGTATCGGGGCCGCGTCGACCATCACCTATATCCACGATGGTGCCGTGCGCGAGGTGACGCTGGACCTTATCGCGCCGCCGGATATGCCGCCCCGCGCGCAGCTTGTGACAGGCCGGCAAACCGCCATTCCCGGCATGACGCTCTCGACGATCAATCCCGTGGTCCTGTCGGATCATGACCTGCCGCTTGGCGCATCGGGCGTGGTGGTGGATGATCCGGGCCGCGTCGGGGCGCGGGCCGGTTTGCAGGCGGGTGACGTGCTGCGCGCGATTGACGGGATCGAGGTGACCGACAGCACCAGCGCGAACGATCTTCTAGTGCGGGCCTCGGGGATGCTGTCACTTGATGTGCAGCGCGGCGATCAGCGCGCCGTTCTACGGTTCAGGCTCTAGCGGATGCAGGATCTGTTCGACAAAGACCCCGGCAAAACGCCCGACACTGCGCCTCGCCCTTTGGCCGACAGGCTGCGCCCGCGCAAACTGGCGGATGTGATCGGGCAGGCGCAGCTGCTTGGTCCCGAGGCGCCGCTTGGCGCGATGCTGGAGGCGGGCAGCCTGTCGTCTTTGGTGTTCTGGGGGCCGCCGGGGGTCGGCAAGACCACGATCGCCCGGCTTCTGGCCGACGAGACCGATCTCCATTTCGTGCAGATCAGCGCGATCTTCAGCGGTGTGGCCGAGCTGAAGAAGGTGTTCGAGCAAGCGCGCCACCGCCGCGCGAATGGGCAGGGGACGCTGTTGTTCGTCGATGAGATCCACCGCTTCAACAAGGCCCAGCAGGACAGTTTCCTGCCCCATATGGAGGATGGGACGCTTCTGCTGGTGGGCGCCACCACCGAAAATCCCAGCTTCGAGTTGAACGCCGCCCTTCTCAGCCGGGCGCAGGTTCTGGTACTCGAACGGCTGTCGCTGGCCGATCTGGAGCGGTTGGCGCAACGCGCCGAGGCCGAGCTTGGCCGCCCCCTGCCTCTGGATGGTCCAGCCCGCGAGGCGCTGCTCGAGATGGCCGATGGCGACGGGCGCGCGCTTCTCAATCTGATCGAACAGGTGGCCGCCTGGAGGGTCGAGGGCAAGCTTGACACAGCCGCGCTGACCGGGCGGCTGATGCGGCGGGCCGCGAAATACGACAAGTCCGGTGATGAACATTACAACCTGATTTCGGCGCTGCACAAATCGGTGCGCGGGTCCGATCCGGATGCGGCGCTTTACTGGTATGCAAGGATGCTGACCGGGGGGGAGGACCCGCGCTATCTTGCCCGGCGGATCACCCGCATGGCGGTCGAGGATATCGGGCTGGCCGATCCGCAGGCGCAGACGGTCTGCCTTCATGCCTGGGAAATTTACGAACGTCTTGGCAGCCCCGAGGGCGAACTGGCGCTGGCTCAGGCGGTCACCTATCTGGCCTTGGCGCCGAAATCCAACGCCGGCTACGTCGCCTATAAGGCCGCCATGCGCGCGGCCAAGGCGACGGGAAGCGCGCCGCCACCCCGGCACATTCTCAATGCGCCCACCAAGCTGATGAAGGATCAAGGCTATGGCGAGGGCTACGCCTATGACCATGATGCCGAGGATGGATTTTCCGGGCAGAACTATTTTCCCGAGGATATGAAACGCCCCGTCCTCTACAGCCCGGTGGAACGCGGATTCGAGCGCGAATTGAAGAAAAGGCTGGATTATTTCGCGCGACTGCGGTCGCGCAGGGACGAAAGCTGACCGGTCCCCGATCGGGGACCTGCGTATCCGCCTCCGGATGAGAACTTGTCGTATTTAGACAATATTTTGCAGGGCAACGCCGTGCGATTGGGGCCGCGTGACATCGCATTCTTTCAATATATTGTTGATAAATGAAAAAACGCTTGCCGCATGGAAAGGGTGGATGTCCGTGCGAATTCGTGTTTTGGTTGGCACATGTCGTTTTTAGGCTACCTGTCTTGGCGAATGACGCAAACACTTGGGAATGGCGCCGCGAGCATGTCCTCGGCGGTGGCCTCAGAATAAAATCAGGGAGAGACCATGACAAAAATCAAAGATCAGATGCTGATTGACCGGCTTGCCGACGCCGCCCGCGAGGGCAAGGTGTCGCGCCGGTCCTTTATGAATTATTCGATGGCGGCGGGTCTGACCGCGTCTGCCGCCACCGGGCTTTGGACGACGCAGGCCAAGGCGGCACCCTCATCGGGCGGCACGTTCCGCCTCGGGTCGCATGACGGCAACACCGGCGACACACATGATCCGGGCACCTACGTTACCTTCTCGATGATCCAGCTGATTCACACGTTCCGCAGCTACCTGACCTTGATCGAATCGGATGGCTCGCTTGGCCCGGACGTGGCAACGGAATGGTCGGCAAGCCCGGACGCCAAGGAATGGACCTTCAAGCTGAACGATCGCGCCACCTTCCATAGCGGCGCCAAGGTGACGGCGAACGATGTGATCGCGTCTCTCAACCACCATCGCGGCGAGTCCTCGACATCGGCGGCCAAGGCGCTGTTGTCGGGTGTGGTCGATATCGTCGACAATGGCGATCACTCGATCACAGTGACGCTGGAGTCGGGCAATGCCGATCTGCCGTGGCTGATGACCGACTACCACTTCGCCATCTGCCCCGCCAATGACGATGGCAGCCTGAACTGGCAGTCGGGCGATGGCTGCGGTCCTTACCGTCTGGTCGAAACCGAATTCGGCGTGCAGTACAGCCTTGTCCGCCATGATGATTGGCACCTCGAAGGAGCGTATTTCGACGAGGTGGTAATCACCGTCCTCAACGATCCGAACGCGCGCCAGACAGCCCTTGTCACCGGCGATGTGGATGCGATCACGCAGCTCGAGCTCAAGACCCTGTCGCTTCTGCAGCGCGATCCCAATATCGAGATCGACAACGTCCCCTCGGCCGCTGCGATCACCATGCCGATGATGTGCGACATGGCACCTTTCGACAATGTGGACGTGCGCAATGCGATGAAGCTGGCGATGAACCGGCAAGAGATCATCGAAAAGATCACCTTCAATACGGCAACCATGGGCAATGATTTCCACCATTCGCCCGCCATGCCCTACTGGCCCGACGATATTCCGCAGCGCGAGTATGATCCGGACGAGGCCAAAGCCTTGCTGGCCAAAGCCGGTGCCGAAGGCCTGTCGGTCGAGATCAAGGTGGCGGATTCGGTGTTCTCGGGCGCCGTGGACATGTGCATCCTCTACGCCGAACAGGCCAAGGCCGCGGGGATCAACATCAACGTCAACCGCGTGCCGAGCGATGGCTACTACTCGGATGTCTGGCTCAAGGATCCCTGGTGCGTGGTGCAGTGGGGCGCACGTCCGACGCCGGACGTCATGTACAGCCTTGCCTACAAGGATGACGCAGCCTGGAACGAAAGCCGCTGGCAGAATGAGCGGTTCAACGAACTGCTGCTGCAGGCCAAGTCGGAACTGGACAATGACAAGCGTGCCGAGATGTATCGCGAAATGGCCATGCTGGCCCGTGACGATGGCGGCACATTGATCCCGTTCTTCCCGAACTTCGTCTATGCCCGCCGCAAGAACGTTCAGCACGGCCCTGAGCTCGCGGCAAGCTGGCAGATGGACGGCGCCCGCGCCACCAGCCGTTGGTGGTTCGAAGGCTGATAGATCCAAGACCGGACCCGGCGTGATGCGCCGGGTCCATCGTTGCCTGAACCAGCCTCTCATCTTCTGAAAAATGCGTTCAGGCCAAAAGCTGGCTCCGATTTGCCCTTGCGGCATCACGAAAGCACAGCACCAATAAAAAACTGTTCGGCTGGTCGGAAGGACGACATCATGTCCTCGGCACCGGTACAGCAGCAGGAGGGACAGATGGGAGACATTCTGGCGCTTGTAGGAAAGAGGCTCGGTATCGGGCTGTTCATCCTCTTGGTCATATCCGTCATCATTTTCTTCATGGTCGAGCTGTTGCCGGGCGATATCGCTCAGGCGGTTCTCGGTCAGGGGGCAACCGAGGAAAACCTTGCGGCATTGCGCAAGGAAATGGGTTTGGACAAGCCCGCCATCATCCGATATCTCGAATGGCTAGGCGGTGCGGTGACCCTTGATTTCGGCAATTCCATCGTGACCGGCGAGCGTGTGACCACCCTGATCGGGCAGCGCTTCATGAACACGCTGTTTCTTGCGGCCTATGCCGCGGTGATCGCCGTGCCGCTGGCAATCATCCTCGGCGTACTGGTGGCCCTGCTGCGCTACACGGTTTTCGACCGGGTGGCCAACGTGGCGACGCTGACCTCGATCTCGTCGCCGGAATTCTTCCTGGGCTACATCCTCATCCTCTATTTCTCGGTCAACTGGGGCATGTTCCCCGCTATCGCAAGCCTCAGCCAGAACATGACCCTGCCTGAACTTCTGCACCGGACGTTCCTTCCCGCCCTTACGCTGGTTCTGGTGGTGACAGCTCATATGATGCGCATGACACGGGCGGCGATCATCAACCTGCTGGCCTCGCCCTATATCGAAATGGCCCGTCTCAAGGGCACGCCGCCATGGAAAGTCATCGTCCGCCACGCCCTGCCGAATGCTTGGGCGCCGATCATCAACGTGGTGGCGCTCAACCTGGCTTATCTCATTACCGGCGTGGTGCTGGTCGAGGTGGTCTTCGTCTATCCCGGCATCGGACAGGCGCTTGTCGACTCGGTGTCGAAACGTGACTTCCCCGTCGTGCAGGCCTGCTGCCTGATCTTCGCGGCCACCTTCATCCTGCTCAATCTTGCGGCGGATGTCGGGGCCATTCTGACAAACCCGCGTTTGCGGCATCCGAAGTAAGGGAGGGTATCACGATGAGCATCTTCGTTATCGGCTACTACACCCTGCTTCTCGCAGCGTCCTGTCTGGCCGCCTATTTCAACAAACGCACTTGGTTTCTGCTGGTCTTCTCGCTCACCCTCGTGTCCTTCATCCTCGGGATCGTGGGCGGTCCCTCGATGCTTCGCGGCGTGGCGATCGCGGCGGGGATGCTGGCGCTCTCGGCCATGGTGGCCTATGCGTTCCGCGAATTCCTGATCGCCATCGTGTCCACCGACATGGCCAAGGAGCTGCGCACCGCGCCGCTCACCGCGGCATTCGGCATGTTCGTGATCTTCACCTATGCGATTGCCGGCATCTTCGCGCCCTGGATCGCGCCCTTCGGCGAAGCCGAGGTGATCTCGACCGCCTTTGCCGTGCCGGATGGCGACATGCTTCTGGGCGCCGATCAGCTGGGCCGCGACATGTTCAGCCGGATCATCTATGGCGCGCGCAACACCGTGGCGCTGGCTCTCGCGGGGACCGTGATGGCTTTTGTTCTGGGCGCGCTTGCCGGGCTTCTGGCCGCCACGACCGGAGGCTGGTTCGATCAGGTTCTGGGACGGACATCGGATGTCATCATGTCGATCCCGTCGCTGATCTTCGCGCTTTTGATGCTGTCGATCTTCGGCGGCGCACTGGCCAACTCGACCACCAGCTTCTGGCTGATGTTCGGCTTTGCCATGGTCACCGGTCTTCTGGTGGTGGTCGCGAAGGCGGAAAACAATGTGCTCAGCTGGCTTGTCGGTCTGGCGATCCTCGTGGGGGTCTCTTCGGGGTTCAGCCTTGGCATGCTGACCATCTTCAACCCGTCCGAGGTGATCCTGATCCTTGTCGTGGGGGTGATCTATTCGCCGCGCGTCTTCCGCCTGACGCGTGCGGTGGCGGGCAATGTTGTGGTCATGGACTATATCGAAGCGGCCAAGCTGCGCGGCGAGGGTAAATGGTATCTGATCCGCCGCGAGATCCTGCCCAATTCCACAGCACCTCTGATCGCGGAATTCGGGCTGGAATTCTGCTTCGTGTTCCTGCTCGTCGCGGGCCTGTCCTTCCTCGGGCTCGGCATCCAGCCGCCCACTGCGGACTGGGGCTCGATGGTGCGCGAAAACGCGACGCTCATTTCCTTCGGTGACATCACCCCCCTCATTCCGGCGGCGGCCATCGCGCTCTTGACCGTTGCGGTCAATTTCGTGGTCGACTGGATGCTGCACCGTTCCTCCGGACTGAAGGATTAATCCCCATGCCGAAATCAAAAGACGTCCTTCTGGAAATCCGCGATCTGCAGATTCAGGGCTATTCCGACGAACAATGGGTCGACATCATCAAGGGTGTCGACCTGACCCTCCACCGTGGCGAGGTGCTGGGCCTGATCGGTGAATCCGGCGCCGGGAAATCCACCATCGGTGCGGCCGCCATGGGCTATGCCCGCGACGGGACGCGCATTTCCGGCGGCTCGATCGAGTTCGACGGCATGGAGCTGACCACCGCCTCCGAAAGCGACCGGCGCGCGCTGCGTGGCTCGCGGATCGCCTATGTGGCACAATCCGCCGCCGCCTCGTTCAACCCGGCGCACAAGCTGATCGACCAGCATACCGAAGCGCCGGTGCAATACCGCCTGAAGAAACGGATGGAAGCGCAGGAAGACGCCATCGAGCTCTATCGCCGGCTGCGTCTGCCCAACCCCGAAGAGATCGGCTTTCGCTATCCGCACCAGGTGTCGGGCGGTCAGTTGCAGCGCGCGATGACAGCGATGGCCATGTCCTGCCGTCCCGATCTCATCATCTTTGATGAGCCGACGACGGCGCTTGACGTCACCACCCAGATCGAGGTGCTGGCCGCGATCCGCGATATCGTCGATCAGTTCAACACCGCCGCCATCTACATCACCCACGATCTCGCCGTCGTGGCGCAGATGGCCGACACGATCAAGGTGTTGCTCAAGGGCGAAGAGGTCGAAGAGGCCCCCACCAAGGAAATGCTCGACAACCCGAAAGAGGATTACACCAAAAGCCTCTGGGCGGTCCGCAGCCTCAAGCGCGAGCAGAAAGTCCGGCCCAAGGACACCACGCCGCTCATCTCGGTGCGCAACGTGGATGCCGCCTATAGCAGCGGCGCCAAGGTGCTCGACGATGTCAGCTTCGATGTCTACGAGGGCATGACCGTCGCCGTTGTCGGCGAATCCGGGTCCGGCAAATCCACCACCGCCCGCGTCATCACCGGGCTTTTGCCCCCGATGAAAGGCGACGTTCTGTTCAAGGGCGAGCCGTTCCCCCCCGATTACCGCAGCCGCACCAAGGATCAGTTGCGCCAGTGCCAGATGATCTACCAGATGGCCGATACCGCGCTCAATCCCAAGGTGCAGATCTCGGAAATCATCGGCCGTCCCGCGCAATTCTATCACGGTCTCAAGGGCGCTGCCCTCAAGAGTCGGGTGGATGAGTTGCTCGACCTGATCGAGCTTGAGCCCTCGAAATACTACAACCGCTATCCGCCGGAATTGTCCGGGGGGCAGAAGCAGCGGATCGGGATTGCCCGCGCGCTCGCCGCCGATCCCACCTTCATCATCTGCGACGAGGTGACATCAGCCCTCGATCAGCTTGTCGCCGAAGGCATCCTGCGGCTTCTGAACCGGCTCCAGAAAGAGCTGAACCTCGCCTATATGTTCATCACCCATGATCTGGCCACCGTGCGCGCGATCGCCGATGAGGTGGTCGTCATGCAGCATGGCAAGGTGGTGGAACAAGGCCCCAAGACGGACATGTTCACGCCGCCGCACCACCCTTATACCGATCTGCTGCTCAGTTCGGTGCCCGAGATGGACCCCGATTGGCTGACCACCCTGCTCGAGGAACGTGGCGTCGACAATGTCGGCGAAGCGGCCTCCAGCAACATCAAGCCGGGCGATTCCAAGGTGCAGGGCACACAGCTCTGATCGGGGCCGCGGCCCTAAAAAAACGGCGGATGGACATGTGCCATCCGCCGCTATCTATTTCGTTGCAACCGGACCTGTTCAACAGGTCTCTGGTGTCAAGCTGCCCTGGGTCAGGTGATGGACATCGCGCTGAACACCATCGTGGCCACGATGAGTCCATACACGATGAGGACCGCCGGCCAGGAAGCACTGTGCATACGCAATTCGCGGTTCAGTTCGTCACGCGTCATTTTAGGCCTCCTGAAAAGTGAGGTTGCGGTTTGGGCGGGCGCATCAGCATCCGTCAGCCGCACATAATAGAAAATTTGCGCCGCGCAATCCCAAATTTCACAAAAATCCATGCACCCGGTGCAGGGCTGCCGGGATGGCACATCATGGCTCGCATCGGCGCCGGGTGGCGCCGATATTTATGCATCATTATCAGTGCCTTGGTGCAGGTTTACGCGGCGGGTCTGGCCGGCCCTTGCAGCGGCATCACTTTCAGCTCGCCCTCTTGGCGTGCCTTTATTGCCATAGCTGCGGCATGCGCACCGGCGCCGGTCGTGAAATACGGGATCTTGTCATAAAGCGCGACCGACCTGATTTCGCGGCTGTCCTCGACGGCCTGCGCACCTTCGGTCGTGTTCATGACCAGTGCGATCTGCCCGTTCTTGAGCATGTCCACGATGTTCGGGCGCCCCTCATAGACCTTGTTGACCACCGCGCAATCGATGTCCTGCTCGGCCAGAAACGCCGCCGTGCCACGGGTCGCGATCAGATCAAAGCCCAGATCGGTCAGTGTCCGTGCCGCCTCGATCAGTTGCGGTGTCTTGTCCGAATCCTTGATCGAAAAGAACACTGTGCCGCTGTCCGGCAGGTCTGTGCCCGCGCCCATCTGCGCCTTGAGGAAGGCGCGCGGGAAGGACACATCCCACCCCATCACCTCGCCGGTCGAGCGCATCTCGGGGCCAAGGATTGTATCCACACCGGGGAAGCGCGCAAAGGGCATGACCGCCTCCTTGACCGAAAACCACGGCATCGCCGGATCGGCCAGAGTCATCTGGTCGGCCATCGGCAAGGTGCCGGGTTTGGTGTCCGCAGGGTAGGGGCCCCGATAGGGGAAGTTCGACATCGGCTCGCCCGCCATCAGCCGCGCCGCGATGGATGCAATGGCCGAGTCGGTGGCCTTGGCCACGAACGGCACAGTGCGGCTGGCGCGCGGGTTCACTTCGATCAGATAGATGTCGTCACCCTTGACCGCGAATTGCACGTTCATCAGCCCGACGACATTCAGCGCCCGGGCCAGTGCCTCGGTCTGGGTCTTGATCTCGGCGATGGTTTCGGGACGCAGTGAATAGGGCGGCAACGAACAGGCGCTGTCCCCCGAATGCACACCCGCTTCCTCGATATGCTGCATGATGCCCGCCACATGCACGGTCTCGCCATCGCAGAGCGCATCGACATCGCATTCGATGGCCCCCGAAAGGTACCCATCCAGCAGCACCGGACTGTCGCCCGACACGACCACGGCCTCGGCGATGTAGCGTTCCAGATGCGCCATGTCGCGCACGATCTCCATCGCGCGCCCCCCCAGCACATAGGACGGGCGGATCACCAGCGGGAAACCAATCTCATCGGCGATGGCCAGGGCCTGCTTGTCGGTGCTGGCGATGCCGTTCTTCGGCTGCTTGAGACCCAGCTGATTGACCAGCGCCTGGAACCGCTCACGGTCCTCGGCCAGATCGATCGCGTCCGGCGAGGTGCCGAGGATCGGGATGCCTTCGGCCTCCAGCGCCTTGGCCAGTTTCAGCGGGGTCTGCCCCCCGAATTGCACGATCACCCCATGCAGTGTGCCGTTCTCCAGCTCGACGCGCAGGATTTCCATCACATGCTCGAACGTCAGCGGCTCGAAATACAGCCGGTCCGAGGTGTCGTAATCGGTCGACACGGTCTCGGGGTTGCAGTTGATCATGATCGTCTCGTACCCTGTGTCGCTCAACGCGAAACAGGCGTGACAGCAGCAATAATCGAACTCGATCCCCTGACCGATCCGGTTCGGGCCGCCACCAAGGATGACCACCTTCTTGCGATCACTGGGGCGTGCCTCGCACTCCACCTCGCCCATCATCGGCGCTTCATAGGTCGAATACATATAGGGCGTCTGCGCCTCGAATTCGGCGGCACAGGTGTCGATCCGCTTGAACACGGCCGTGACCCCCTCGGCCACCCGGCGCCGGCGCACATCGGCCTCGGTGAAGCCGGTCAGCTTGGCCAGCCGCGCATCGGTAAAGCCCAGCATCTTCAGACGGCGCAGCCCGGCAGCATCTTTCGGCAAACCGCTCTCGCGGACCTGTTCTTCCGCTTCCACGATCTCGCGGATGCGCGCCAGGAACCACGGATCATAGGCGGTGGCGGCCTGAATGTCGTCATTGCTCAGCCCGTGGCGCATGGCCTGCGCGATGGTGCGCAGCCGGTCCGGCGTCTGCTTGCTCAGCGCCTTGATGACGGCGGCGCGCTCCGGTGCCCCCTCGATCTCGATCTCGTCGAACCCGCTCAGGCCCGTCTCCATCGAGGCCAGCGCCTTTTGCAGCGACTCGTGGATCGTCCGGCCAATGGCCATCGCCTCGCCCACCGATTTCATCGCCGTGGTCAGATGCGGCTCCGAGCCGGGGAATTTCTCGAAGGCAAAGCGCGGGATCTTGGTGACGACATAGTCAATGGTCGGCTCGAAGCTGGCGGGCGTCACCTTGGTGATGTCGTTGTCCAACTCGTCCAGCGTATAGCCCACCGCCAGCTTGGCGGCGATCTTGGCAATCGGGAAGCCCGTGGCCTTGGAGGCCAGCGCCGACGAGCGCGACACCCGCGGGTTCATCTCGATGACCACCATACGCCCGTTTTCGGGGTTGATCGCCCATTGCACGTTCGACCCGCCCGTCTCGACCCCGATCTCGCGCAGCACCGCGATGCTCAGGTTGCGCATGATCTGGTATTCCTTGTCGGTCAGCGTCAGCGCCGGGGCCACGGTGATCGAATCTCCGGTATGCACGCCCATCGGATCGACATTCTCGATGGCGCAGACGATGATCGCGTTATCGGCCTTGTCGCGCACCACCTCCATCTCGAACTCTTTCCAGCCAAGCAGCGACTCGTCGATCAGGATCTGGCTCACCGGCGAGGCATCCAGCCCCGATTTGCAGATCCGCTCGTAATCGTCACGGTTATAGGCCACGCCACCGCCTGTGCCGCCAAGCGTATAGGCCGGGCGGATGATCGCCGGCAGACCCACCGTATCCAGCGCCGCCATCGCCTCGTCCAGCGTGTTGGCGATGGTGGCCGCCGGGTTCTCGATGCCCAGCCGGTCCATCGCTTCACGGAACAGCTTGCGGTCCTCGGCCATTTCGATGGCCTGACGGTTGGCCCCGATCAGCTCGACGCCGTATTTGTCCAGGATGCCCATATCGGCCACCGCCAGCGCAGTGTTGAGCCCGGTCTGACCGCCCATCGTGGGCAGCAGCGCATCGGGGCGTTCCTTTTCGATGATCTTGGCGACGATCTCGGGGGTGATCGGCTCGATATAGGTGGCATCCGCCAGTCCGGGATCGGTCATGATCGTGGCCGGGTTCGAATTGACCAGGATCACCCGGTACCCTTCCTCGCGCAGCGCCTTGCAGGCCTGGGCGCCCGAATAGTCGAACTCGCAGGCTTGGCCAATGATGATCGGACCCGCCCCGATGATCATGATGGACGAGATGTCTGTTCTTTTCGGCATGGTGATCCCCGGGCAGCTGATCGGGCGCGGGCGCTTGCGGCCTGCGCACAAATTGTTGGCGGTTATATCCATCACGCGCTGGCTTGCAAGGGGCATCGCAAAACCGGCCGCAAAGGCCGCTTTTGACAGTGCCATTTCCCGTCATTGGCCCTATCTCTTCGCCAGATACGCAGCAGGGACAGCCGCTTTGCAGATTCGTTTCGATCATGGGCCGGATGCGCGCGCCGCAGTTTTCGCCCGGCCCCGACGCATCATTGCCGCCCGCACCGCCGACGAGATGCCTCAGGCGCTCGCGGCGCTCGATGCGGCGCGTGCGCAGGGTGCCTGGCTCGCGGGCTTCGCAAGCTATGACGCGGGCTATGCGCTCGAGCCGCGCCTGATGCCTCTGATGCCGCGTGATCGCCGCCTGCCCCTGCTCCAGTTCGGCGTGTTCGACGCCCCCCTTGCGGCACCGCCGCTGGCGGCCGGTCCCGTGGCGCTGCATGACATGACCCCGCACTGGTCCGCCGAGGATTACGCCGCCGCCTTCGATCAGGTGCACGCCTATATCTGCGCCGGTGACATCTACCAGGCCAATCTGACCTTCCCGATCACCATGCGCGCCGAAGGCACCCCCGAGGCGCTCCATGCCGCCCTGACCCGCATCCAGCCGGTTCGCTTCGGCGCCTTGATCGAGGCTCCGGGCCTGCCCGCGATCCTGTCTCGCTCGCCCGAGCTGTTCTTTCGCACGGATGCCGCCGGCCGGATCGAGACGCGGCCCATGAAAGGCACCCAGCCCCGCAGCGACGATCCAGCCGAGGATGCGCGCCGCCGCGCCTTTCTGTCTTCCGATGAAAAGAACCGCGCCGAAAACCTGATGATCGTGGATCTTCTGCGCAACGATATCAGCCGCATCTGCCGGCCCGGCAGCGTGTGCGTGCCCGAGCTCTTCAAGGTCGAAACCTACGAGACGGTGCACCAGATGACCTCGCTCGTGGCCGGACAGATGGCCGCAGATACCTGCTTGTCGGACATCTTCCGGGCGCTCTTTCCCTGTGGCTCGATCACCGGCGCGCCCAAGCTGCGCGCGATGCAGATCCTTGCCGAACTCGAACCCGCCCCGCGCGAGATCTATTGCGGCACGATCGGCTGGGCCGCGCCTGATGGCCGCGCGGAATTCAACGTGGCGATCCGCACGCTTATGCTCGAAAACGGCGGCGCAACGCTGAATGTGGGCGGCGGCGTGGTGCATGACAGCACCGCCGCCTCGGAATACGAAGAGGCGCTCTGGAAGGCCCGTTTCGCCAGCCGCCTGTCCTCCGCCTATGCCTGACCGGCGCCTGTCGCGCCGGCCCGCAGATTGAAGCGTTCCGCGAAAAGCCGTGCTTTGTTCAGCCAGTGTACGCGGTACGCCTTTGGCTGATGCCTCAGGTTTAAGGCGGAACGCTTTATTCCGCCGCGTGCTGCATCGCCCGGACATCGTCGCGGTAAAGATAATCGCGCGTCAGCGGCACGGCGTCCTGCTTCGGTGACAGCTGGAACTGGAACACCACCTGTCGGTTGAGCCTGAATGTCAGCTCGCAGGCAATCAGGTAATAGCGCCACATCCGGCAGAACCTCTCGTCATAAAGCGCGCGGGCCTTGTCGATATTGGCCATGAACCGATCATGCCAATGGCGCAGCGTCTCGGCGTAATGCAGCCGCCAGATCTCGATATCGGTGGCGATAAAATGCTGCTTTTCGATGGATTTCAGCGCCTCGGACATCGAGGGCACATAGCCGCCGGGAAAGATGTATTTCGCGATCCAGGGGCTTGTCACCCCCGGCGGGTCGGCCCGCCCGATGGTGTGGATCAGCGCGATGCCCTCGGGATCAAGCCGCTTTTTCACCGTTCTGAAATACTCATCATAATGCGGCACGCCCACATGCTCGAACATCCCCACCGACACGATCCGGTCGAATGTGCCTTCGAGCTTGCGATAATCCATCAGCTCGAACCGCGCCTTGCTCGCCAGCCCGGCCTGTTCGGCCCTTGCATTGGCCATGGCGTGCTGTTCGCGCGACAGCGTCACGCCCAGAACCTCGGCGCCATAGTCGCGCGCCAGTGTCAGCCCCATGCCGCCCCAGCCACAGCCGATATCCAGCACCCGCATCCCCGGCTCGATCAGCAGCTTGTCGGCGATATGGCGTTTCTTGGCCTCTTGCGCGGCCTCCAGCGTCATGTCCGGTTCGCGGAAATAGGCGCAGGAATATTGCCGGTCAGCGTCGAGGAAAAGATCGTAAAGCGCGCCGGACAGATCGTAATGATGCGCCACATTGGCCTGCGCGCGGCCCATCGGGTTGAACTGTGCGACGCTGCGCATCACATGCCGGCCCATCTCCAGCGGCCTGCGGAACCATGGCTGGCCATTTTGCGCGATATTGCGGATCGCCAGCCCCAGAAATCCGTAAAGATCGTCGTCCTCGATCGTCAGCCGCCCGTCCATATAGGCTTCGCCCACCGCCATATCCGGCGAGATGACGATCTTTCGCGGCAAGCTCACGTCATGCAGCGTCACCGCCACCGTCTGCCCCGACCCGTCGCCGTAACGGCGCGTCACGCCGTCGGGAAAAGTGATTTTCAGGTCTCCACTGCTGAACAGATGCAGCAAAAGCCTGTCCAATACCGTTGTCCACATGTCCCATCCCCATTGGTTTGCGCCGTTTCTGGCGTCGTGTCCGGTGATGCGAAACCTGCCGACCTTTCCCCCCGAAATACGGGGTTTTTGCTCGATATCGGGTATTTTTGCCGACAAATGTCTGTCTGTAAATGATTTTGCACAATACGAGCCGGTTGCGCATCCGCCCGCCCCTTGACTTTGGCCCGCCGCCAAGGTGTATCGGCCCGAACCAAGCCACGCAGCCCCCGGGCCAGAGAGGACGCCATGCACGCATATCGCAGCCACACCTGCGCCGAACTCGACACATCCAACGTCGGTCAGACGGTCCGCCTGTCCGGGTGGGTTCACCGCATCCGCGACCATGGCGGGGTGCTGTTCATCGATCTGCGCGACCATTATGGCATCACTCAGGTTCTGTGCGATCCCGACAGCCCCGTGTTCGATCAGGTAGAGCGCGTCCGCTCGGAATGGTGCATCCGTATCGACGGCGATGTGAAGGCCCGCGACGCGAGCCTCATCAACGCCAAGATCCCCACCGGCGAGATCGAGGTGTTCATCCGCGACATGGAGGTGCTGGGCTCCGCCAAGGAACTGCCGCTGATGGTGTTCGGCGATCAGGAATACCCCGAGGAAACCCGCCTGCGTCACCGCTATCTCGACCTGCGCCGCGAAGAGATGCAGCGCAACATGACCCTGCGCTCGGACGTGGTCGCCTCGATCCGCCGCCGCATGTGGGACAAGGGCTTCCGCGAATACCAGACACCGATCATCACCGCCTCCTCGCCCGAGGGCGCGCGCGACTTTCTGGTGCCCTCGCGCCTGCATCCGGGCCGCTTTTATGCGCTCCCGCAGGCGCCGCAGCTCTTCAAGCAGCTCATCATGGTGTCGGGCTTCGACAAGTATTTCCAGATCGCGCCCTGCTTCCGCGACGAAGACCCCCGCGCCGATCGCTCGCCCACCGATTTCTACCAGCTCGACCTCGAAATGAGCTTTGTCGAGCAGCAAGACGTGTTCGACACGATCCAACCCGTGCTCGAAAGCGTGTTCGAGGAATTCGGCCCCGGCCACAAGGTCGACAAGCACTGGCCGCATATCTCGTATCGCGATGCCGCCTTGTGGTATGGCACCGACAAGCCCGACCTGCGCAACCCGATCAAGATGCAGGACGTCTCCGAGCATTTCCGCGGCTCCGGTTTCGCGATCTTCGCCAAGCTGCTGGAACAGGACGGCACGCAAATCCGCGCCATCCCCGCGCCCACGGGGGGCAGCCGCAAGTTCTGCGACCGCATGAACGCCTTCGCCCAGAAAGAGGGTCTGCCCGGCATGGGCTACATCTTCTGGCGCGACGGCGAGAACGGCATGGAAGCCGCGGGTCCCCTGGCCAAGAATATCGGCCCCGAACGCACCGAGGCGATCCGCCTGCAGCTTGGTCTGGGCAAGGGCGATGCGGCCTTCTTCCTCGGTGGCAAGCCGCAAAGCTTCGAATCGGTCGCTGGCCGCGCTCGCACCGTCATCGGCGAGGAGCTGGGCCTCACCGACAAAGACCGCTTCGCCTTCTGCTGGGTGGTCGATTTCCCGATGTACGAAAAGGACGACGAGACCGGCAAGATCGACTTCTCGCACAACCCCTTCTCGATGCCGCAGGGTGGGCTTGACGCGCTGTCGGGCGATCCGCTCGAGGTGCTGGGCTTCCAGTATGACCTTGCCTGCAACGGGTACGAGCTGGTGTCGGGCGCGATCCGGAACCACAAGCTCGACATCATGATCAAGGCGTTCGAGCTGGCCGGCTATGACGAGGCCGAAGTGCACAAGCGCTTTGGCGGTCTGGTCAACGCGTTCCAGTATGGCGCGCCGCCCCATGGCGGCTGTGCGGCGGGCATCGACCGGATCGTGATGCTTCTGGCCAATGAACAGAACATCCGTGAGGTCATCATGTTCCCGATGAACCAGCGCGCCGAAGACCTGATGATGAACGCCCCCTCCGAGGCCAGCAGCGAACAGCTGATGGAGCTTGGCCTTCGGGTGATCGAACAGCAGGATTGACCGGCCCCGACGGGGCTTGCCAACCCAAGCTTATGGCCAAGGGCGCGCAGACAGCGCGCCCTTTTCTTCATCTGCGCACCCGCTTAGCCTGTGCCGTGCCGTCCCCGTGAAAGGAAAGCAGATGACAGATCGCCCCGTCGGTCCACCCGTTCCGGGATGGCAGGCGCCGCCCCGTCCCGGACCTCTGCACATGGAAGGACGCCATGCCCTTCTGGAACGGCTGTCCGAGGCCCATGCGGCGGAGCTTTTCGACGCGTTCAAGGGCCATGATCCGGTCTGGGATTACATGCCTGTCGGTCCTTTTGCCGCGTTCGCGGATTTTCGCACGTGGCTGACGGGCGCTGCCGCCGGTGATGACCCCCTGTTCTATGCGATCCGGGATCGCGCGGGCGGCCCTGCAACCGGGGTTGCGTCCTTTCTGCGGATCGATCCCCGCGCAGGCTCGATCGAGGTGGGGTTCATCGCCATGTCCCCCGCATTGCAACGCACCCGTATCGCGACCGACGCCATACACCTGATGATGCATTGGGCGTTCGATGCGGGCTATCGCCGCTTCGAGTGGAAATGCGACGCGCTCAATGCCCCGTCGCGTCGCGCTGCCCGACGCTTCGGTTTCGTGTTCGAGGGTGTCTTTCGTCAGGCCACCATCGTGAAAGGGCGCAATCGCGATACCGCGTGGTTCTCGGTGATCGACCGCGACTGGCCCGCGCTGCGCGCGTCCTATGACACATGGCTCGACCCCGCCAATTTCGATGCAGACGGCCTGCAACGGCATCGGCTGAGCGACCTCACCGCGCCCCTTGTGGCGGCGGTTGAGGCCGCTCTGCGCAAACTCTGACGCGCCTGCGCCCTCAGATCGCCGCGCGGCCCTGCAACCTGTCGCGCACCATCGCATTGAGATGCGCCAGCACGGCCAACTCGTCGCCCGGTGCACCGCGCTTTCGGGTCTGCGCCAGCGCATCGGCGGCATCCGCAAGCTGCGTGTCGCGCGCCGAGGCGGCAACCCCGCCCAGAAACTGCGCCACGTAATCCAGAACCTGCCCGTCCTTGTCATCTTCCAAAAGGTCGGCCGCATGGGTCATGTCCTCGTGATAGGCGGCGGGATCAGGGCGAATCGGGTCCTCGTCCACATGGCGTGGACCAACGATCTGGCGCTCTTGGGGCAGATGCGCGATAATCGCCTGCTGAAACTGCATCACGCTGTCCAGCGGCTTGACCAGACAACCATCCGCCCCCGCCTGGGCGGCCAAGTGCGGCGCACGGTCGTCGCCGCTCATGCCCAGAATCACCCCGACCCGCGGTTGCGCCTCGTTCAACTCCGCGATCAGGTCCAGCCCGGACCCGTCCGGCAGGCCGAAATCCACGATCACCGCCGACGGGCGATAGACCTGCAGATGCCGCCGCGCCGAGGCGAGGCAATCGGCCCGGCGCAGCCTTGCGCCGCTGCGCATACACAACAGCCGCATCGCCTCACTGGCAAAGCGGCTGTCCTCGACGATCAGAATGGTCAGCCCCAGAAGCGGGCGGGTGGCGGTGGGCAGCCCGTAGGGCTGAGGGGGTGTTCGGTCATCCATGGGTGCGATCTCCGGCAGCTGTTATGGACCAAGGCTAGGCCGAAGGTGGCTAATGAATGGTTAACAGGCAGGTTGCGTCCCCCTGTCGCTTGCGCCGCGCGCCCTGCACCCCCATAACATGCCATAATGCTATCGGAGGACCAGACCATGATCGGACGCCTGAACCACGTTGCCATCGCCGTGCCGGATCTCGACGCCGCGGCTGAGCAGTATCGCAGCGCGCTTGGCGCCGTGGTTGGCCCGCCGCAGGACGAACCCGATCACGGTGTGACCGTGATCTTCATCGAACTGCCGAACACCAAGATCGAGCTTCTGTATCCTCTGGGGGATGACAGCCCGATCAAGGGCTTTCTCGAAAAGAACCCCTCGGGCGGCATCCATCACGTCTGCTACGAGGTCGAGGACATCCTCGCCGCCCGTGACAAGCTGAAGGAAAGCGGTGCGCGCGTTCTGGGCACCGGAGAGCCGAAGATCGGCGCCCATGGCAAGCCCGTGCTGTTCCTGCACCCCAAGGATTTTCAGGGGACGCTCGTGGAACTGGAGCAAGTCTGATGAGCATCGCGTCCGCCATTGTTCTCTTCATGGTCATCTGGTTCATGACCTTCCTGATCGTGATTCCCATCCGCATCCAGACCCAGGGCGACCTGAACGAGATCGTGCCCGGAACCCATGCCGGTTCGCCTGAACATCATCACCTGCGCAAAAAGGCCTGGATCACCACCGGCGTGTCCTTTGTCCTGTGGGTGATCGTCGGCGGCACGATCATCTCCGGCGTGATCTCCGTGCGTGACATCGACCTCTTCGAGCGCATGGGGCCGGGGGGCAGCATGTGGTACAGCGAATCCAAGGACGCGCCCGTTTCCGCTCCGGCTGACTGATTTCGGGCGGCTTATTTCGTCCTGAACGGCGCGCGTTTTGTACGCAACTCTGCGCGCGCCCTGTTAATCGGGGCGGTTTCGGTCCCCGATACCGACGTGATACCGACGTTTTACCGACGCGATACCGAAGCGGGTTTTGTCAGGTTAACCAATGGCTTGCGCTGATTCGCCCCGGCCTTTGTCGAGCCGGTGGTAAATATGGGTAAATGTCGCCGCCCCGATGATCGGAACCACCAGATTCAGGATCGGCACGGTCAGCGGCACCGCCATCAGAACCCCCGCCATCCAGATCAGCGCCCCATGCCTGCGCCGCATATCCTTCGCCGCGCGCCGCCCGATCCGCCGCATGGCGACCACGGTGAAATACTCCCGTCCCAGCAGGAACCCGTTGACCGCGTAAAACAAGGGCAATCCGGCGATCGGCAGCAGCAGCGTCACCACCAGCGCCACGATATTCGCCGCGATCAGAACGCCCATCGCCGACAGCCCGTCGACGATCTCATCCGTCAGCGGCGGGCCTTGTACCTTGGGCAGGCCGGGATAGTGCCGGTCCTCCACCGCCTCGGCGATCCGGTCGAGAAACATCGACACGAAGGCCGACGCCACCGGCACCATCAGGAACACCGACAAGACGATCATCAACGCGAGAAAGGCCCAGCTCAGAACATTGTCGACCCACTGCACCTCCCCCAAAAGGGGCAGGGTAACCGCGTCCCCCACCAGCCATCCGACACCCCAGACCAAGAGCGCTGTGATGGCCGCGAGCAGCCCGAGTGTCAGACCAATTCCGCGCCAAAGAATCTTGCGGAAACGTGGGTCACTCAATTGGGCCAACGCCTTGAAAAAAGATGTGAAAATCATTCCGACATCCATGTGGTTATCTGCTCGAGATCCGGGCGTGGGCGCTCTGGCGGGAGCGCTGTTTCAGTGCCCAGATGGATGAACCCCGCCACCCGCTCATGGGTCTGCAGGCCCAAGCCGACTTCTGCGAAACCGCGATCATGCGCCGGCCATCCGCTCAGCCAATTGGCACCCCAGCCCGACGCCAGTGCCGCGTTGAGCAGCGCAAGGCACACGGCCCCCGCTGAATAGGTTTGCTCGATGGGCGGAATTTTCTCCGACGGCGTCTGAACTTCGATCACCGCCACCGCAAGATGGCTGTCGTCGAATTGCCTGCGCCCCTTGGCGACATCCGCCTCGTCGCGGCCCAGTGACTTGCCGCGCGCCTCCGCCAGATCCGCCAGCCGGTCCAGTGCTGCACGTTCCAGCACGATGAACCGCCAAGGCTCGAGCTTGCCATGATCCGGAGATCTTGCCGCCGCTGTAAGAATCGGGATCAACGCGTCGCGATCGGGAACCGGCAGACCAAGGGTCTTGGCGGGGCGGGAACGGCGGCTCAGAAGAAAGTCGAGGGCGGCTTGATTGCGATCTGGCATGGTGGTCCCGGTGCTATGACATTCTGCTGCTCTATGTCGTGTGACCGGGCAACAGGGTCAACCCCGCCAACCGCGATCCGACAAGACCGCCGGGTATCCGTCAGCCGTTTCGCTTGGGATTGTTCAGCGTATAAACCCCTTCGGGCAAATCCAAAGCCGCGCCCAGATCGCGCAATTGGCCCATGGACAGCGTGATTTTCTGCATGCTGTCGGTTCTTGGGTCGTATTGCTCGATGGTGACGCATTCCTCGAAAGCGTTGATGACCACGTCCTCCTGCAGGGGCGCGGGGGCATCGTCCACAAGCGTGATGACGGTCGAGTCGAATTCATGTTCAATCGAAAACATACCCGCAGCCTACCCACTTGGCAGGTCTTTGCAACCGCGCTCATCTTGCCGTGATCGGTGCTGCAGGGGTCGCGATAATCTGCTAAGACGTTGCCCTGTCAATCTGATGAGGATGTCTATGCGCTGGATTGCCGTTTTATGCCTGACCCTTCTTGCCGGATGTGTCTCGACGCCTGTGCCTCAGGCACCGGGGACGCCGCAGCCCAAACCGGCGCAAGCCCCGGCGACGCCGACCCGCGCCAAGGTGGATCAGTTCGTCGCGGTCGTCCAGACGGTCGAACCTGTGGCCGAGCAGTTCTGCACGGCGCAGACGAACCCGGGCACCAATTGCGATTTCCAGATCGTGATCGACGACCGGCCGGGGCAGCCGGTGAATGCCTATCAGACGCTTGATCGTAACGGTCGCCCGATCATCGCCTTCACGCTTGCGATGATTGCCGAGGTTCGCAATCAGGACGAGCTTGCATTCGTGATGGGCCATGAGGCGGCGCATCACATCGCCGGCCACATCCCTCGCCAGCAGCAGAACGCCATGGCGGGCGCCATCCTTCTGGGCGGGTTGGCGACGCTGTCGGGGGCGACCGGCGATGCGGTCCGGACGGCATCCGATCTGGGTGCATCGGTTGGCGCGCGCAGCTATTCCAAAGAGTTCGAGCTGGAGGCCGATGCGCTTGGCACGGTGATCACCAAGCGCGCAGGTTACGATCCGGTGCGCGGTGCCGAATTCTTCACCCAGATCCCGGATCCCGGTGACCGGTTTCTTGGAACCCATCCGCCGAACGCGCAGCGTATCGAAACCGTCCGGCGTGTCGCATCACAGCTGTGATGCGGCAGCTCTCCGGCGTCATCGTCGACCGTGGGTCGAAATACGCGGTGTCCGGTGGGCCGGCTCGCACCCGAGACGAGGTGGACGCCTTTCTCAAGAAGCTGAAAAAAGACAAGAAATTCGCCAAGGCCACGCATAACACATGGGCGGTTCTGCTGGAGGACGGCGTGCCGCTCAAGGGCGACGATGGCGAGGCAGGCGCAGGCATGGTGATCCTGCGCATGTTGGAACGCGAAGACCTGCGCGCGCATGTCATCGTCGTGACGCGCTGGTTCGGCGGCAAGCATCTCGGCGGTGACAGATTCCGCCATGTGCAGGAGTGTGTCCGCGCCTATCTCGACGATCTGGGCAATCCGCAGGCTTGACTCAGGTCAAGGATAAGCGCGCGGCGCTGCGTTAGCCTCTGTGTCAGGCGCTCGCGGATCAGGGGTGCCCCAACATGGAGGCTCTGATGCCCGAAAACACTACGCTCAAGCGACACGCTGCCTTGGTTGACCGGATGGCGAATACCGTCGGGATTGATCTCGAAGAAAAGCTGATGGCAGGCATGCTCGATGTCGATACGATCGGTGATGCCGTCTTGAACTGCACCGGCTGCAGCAGTCCCGGCGATTGCGAACGCTGGTTGGATGCGCATTCCCACGGGGCCGATGCTCCGCCGTCGATCTGTCGCAACACCGAACTTTTCGAACGCCTTCAGGCGGGTAAGCACGCCTGAATTTCGTCCCAAGATCGAAGAGGAGCTGGACATATCATGACCGCTCATGTCGCCTATCTTGGCGATCCGACCAAGCATTTCTGGCTGACCCGGTCGGTCGCCCGAGCGATGAACCTCAACTTGTCCGAGGCGATGGCGCATGGCTACCTGTCCGCACGGGCATATAGTGACATGATAACGCGATGCCGGACCTGTCAGCATGTCGAGAGCTGCGAATTGTGGCTGGCCTCAAGCGCTGGTGGCGCGCAATGCGCCCCTGGCCATTGCGCGCATGCCGATATTCTGAACGATCTGGCCGACCGCATGGGGACTGGTTGAGCCAGCCTGATCTGTTCGCAGATATGCCTGACTGTCAGGAGTTCCTGTCGGCTGCTTGCAATCGCATCACGCGGCGACGGTGCCGAGTATACAAGGCCGGCGCGAGGATGTGATCGTATATAGCGGCGGCCAGTTGGCGGATGATGGGCAAACCGACGAGTTTCGCAAGGGGCCGATACCGCGGCATCCGGCGCCACAGGACCAGAAACGCATCAATCCCCGCGTAGACCTGTCCATCATGTAAAACATGCAGTCGTCGGGCGGCGGCATCCTTGTCCACGCCGTAGCGTGCAAGGTCGCAGTCGTTCAGATCGTCGAACCTGATCGCAAGGCCACGCGCGGTGCTATAATTGGCATAGTGGCTGATCTCGTAATTGCAAATCGGGCAATCAGCGTTGAACAGAACGCGGGTATCGTCGGACATCGTGGCACTCCCTTGTGGAGAGTCAACTATTGCAGCCGAGCGGTTCGTCCAGAGGTCTGCGCTGCTCTGTCGCGTCAGTCGCCGCCGGTTTCCTCCGAGACCCAGGCCTCGGCATCCGAGCCGGCCGATATTTCCTGCCAGGTAATGACCGGCAGATCATAGGGGTGCTCATCCTCCAGCAGCGAAATCAGGCTGGCACGATGGGCGGTGCGGGTCTTGAGGGTCAGACCGACCTCGGTCTCTTCCTCGATCCGACCTTGCCAATGAAACAGGCTGAGAATGCCGGGGGTTATGTTTGCACAGGCGGCCAGACGCGCCTCGAGCGCGCTGCTGGCCAGCATGCGTGCGGTATCGAGATCGGGACAGGTTGTGTGCACTTGGATCATTGCTGGCCTCATGAGGTTATGTCGGGTCAGCCTAAAGCGTTTCGCAAAAAACCTGAATCACAGATTTTCGCGGAACGCTTTAGCGGTGGGAACGTCCCCTGTTAAGAGCAAGCGGTGCGCGACTGGAAACCCGGTGTGGCCATGCCTGTCCGCGCAGCCTTATCCGTTTTGTGCAAGGGCTGCGGAAATACCGATGAAGAAACAGGCCGACGCGATCACGATGAAGCCATGCCAGATGGCATTCGAAAAGCGCAGGCTTTCCCAGCAGTAAAACACCACGCCCGCTGTATAAAGCAGCCCGCCTGCAACGATCATCGCAAGGCTGAGGCCCGGCAGGACGGCGCTCAACGGCACCAGCAAGGCCAGCCCGGCCCAGCCAAGCGCCACATATGGCACCCATCCTGTGGTCATCTTGCCCGGCGCTGTCATCAGTTTGGCGCCCGCGCCGATCAGCGCGCAGGTCCAGACAATCGCAACCACCACATAGCCGAAGGCGGTTCCCAGAAAAACGGCAAGCGGGGTGAATGTCCCGGCGATTTTCAGATAGATCGCCGCATGATCCAACCGGCGCAGAAACGGGCGCGCCGATGTATGCGCGGCCATGTGATAGGCTGCCGAGGCCGTCAGCATCAGCAGCAGCGCGGCACAATAGAGGACCGTTGCCGCCAGTGTCGCGCCATCCATCGTGAACGCCCAGACCGCGAACAGCAGCGCGATACCGACAATCGCCGCGCAAATGCCGAAGATATGCACAAGCGCGTCGGCAATGCGTTCGGCCCGGGTATAGGCGGGATAGGACAAAAGGATCATCCTTGCTGTGCGACATGCCCAGTCTAGCAAGCGAATACCGGCATGTCTTGCGCTGTGACACTCCGCTGACGTAGCGGCAGGTTCAGCCCCGCAGCGTCAGAGATCCCCAGAGATCGTAGTCTCCGGCCTCGTCGACCTCGACGGTGACGATGTCGCCCACGCTCAGCCCCTCGGTGCGCTCGTCGATGAACAGGCAGCCGTCGATTTCAGGGGCATCGCCCTTGGTGCGGCATGTGGCGATACCGTCTTCGTCGATATCGTCCACGATGACCTGCTGCACCGATCCAACCTTGGCGGCCAGTTTGGCTTCGGAAATCGCCTGAGCCTTTTCCATAAAGCGGTCCCAACGGTCCTGTTTGACCTCTTCGGGAACATGATCGGGCAGCGCGTTCGAGCGCGCGCCAGCGACATTTTCGTATTTGAAACACCCGACACGATCCAGCTGCGCCTCGTCCAGCCAGTCCAGAAGTGTCTGGAATTCCTGTTCGGTTTCGCCCGGGTAGCCGACGATAAATGTGGATCGCAAGGTGATGTCCGGGCAATCGCTGCGCCATGCTGCGATCTCGTCCAGTGTGCGCGCGGCGGCCGCGGGGCGGGCCATGCGCCTGAGTGTTTCGGGGTGGGCGTGCTGAAACGGAATGTCGAGGTAGGGAAGCACCAGCCCTTCGGCCATCAGCGGAATGAGGTTGCGCACATGCGGGTAGGGATAGACGTAATGCAGCCGCACCCAAGCGCCGAGGCGTCCCAGATCACGCGCCAGATCGGTGATATGGGCGCGGTGACCATTGGCCTCGGCGTGCTTGATATCGACCCCATAGGCGCTTGTGTCCTGACTGATGATCAGCAGCTCGCGCACGCCGTTTTCCACCAGCTTCTGGGCTTCACGGATCACGGCATGGGCCGGGCGGCTCGACAGTTTGCCACGCATGTCGGGAATGATGCAGAACTTGCACTTGTGATTGCAGCCCTCGGAAATCTTGAGATAGCTGTAATGGCGTGGCGTCAGCTTCACGCCGCTGGCCGGTAGCAGGTCCACGAACGGATCGGGCGAGGGCGGTACCGCCGCGTGCACGGCATCCAGCACCTGTTCATATTGATGGGGTCCGGTCACCGCCAGCACGCGGGGATGGACGCCGGTGATGTAATCGGGTTCGGCGCCAAGGCAGCCGGTCACGATCACGCGTCCATTTTCGGCAAGGGCTTCGCCGATGGCCTCAAGGCTTTCGGCCTTTGCGGAATCGAGAAAGCCACAGGTGTTCACGATCACCGCATCCGCGCCGGAATAGTCGGGCGAAATCCCATAGCCCTCGGCTCGCAAACGGGTCAGGATGCGCTCGCTGTCAACCAAGGCCTTGGGACAGCCCAAAGAGACCATGCCGATCGTCGGCTGGCCGCTGCGCGGCATTTCGGTCACGCGGGCGCGGGCAAGGTCGGGGCGCAGATCGGGCGGGTTGGTGCTCATGTCGCGGCATATAGTCGACAGGCGCGCGCACGGGAAGGGAAAACCGGTTGTTTGCGCGGGACCATGCGCTTACATTTTAGGTAGCATCGGGTAAAGGGGGCTGACATGCGGTGGGTGTTGCGTTTGGTCGGGCTGGTGATCGTCTTGGTCGTGGTCGCCGTGGGTTCGCTGCTTTTGCTCCCCGGAGATCGGATCGCCAAGATCGCCGCCGAGCAGATCAGCACTGCGACGGGTCGTGATGTCATCTTTTCGGGGCGCACCACCATCAGTTTCTACCCTGTTCTGGGGGTCAGCACCGGCGAGGTGCTAGTCGCAAACGCAGGCTGGTCCGACGCGGGTCCTATGCTGGAAGCCGACAGCCTGAAGATCGGCGTGGAGCCGGTGGCGCTGTTCGGGGGCGAAATCCGGATCACCGGGCTTGAGGCGGTCAATCCCAGGGTTTTGCTGGAACGTGCTGCCGATGGCCGCGTCAACTGGGAAATAGGGGTCGAAGGGGTGGCGCCCTCGGGACAATCTTCACCTGGTCAACCCGCTGCCCGGTCGGAACGGCTGGCGCTGACGCTGGACCGCGCGCTGATTACCGATGCGCAAGTCACTTACAGCGATCATGGCACGGGCGAAACGCTGACCCTGCAGAACATCAATCTCGATTTGCGCTGGCCCGATTACGATGGCGCCGCCACGTTCGAAGCCTCGGCCAGGCCGGCAGGCTCGGTGGTGACCATCTCGGGCGAGCTGGATCAGGTCGGCACCTTCATCGCCGGGGGGGTGACCGATCTGCTTGCTACGATCAGCACGTCGGGCGGAACGGTGGATTTTGACGGGCGTGCGGGTGTTCTGCCGCAATTGGGCGGGCGGTTGAGCGCTGAACTGAGCGATACGGCGGCTTTTCTGGCGGCGTTTGGTGTCTCCGGTGTGGACATACCGCAGGGCATGGGACGCGCCATTTCGGTCGCGACGGACATGACATTGTCCGAGAACATGCGCCTGTCGCTGCGCGACTCCGCGCTTGCGCTGGATGACAACCGGCTGACGGGAGCAGCAGATATTTTCCTGGGCGGTGAGCGGCCTCGCCTGAACGCGCAGCTGACGGCCAGAAGCCTCGATTTCTCGGCGCTGGCGGCAGGGCAGGGCGCATCGGCCACATCCGGCACCGCGCAAAGCGGAAGCGGTTCAGGGGGCAGCTTGCCGACCGATGGCTGGCCCAAGACCGCGATCGATGCCTCCGCCCTCGGGCTGGCGGATGGAGAGGTGGCACTGGTGGCCGACAGCATCGATCTTGGTGATCTGAAGCTGGGCAAGACCCGCACCTTGGCGACCCTGACCCAATCACGCTTGGTCTTTGCCTTGCGTGAGGTGCAGGCCTATGACGGAAACATCACAGGCGAATTCGTGCTCAACAACCGGTCCGGCCTGTCGGTGGGCGGCAAGATGACGGCTGCCGGCATCAATCTCGAGACATTCCTCAGAGATGCGGTGGATATTTCGCGGTTCTCTGCAAAAGCCGATGGTGAAGTCAGTTTTCTGGGTGTTGGCCAGTCGCTCCATGCAATCATGAACAGCCTCGAGGGCAGCGGCGGCCTGCGCACCGGGCGCGGCGTCATCTCGGGGATCGACCTCGACAAGCTGATGCGCTCGGGCGATGTCAGTGGTGGGACAACTGTGTTCGACAGTCTGGGCGCCAGCTTCACGATGCAGGCGGGCAACCTTTTCAACAACGACTTGCTGCTCAGCCTGCCCTTCGCCAAAGCGCGTGGCGAAGGACGTATCGGGCTCGGCGCGCGGGACCTTGATTACACCTTCACCCCGACCTTGCTGGAGGGTGACACCCGCAAGGGGCTTGCGATCCCGGTGCGCATTCGCGGACCCTGGGCGAACCCGCGTATCACCCCCGATCTGGAAGCGGCGATCGATCTGAATTTCAAGGAACAGAAAGACGAGTTGAAGGCCAAGGCCAAGGAAGAGGTGAATCGCGCCGTCCAGAAGGAACTGGGCGTCACCGTTGAGCAGGGGCAGTCCGTGGAAGACGCCATCAAGAATAAGGTCGAGGACGAGTTGAAAAAGGAATTGTTCAAGCTGTTCGACTGACTGCAGCGTTCGGCATTAAACCTGAGGCATCGGCTAAAGGCGGAACGCGTGCAACGATTGAGCGCAGCAACGTATTTCGCGAAAAGCTGTGAGCCAGGTTTTTCGGGAAACGCTTTAAAAAAGGCGCGCCGGACCGAACCTGACGCGCCTTAATTCGTGATTGTGCAGGTCGCGATTAGCGCTTGCGGTCGCGACGGCTGCTCATGGGTTGGAAGGCCACGCCCACATGCGCTTCGCAATAGGGTTTGCCGGATTGAACGGGCAGGCCGCAGAACCAGAAATCCGGTGTCGCGGGGTCGCCCACAGGCCATTTGCAGGTTCTCTCGGTCAATTCCATGAGCGTGAGTTTCATCGCTTTCTTCTCGATTTCACTGACCTTGGCCAAAGCTGCGGGGTCGATCTCGTTGGTCGAGGGCTGCGGCGGCAGGGGCTGCCCGGCCGGAATGATCTGTTTGGCGCGCGATACCGGGGCTTGCGGTGCCGCAACCGACACCTCCTTGGGTTCTGGTGCGGGCTTGGGTTCGGCCTTGGCGGCGGGCTTGGTTGTTGCCTTGGACTTGGCCTCGGCCTTGGCGGTGGGCTTGGCCTTGGGGGCTGTCTCGGCGCCCGACGCTGCCGAGCCGTTTCGGTTCGACAGTCCAAGCCGATGCACCTTGCCTATTACGGCATTGCGCGTCACGCCGCCGAGTTCCTTGGCGATCTGGCTGGCCGACTGGCCTTCGCTCCAGAGTTTCTTCAGAAGTTCGACGCGTTCGTCGCTCCAGGACATGGTGGCTTCCTATCTCAAAAGGCGGCCGGTTGCCCGCGCCGCCCTGCTTATTCCGTAGTCGCCCTATTCTAATCACTCGTCAGTAAGTTACAAGGCGTCGAATCATCAACGACCGGAGGGCACGGCATGGCCGAGATCAGCAACATGGGCACACGACGTTTCGGACGCGTGAACTGGCTGGGATTATATACGCTGGCCGTGCGTGAGATGCAGCGTTTCATGGCGGTTTGGACCCAGACCTTGCTTGCCCCGCTGGTAACGGCGGGGCTGTTCATGGTGATCTTCTCGATTGCGATCGGCCCGCGCCGTGGCGATGTCATGGGGGTGGATTTCACGACGTTCATTGCTCCGGGCATTCTGATGATGACCGTGATTCAGAACGCATTCGCCAATACATCGTCTTCCATCGTGATCTCGAAGGTGCAGGGCAATATCGTGGACACACTTATGCCCCCGCTCAGTGCGGGAGAATTGGTTCTGGGCTACATGGCCGGTGGTGTCGGACGGGGCGTGCTCGTGGCACTGGCCATTGCTTTGGGTCAATTCGCGGTTCTGGGGTTGGTCCCCGCGCACCCCATCTGGATGATGGTCTTTGTGGTGCTTGGCGCGGCGTTTCTGTCGGGCCTCGGCATGGTTGCAGGGATTTTTGCCAACAAATTCGACCAGATGGCGGCGATCACCAATTTCGTGGTCACGCCTCTCGCTTTCTTGTCGGGCACGTTCTATTCGGTGCAGGCATTGCCGCCCGTGTTGAACGAGATCACCCATTTCAACCCAATTTTCTACATGATCGACGGGGTGCGCTATGGGATGATCGGTGTGTCCGACAGCTCGCCCTGGCTGGGGCTTGGCGTCGGTATCGGGGCGACGCTCGCCATTTCGATCACCGCATTGTGGATGTTCGCGCGTGGCTATCGGCTGAAGGCCTGAGCGCTCAGCTGCACAACCGTTCGGCCCGTTCGCCATAGGCGCGATACGCCGCCCAGAAGCGTTCGTCACTGGCGCTATCGGATTGCCGGGTATCCTGTGCAAGCTGCGGATTGCCGTAAAAAGCCACCGCGCGGCGCTGTTGCGAGCCGGTCAGAGTCTGGTCGGCAGCGGCCTGGATGCAGCCGCAAAGCGCGCGCGAGCGGGCCTTTCGATCTGATGCGAGACAGGCCTGATTGATCGGACCGGATGCCATCGGGACACCGCCGGATGGGCCCGAGCCGCCACGGAACCTGTCACCGCCGCCGCATCCTGCAAGAAGTAACGTCAAACCAAGGATAATCGCCTGTCGCATCGTGTTCGCCTCTTTGCTCGGGATCCGGTGCGGTTATCGGCCCGCCTGCATGGTCCCGCTCGTTCTTTACCTGCAGGATCATTGCCCGAACAGCGGAATTTTTCAATTCACAAGGTGGCGCATTGCTGCAAGACTCAATCTGATTTTATTGATGGATAAACGGCCCGGAGGCCTTATGGAATTTAGCCTTTCGACGATTTTCTTCTTGTTTTTCATAGTGATGATCCTGCAGCCTGTTCTTATGGGGCGCATTTTCGCCTTCCGTCGTGAGCAGGCGATCCGTGCGATCGAGCGCAAACGTCGCAGCCGTGTGATCACCATGATTCACCGTCAGGAGCGGCGCAGTTTCTTCGGGGTCAATGTCAGCCGGATGATCGACCTTGAAGATGCGCAATCCATCATCTCGGCGATCAAGGCCACACCTGCCAATACGCCGATCGACCTGGTCCTGCACACACCCGGCGGGCTGGTGCTCGCGGCCATGCAGATCGCCCGCGCGGTCGAGACGCATCCCGCAAAAGTCACTGTTTTTGTTCCGATTTATGCGATGTCGGGCGGTACTCTGATCGCACTTGCCGCTGATGAAATCGTGATGGGAGAGTTCTCGATGCTGGGGCCAATCGACCCGCAAATAATGGGGATTTCCGCAGCTTCGATCATCGCGGCGCGGGACGCCAAACCAATCGAGCACGTCTCGGATGTGGCACTGGTTTTGGCGGATGTCAGCGACAAGGCCATCGCGCAGGTGGTGAGGGGGGCGGTGGAGATTATGACGCCGAGGATGGAAAGGGGGAAGGCGGAGGAGCTGGCGAAGACCCTGGCGTCGGGGACATGGACGCATGATTATGCGCTGACACCGGCCGAAGCGCGGGAACTGGGGCTCGAGGTGACGGTGGGGATGCCGTCGGAAATACTTGATCTCATGAAACTTTTTCCGGCGCCGGTGAAACAGAGCGCGGTGGAGTTCCTGCCGTTCGACCCGCCGGGCAAGAAGCTGGGCTGACCCCGGACAGGCGCGCAAGAGATGGGTTAACCACAAAAAACCGGGATCGGTATCACGTCGGTATGACGTCGGTATTGCGTCGGTACGAGGCCGCCGGATCGCGCCGGTCAGCGCCTCGCGCGCAGCGGATGGTACGAAACACCCCCCTCTTTGGTACGGGCTGCCGCGGCGGCACGCAGCCTGACAGGATCACCACTGTCACCAAACTTTTCGCGGCGCCGGTGAAACAGAGCGCGGTGGAGTTTCTGCCGTTCGACCCGCCGGGCAAGAAGCTGGGCTGACCCCGGACAGGCGCGCGGGAGATGGGTTAACCACAAAAAACCGGGATCGGTATCACGTCGGTATGATGTCGGTATCGCGTCGGTACGGGGCCGCCGGATCGCGCCGGTCAGCGCCTCGCGCGCAGCGGGTGGTCCGAAACACCCCCCTCTTTGGTACGGGGCCCAGGCGGCCCACAGGCTCAGAGGCTGGCATAAAGCGCCACCCAGCCTGACAGGATCACCGCTGTCACCAGAGCATAGGCGCCGTTCCAGCGCAGCCCGACATGGCGCGCGCTGACGCGTCCGAACGAGCCGATCAGGAGTGTCGTGGCGGTGAAGGGCGAGGTCACCCCGGTCAGCGCCCAACCCGAGGTGATCGCCACGATGATCGCGTTAGGGGTGACGCCCAGATCGGCGGCTTCCGGGATCAGGGGCGCCAGAAGCGTCACGGTCAGGATCGGGTTCATGCCAAGCTGTCCGGCCAGTGGGATAATCCACACGAAGGAGATCAGCAGAAGCGGCGCAGGCATGCTGGCAAGGTCGAGGCCGATGCCCATCAGCACAGGTCCGAGCAGGGGCGCGCCGACGGTGCCGATATAGCCGGCCATCATCAGCAGGATGATTTCGCCCCGATAGGCGGGAAGCTCGACAAAGGCATAATCGGCCACCCGTCGCCCGACGCCCGGCGCATCGGGCTTGCCCCGGGCCTGCAGCGCGAGCCAGAAGCCGGCGATGACCGGAACGATCACCAAGACAAGCCCGACGATCCTGATGCCGGTGGCGGCATAGAGCACCGCGATGCTGGTGACGAGGATCGCCAGCAAAAGCGCCAGAGGCAGCATCAAGGCCCATGTGCCCTCGGGCATCTGGCGAACCGGGGCAGGGGCGGAGAGTTTCGGCTTGAAGGCCGCATCGAGCACCCAGCCGGTTGCCGCCAATACGAACGATGTGACAAGGCCGGGTAGGACCGCCAGCGCCCAGCTTGTTCCGGGGATGAGGGCCGTGGAAATGGCGACCGCGAAAGACAGCGGCGACCATGGCAGGGCCGATGTGAAGGCGCGCTGGATCGCCAGCAGCATCCGGCGGGTGCGGTGGCGGCGGATTTCGGGGTCTTTTTCCTCGTTTGCGCTGGTGGTGGCGAGGCTGCCGAGCAGGGCAATGGCGCCGTAGTTCAGCAAGAGCGCGAACATCTGCCCGCCGACCGTGAGCGCGAGATAGCGCCGGCCGGGCGGTTGCTGGGCCAGAAAGCGGCCACTGGCACGAATCGCGGGCGATGTTTCGGCCACGCTGCGCAGGGTGGCGAGGGCCGTGAAGAACGCGGTGATGAAGGCGGCGGTCATCAGGCCACGGTGCATGATGTCGCGCCAGTCGGGATTGGTGGCGATCAACGCCGCACTGAGCGCCAGAGCCACCACCGCGAAGAGATAGCGGCCCGCGCGGACCTGCAGCGCCAGCACCAGCGTCGTCAGGATGACCAGCCATGGCAGAACGGTTTCGGCCATGGTGCTGGAGGCCCAGACCGAGAGGATTTCGAGCCCGGTGATGGCGACCAGAAGGCCGCCTGTCAGTCTGTTTGATGTCGCCGAAGGTTTCATGTTGCGCAAGTCATGCGGAGAAACGCGGCGCTGTGCAAGCTGATGCGCAAGATGAACGGGCGGACGGATGCGCCGGGCCGCCGGAAGGGAGCGGTCAGCGGATGTCGGCGCGGGCTGCGGCTTCAAGCTCGCTATCAAGTGCTTGCCCCGAAGAGGCGCGCGATGTGGTGGCGCCGCTGACCAGAGCATAGGCGGCAGGCGTCAGGAACAGGGTGAACACCGCCGCCAGCCCGAGCCCGCCGACGATCACCCAGCCGATCGAGGCGCGCGCCTCGGCGCCGGGACCGGAGCCGAGGATCAACGGCAGGCCGGACATCACGGTGCAGATCAGCGTCATGGCGATGGGGCGTAAACGGGCCTGAGCGGCCTCGAAGGCGGCGTCGATCACCGGGCGCCCCGCATCGCGGAGCTGATTCGCGAATTCCACCAGCAGGATGCCGTTCTTGGCCATGACCCCGATCAGCATCAGAATTCCGATCTGACTGTAGATATTGACGGTCGTGCCGGTCAGAAGCATCGCATAGATCGCGGCGCAGACCCCGAAAGGCACGGTCAGCATCACCACCAGCGCGCTTGTCAGGCTTTCGAATTGCGCGAGCAGCACCAGAAAGACCACCAGAAGTGCGATCACATAGGTGGCGGCCAGCGCCGATGAGGTTTCATCGAGCGTTGCGGCTTCGCCCAGAAAGATCAGGCCGATCCCGTCGGGCAGGCGGTCCTGAGCCAAGGCGCGGACATCGTCGATCACCTCGCGCAGGGTCACGTCGGGTGACACCGAGGCGTCGATTTCGATGGCGCGGCGCTGGGCGTGGCGGTCAAGCTCGGCGGCGACGCCCTGTTCGCTGAAGGTGACGATCTGGCTGAGCGGGACAAGATCGCCGGCGTCGGAGCGGATGGAGAGGTTCAAAAGGTCCATCGGATCGCGCACCGCGCCGGCGCTGGATTGCAAGAGGATCGGAATGGCCTGATCGTCGATGGTGAGCTCGGCGATCTCGTCTTCGTCGATGAGCGCGCGCAGGGTGTCCGAGAGGGTCGACATCGGCACCTGCAGGTCCGAGGCACGCTGGCGGTCCACCGATATGCTGAGTTGCGGCTGTGTCGCCTGATATTGCACGCGGATGCCCGAAAGGCCGGGGATTTCGGCCAGATCGAGGGCGAAGGCATCGGCGGCAGAGGCGATGTCGGGATAGGCGGGGCCGGTGAGCGCGATGGACAGCCCTCCGCCAGAGCCTCCCCTGACGCCAAGGCTGTTGCCACCCGCGATGCGGGCCCGCGCGCCGGGCAGGGTTGCCAGATCGCCGCGGATCGCATCCTCGATCTCGGCCTGGGAGGTGTCACGCTGCTCCCAGGGGACGAGGCGGATGCCGACGCTGCCGCGGTTGAGGTCATAGCGCCCGGTGATCGAATAAAGCCCCTCGGCCACGCCTTGATCCACATAGGGGCGCAGCAGCGCTTCGACGCGGACCACCTGCCGGTCGGTATAGTCGAGACCGGTGCCGTCGGGGCCTTGCATGCGGACGGTGACCGCGCCACGATCCTCGGGGGGGACGAGTTCCTCGCCAAGCTGGCCATAGGCGAAAAACGCGCCACCGGCCAAAAGGCCCGCGCCGACAAGGGTGACGAGGGGCGCACGGATCATCGGGCGGATCAGCGCGGCATAGAGCGCCGCAAGGCGCGCGCCGAGGCCCGACATCAGCCCGCCGCTCTGCCCGAGGCCGCCCGAGACCGACGCCAGCATCGGGCAGATGGTCAGCGCGACGAAGGACGAGATCGCCACGGTCACCGCCAGCACGAAGCCGAATTCGGTGAACAGGCGGCCGGCGTCGCCGGGCAGGAAGGAGATCGGCACGAAGACCGCGATCAGCGTGAGGGTGGTGGCGATGACGGCGAAGAACACCTGAGAGGCGCCGAGCACGGCGGCGGCGCGGGGGGCCATGCCGTCCTGGCGGCGGCGCTGGATGTTCTCGGTGACCACGATGGCGTCATCGACCACCAGCCCGGTGGCGAGCACCAGAGCCAGAAGGGTGATGAGGTTGATGGAAAAGCCCATGAGCCAGATCCCCGCGACCGAGCCGACAAGGGCGACCGGGATCGCGACGGCGGGGATCAGGGTGGCTGACAGGCGCCCGAAGAAGAGCCACATGACGCCGATCACGATCAGGAGGGCGGCGCCCAGTGTCTTGAGCACTTCGGCGATGGCGCCACGGATGAAGACCGCGTCGTCACTGGTGACCTGGAACCCCAGATCGGGAAAGCGCTGCCGGAGCTGCGAGATTGCGCCCTGAACCTGATCGGAGATGCGCACGGTGTTGGATTGCGCCTGCCGGACGATGCCGAGATTGATGACCAGCCGCCCGTCAAGGCGCGCGACACTGCTGGGGGTGGCGAGGCCGAAATAGACATCGGCCACATCGCCCAGACGGATCCGGTCGCGCAGCATCAGGTCCTCGATGCGGGCGGGGTCGGCGACGGTGGCGTCGGCGCGCACCAGCACTTCGAGAGGACTCGACGAAAAGCTGCCGACCGGCACGTCGAATTGCGCGGCGCGCAGCACGTTTGCCACCTCGCCGATCGACAGGCCGAACGCGGCCAGACGGTCGGGCCGGACCGCGACGCGCAGGACGCGCTGCCGGTCGCCGAACAGCACCACATCGGCCACACCGTCGATGGCGGTGAATTCAGGCACCAGAGCGTCCTCGACCAGCCGGGTCAGAGCGTCGATCGAGCGCGCTTCGCTCCAAACGGCGATATTGACGATGGGATCGGCGTCCTGTTCGGATTTGACCACAAACAGATCCTCGACCCCGTCGGGCAGGCGGTTTTCAACGCGGCTCACGGCCTCGCGCACATCGTTGGAGGCATTGGCCAGATCGCGGTCGGGGCTGAATTCGACGCGCATCCGGAAATTGCCCTCCTCGGAGGAGGTGCGCACCGCCTGCACGCCGGCGACGCGGGCGACGGCGCCTTCGACCACGGAGGCCAGTTCGGCATCGACGGTGGTGGGCGAGGCGCCGGGGAAATTGGCCCGCACCGACACCACGGGCCGATCTACATCGGGCAGTTCGCGCACTTCGATGCCCCACAGCGCGCCGATGCCCGCGATCATGATGAGCAGGCTCATCACCGCCGCCAGATAGGGGCGGCGCACGCTGAGATCGGGCAGGCCGCGACCGCGCGTCATCATGAGTTGCCCACGTCCGTCGTGTTCAGGACGGTGACCGGGATGCCGGGGCGCAACCGCTGTGTGCCTTCCACCACGATCGGGTCGCCGGTGCTCAGCGGGCCATCCACCACCACCATTCCGGCCCGCCTGCGCACGAGGCGCACCTCGACCTGTTCGACCTTGCCCTCGGCCACTCGCCAGACATGGAGCGCGCCGGACGAGAATTGCAGCGCCAGTTCCGGCACCGCGGGATAGGTCTTGCCCGGCAGATCGAGCCGCAGCGCGAAGGATGCGCCGGGGCGCAGCCTATCGGCGGTATTGTCGATTTCGGCGCGGATGCGGGCGGTGCGGGTGATCGGATCGACGCGGCTGTCGATGGCGGTGATCTTGCCCTCGAAGCTGCGCCCTTCGACGGCCGGGGTGGTGGCGGTCACGGCAAGCCCCTGGGAGATGCGGCCCAGAAGCGCCTCGGGCAGATCGAATTCCACGAGGATGCGGCTGCGGTCATCGAAGCTGCCGATGGCGTCATCGGTGGCGATCCGGTCGCCGGCTTCGACAAGGGCCAGACCGGTCACGCCATCGAAGGGCGCGCGCAGCGTTCGGTCGGCCAGATCGGCGTGGGCCTTGTCAAGCTCGATGCGGGCCACCTTGAATTCGGTCTGCGCCTCTTCGAAGCGGGCGGTGGCGGCAGTGCCGGTATCCTGAAGCGTCTGGTAGCGGTTACGCTCGGAGGTGGCCCGGTCCAGCTGCGCCTCGGCCAGGGCGACGGCAAGGCGTTCATCGCTGTCGTCAAGCTGCATGAGCGTGTCACCGGCGGCGAATTTCGCGCCGGGCGCGATGGCCAGCGACGTGATCTCACCGCCCGAGGGGGCGCGCAGGGTGATCGAGCGCAGCGCGAAGCTGGTGCCGATCACGGAAAAGGTCAGATCATCCGAGACGGCCTCCACATCGGAGACGATGACCGGGGGACCGTCGTTTGCGGTGGAGGGGGCGCTGTCTTGCGGTTGGGCGGCTTGCGCGCCTGTCCAGAGGGCCGCAACCTCGGTCCGGTAGTGCCACGTCAAGGCTACCGCAGCGATCAGCGCCGCAGACATCGTGAGCTGTTTCCAGATGGCAATCTTTTGCATGGTCGCGCCCGTTGTCCCGTCTGTCAGCTTAAAAACATAGGGCAAGGCGCCACGAAGTCACCTGATGAAGGGTATCGGATGCAGCTCCGCGCGCCAGATGCTGTCTTCGATCCGCAGGTCGAAATGCTGCGCGCTGTCGGCCAGATCGGCCCGGATGAGGCCAAGGCCGATGGTCTTGCCCATGCGGCGGGACTGCACCAGTTCGCTGACAGTGCCGACGGTTTCACAATCCAGCATCAGGGGAACGGGATGGCCGGGCAGGGGCGGCGCGCCTTCAACCACAAGACCGACGCGGCGCCGGGCCGGAGGGGCGCCAGCGAGGCGCAGAAGGGCGGCGCGACCGATGTAATCAAGATCACTTTCCAGATCGATCAGCGGGCCGAAGCCCATCTCGAACGGGGTGGCGCGATGATCCTGCCAGCGCATGTCGGCCCCATAGGACATGAGCCCGCTTTCAATCCGTTCGATATCGTTGGGCGCGCCGGGGCCGATGCCGAAGGGGGCGCCGGCCCCTTTGACCTTGTCCCAAAGTTCGCTGCCGCGGGTGGCGTCCTTGAGGTAAAGCTCGACCCCGCCCTGTTTGGACCAGCCCGAGCGCGCCAGAACGAGGGGGATGCCGTCCAGCGATGTCTCGACAAAGGCGAAGGGACGCATGCTGCGGACCTCATCGCCGAAAAGGGCGGCGGCCACATCCATCGCAAGCGGCCCCTGAATGGCGAGAGGAGAGACATCGGGCTCGGTTATGTGGACATCCCAGCCTTTTTCACGCGCGATGGCCGAAGCCCAGAGGTGAATGTCGCTGTCGGCCACCGAGAGCCAGTAGCGCGTCTCGTCGAATTTGAGCAGCACCGGATCGTTGATGAGCCAGCCGTCGTGATCGCACAGCGGGACATAGCGACCCTGACCGGGGCGGGTGCCACCGAGGTTGCGGGGCGTGAGATACTGCGCCAGTCGCCCTGCGTCGGGGCCGTCAAGTTGCACCTGCCGTTGGGCTGCGACATCCCACATGGCAACGCCGCTCAGCAGTCGGTCGTATTCGGCGTCGGGATCGCCGAAATGGGCCGGAATATACATGTGATTGTAGACCGAGAAGGAGCGGACGCCATCGCGGACCGTGGCATCGAAATAAGCGGATTTGCGGATGTTCGGTCCGATGCCGATCGAGAAACTCAACGCGTGTCCTCCGGATAGGGTGCATGACTTGGCTTAGAACATTGCGAGCGGGAGATGTGCAAGCGGGGTGAAGGGAAGGCTCAGGATTGGGGACGAACGCCGGGCAGAGCGGGCAAGGTCGCACTGATGCGGTGGCACAAGGGTTCGGTGGCCCCAGAACCGGTCACAGCATGGGGCGAAGGATCGCAGGTGATCGAGGATGCGCAGACTGGTGCCTGCAACGGTGCAGATGCGCTGCGGAGGCCTTAGCCTTGATCGCGTCCCATGGAGGCGAGAAGGGCGAAGATCAGCCCGCTGACAGCAATCAATCCGATCAAAATCACAGCACTCGACATCGAAATCATCCCAGGGTTGTCACGGCAATAGGTATGAGTTTGCGGCAGAATCAGGCGTTGCCGCAACTCTCCGGGTGAAGTGTGATCCGGACCTGTTGCTGAAATGTTAACATCATCGGCGGAATTTGACTGATGCGCGGTGTTTTCTGGTCGATGGCGACAGGACGGTGGTCTGAGCGGGGGCGAAAAGCGCCTAAGGCTGAGTATTTGTTTCAGGTCGGGTCGGGCGAACTTTGTCATGAAAGTTTCATGTGTAAAGCGTCACTAATTCCATTATTCGTGAAATATGGAAAAAGTGATTCTCTCCCGTCTTGACGTGTTGTCCCATCCGGGGCGCATGTCGGTATTTCGTCTGCTGATGCGGCGCTATCCCGATGCGGTGCCTGCCGGTGAGGTGGCGCGCGCGCTCGAGATCAAGCCCTCGACGCTGTCGGTCTATCTGTCGGCGCTGTCGGCGGCGGGATTGGTCAGCCAGCGGCGCGAGGGCACGTCGTTGCTCTATACGGCAAGGACCCAAGCGGCGGGCGAGATCATGGATTTCCTGTTCAACGATTGCTGTCGTGGGCGTCCTGATGCCTGCGTTTCCCTTTCCGGAGCTTCTGAAAAAGGTATGCCCGCCATGTCCGACCGCAACTACAACGTGCTGTTCATCTGTACCGGCAATTCCGCCCGGTCCATCTTTGCCGAAACGCTGCTGCGCGCCGAAGCCGGGGACCGGTTCGACGTCTATTCGGCGGGCACGCGTCCGCAATCGGAGTTGAACCCCTTCGCGCTCGAGGTGCTGGAGGCCAAGGGCCATGACATTTCCGGGCTGCGCGCCAAGAACGTGTCGGAGTTCACCGGGCCGGATGCGCCGGTGATGGATTTCGTGTTCACCGTCTGTAATCAGGCCGCCAACGAGGAGTGCCCGGCATGGGACGGCCAGCCGATCAGCGCCCATTGGGGGATGCCGGACCCGGTCAAGGCCGAAGGCACGGATGCCCAGAAAAGCCTTGCGTTTCAGCAGGCTTACGGCGCGTTGCGCAACCGGATCCTGGCCTTCACGGCGCTGCCGCTGGAGACGCTGGACCGGATTTCGTTGCAAAAGGCCGTGGATGATATCGCACGCGATGCGGGCGCGGATGATAAGGACGAGGTGTCGGCATGACAGTCTATGCATTGAACGGGCTTGGCCGCGTGGGCAAGCTGGCGCTGCGTCCGCTGCTGGAGCGCGGCGCGCAGATAGCCTGGATCAACGATGCGGTGGGCGATGCTGAAATGCACGCGCATCTGCTGGAATTCGACACGGTGCATGGCCGGTGGGATGCCGCCTTCGGGCATGATGAGAGCAGCGTCACGGTCGACGGCACGCGGCTGCCCTTTGTCGGGGCGTCGCGGATCGAGGATCTGCCGCTCGAGGGTGTCGATGTGGTGATCGACTGCACCGGCGTCTTCAAGACCGAGGCGAAGCTTGCGCCCTATTTCGAGGCGGGTGTGAAGAAGGTCGTGGTGTCTGCCCCGGTCAAGGACGGGGATGCGGCTAATGTGGTCTATGGCGTGAACGAGGCGATTTACGAGCCTGCGCGCCACCGGATCGTGACCGCGGCCAGCTGCACCACCAATTGCCTTGCGCCGGTGGTGAAGGTGCTGCACGAGAACATCGGCATCCGCCACGGCTCGATCACCACGATCCATGACGTGACCAATACCCAGACAATCGTGGACCGTCCCGCCAAGGATCTGCGGCGGGCAAGGTCTGCGCTGAATTCGCTCATTCCGACCACAACAGGCAGCGCCACGGCGATCACGCTGATCTATCCAGAGCTGACCGGGCGGCTGAATGGCCATGCGGTGCGGGTGCCGCTGCTCAATGCGTCGATCACCGATTGCGTGTTCGAGCTGGAGCGCGAGACGAGCGTGGAGGAGGTCAATGCGCTGTTCAAGGCGGCGTCGGAGACGGAGCTCAAGGGTATTCTGGGCTATGAGGAGCGGCCGCTCGTGTCGGCGGATTACACCAATGACACACGCTCAGGGATCGTCGATGCGCCCTCGACCATGGTCATTAACGGGACGCAAGTGAAGGTCTATGTCTGGTATGACAACGAGATGGGCTATGCGCATCGTCTTGTCGATGTGGCCTGCATGGTCGGGACCGCGCTGTGAGCCAACGCCCCGAAGGACTGTCGGCCTATATCGCGGTGACGGCGGCCTATTGGGCCTTCATGCTGACCGATGGCGCACTGCGGATGCTGGTGCTGCTGCATTTTCATACGCTTGGCTTCAGCCCGGTGCAACTGGCCTATCTGTTCGTGCTCTACGAGATCGCGGGCATGGTCACCAACCTGTCGGCGGGCTGGATCGCGGCGCGGTTCGGGCTGACGGCGACGCTGTATGCGGGGCTCGGGCTTCAGGTGGTGGCGCTGCTGGCGCTGACGCAGCTTGACCCGGCTTGGGCGCTTGGCGCGTCGGTCGCCTATGTGATGGCGGTGCAGGGGGCCAGCGGGGTGGCCAAGGACCTGGCCAAGATGTCGTCGAAATCGGCGGTCAAGCTGCTGGCGCCCAAGGGAAATGGCGGGCTGTTCCGGTGGGTCGCGATCCTGACGGGATCGAAAAACGCGGTGAAGGGGCTGGGATTCCTGCTGGGGGCGGCGCTGCTGGCGGTTGTGGGGTTCGTCTGGGCGGTGCTGGCGATGGCGCTGGTGCTGGCGGTAATCCTGTGTGCGGTGGTCCTTGCGATGCCGTCGGGGCTGCCGCGCGGACGCAAGGGGGCGAAATTCTCGGAGGTGTTTTCCAGCGAGCGGAACGTCAACTGGCTGAGTGCGGCGCGGGTGGTGCTGTTCGGGGCGCGCGACGTGTGGTTCGTGGTCGGCATCCCGATCTATTTCTACGCGGTGCTGTCGGATGGCAGCACGGAGGGCAACCGGGCGGCGTTCTTCATGATCGGCACGTTCATGGCGGGGTGGATCATTCTTTATGGCGCGGTGCAGGCGGCAGCCCCGAGGCTTTTGAGTGCCGCCACCCGCCCCGAGGCTGAGCTGATCCGCGCGGCGCGCGGATGGGCGGCGGTGCTGTGCATCGTGCCGGCGGTGCTGGCACTGGCGGTTGGCCTGTCGGAGGGGCCGTCACCGGGCCTGACGGCGGTGGTGGTCGCGGGATTGCTGGTGTTCGGTGGGCTGTTCGCGGTGAACTCGGCGTTGCATTCCTATCTGATCCTGGCGTTCACCCGCGATGAGCGGGTGACGATGGATGTGGGGTTTTATTACATGGCCAATGCGGCGGGCCGGTTGATCGGAACGGTGCTGTCGGGGCTGACCTATCAGGTCGGTGGTCTGGCCTTGTGCCTTGCCACGGCGGCGGTCATGGTCGGGCTGAGCGCGCTGGCGGCGGGCCGACTGGAGCCGCAGAATCATCAGGCGGAAACACGGGCATGAGCAGTTTCGAACGGTATCTGAGCCTTTGGATCGGGGCGGCGATGATCGCCGGGATCGTGATCGGCACGCTGGCGCCGGGGCTGGTGGGGATGATTGCCGCCGCCGAGTTCGCGCGCGTCAACCTTGTGGTGGCGGTGCTGATCTGGGCGATGGTCTATCCGATGATGGTGGGGGTCGATCCGCAGCAATTGCGCCATGTGTTCCGCCAGCCCAAGGGGCTGGGGATCACGCTGGCGGTCAACTGGTTGATCAAGCCGTTCACCATGGCAGCCCTTGCGGTGCTGTTCTTCGAGGGCGTTTTCGCCGATCTGATCGCGCCCGAGGATGCGCAGCAATATATCGCCGGGCTGATCCTGCTGGGGGCGGCGCCCTGTACGGCGATGGTGTTCGTGTGGTCGCAACTGACCCGGGGGGACGAGAATTACACGCTGGTGCAGGTCACGCTGAACGATGTGGTCATGGTCTTTGCCTTCGCGCCGATCGTTGCGTTTCTGCTGGGGATGACGGATATCATCGTGCCTTGGGAGACGCTGGTGCTGTCGGTGGTTCTGTTCGTGGCGCTGCCGCTGGCGGCGGGGCTGCTGACCCGAGCGCGGCTGCAAAGCGAGGCGCGGATCGAGGCGTTCAAGGCGCGGGTCAAGCCGTTCTCGATGGTTGGGCTGATTGCGACGGTGGCGATCCTCTTCGGGCTTCAGGGCGATGTCATTCTGGAGCGGCCGCTGGTGATCGTGCTGATCGCGGTGCCGATCCTGTTGCAATCCTACGGCATTTTCGCGGTGGCCTATGCGGCGGCATGGATCATGAAGGTCCCGCACCGGATCGCGGCGCCCTGCGCGCTGATCGGCACGTCGAATTTCTTCGAACTGGCGGTGGCGGTGGCGATCAGCCTTTTCGGGCTGAACTCCGGTGCTGCGCTGGCCACGGTGGTGGGGGTGCTGGTGGAGGTGCCGGTCATGCTGTCGCTGGTGGCGTTCGCCAATCGCACGCGGCGCGGCTTCGGCTGATCGGATGCGCGTCAGCCTTCGGGCGAGACGAACACGAATTCCACGCTGGCCATGGCCCAACACCCGCGATTGTATTCGATCGCCGCGCCATCCGCCGTGCGGTTGATCGCGGTGACATGCTGCACCGGGGTCTTGGCGTTGATGCCGAGGATCTCGGCCTCGTCCGGTGTGGCCAGCCCGCCGCGCACACGGGTTTCGGCGCGGCGGAACCACGGGATGCCCGACGCCTTGTAGACCGCGCTGACGGATTGCAGCCGCTCATAAAGCCGTTCGAAATCGGGGAAGCGGTGGGCTGGCAACTCCTTGCGGGTGAAATAGATCGGCGCGCCATCCAGCAGCCGCATCCGGTGCAGCACGATCACCCTGTCGCGCGGTGACAGCCCAAAGAGGCGCGTGGCCTCGGGGCTGGGTGCTGCACGTTCGAGCCTTAATGTGCGCGATGTCACGTCCTGCCCGCAGCCGATCAGAGAGTCGGAAAACCGCATGTCGTTCTGGATCACGAAGGCGCGGGGCGTCTGGCGCACGAAGATGCCGACGCCCTTGCGGGCCTGCAGCTTGCCTTCGCTTTGATGCAGGGCCAGTGCGCGGCGCATGGTGACGCGGTTGACGCGGAACATTTCGGCCAGTTGCACCTCGCCGGGCAGTTTGGCGCCCTGTGCGACAAGGCCGCTGTCGATGGCCTCGGACAGCCTGTCGTAGATCTGCAGCCAGATCGGGCGCAGCGCGCGGGCCTCATAGGGCTGCTGCGCCAGCGCCAGAAGAGAAGAGCTGCCTCTTGGGGCGACGGATGCTTCAGCCACGATCCAGAACCTTTCTGCCGTTCACGAAGACTGCCCGAATGTGACGCGTCTGTTTGTCCACCACAAGCAGGTCGGCGCGTTGACCCGGCGCAAGCGTGCCGCGATCCTGCAGCCCGACCGCCGCTGCCGGGTTGGCGGATATCAGCGCCCAGCCTTGGGCCAGAGGCAGCACACCGGCATCGTGCAGGCGGAAGACCGCATGGAACGGGGCGGGATAGTAATAGTCCGATGCCAGAACGGTGCAGAGCCCCGCAGCGATGGCCTGCGTCGCGCATAGCGCGCCATTGTGGCTTTCGCCGCGCAGCGCGTTGGGCGCGCCGAGGACGACCTGTTCGCCCGCATCGCGCGCGGCGCCCGCGGCGTCGGCGGACATCGGGAATTCGGCGATGGTGACGTTGCGCGCGCGTCCCGTCAGCCGGTCTTCGACGGTCATGTCGTCATGCGACATCACGGGGCGGCCAAGTGCCGTAGCCCTTTCGCAGATCCGATCGGTGGCGGCGGGCACTTCGGTGCGGCGGTCCCAGATGCGGTTGATCTCGCGCTTGGCGTCGGCGGGCGAGAGGTGCATGCGCGCCGCCATCCGCTTGAGCTTGGCGCTGTCGTCGTCGAGCGCGCGGTTGGCGGTCGTATGATCGTTGAGCGACAGGATGTCGCCGGGGCGCGCGGCCAGCCAGCCGATCACCTCGTCCACGTGATCGATCGCGAAGGTTTCCCACCGGATATTGAGCCGCGTGTCACAGGCAAGGCGTGGGGCGATATCGTTGAGCGAGGCGACCAGCGCGCGCGATATCGCGATATCGCGCAGGCCCGGTTCCCAAGACACCGTCAGCGCGTGATAGCCGGTGGTGATCCCGTTGGCGATCATCTGGGCATCGGCCTCGGCATAGGCGAGGGCATGGGGGAAATGCACGCCGGGGCGGGGCTGCACGATGGATTCGAACCCGTCGCCATGCAGATCGACGATGCCGGGCAGGATCCACGCGCGGCTTGCATCGAAGCTCTGCGCGTCATCGGAGCGGTCGGCGGTGATCCGTCCCCCGGCCAGATGCAGATCGGTGTCGGTGAAGCCATCGGGCAGCAAGGTTTCGCCGCCGGTGAGTGTCCAGGCGTTGGTCATTGGGTCTTTGGTCTCCGTGTCACGAAAGTGTCAATCGAATCCCTTATGCATCGCTTGTGTGACGTTCCTGTATACACAACCTTGGACATCTTGGAGAGGCTCAATGATCCGTTCCCTGCTCGCCGCCGCCGCGGTTTCCGTCGCTGCCATCCCCCCCGCCATCGCCGAACCGCTGAAATTCGCGGTCACCGACATCGAAGGGCTTGAAGCCCTGCAACAGGAGTTTGGCGCGTTCGAGGCCAAACTCGAAGAGCTGACCGGCTATGAGGTCGATCTGTTCCCGGTCTCGTCGCGCACCGCCGCTGTCGAGGCACTCAAGCAGGACAAGGTCGATCTGGTGCTGACCGGCCCGGCCGAATACGTCGTCATCAAGGAGCTGACCGATGCGGTGATCGTGACCGCATGGCAGCGCCCGAACTATTTCGCGCAGATCGTCACCTTGTCGGATGGTCCGATCAAGTCGGTGCAGGATCTCAAGGGCAAGACCGTGACCTTTGGGTCGGTCGGCTCGACCTCGCAGCATCTGGGACCGGCGCAGGTTCTGGCGGATTTCGGTCTGGCCTATAACACCGACTACCAGCCGCAGATCATCTCGCGCAATCTGGCGGTCGAGGCGCTGATCCGCGGAGATGTGCAGGCGGTGGGCATGAATGAAGGCCATCTTAGCCGCATCCGCGAGGCGTTCCCCGATACGGCCTTCACCGTGGTGGCGCGCGGTCGGGATCTGCCCAACGATATCCTTGTGGCGCGTTCGGACATGGATCAGGAGGCCGTCGCCGCCGTCAAGGCCGCCTTTGTCGATCACTCGGTCGAGCTGATGCAGGCGGTGCTGACTGGCGAGGACAACCAGAAGTTCAAGGGTGGGTTCTTCCTGACGCAGGTCGATGACAGCGAGTATGACTACGTGCGCTCGATGTATGCGACCATCGGTGTCGATACGAGCGACTTCGTGGGCAACTGAGCCCGTCTTGGCGATGAGGCCGGGGGCGGATGCTCCCGGCCCTTGGCCCTTTTGCGTTCAAATCCCAGGGGGCATGATGCTTGATCTCGTGACCGACCGCCCGAGTGGCGCCGCCGCAAAGGCGCAGGCGCTGGCCCAGAACGGCCCGCTGATCGCGGCGCATGGCCTGTGCAAATCCTATGACCGGCGCCGCACGATCCTTGACGGGGTCGATCTGGAGATCGCGGCGGGCGAGCGGGTTGCGTTGATCGGCTCAAACGGCAGCGGCAAGTCCACCCTGCTGAAAAGCCTGATCGGGTTGCATCCGATCTCGGGCGGGACGCTGCAGTGTTTTGGCGAGCCGGTGGATGCGCGCGGCAGCCGCAAACAGCGGCTGGCCATGCGGCGGCAAACCGGCTTCGTCTTTCAGAAACACTGTCTGGTGCGGCGCCGCACGGTGCTGTCCAATGTCATTCATGGCCTTTTCGGGGACGCGGGAAGCTGGCGGGCGTTTTCGCATTCTCTGGCGCCGCCCGAATGGCGTGATCGCGCGATGCAGGCCTTGGCCGAGGTCGATCTGGCCGACAAGGCGCTTGAGCGCGCCGACGCTTTGTCGGGCGGACAACAGCAGCGCGTGGCGATTGCCCGTGCGCTTGTGCGTCGTCCCCGCCTGTTGATCGCGGATGAGCCTGCGGCCAGTCTTGACCCGGTGTCGGGGCGCAATGTGATGGAATTGTTCACCCAGCTGTGCCGGGATCACGGCATCACGCTGCTTTATACATCGCATGACATGGCGCATGCGGTGGATTACGCGGATCGGGTTGTGGCGCTGAAAGGCGGCAAGGTGCTGTTCGACCGGCCCGCGGCACAGGTCACGCGCGCCGATCTCAAGGATACGTTCGATGGCTGATCGCAGGTTGGAGGCGCCTGGCCGCTTCACGGGGTTTTCGCCGCTCAATTTCGCGCTGCTGGTGGGTTTGGGCGCGGTGATCCTTGCCTCGATGGGCAAGGTGGCGCCGTCGCCGCAGCAATTGGCGGATGGTGTGCCGGGGATGGTCAATCTTGTGGGGCGCATGCTGCCGCCCAATACCGAACCTGCGTTTATGGCGCGGATCGGGTTGCGCATCCTCGAGACCTTCCAGATCGCGCTGGTCGGTGCTGCCATTGGTATCGTGCTGAGCCTGCCAATCGCGTGGTGTGCGGCGCGGGGCGTGTCGCCGCTTGGGCGCGGCAATCTGCTGGTCAAGGCGTTCGTGTCGTTCCTGCGCACGGTGCCCGATCTGGTCTGGGCGCTGATTTTCGTGGCCTCGATCGGGCTGGGGGCGGTGGCGGGCACCATGACGATCGTGGTCGACACGATCGGCTTTTGTGGCCGGTTCTTTGCCGAAGCGATGGAGGACGCCGAAAAAGAGCCGCAAGAGGCGTTGTCGGCTATCGGGGCGGGGCGCGGCTCGATCCTTGTGGGGGCGATCCTGCCGGATATCATGCCGTCGCTGATCAACGCGTCGCTCTTCGCTTTGGAAAAGGCGGTGCGGTCGTCCGTGGTGCTGGGGCTGGTGGGGGCTGGCGGGATCGGGCAGGAACTCAAGGTGGCGTTCGATCTCTTTCAGTATCGCAACGCATCGATGATCATTCTTGCGATTTTTGCCATCGTGCTGCTGATGGAGTTGTGCACCGACAAGCTGCGCGCGCGTATCCAGTGACCCGAATGGCAGGCTGAGACGCAAAGCGTTTCGCGGAAAACCTGCATCAAGGATTTTCGCGAAATGCGGTGCTGGGTTCAATCGTTGCACGCGTTCCGCCTGTCGCTGATGCCTTGGGTTGAAGGCGGAACGCTTTATTGGCCACCGGGTCGATTTTCGGCGCCTGTGGCTTTTCATCCGCTGCGCATGGCATAGCTTCCCATCAGACGGAGGTGCCATGTTGCTGCAGATCGACAATCTGACGAAATCCTATGCCGGGCCGGAAGGCCCGACAGAGGTGCTGCGTGGCGTGAGCCTGTCGCTGGATGCGGGCGAAACCCTTGCGCTGACTGGCGAGTCGGGGTCGGGCAAAAGCACGCTTCTGCATCTGGTGGGCGGGCTGGACACGGCTGATGGTGGCTGCATCCGGCTGGATGGTCAGGAGGTGACGCGCCTCGATGACACAGGGCGCGCGGCCTTGCGGCGCGGCACGGTGGGGGTGGTGTTCCAGCAGTTCAACCTGATCCCGTCGCTGAGCGTGGCGGCGAATATCAGCTTTCAGGCCCGGCTTGCCGGGCGCTTCGACCAGGCCCGCGCCGACCGACTGGCCGAGGCTTTGGGCCTGACCGGGCAATTGGCGAAATACCCTGAGCAATTGTCGGGCGGCCAGCAGCAGCGTGTCGCCATCGCCCGGACGCTGGCCGCGCGGCCACGGCTTGTGCTGGCGGATGAGCCGACCGGCAATCTGGACGAGGCGACCGCCGCGGTTGTGATCGAAGAAATGCTGGCGCTTGTCCACGAGACGGGCGCCGCGCTGATGATGGTGACGCATTCCCCGGCGCTTGCGGCGCGGGCGGGGCGGCGGCTGCATCTGCGGCAGGGGCGGTTGGAATGATCGCGGCGGCGGGTCAGGCGCTCTGGTCGCATTGGCGGCGCAATCCTTTGCAGCTTTTCACGCTGGTGGCGGGGCTGGCGCTGGCCACGGCGCTTTGGTCGGGGGTGCAGGCGCTGAATGCGCAGGCGCGCAGCAGCTATGACGCGGCCGCGGCCCTGTTGGGCGAGGGGCGGTTCGATCAGCTGGTTCCGCGCAGCGGCGATACGATCGCACAAGACCGCTTCGTGAGTTTGCGCCGTGCGGGCTGGCTTGTCGGTCCGGTGATCGAGGGCAGTCTGGACGCAGGGGGCGAGCGGGTGCGTATCGTCGGGATCGATCCGCTGACAGCGCCCGGCGGGGCAGGGCCGATCACGCAGGCCGGTGATGCCCCCTTGCAAAGCTTTCTGTCCGAACGGTTGATCTTTGCCCATCCGGATATCGCCGAGGCGTTGGCGCGGAGCGTGACACCGCGCGTGGTGGCCGATCCGGGGCTGGCCCCCGACACGGCTGTGACCGATATCGGCGTCGCGCAATCCCTGCTGGATCGCCCGCAGGAGCTCAGCCGCCTGATGCTGGCCGAAAGCCAGCCGCGCGGTCGCCCCCCGCTGGACGAGATCGCGCCCGATCTGGTGCTGCGCCCATCGCAGCAAAGCTCGGATATCGGCCAGCTGACCGGCAGCTTTCATCTTAACCTGACGGCGTTCGGGTTGCTGAGTTTCGCGGTGGGTATCTTCATCGTGCATGGCGCGATCGGCCTCGCGTTCGAGCAACGGCGCGGCATGGTGCGCACGCTGCGCAGTCTGGGGCTGCCGCTGCGGCATCTGATCGGGCTGATGGCGGCGGAACTGGCGGTGATCGCTTTGATTGCGGGGGCTGTCGGAGTGGTGCTTGGATACCTTTTGGCGGCGGCCCTTCTGCCGGATGTGGCGGCTACGCTGGAGGGGCTTTATGGCGCGCAGGTGTCGGGGGCGCTGAACCTTGAGCCGTCGTGGTGGCTGTCGGGTCTGGGGATCGCACTGGCGGGCACGGGGCTTGCGGCGTCGGGCGCGTTCTGGCGGATCGCGCGGATGCCGGCGTTGGCCAACAGCGATGCGCGCGCATGGAGCATGGCTGCAGGCCGGCGTCATGCTCTGCTGGCGATGGCTGGTCTGGGGCTTTTCGGGATGGCGGCGGGGTTGGTGTGGCTTGGCAGCGGTCTGATCGCGGGGTTTGCCGGTGTCGCCTGTCTTCTGTTCGGGGCGGCATTGGTCTTTCCGTTGATCCTTGAACGTGCGCTCAAGACGGCCGAGCGCCGGGCAAGGTCCGTGCGGTGGGAATGGTTCTGGGCCGATACGCGCCAGCAGGTGCCGGGCCTCAGTCTTGCGCTGATGGCGCTGTTGCTGGCGATGGCGGCGAATATCGGGGTGTCGACCATGGTGTCGAGTTTCCGGCTGACCTTTACCGGCTTTCTGGATCAACGTCTGACTGCCGGGCTTTATGTGGCCACCGATGATGCGGCGCAGGCGGAGGCGCTTTTGTCCTTTGTCGAAGGACGTGCGGAGGGCGTTCTTCCGCTCTTGTCCGCCGAGACGCGGCTTGCGGGCCAGAAGGCCGAGATACTTGGCGTGCGCGTCGGCCCGGCCTATCGCGACAACTGGTCCTTTATCGCGCAGGATGGGGCTGTGTGGGATCGGGTGGCTGCGGGCGAGGCTGTCATCATCAACGAACAGATGGCCCGCCGTGCCGATCTGTGGCCGGGGGACAGGCTGCCCCTTGCGCCGGGGCGCGAGGTGCCGATTGCGGGCGTGGTCAGCGATTATGGCAATCCGATCGGGCAGGCGGTGATCGGCGAGGGGCTGTTCGGCGCATTGTTCCCCGAGACGCGCGCGACAAGGTTCGGCCTGCGGACACAGGCCCCCGATGCCTTGCGGGATGCGCTGGTCGATGCGGGCATCGTGGAGGAGGGGCAGATCACCGATCAATCCGCGCTCAAGGCGTTTTCCATGGGGGTGTTCGAGCGGACATTCACCGTGACGGCGGCGCTCAATGTGCTCACGCTGGCGGTTGCGGGCTTTGCCATCCTGATGAGCCTGCTGACGCTGGCGGGCATGCGCATCCCGCAGCTTGCCCCTGCCTGGGCGCTTGGCCTCACCCGGCGCGAGCTTGGCCGGTTGGAGCTTTGGCGCGCGGTGATCCTTGCCGCGCTGACGCTGATGGTGGCGGTGCCTTTGGGGCTGGCGCTGGCGTGGATGTTGCTGGCGGTCATCAATGTCGAGGCGTTCGGCTGGCGGTTGCCGATGTTTCTGTTCCCCTTGGATTACGCGGTGTTGGGGACGCTTGCGCTATGTGCGGCGATGGCCGCCGCCGCATGGCCTGCGCTGAAGTTGGCGCGCACGCCGCCATCGCATCTGCTGAAGGTGTTCGCGCATGAGGGGTGATCGTATTGCATGGCTGCTGGCTTTGGTGCTGGTGCTGGCCTGTCCGGTGCAGGCGCCGGCGCAGGGGTTTGCCGGGATGGGCAGCGATGCGCAAGGTTTCGCCGTGCCACAGCCCGACCCGCAATTCGCCTTTCCGCAAGATCACGGCCCGCACCCCGATTACCGGATCGAGTGGTGGTACCTGACAGCCAATCTGAGCGGCCCTGACGGTGCGCCCTACGGGTTGCAATGGACGCTCTTTCGCTCGGCGCTGGCCCCGGGCGAAGGCCCGGGATGGGACAGCCCGCAGATCTGGTTCGCCCATGCCGCGATCACCACACCGCAGGCGCATCACAGCGCCGAACGCTTTGCCCGTGGCGGGATCGGGCAGGCCGGTGTCACGGCGGCGCCGTTCGAGGCGTGGATCGATGATTGGCGCATGGCGGGCGAGACGCTGGAGGATGTGAGGCTGACCGCGACGGGCGATGTCTTTTCCTATGACATGCGCCTGCAGGCCGAGGGGCCGTTGGTGTTTCACGGCGATGGTGGCTATTCGGTCAAATCGGCGGCGGGGCAGGCGAGCTACTATTACTCGCAGCCGTTTTTCCGCATCTCCGGACAGTTGACCCTCCCCGAGGGCGTGGTGCCGGTCACCGGCACCGCCTGGCTGGACCGGGAATGGTCGTCGCAGCCGCTGGCGGAGGATCAAACCGGGTGGGACTGGTTTTCATTGACGTTCGAGGATGGTGACAAGCTGATGGGATTCCAGCTGCGTCAAACCGATGGCACGGCATTCAGTTCCGGCACATGGATCGGGCCGGATGGGGCGACCCGTGCCTTGCAGGACGGAGAGGTTATCGCCAGCCCGCTGGAGACGACCCGCGTCGCGGGGCGCGACGTGCCGACGCGCTGGCGGCTCGAAGTGCCGGGTTATGGCGTGGATGTCGAAGTGGGGGCGATCAACCCCGATGCATGGATGCACACCAGCGTGCCCTATTGGGAAGGCCCTGTGGTGGTGTCGGGCAGCCATGCGGGGCGGGGCTATCTGGAAATGACCGGCTACGAATGACGAGGGGCGCGGCGCCGGTGGTCCCGGTCCGCGCCCCTGCGGTTTTCACATGGTCAGGCGTCGATCACAGCCCGTATTGCTCGCGGGCGTAATCGCCCAGACCCACCGCATCCAGCTTGGCCAAGGGCGCGAGGAACGTGACCTGAATGACCCCCGGTGCGCGGCCGATCTCGATCGCGCCGTTCACGGTGGCGCGGTTACGCACCTCGGCCACGGTCATGTCCAGCAGCTTGGCGGCGCGCGCCAGCCCGTTTTCGATCGCCTCGTTCAGATTGGCCGCCGTGCCGATCACCGACACCGGTGCAAGTGGTTCGATCTGTGACACGCCCCATTTGGTTGCAAGCCGCTGCCCTTTGGCTTTTTCGGCTTCGGTAAAGGGTTTGGTGAGGGGCGGGAGGTCTTCTTCGAGCGGGAAGAGCACAGGCCCATCGAGCGGGTAGTTTTTCACCACTTCGACCTGCAGGGTGACGCTGCCCGATACATCCATCGTGTGTCCCGCGATTTCGCCATCGCCCTGACCGGCATGCATGTCGCCCATATAGACCCCGGCCCCCGGCACCTTGACCGGGCAGACAAGGATCGCTCCGGCGCGCACCGCGTCGATATCCATATGGCCGTCGGTCTTGTGCTCGTTGAGCTGTTCGACCGTGATGCCGTAGTCATGCGGCGCGCCCACAAGGAAGGCGCCGAAATCGCCGGCGTTATGGCTGTCGGGCATCGGCATGGAGGGGCAGGTGCCAAGCTGACCCATGAAGGGCCGCATCCGGATCAACGTGCCGGGCATGTCCGACGGCGCGAAATGCAGGATCGAATGCTGGCGGCTTTCATCGGGCAGCGCCGAGTAATGATCGGCCTGAGCGGCGATGGCTTCGGCCGCCTCGTGCGGCAGGGTCAGGCCCACGCTGCGCGTATCATCGAAGGTGACGGTATAGCCGTGCACGATTTCAAAGGGTTTGACGGCATTGCCGCAGACGTCGCATTTGACCGAATCCTGTCCGCTGCCTTCGATATGCGTCTCGGGCCAGACGGTGTCGCAGGTCGGGCAGCGCGCCGCGACATAGGGATCGCCCAGACAGAACCCTTCGGGCGAGCTGTCATGGCCGGATGCGGTGGCGATCGAGGTCACTGTGATGTCGCGGATGCGGATCGCGACGCCATCGCCAACCTCGGCGCCTTCCACGAAGATCGGTTTCGTGACTTCATGTCCGCCGCGCAGGCGGGGTGTGATCATCGGCCCCCAGCATCCCGGTGCGGTGTTGGCGATGATGGTGCCGCCATTCTCGACCGGGCCGAGCATCGGCGCATCGGGATCGAGAACACTGTTGGTGAATTCCTGAACCACGACGCTGCGTCGCGATGTCGGTGACGCATTTCTTCCGTCCGGCATGATGATCTCCCCGTGTTTTGCGTTAGTATGAGGGGAGAATAATCCGTCGCATCGAATCCACAAGGCTGGATCACTCATTGCGGCCTTGCGGCTTCTGGCTGTGGCACGACTTGAAAGGACGAGATCATGGAGCTGAATTCCGATTTTTCGCAGCGCGTTCTGGTGCGGACCGAAAAAGAGCCGTGGCATCCCTCGCCCTCACCCGGGGTGGAACGACGCATGCTGGACAGGATCGGCGACGAGGTGGCGCGCGCCACCAGCATCGTGCGCTTCGCGCCGGGTCAGAGTTTTTCCCCGCATACCCATGGCGGCGGCGAGGAATTCATCGTGCTCGACGGCGTGTTTCAGGATGAGCATGGCGATTATCCCGCCGGAACCTATGTGCGCAACCCGCCGACCACCAGCCACACGCCCGGCTCGGACAAGGGCTGCACGATCTTCGTCAAGCTCTGGCAATTCGACCCCGAGGACCGCACGCAGTTCAGCACGCCCATGGCCGAGGGTCTTGTCGCGCAAGGCGATGGCGTGAAGGTCAACGAGCTTTTCCGCGATGGCCGCGAGATCGTGCGCTATTACGCGCTCGATGCCGGTGCCGCGCTCGACTTTGCGCCGGCGGGAGGGCTGGAACTGCTGCTGTTGTCGGGCTCTGTGCAAGATGGCGAAGACAGGCTGCACGCGGGCGACTGGCTGCGCCTGCCGGAGGGGGAGGCGCTCACGCTCAGTGCCGGGCCGGATGGCGCGACACTCTGGATGAAGACCGGCCATTTGCGTTTTGTCGCGGCGCCGGACAGCTGATCCGGCGCGCTCCATCCCTTTGATTGGTGGGAACTTGGGGTTGATCTTTCGGCACTCAGGGCCGATATACGGCCTCACCATCGGTATGGGCCTGCGCCATGCGCACGGCCACCATGCCCGGGTCCGAATGGGTCCACCCACATGCGATGCCGGCCTCCGGGCCGGACCGAGTGGACATCAACCGTCACGCGCGACACCCGAGCGGCTCTTGCCGCCCGCAGCCATTTGACGCTTCGGCCCACGATCTGAAACAGAACCGATAGGAGACAGCCATGAGCGATATGACGATTGAGGAAATCGAACAGCGGATCGAATCCCTTCAGAATTCGGGGATGCATCTGGCGGCCAAGGCGCTGATGCGCGAACTGCACCACCGGCGCAAGGCCGGTTGAGGTGGGATTGTAACCCATCACAATCCAAAACCGGGCCGCGCCGAAAGGGGGCGGCCCTTTTTGTTGGGTATGGCCCGGATCGCGGCCATGGGAAGGTGGCCTTGCCGCCTTGACCTTCGGCCCGGGTTCTTCGAACGTGCGCGCGACAGTAAATCAGGAGCAGGTCATGACACTTGAGGACAGATACGCGCCGCAACTGGACAAGCTGGCGGAGGTGGCGGTCAGGGTGGGTCTGAACCTGCAGCCGGGGCAAGACCTTGTGCTGACCGCGCCGGTGGCGGCGCTGCCCTTGGTGCGCCGTGTCGTGGCCGAGGCGTATCGCGCGGGCGCGGGGCTTGTGACGCCGATCCTGGGGGATGAGGCGTTGATGCTGGCGCGCTATCGTAATGCGCCCGACGACAGTTTCGACCGCGCGCCGGGTTGGCTTTACGAAGGGATGGCCAAGGCGTTCGAAGGAGGCGCTGCGCGTATGGCGGTCGTGGGCGATGACCCGATGCTTCTGGCCGATGAAGACCCCGCCAAGGTGGCGCGCGCCGGCAAGGCCAATTCCATGGCTTACAAGCCCGCGCTGGAACATATCGCCAATTTCGCGATCAACTGGTCGATCGCCAGCTATCCAAGCCCGTCATGGGCGCGTCGCATGTTCCCCGACCTGCCCGAGGATCAGGCGGTGGACAGGCTGGCGCAGGCGATTTTTGCCGCGTCGCGTGTCGATGCATCCGATCCCGTGGCTGCATGGCAAGCGCATAACGCCACTCTGCGCGCGCGGACCGAGTGGCTGAACGAGCAGCGGTTCGCTGCGCTCCATTTCACCGGACCGGGCAGCGATCTGACGGTCGGGTTGGCCGATGGGCATGAATGGCAAGGTGGGGCGTCGGTGGCGCGCAACGGTGTTAACTGCAATCCGAACATCCCGACCGAAGAGGTGTTCACCACCCCACATGCCGCCCGCACCGAAGGTCATGTGCGTGCCTCCAAGCCGCTGTCGCATCAGGGCAGCCTGATCGAGAATATCGAGGTCCGTTTCGAGGGCGGCCGCATCACCGAAGCCAGGGCCACCCGTGGCGAGGCCGTGTTGCACAAGCTGCTGGACACCGACGAGGGCGCGCGCCGTCTGGGCGAGGTGGCGCTGGTGCCGCATTCCTCACCGATCTCGCAATCGGGGCTGCTGTTCTACAACACGCTCTATGATGAAAACGCCGCGTGCCATATCGCACTTGGCCAGTGCTATTCCCAGTGCTTCGAGGGTGGCGACAGCCTCAGCCCTGACGAGATCGCTGCGCGTGGCGGCAATGCCAGCCTGATCCATGTGGACTGGATGATCGGCGGGGCCGAGACCGATATCGACGGTCTGCGCGAGGATGGTACGCGCGTTCCGGTGTTCCGGCAGGGCGAATGGGCCTGAGGCCGACGTGATGGATGGCTTTGCCTCACCGCTGATGCTGGGGTTTCTGGGCAGCCTTGCGGCAGGGCTGATGACGGCGGTCGGGGCTTTGCCGGTGCTGGCGGGGCGGGAGCCGGGACGGGCGTTTCGGGACATGTCGCTTGGCTTTGCCGCGGGCGTCATGCTGGCCGCGTCATTCTTTTCGCTGATTATCCCGGCGCTGGATGCGGCGGGGCAAACCTATGGGCGGGGCGCCATACCGGCGCTGATCGCCTGTGTGTCGATCCTGATCGGTATGGCGGCGGTGCATCTGATGAACGAGGCGCTCCCGCATGAGCATTTCCGCATGGGCCGCGAAGGGCCGGATGCGGTGGCGCTGCGTAGGGTTTGGCTGTTCATCTTCGCGATCACCATTCACAATTTTCCAGAAGGGCTGGCTGTTGGCGTGGGCTTTGGCGCGCATGGGCTCGAAGGCGGTTTGCCTCTGGCCATCGGCATCGGCTTGCAGAACGCACCCGAAGGGCTGGCCGTGGCGGTGGCTCTTCTGGGCGAAGGATACGGGCGGGCGCGAGCGTGGGTGATTGCGGCGCTGACCGGGCTGGTGGAGCCTTTGGGCGGTGTGCTTGGCGCGGGGCTTGTTTCGATCTCCGAGCCTTTGCTGCCTTGGGGTCTGGCCTTTGCGGCGGGGGCGATGCTCTATGTCATCAGCCACGAGATCATCCCTGAAACCCATCGCAGCGGCCACCAGAACAAGGCGACGCTTGGGCTGGCGGTGGGTTTGGTGGTCATGCTGTTTCTGGATGTCTGGCTGGCGGGCTGAGCCGGTGGACACGATTTCGTGCGCTGCGGGAACCGGCGGTTGGAGGCGGCGGTGGGCTGGTCTATGCTGACCTGCAACGCAAACCCGGAGGCCGAAGACGATGACACGCCCGACCCTGACCCGCCGCAGCCTGCTTGTCGGCAGTGCTGCCGTGACATTGAGCGCAGCCATGCCCGCCGCCGCCGCCGGGCGGCCGTTGATCCATGTTCTCAAAGACCCCAATTGCGGATGCTGCGGCGCCTGGATCGAGATCATGCAGGCCGAGGGGTTCGAGGTGACGACAGAAACCAGCTTCGGCACCGCGCTCAGCCGCTACAAGCTGGACAATGGCATTCCGCCCAAGATGGCCTCGTGCCACACGGGCAAGATCGCGGGCTACATGATCGAAGGCCATGTGCCTGCCGCCGACATCCGCCGCCTTCTCGACGAGCGGCCCGACGCGGTGGGGCTTGCCGTGCCGGGGATGCCCTATGGTTCGCCCGGCATGGGACCGGAAGACCGGCGCGAGGCGTATGACGTGCACTTGATCCGCCGTGATGGCACGACCGAGGTTTTCACCAGCTACGACGCCGCCTGATCCGCGACCTGAGACGGCTTGTTCGTCTCGGCCCCGAGGGCGCGGGACACGGCCGCCGCCGCTTCGCGCACCATCGCGCCGATCTCTTCGATCCGCGCCAGATCCATCCGATGGGTGGGCCCAGACACCGAAATGCCCGCCACGGGTTCGGCGAAGATGTTGAAGATCGGCGCCGCGACACAACGCATTCCGGCGGCCTTTTCCTCGTCGTCCCAGGCCCAGCCACGGGCGCGCGTCAGGGCCATGTCCTCGCGCAAGGCATCCGGATCGGTGATGGTTCTGTCGGTGAAGCGGGTCAGCGCATGCGCTTTGAGAAACGCTGCCATCCGATCATCGGCATATTGCGCCAGCAGCGCCTTGCCGATGCCCGATGCATGCATCGGCGAGACAGTGCCCGGTGGAAAGAAGGCCCGGATCGTCTGTGGGGTTTCCACCTGACTGATGAACATCACCTGTCCTGCCTGTTCGATCCCCAGATTGGCGGTTTCGCCCGTGCTTTGCATCAACTCGCGCATGCTGGCGCGGGCACGTTCGACCACGCCAGAGCGGCGCAGAAAGGCGGATCCGATCCGATAGGCCATCGCCCCTATGAACCATGTCTGCGTGCCGGTGTCGCTGTCGACGATGCCCCGCGCCTCGAGCGTGGCCAGCACGCGGTGGATCGTGGCGGGGGACTGCTCCAGCGTTTCGGCGATGTCGGTCAGCGTCAGACCGTCGCGCGCGGCAAGGCAATCGAGCACGTCGAATGCCCGGTCAAGCGACTGGATCGTGGTCTTGGAGGTGGGGCTGTTGAAGCCCTTTGGCCGTCCGCGCCGGCGTGTCGTCTGATCCATCCGTGGCTCCGATTCCGGTGGTTGTATCCGATGGTATTCTAAATGTGAAAAATAATTCCATCTAGTGAAAAAATACAAGTCATTGAAAAACATGTAAATACACCTGAACGCTTGTCTTCGAAAAAGTTTTTCAAAAAAATTGGGTTTGTGATGGCGGCTCTGTAAGTTGAACATCGACACACCGAGGAGGGCCATGTCATGAGCTTTCAGAACCCCGTTTTCATCCCGGGTCCGACCAATATGCCCGAGGAATTGCGCAAAGCCGTGGACATGCCCACGCTTGACCACAGGTCGCCACTCTTTGCCGATATTCTCCACCCTGCCCTGGAAGGCGTCAAAGCCGTGCTGAAATCGCAAACAGCAGAGGTATTCGTTTTTCCCGGCACCGGGACCGGCGGATGGGAGACTGCGATCAGCAACACGCTGAGCGCTGGCGATGCCGTTCTGGCTGCGCGCAACGGGATGTTCAGCCATCGCTGGATCGACCTGTGCCAGCGTCACGGTCTGGACGTGCAGGTGATCGAGGCGGGCTGGGGTGCGGGCTTGCCCGCAGACCGCTACGAAGAGGTTCTGGCCGCCGATACGGGGCACCGGATCAAGGCCGTGTTGGCCACCCATAACGAGACCGCGACCGGCGTCGTGTCCGATATCGCCGCGATCCGTCGCGCGATGGATGCGGCAAGCCATCCGGCGCTGTTGCTGGTCGATGGGGTCAGCTCGATCGGGTCGATGGATTTCCGCATGGACGAGTGGGGCGTCGATATCGCGGTGACCGGCTCGCAAAAGGGCTTCATGCTGCCCGCCGGTCTGGCCATCGTCGCCTTCTCGCCGCGTGCCATGCAGGCGGTCGAGGGGGCCACTCTGCACCGCACCTATTTCGATATCCGCGACATGGCCCGGGGTTATGCGGCGGGCGCCTATCCCTACACGCCTGCAGTCGGGTTGCTGAACGGTCTCAAGATGGCCACGGGCATGTTGCTGGACGAAGGGCTGGACAATGTCTTTGCCCGTCACCACCGGATTGCCGGAGGGGTGCGCCGTGCGGTGCATGCCTGGGGACTGGAGTTGTGCGCCGACAGCCCGGATCTGTGGTCTGACACCGTGTCGGCGATCCGTATGCCCGAGGGTGTGGATGCGAACCGTTTTGTTGCACATGCGGTCGAGCGGTATGGCGTCGCCTTCGGCACTGGTCTGGGTGAGCTCGCAGGCAAGGCGTTCCGCATCGGTCATCTGGGCCGCATGACCGACGTCATGGCCCTGAGCGGCATTGCCACGGCGGAAATGGTGATGGCCGATCTGGGCATGGATATCGCCCTTGGTTCGGGCGTGGCGGCGGCGCAGGCTCATTATCGCCTCGATCCCGCAACCACCACGAGGAAGGAGGCCGCGTGATGAAAGATACCGTGACGCAAATACCCACCTATGAGGACATGCTTGCCGCCCATGAGCGCATCAAGCCCTATATTCACCGCACGCCGGTTCTGACCTCGTCGTTCCTGAACGATCTCACGGGGGCCGAGCTGTTCTTCAAATGCGAGAATTTCCAGAAGGCCGGAGCGTTCAAGGTGCGCGGCGCCTCGAACGCAGTCTTCGGTCTCAGCGATGAGATGGCCGCGCGCGGTGTCGCCACCCATTCCAGCGGCAATCATGCGCTCAGTCTCAGCTATGCGGCGGGGCGGCGGGGCATCCCCTGTCACGTGGTCATGCCGCGCACCGCGCCGCAGGCCAAGAAGGACGCCGTGCGCGGCTATGGCGGGATCATCACCGAATGCGAGCCATCAACCACCTCGCGGGAGGCAGTGTTTGCCCAGGTGCAGGCCGAAACCGGGGCCGAGTTCGTGCATCCCTATAACGATCCGCGGGTGATCGCGGGGCAGGGGACATGCTCGAAAGAGTTGATGGAGCAGACCGACGGGCTGGATGCGGTGATCGCGCCCATCGGCGGTGGCGGTATGGTGTCGGGCTGTTGTCTGACGCTGAGCACGCTGGCGCCAGAGGTGGCGATCTATGCCGCCGAACCCGAGCAGGCCGACGACGCCTATCGCAGCTTCAAGGCGGGCCATATCATCGCCGATGACGCTCCTGAGACCATCGCGGACGGTCTCAAGGTGCCGCTGAAGGAAAACACCTGGCATTTCGTGTCGAACCACGTGACCGATATCCTGACCACCAGCGAACAAGAGATCATCGACGCGATGAAACTCACATGGGCGCGCATGAAGATCGTGATGGAGGCCAGCTGCGCACCGCCGCTTGCGGCCATTCTCAAGAACCCCGATATCTTCCGGGGCAAGCGCGTGGGAGTCATCATCACCGGCGGCAATGTCGATCTCGACAAACTGCCCTGGATGCGCGGCTAAGGCCTGGCCATCACGGGCCGGAGAGAACAGATATTTGAATTCCGAACACACCAGGGAGAGACCAAGATGAACGACATGAGCAACATTCACGAGCTTGAAGTGGGCTTTGACATCCCTGCGCTGCCCGGCATGGACGAGGCCGATATCCAGACCCCCTGTCTGGTGCTGGACCTTGACGCGCTTGAACGCAACATCCGCAAGATGGGCGATTACGCCAAGGCACATGGGATGCGGCACCGGGTGCATGGCAAGATGCACAAATCGGTCGATGTGGCCAAGCTGCAGGTGGAACTGGGCGGCGCGTGCGGTGTCTGCTGCCAGAAGGTGAGCGAGGCCGAAGTCTTTGCACGTGGCGGCATCAAGGATGTGCTGGTGTCCAATCAGGTCCGCGAGCCCGCCAAGATCGACCGGCTGGCGCGGATGCCCAAACTGGGCGCGCGCACGATCTGCTGCGTGGATGATATCGATAACGTGGCCGATCTGTCTGCGGCGGCGCAAAAGCACGGCACGCAGATCGAATGCCTTGTCGAGATCGATTGCGGCGCGGGCCGTTGTGGCGTGACCCAGACCGCCGATGTGGTGCGCATAGCCAAGGCGATCGACGCCGCGCCGGGGCTGAAATTTGCCGGCCTGCAGGCTTATCAGGGCGCCATGCAGCACATGGACAGCTATGAGGACCGCAAGACCAAGGTGGACATCGCCATCGCCATGGTGCGCGACGCGGTCGATGCGCTGAAAGCCGACGGGATCGAGTGTGACATCGTCGGCGGCGGCGGCACTGGCAGCTATTATTTCGAGAGCAATTCAGGCGTGTATAACGAGCTTCAGTGCGGATCGTATGCCTTCATGGATGCCGATTATGGCCGTATCCTCGACAAGGACGGCAAGCGCATCGATCAGGGCGAATGGGAAAACGCGCTGTTCCTGCTGACCAGCGTCATGAGCCATGCCAAGGCCGACAAGGCGATCGTGGATGCCGGTCTCAAGGCGCAGTCGGTCGATAGCGGTCTGCCTTTCGTCTTTGGGCGCGATGACGTGGAATATGTCAAATGCTCGGACGAGCATGGTGTCGTGGCAGACCCGAAGGGCGTTCTCAAGGTCAATGACAAGCTCAAGCTGGTGCCGGGTCATTGCGACCCGACCTGCAACGTGCATGACTGGTATGTGGGCGTGCGCGGTGGCAAGGTCGAAAGCGTCTGGCCCGTTTCCGCACGCGGCAAGGCCTACTGACGCGTTTTGGTCGGCCCCCGACAATCACGTTGCGGGACCGGCCTTGATCTGACGCAGGATATCCAGAATGACGCGGGGCCTTGCCCCGGAAAGGAGAGGTCATGAATGACCTGAGCGCACAGGCGCCCAAGGCCGCGCAAGCCGGCAACACTGTCACCATCGTCCCCGAAGCCGAGATCGCGGGCCTCATGACCCCCGAGGCCGCCTTTGACGCGGTCGAGGCGACATTCGCGGCCATGGCGCGCGGCGATGCCTATAACTTTCCGGTGATCCGCGAGGCGATCGGCCATGCCGACGCGCTGTATGGGTTCAAGTCGGGATTTGACCGCGAGAGCCTTGCGCTCGGGCTGAAATCCGGTGGCTATTGGCCCGGAAACGAGGCGCGTGGCCTGACCAACCACCAGTCGACCGTGATCCTTTTTGACGCTGATACGGGCCGTCCAAGTGCGCTTGTCGGGGGTAACCTGCTGACGGCGCTGCGCACGGCGGCGGCCAGTGCGGTGTCGATCCGGTATCTGGCGCGGCAGGATGCCAAGGTTCTGGGCATGATCGGCGCAGGCCATCAATCGGCGTTCCAGATGCGCGCGGCTGTCCAGCAACGGTCCTTCGAAAAGGTGGTGGGTTGGAATTACCACCCCGAGATGCTGTCGCGGCTGGCGGATACCGCCGCAGAACTTGGCCTGTCCTTCGAGGCGGTGAGCCTTGAGGAATTGGGCGCGCAGGCGGATGTGATCGTCACGATCACCTCGTCTTTTGCCCCGTCGCTGCTCGATGCGCATGTGCGCCCCGGCACGCATCTGGCCTGCATGGGGACCGACACCAATGGCAAGCAGGAGGTCGAAGCGGGTTTGCTGGCCCGCGCGCGCGTCTTCACCGACGAGGTGGCGCAATCGGTGACCTTGGGCGAGGCGCAACATGCCGTGGCCGAAGGACTGATATCGGCGGATGACATCACCCAATTGGGCGCGGTCATCAACGGCATCCATCCGGGCCGGAGCTCGGATCAGGAGATCACGCTGTTCGACGGCACCGGCGTCGGGCTGCAGGATCTGGCAGTGGCGGCGGCGGTGGTTCGGCTGGCGCGGGAACAGGGTGTTGCGTCCGAGGTGGTGCTCTGAGGCGGGTCTGTCCCTGTCTTAGGTCACGCCGGGTTTGTCGGGCGCCTTGGGCGTGAACTCGCAGCGGTCGGGCTTCACGTCGATCAGGGGCGTTCCGTCAAGGCAGTCAAGCCCGCGCACGATCAGGCTGCTGCCCTCCACCCGTTCCAGCGTCACAAGCGATGTGCCGATCGGGTTGGGCCGTTGCGGCGAGCGCAGCGCGAAGGTGCCGAAATAACGCTCACCATCCGATTTCGGGTTCTGCAGGATCAGGTCGCGGCGCGAGCGATCCAACCAATAGAGGATCTCGAGCCGCCCATAGGCCTCGATCCCGGTAAGCGCGCGATCCCATGGCGCGAAGATTTCGATCCGGCATTCCGGACCATCGCTGCGCCCTTGCCGGGGGCATTGGTCGCGCGTGGTCCAGGGCGTGTGGATGCGCCCAATGAAATAAAGCGATGCGTCTGATGCATCGGGGATCTCTGCGGTCTGCTCTCCGGGGCGCAGGCGGGTCTGCATGAGGCTGCGTGTCCATGTCTGATATCGGATGGTTCTACCCTATGCGCAATCGCGCCCATGTCCAGATGCGGGCGGGGTCACTCTGCCTCTCGTGTCAGTCCAACCTGTTGGCGCGGGCCACCTCATCGCGCAGCCCACCCAGATCGAAGAGCGGAAAGGGCGCCACGGTATCGCCCACCTCTGTCACGGTCGGTGCGAGATAGCGCATTCCCTCCGGCCCCGCACGCAGCCCCGGCCCGGTGGTCACGCCGGCCTCGTCAGGGCCAAGGCCAAGCCAACCGCGCGCCACAAGGCTTTTACTCAGCGGATCAAGGGCGAGCCGCGGGCCGGGACCGGCACAGTTGATCACCACGGGCGCATCAAGGCTTTCGGTATCTCCATCGGCGTTGGTCACGCGGACCTGCGCCCCGAGGGGCGAGGGGCGCACATCCTTGGCGCGCGCGATGATATCGGTGATCTGACCTGCCTTTGTCAGGCGCGTGTAATCGGCGATGCTGTCATGCGTGCCGCGGCGAAACCGGCGTTCCAGAGAATGTGTGACGCGCCGCCGCTCCGCCATGTCGGGCAGCAGCGCGGAGAGCCGCTCCTGTGTGAGCCAGGCTTTGAAGCCGGGGCGCAGCTCGGACATGGTCGCGCCCTCGTCGCGGCGCAGCCGGGCGATTTCGGCATCGACGGCTTCCATCAGAGTGGCGCAGGTGTCGAAAGGTCCGGTGATCCGCGGCGTCACGGCGGGTCTGCGCGGGCGGTGCCAGATCAGCGGCTCGGGGCGCAGACCGGTGGCGGATATGACGATCATGCGGATCGTGGACTCGTCCATCACCGATTGCAGAAACCGCAGCACATCGAGCATCGCGGCATTGGCCCCCACACAGATCACTGGCTGGTCGGGGCGCAGCCGGTCGGCGATGGCGGCCTCGTTGCCATAGAGCATTGGAAAGGCGGCTGGCCCCGCATCGGCGCAAAACGCATCCATTGCAGGCGTGCCGGGGGCGAGATCCACATGGCTCGCATTCAGCGGCGCGCCCTTGGCGCGGCGCACCGTGCAGCCGGACCCGTCGTGATCGAGCCCGGTGACCTCATCGTCGATGAACGTCACCTGCACGCCCGCCGCGCGGTGCCGCTCCAACCCGTCCCGCACAAGCCTGCTCAGGTAATCGCCAAAGATCGCCCTGGGGGCAAAAAGCGCAGCGTAGTCGCCCGCCGCGATATGGTCTGATCCGAACCCCAGCCAGTCGGGCTTGCGGCCTGCCATGCGCTCGGCCAGGTCGGACCATCGCGCTTCGAGATCTTCCGCGAAGGCAGGGAGCACCGCGGCGGATGGGGAATTCAGCAGATAGGCATAGCGCCACGGCGCGTCCTCGGGATGGTCGCCATAGGCAAGCCCCCGGCCCAGATTGGCGGTGTCGCGGCCGATCACGGTCAGCCGGTCACCGGGTCCAAGCGGGGCCATTTCGGCGAATGCGGCGGCGCTGGCGCCGTCACCGATCACCACATGATGTCGGGAGGTAAAGGTCATTGTCCTGGTCTTGATTGTGCTCTTGGTCTTGCCGTTATCTGCGCCACGCAGTCTGGTCGAGATCGCGGACAAAGGCCATAGGCCGCGTGCCGGCGGCGCATGCGGCTTGTGCGGTGGCGCGCCAGCCGTTATCGCTCAGTGGATCGGGCAATGACAGCTGGGGGCAAGCGGCATGACACGGGTTTTCATCACCGGCACGGCGGGTTTCATCGGCTTTCACCTCGCCGCCCTGCTGCTCGATGAAGGGGTCGAGGTGCATGGCTTCGACGGGATGACGGATTATTACGACATCACACTCAAGCAGCGCCGCCATGCGATCCTGTCCGGCAAACCCGGCTTCACCGCCACGCAAGCGATGCTGGAAGACACCGCCGCGCTGGATCGTGCGGTGGATGCCTGTGCGCCGGACGTGATCGTGCATCTCGCCGCTCAGGCCGGGGTGCGCTACAGCCTTGAAAACCCGCGCGCCTATCTGGATGCCAATGTGATCGGCAGTTTCAACGTGATGGAGGCCGCGCGCCGGCATGAGGTGCGCCACCTTCTGATGGCCTCGACCAGCTCGGTCTATGGCGCCGAAACGCAAATGCCCTATGCCGAGACGATGAAGGCCGACACCCAGATGACCATCTATGCCGCGACCAAGAAGGCGAGCGAAGCGATGGCGCATGCCTATGCGCATCTGTGGGGTGTGCCGACCACGATGTTCCGCTTCTTCACGGTCTATGGTCCCTGGGGACGGCCCGACATGGCCTATTTCAAGTTCACCGACGCGATCCTCAATGGCCGGCCGATCGACATCTACAATCACGGCGACATGTATCGCGACTTCACCTATGTCGACGATCTGGTGCGCGCGATCCGGCTGCTGATCGACGCGGCGCCCGAGCGCCCCGCAACACCTGCCGATATCGCCGAAGGCGACAGCCTGTCGCCGGTGGCGCCTTGGCGGGTGGTCAATATCGGCAACTCGACCAGCGTTCGGTTGCTGGATTTCGTCGAGGCGATCGAGGATGCGCTTGGCGTCAAGGCGCAGCGCAACCTGATGGAGATGCAGAAAGGCGATGTGCCGGCGACTTGGGCGGACGCGTCCTTGCTGCAGCGCTTGACCGGCTACAAGCCGCAAACCGACATGCGCGACGGGATCGCGCGCTTCGTGGCGTGGTACCGCGACTATTACGGCGTGTGACAGGCCCGGCGATCCGCGCCTTTGCCCGGTTTGGCCTCAGCCCGCGGCACGATGGCTCAAGCGCCCTCGAACGCGCAAAGCGCGTGCACATCCATGCCCATCGTCTCCAGCCGTTCGCGCCCTCCAAGCTCGGGGAGGTCGATCACGAAGGCGCAGCCCATGATTTCACCACCCAGCCGTTCAACCAGCTTGATGCCCGCCTCGGCGGTGCCGCCCGTGGCCAGAAGATCGTCGACCAGCAGCACCTTTTCTCCGGGCTGGATCGCATCGTCGTGGATTTCGACGATCGCCTCGCCATATTCCAGCTGATACTCCTCCGAGATCACAGCGCCGGGCAGCTTGCCCTTCTTGCGGATCGGCACGAAGCCAAGCGACAGCTGATGCGCGATCGCGCCGCCCAAAATGAAACCGCGCGCCTCCAGACCCACCACCTTGTCGATCCGCAGACCGGCATAAGGATGCAGCATCTGGTCGATCGCCATGCGAAACCCGCGCGGATCGGCAAAAAGCGTGGTCACATCGCGGAACATGATCCCCTCATGGGGGAAATCGACGATGGTGCGGATGTAATCCTTGACGGTGCGGGTCACGGGCATTGGTTGGCCTCTGGAGCAGAAAGTCTCATCGAGGTGTTTGGCCCAAGCGGCCCGGCCATGCAAGCACGCTGTCCCGCCATGGGTCCGGCTCAGTGGGTCTTACGGGCCTTGCGTCGGTGCTTGAGGCGGATGCGCCAATTGTTCAGCCGCCCGGTGATCGCGCGCCGCAGCCCTGCCACCGGCCCCAGCCCGAACCCTGCGGTGCCAAGCCCGCGCGACATTGCGGTCAGCAGTGCCTTGCGCTGCGCATAGAACGTCTCGTCGGGGATATCCTGCAGCGTCTCGGGCTTGCGCAGATGCACGAAGAATTCCAGCCCTCGGGTCTGGCTGACCTCGATCACGTCCAGCTCGATCAGCCCCAGATACCGCAGATCGCGCAGCATCAACTCAAGGCTTTCGGGGAAGAAAACGTTGCAATGCGTGTCGCGATAGTCTCCGGGCGCCTCCCTTGAGGCGACATAATCCGCATAGGCCTGCGCAAGGTTCCGATCCGGCTCGAACCCTGCGGGATCGTCATAGGCCAGATTGCATCCCGGCGTCGCTTTGCCGTCGCGGATATAGGCCGATTGGTTCGCGGCGCTGTCCATCACGGTTTCTGGGCTGGGTTGGCGGCGGTCCTCGTGATAGGCGGCCAGCCAGTCCGACAGCCTTGTGGGCATCCGGAAATGATCGAAACTGGCGCGGCAATCGGGGACTGCCATGCTCAGAACGCCGCCCGGTGCCAGCGCCTCACCGGCGCCGCGCAGAAACAGGATTGGGTTGGGCAAATGCTCGAAATTATGGGACGAGACGATATAATCAATGCTCCCCTGCAACCCCGCCTTTGCAATCACCTCGCCAAGGCGTGAGGCGTCGCCCACCAGATCCACCTCTTCGATCTCGGCGGCACGCGCGCTGTCGATCAGCGGATCGTCGCGGACCCGGTCGCGCAGCGTTTCGGTGTCGAACACGTCCATGATCAGAAGATCATGCCCCTCGCGCTTGGTCAGGATGGGATTGAAATAGGGGGCAACCTCGATCCCCTTGCCCGAGGTCTTGGCATATTTCAGGATGAGATCGCGCTTCATCGGGGTCCCCTCATGCGCTGGTGACCGCGTTGCTCACAGCACGCGGCCCGCAACCGCATCGAGCCGTGCAACGAGCTCGGGGTCGCGTGCGCCGGGCGCGGTCAGGATCGCATTCTCGAGCGCCCGGTCGCAGCCATGCGGGCAGGGGGCGCGCTCAGCCCCCAACAGGGCGGGCAGGCGGCGCACCATGTCGCGGCCCTTGTCGGCATTGCCCATCAGGGTGGCGATGATCTGCGCGACATCCACCTCGCCATGATCGGGGTGCCAACTGTCGTAATCGGTTATCATAGCAACCGAGGCGTAGCATAGCTCTGCCTCACGGGCGAGCTTGGCTTCGGGCATGTTGGTCATGCCGATCACATCCGCGCCCCAAACCTCGCGATACATCCGCGATTCCGCCAGAGTGCTGAATTGCGGGCCTTCCATCGCCAGATAGGTGCCACCCTCATGGACGGTGATGCCCGCGTCGCGCGCCGCCGATACACAGGCCGCGCCAAGCCGGGGACAGGTGGGATACGCCACGCTGACATGGCCCACGCAGCCGGTGCCGAAAAAGCTTTTCTCGCGCGCGAAGGTGCGGTCGATGAACTGATCCACCACGACGAAATCGCCCGGCGCCATCTCTTCGCGAAACGATCCGCTGGCACTGACCGCGATCACGTCGGTCACGCCAAGTCGCTTGAGCGCATCGATATTGGCGCGGTAGGGCACCGTGGAGGGCGAATGCACATGGCCCCGTCCATGGCGCGGCAGAAAGGCCATCGCCACGCCGTCAAGCCGGCCGGTCAGGATCGCATCTGACGGCGCGCCCCAAGGGCTGTCCACGGTGATCCATTCCGCGCCTTCCAGCCCGTCGATCTCATAGAGGCCCGATCCCCCGATTACCCCGATCATCGTCTTTGTCATGTGCGATCCTTATGCCTTGGCACCATATTCCGGCCAAGGTTTAGGCCAAGCGACCCGCGATGCAAATGGCTAATACGGCCACAAGGCGTGCCTCAGCCGCCGCAGATGCCCTGCAGTCTCAGCCAGTCCGCATCGCTGAGCAGCGGCTCGGGCGCGTCGCCGGCAAAGGGATCGGCCTCAATCAGAGGCAGCGTCGACTCGCCCGAGATGTCCAGCGCATAGGCATAAGGCGTCGAACGCACGCGCCAGGCCCCGAACGCTTCGATCAGACTGTCGGTCTCGGCTTGCGGGCGCGGGCGCTTCAGCAGGTGCTGCGCATAGGCCTCGAGCGAGGCGGGATCGATCTGGCCGGTGGTCAGCAGCCGGAACGTGGCCCGGAACCCTGCATGGCTCAGCAGATCGTCCAGCGGATCGGTCAGTTGCGCGCGCAGCCGTTCCGCCACGATATAGCCCGCAACCACGTCAGGCTCTTCGTGATCTTCGACAAGGGTGCGATTGATGAGGATCGTGCCGCCTGGTAAATGGATCGTCGTCCTGACGCCGCTGCGCACCACGTCGAGCCGCCCCGGACCGCGCGGCGCAGGCAGCCGCCGCGCCAGACGGTTCAGCGCCGTGCGCCCTTCGGTGCTGCGGCAGGCCGGGCCGGTGATCCGTTGAAGGTGTCCCATCAGATCGGCGCCGATCTCGGCGCGCTTGACATCGGGCACCACCGTCAGCGCGTGATGCCGTGCCGCCCCCGGCAGCCAGAACACCGCCAGCGCAACCACCGCCAGAAACGAGGCGCCCAACATCACCAGACGCAACCGGCCCGGATGCGGGCGACGGCGCTCGACCGCGGCGCGGAGCTTTTCGATCGCCTCGATCATCGCGTCTTCGTCTTCGGCCAGCTCCAGCGTCTCGCCGGGGTCTCCGTCGGGGTGATAAATCGCGGGCATCCGTCCCGGATTGGCCCGCTGGATCGCCGCCAGAGACCAATGCGCCAAAGGTTTTTCGCGGATGTTGCAGATGACCAGGCTCGACTCTCCGATCGACACGATGACATCACTGCGCTGATCCTCTGGCGAGGCGCGCCACAGGCCCGATGCTTCAAGCCTCTGGTATTCGCTCAGTGCGGTCATGCTGGTGTCGTGGGCCTGCTCTGCCTCTTGCCTCGCCACGATAGCATGTGCCCGCGCGCCCCGTCCATCGCCAAGCGCGCAGACCGGCGCGGCCCGCTCACAGCTCTCGGGCCAGCTTGCGCAGCTCGAATTTCTGGATTTTCCCGGTCGATGTCTTGGGCAACTCGCGGAACTCCACGCGCTTGGGCGTCTTGAACCCCGCCAGCCTGTGGCGGGCGAAGGCGATCAACTCGGCCTCCGTGGTGTCGGCGCCGTCCTTGATCTCGACAAAGGCGCAGGGCACCTCGCCCCATTTCTCGTCGGGCTTGGCGACCACCGCGCAGAGCAGAACCGCCGGATGCATCATCAACACGCCCTCCACCTCGACCGAGCTGATATTCTCGCCGCCTGAGATGATGATATCCTTTGCCCGGTCGGCGATCTGCAGATAGCCGTCTGGATGCTGCACCGCGATATCGCCCGAATGGAAATAACCGCCCCGGAACGCCTCTTCAGTGGCTTTCGGATTCTTCAGATAACCTTTCATCACCGCATTGCCGCGGATCATGATCTCGCCCTGCGTGGTCCCGTCCATTGGGGTTTGGATCATGGTTTCGGGATCCATCGCCGTGATGTCCTCCATCATCGGCATCAAGACCCCGGTGCGTGCCTTGATCGCGTAGCGGTCGTCATCGGCCAACCCGTCCCACCGGGTCTGCCAGAGGCACTCGGTCACGTGACCATAGGTTTCAGTCAGCCCATAGACCTGGGTCACCTGAAAGCCCAATGGCTCGATTGCGCGCAGGGTTGCGGCGGGCGGTGGGGCGCCCGCGGTGAACACCTCGACCACGTGATCGAAGTCGCGGCGGTCCTCGGGCTTGGCGTTGACGATGGTATTGAGCACGATGGGCGCCGCGCCGAAATGGGTCACGCCTTCGTCGGCGATCGCGTCATAGATCGCGCTTGCGGTGATGTCGCGACAGCAGATGACCGTGCCGCCGACCATTGGCATCATCCAAGTGTGGTTCCAGTTGTTGCAATGAAACAGCGGCACGATGGTCAGGTAGCGGGCATGGCGCGGCATCGGCCAGCTGATCGCGGTTCCCATGGTCATGAGATACGCGCCGCGATGGTGACAGACCACGCCCTTGGGCCGTCCCGTGGTGCCCGATGTATAGTTCAGCGCAAGGCTTTCCCATTCATCCTCGGGCATGATCCACTCAAACGCCGGGTCGCCGCTCGCCAGAAGCTCTTCGTATTCCATGTAGTGCCCATGCGCATGGGCTCCGGCCTGATCGTCGGCTACCTCGATCACGGTGGGGGCCGGGCCATCCATCATGTCGATGGCTTCGGCCGCGACCGGCAGGAATTGCGGATCGACCAGCAGCACCTTTGCCCCGCCATGATCGAGGATATAGGCGATGGTGTCCGCCTCGAGCCGCGTATTGATCGTGTTCAGCACCGCGCCACAGGCCGGCACGCCGAAATGCGCCTCGGCATGGGCGGGCAGGTTGGGCAGCAGCGTGGCCACCACATCGCCGGGCGTCACCCCCAGCTTGACCAGCGCCGAGGCCAGCCGCGTGCAGCGGTCGTGATACTCGGCATAGGTCTTGCGAAACCCGCGATAGACGACCGCCTCGTGATCGGGAAACAGCCGGGCCGCGCGTTGCAGATGCGACAGCGGCGTCAGTGCCACGAAATTGGCCAAGCATTTATCCAGCCCGGTCTCATCCGCCATCCAGCCCATATCGATCCTCCCTGATTCCCCGTCCACCGCGTTCAGCGGAGGATATTGCTTTTGCCGCCGCAATCAATTTCAAATGTCAGACAATTGCATGCCCGTCGCCAAGGCTATTGTGCGCAGACCGCGCCGGGCCTAGCCTTGGGCATGATCATCTCGGGCGGGCGCAATTACATCTTCGTGCATATCCCCAAAACGGGCGGCACCTCGATGGCGCTGGCGCTCGAGGGGCGGGCCATGGCCGATGACATCCTGATCGGCGATACCCCCAAGGCGCGCAAGCGCCGCCGCCGGCTTGACGGGGCGCAGGCGGCGGGGCGGCTTTGGAAACATTCGACACTGTCGGATATCGTGGGTCTGGTCCCCCCCGAGCAGATTGCGGGCGCCTTCACCTTCACCATGGTGCGCAACCCCTGGGACCGGATGGTGAGCTATTACACATGGCTACGCCGGCAAAGCTTCGATCATCCCGCGGTGACGCTTGCGAAAAAGCTCGATTTCAGCGCTTTCCTGAACCACCCGCACACTGCCGCCTCGCTGCGTGCCGCGCCCTATGGAAGCTACATGCGTGGCCCCGATGGCAGGGAACACTGTCGCGCCTTTATCCGCCTCGAACATCTGGACGAGGATACGGACCCTCTCTGGGCGCATCTGGGCTTCCGGCTGGACCTGACGCATGAGAACCGCTCGGACCGCACCGCCGATTACCGGGAGGCATATAGCGACGCAGACGCCGAAACGGTGGCGCGTCTTTGCTCGGAGGACATCGCGCGGTTCGGCTACGCGTTCTGACCCCGGCCAGTGCCCCTGCGCGCCTTTCATCAATGCGCGCAGGGGGATCGGGTAGGGGGGCTAGGTGTCAGGCCGCCTTTGCCCCGCTGTCGAACCGCTTGTAGAAGCTCTGGTTTTTTATCGGCCATCTCGCGCAGCAGCGCAGGGCAGGCGAAACGCGGGCCATGGGCCGCCTCCAGCGCGTCGCAACGCTCTGCGGCATAAGGCGTGCCGATGATGTCGAGCCAACTGAATGGCCCGCCCGACCACGGCGCAAAGCCCCAGCCAAGGATCGCGCCCACATCGCCTTCGCGGATATCCTCGAGCACGCCCTCTTCCAGCGCCCGGACCGCTTCAAGCACCTGTGCGAACATCAAGCGGTGCTGCACGGTGGTGAGATCGGGCTGGTCTTCGGCCAGCGGATATTGCGCCGTCAGTCCCGGCCAATAGCCCTGCCGCTTGCCCTTGTCGTCATAATCGAAGAACCCGGCATTGGCCTTGCGCCCCAGACGCCCCTCGCCCTCCATCCAGAAGATCACCTCATCGACCGCCGCATCGGGATAGGCATCGCCCATCGCGGCCTTTGTCGCGCGGGCGATCTTGGCGCCAAGGTCGATCGAGGTCTCGTCTACCAGTTGCAGCGGCCCCACCGGGAAGCCAAGCTGCCGCGCCGCATTGTCGATGAGCGCAGGCGCCACGCCTTCGGCCACCATGCGGATGCCCTCGTTTATATAGGGAATGATGCAGCGGTTGGCGTAGAAGAACCGCGCATCATTGACCACGATGGGCGTCTTGCGGATCTGTCGGACATAATCCAGCGCCTTGGCCACGGCCCGCTCGCCGGTTTTCGCGCCCTTGATGATCTCGACCAGATACATCTTCTCGACCGGCGAGAAGAAATGAATTCCGATGAACTGCTCGGGGCGATCGCTGGCGCGGGCCAGCTCCGAGATCGGCAAGGTCGAGGTGTTGGTGGCAAAGATGCAGTCGTCGCCCACCACCTCCAGCACCTTTCGGGTGACCTCGGCCTTGATGCCGGGATCTTCGAACACCGCTTCGATCACCAGATCGCACCCCTTAAGTGCGCTGTAATCCGTGGTCGCAGTGATCCGCTCGAGCAGGGCGGTCTTCTTGTCCTCGGTGGCCTTGCCGCGCTTGATACCCTTGTCCATGTAGTCGGCAGCATAGGCCTTGCCGCGATCCGCGGCCGCCTGCTCCTGATCGATCAGGACCACCTCGATGCCCGCCTGTGCGGATACCAATGCGATGCCCGCACCCATCATGCCAGCCCCCATGACGCCCAGCTTCGTCACCTTCTGGTCCGCCACATCGGGTCGATTGGCGCCTTTCTCCAGCGCCTCCTTGTTGATGAAGAGCGAGCGGATCATCGCGCCCGAGGATGGATCCATCAGCACATGGGTGAACCAGCGCGCCTCGATCTTCAGCGCCGTGTCGAAGGGCACCAGCGCACCCTCATAGACCGCGCTCAGCAGTGCCTTGGCTGCGGGAAAGGCGCCTTGGGTCTTGCCGTTCACCATGGCGCTCGCGCCCACGAAGGTCATGAACCCTGCAGGGTGATAGGGCTCGCCGCCGGGCATCTTGTAGCCCTTCTCGTCCCAAGGCTTGACGATGTCCTTGTCGGTCGCCTCCAGCACCCAGGCCTTGGCGCGCTCCAGCAATTCCTCCGCGGGCACGACCTCGTCGATCACACCGGCCGACTTGGCCTTTTTCGGCTCGTTCAGCTTGCCCTCCAGCAAAAGTGGGGCTGCGGCCATAGCACCCATCTTGCGCACCAGCCGCGTCGTACCGCCGGCCCCGGGGAAGATGCCGACCATGATTTCGGGCAGGCCGATCTTGGCCTTGGGATTGTCGGCGGCAAAGATCCGGTGGCAGGCCAGCGGAATCTCCAGCCCTATGCCAAGCGCCGTGCCGGGCAGGGCGGCGGCAATGGGCTTGCCGCCCTTGTTGCGCTCGTCCATGCCGGCGCGCTCGATCTTGCGCAGGATGGCGTGCATCCCCATCAGCCCCTCGAACAGACCCTTGGCCGGATCATCGCCCGCCATGTCCTTCATCTTCGCGATGACGTTCAGATCCATGCCGCCGGCAAAGGATCCCTCCTTGCCCGAGGTCAGGACGATCCCCTTGACCGCCTCATCCGCCAGCGCATCGTCGATCAGCTGCTCCAGCAGTGGCCAGGCCTCCATCGACATCACGTTCATCGATTTTCCGGGCACGTCCCAGGTAATCACGGCAACGCCATCGGTGCCTTTTTCCATCGTGAAATCAGTCATCTGTCAGTCTCCTGTCGGTCGCTCAGACGCGTTCGATGATCGTTGCCGCACCCATGCCGGATGCGATGCACAACGTGGCAAGCCCCACTTCTCGGTCGCTGCGCTCCAGCTCGTCCAGCAGCGTGCCGATGATGATCGCCCCGGTCGCGCCAAGCGGATGGCCCATCGCGATCGAGCCGCCATTCACGTTGACCACATCCGAGTCCACATCGAAGGCCTGCATGAAGCGCAGCACGACCGAGGCAAACGCCTCGTTCACCTCGAAAAGGTCGATATCCCCGATCGTCATGCCGCTGTCGCGCAGCGCCTTTTCGGTGGCCGGCACCGGACCGGTCAGCATGATCGTCGGATCGGTGCCGATCTTGGTGGTCTGGCGGATGCGGGCGCGCGGCTTGAGGCCCCATTTTTCGCCAAACGCCTTCGAGCCCACCAGAACGCCGGCCGCACCATCAACGATGCCCGAGGAATTGCCGGCATGGTGGATATGCTCGATCCTCTCCAGATGCGGGTATTTCAGCTTGGCCACGGCGTCGAAGCCGGGCATGCCCTCGCCCATCTCCTTGAAGCTGGGCTTGAGCGCGCCAAGCGCCTGCATGTCCGTGCCGGGCCGCATGTATTCGTCCCGATCAAGGATCGTGAGCCCGTTCTGGTCCTTCACCTCGAGGATCGAGCGCGCGAACCGCCCGTCGGCCCAGGCGGCCGCGGCGCGGTTCTGGCTTTCCACCGCCAGGGCATCCGCCTGATCCCGGGTGAAGCCATATTCCGTGGCGATGATATCGGCGCTGATACCCTGTGGGACGAAATAGCTGTCCATCGCCACGCTGGGATCGACCGCGATGGCCGCGCCATCGCTGCCCATGGCCACCCGGCCCATCATCTCGACGCCGCCCGCGATATAGGCCTCGCCCGCGCCGCCCCTGACCTGGTTGGCGGCAAGGTTCACCGCCTCCATGCCCGAGGCGCAGAACCGGTTGATCGCCAGCCCCGGGATCGCCTCGTCCAGATCCGAGGCCAGAACGGCGGTGCGCGCAAGGCAGCCACCCTGCTCCTTGACCTGGGTGACATTGCCCCAGATCACATCCTCGACCGCATGGCCCTCGAGCCCGTTACGGTCCTTCAGCGCGTTCAGAACCAGTGCCGACAGGCGGACACTGGTCACCTCGTGCAGCGCGCCATCCTTGCGGCCCTTGCCCCGCGGCGTGCGCACGGTGTCATAGATATAGGCGTCGGTCATCATGGTCTCCTTGGATCAGGCCCGATCGGCTGGTGAGCCGGGCATCAGGTCATAGGGGTGTTTCCATCCGGGCAGGCTCTGGATATTCGAAAGCCACCGGTCGATATTCGGCCAGTCCGCGCGCTCAAAGCCGAACGGCTCGGGATAGAACAGATATCCGCAGCAAGACAGATCGGCATGGCTCAGGCCCTGTCCCACAATCCAGTCCCGCCCTTCCAGATGTCCATCGAGCACCCCGTAGGCGGCTTTGAGCCGGCCCTGCAGAAACGGGATAACGCCCTCAGGGCGCTTGGCTTCGGGCAGAAAATTCATCAAGAAGCGCGTCATCCCCGCCTGACTGCTGAGCTTGTGATTGTCCCAGAACATCCAGCGCATCACCTCGCGCGCCTCCTCAGGGGTGGCACCTCCGAACCGGCCCGTCTTTTCCGTGACATACATCTGCATGACCCCCGATTGCGTCAAGGTCACGCCATCCTCCAAAAGCACCGGCACCTCGCCCATCGGATTGAGCTTGCGGAACGCCTCGCCCCGGGTCTCGCCGCCGAAAAAATCCACGTATACCGGTTCCCAGTCTAGTCCCGCCAACTCCAGCGCCAGCGCCGCCTTGTAGGCGTTGCCGCTCTCTCCGAAACAGTAAAGCCGAATGGTCATGCCGTCTTTCCTTTGGCTGTCCGCGCGGTGGGGGTTTTGCACCCCCACACCCCCGCAGAGTATTTTCCGAACGATGAAAGGGGTATGTCGGCATCACGCATGATGCCAGAACCGAAAGCGCGCCGCGGGCCCGAGCGACGGTCGACGCGACGGGCCGAAGCCCCTGCGCTTTCATCGTTCCCGAAATACTCCCGCCGGAGGCATGCGTCATCCGCGACTGGCACATATGTCCGAGAAATGAGAACGCCCTCGCGATGCGCGCCCTGGTCTGGCATTGAGCCGTCTCCCTTCAGCGTTTGCGTGCGTCAAGCTCGGAATTGAACAGGCGCAGACGATGGGTGAAACTGTCCTCGTCGATCACGCTGTCGAAATTCTCGAACAGAAACGACAGCGCCTCGCCTTCGTCCAGCCCGGCCTCGGACGCGAAGCGGCGCAGGCGGCGATAGCCGTCCTCGGTCATCGCCGCATTGAAGCGGCGTGTCAGCCGGAAGCGTTTCGGCATGGCTCTCCTCCTGTCGCACAACGCGGCCCGGGCTCAGCCCGCGGCGCTTGCGAATTGTTCCGGCGCCAGCGTCATCACCGTGTCGCCGCCGGCTTCGATGCGGGCCAGATGCGTGGCGGTCATCGGCAGGTGCCGCGTCATGTAGTGCCGTCCCGTAGCGATCTTGGCCTCGTGGAAGGCGGTATCGGTCGTCCCGCTGTCAAGGGCCTGTCGGGCGGCGCGTGCCATCCGCGCCCACATTAGCCCAAGGCAGACATGGCCGAAGAGATGCATGAAATCATAGCTGCCCGACAGGGCATTGTTGGGATTTTTCATGCCGTTTTGCATAAAATACACGCCCGCCGCCTGCAGGTCCTTGCTGGCGGCCTTCAGCGGCTCGAGGAATTGCGCGTCGAAGGCGGGGTCGTGGCCTGAATTCTCTTTGATGTAGCCCTTGATCATTTCGAAGAAGGCCATGATCGCCTTGCCGCCGTTCTGCGCCAGCTTGCGGCCGACCAGGTCCAGCGCCTGGATGCCGTTGGTGCCCTCATAGATCATGGTGATTCTTGCATCGCGCACGAATTGCTCCAGCCCCCATTCGCGGGTGAAGCCCGATCCGCCAAGCGTCTGCTGTGCCAGTACGGTCGTTTCGAACCCCTTGTCGGTCAGGAAGCCCTTGATCACCGGGGTCATCAGCGACACCATCTGCTCGGCTTGCGCATCGCCTGCGCGGTGGCCTGCATCCAGCAGTGACGCCCCCCAGAAGGTGAAGGCCCGCGCGCCTTCGACAAAGGCTTTCTGATCCATCAGATTGCGCCGCACATCCGGGTGCACGATAATCGGATCGGCGGGCTTGTCGGGCGCCTGCGTGCCGGTCACGTCGCGCCCCTGCAGACGGTCCAGCGCAAAGCCGAGCGCGTTCTGATAAGCGACCTCGCCCTGCGCATAGCCTTGCAGCCCCACGCCAAGCCGCGCCTCGTTCATCATGGTGAACATCGCGCGCATGCCCTTGTGCGGCTCGCCCACCAGAAACCCTGTGGCGCCGTCGTAATTCATCACGCAGGTGGCATTGCCGTGAATGCCCATCTTCTGTTCCAGACCGCCGCAGGACAGCGCATTGCGCGCGCCAAGGCTGCCATCCTCGTTCACCAGGAATTTCGGCACGATGAACAGGGAAATGCCTTTGGTCCCCTCGGGCGCATCCGGCAGCTTGGCCAGCACCAGATGGATGATGTTCTCGCACATGTCGTGCTCGCCCGCCGAGATCCAGATCTTCTGCCCGCTGATCCTGTAGGTGCCATCCTCCGCCGGTTCGGCCTTCGTGCGGATCAGCCCCAGATCGGTGCCGCAATGCGGCTCGGTCAGGTTCATCGTGCCTCCCCATTCGCAGGTGACCATCTTGGGCAGGTATGTGCGCTTCTGCGCCTCGCTGCCATGGGCATGGATCGTGTTATAGGCGCCATGGGTCAGGCCGGGATACATGTTGAACGCCATGTTGGCCGAAGAAAACATCTCGCCCACCGATGTCGAGATCAGATAGGGCAGCCCCTGTCCGCCATACTCCGGATCGCAATCGAGCGCGGTCCAGCCACCCTCGCGCAGCGTGTCGAAGGCATCCTTGAACCCGTCAGGCGTGCGCACCACGCCATTCTCCAGCGTGCATCCCTGCCGGTCGCCCACCACATTCAGCGGCGCCAGCACGTCCGAGGCGATCTTGCCGGCTTCGTCCAGCACGGCGGCGGTGAAATCGCGGTCCAACTCGTCATAGCCGGGCACCTGCATGGCCGAGACCTCGAGCACATCGTGCAGGATGAACTGCATGTCCTTGGTGGGCGGGGTGTAGGTGGGCATGGTTCTCTCCCTTAGCGCTTTGGTATCGGGGCCGCGTTACTCGGCGGCGTTTTTCGATTGGCGGATCGAGGCGATCATCTTTTCGCCCCACCGCATCTGGTCCTGCAGGTCGTCGATCGCGGCGGTCAGCTCATCGCGCTGGCGCTCCAGCTCCACCAGCCGCTCCTGCGCGATCTCGTAGGACCGGGTCAGCTGCGTCAGCTGCTGGTCGCCCTTGTCATAAAGATCCAGAAGCTGCCGGATTTCCTCCAGCCGGAAGCCGAAGCGCTTGCCGCGCAGGATCAGCTTGAGCCGGGCGCGGTCACGCTTGGTGAACAGCCGCTTCTGCCCCTCGCGGCGGGGAAACAACAGCTCCTTTGCCTCGTAAAACCGCAAGGTGCGCGGTGTGACGTCGAACGCGTCACACATCTGCCGGATTGTCATTGTCTGTTCGGTCATCATCCTGAATGTCCAAATTGTGTGTCTTCCGACGAATTGGACCGTCACGGCTATCGTTACAACAGCTCATGAAGGTGACGTAAGAACTACGTCACGTCACTTTGAAGTTGACGTAAGATCAGGCAAGGTAACGCTGCGCCCAGTGAAATTTCCTTGCGGTGCATCCGCCGCCTTGCGCCCATGACATGTCGGAAACCTCGGCATATCGGACCGGATCAGACCGGATCAGGTCAGGCTCGCCTTGGTCTCGTCGCGCAGCGCGCGCAATTCGTTCATCGTGTCGTCCAGCTGGGCCTTCTGCTCAGCCAGTTCGGTCAGTTGCCGATCGGCCAGTTCGACCCAGGCGCGCATCTGCGCCTCGGTGCCCTCATGCTCGTAGATCAGCAGCCATTGCCGAATTTCCTCGAGCGCGAAGCCGAATTTGCGCCCGCGCAGGATGAGCGTCATCCGGGCCACTTCGCGGGGGCCATAGAAGCGTGACCGCCCGTTTCGTTCGGGAAAGATCAGCTCGATATATTCGTAATAGCGTAGCGTGCGCGGCGTTACATCGAACATCGCGCACATTTCCTTGAACGACAGGCGTTTGTCAGACATCGGCAGCCACTCCTTATCGACGAAATTAGAACCAAGCGCCCACAAGGGCAACCACCCCACTTGCGGCGCCCGCGCGTTCAGGCCCATAAAGGGCGCGATCGGCACAGGATGGGCGCAGGAACAGCATGAGCGTGGACAAGACGAAAATCGCCGAGCAGTTCATCACCGCGATCCCGCATTCCCGGGCCCTCGGGATGGAGTTGACCTCGATCGGCGAAGGCACCGCCGAGATCGTCATGGCTTATGACGAGCGCTTCATCGGCGATCCGGAAACCGGGGTGATCCATGGCGGCGCGGTGTCGGCGCTGATGGACACCTGCTGTGGCGCTGCCGCCATGAGCCATCCCCGCAATCCCGGCTCCACGGCTACGATCGATCTGCGCATCGACTACATGCGCCCGGCCACTCCGGGCCAGCGGATCCGCGCGCAGGCCGAATGCTTCCACATCACCCGCTCTGTGGCCTTCGTGCGCGCCCGTGCCATGGATGACGACGCTGACCGTCCCGTTGCCACCGCCACCGGAACCTTCACGGTCGAGCCCTCCTGATGGCGCGCCCCCGTCCCGAACCTGTTCAGGTGGTCAAGCAGCGCCGCGACGCGGCCCTCGGGGCTTTGGTGCGTGGCGTGCCCTATATCGGCTTTCTCGGCATTACCTTCGATCGGCGCGGCGACGAGTTGACCGCAATCATGCCCTTCGAGGACAAGCTGATCGGCAACCCGTTGCTGCCGGCCCTGCATGGCGGGGCCACCGCCGCCTTTCTCGAGGTGACGGCGATCATCGGCCTGAGCTGGTCGATGCTCTGGGATGAGATCGAAAGCGGCCGGCTCGATCCCGACGATCTGGCCCGGGGTCGGCTGCCGCGCCTGCCCAAGACGATCGGTTTCACCGTCGACTATCTGCGCTCTGGCCTGCCGCGCGATGCCTATGCGCGCGCGCAGGTGACGCGCTCGGGACGGCGATACGCCTCGGTACATGTCGAGGCATGGCAGGACAATCGCGCGCGGCCCTTCGCGCAGGCTTCCGGCCATTTCCTCATGCCGCCGCGTGATGGCTGACATCGTCCCGGCGGCGGGTCCGGGGTCTGCGGCGATCACCCATGCCCGTGTTCTGAAAATCGCCGTTCCCATCGTTCTGGCCAATATCACCGTGCCGATCCTGGGCGCGGTGGATACCGCTGTGGTGGGCCAGATGGGCCTTGCCGCGCCGATTGGTGCGGTGGGAATCGGCGCGGTGATCCTCTCGGCGGTCTACTGGGTGTTCGGTTTTCTGCGCATGGGCACCACGGGTCTGACCAGTCAGGCCCATGGCGCCGGGCGCCGGGGCGAGGTTGCGGCGCTGCTCACCCGAGCGCTGATGGTGGCAGGGATCGCGGGGGTGGCGGTGATCGCGCTGCAGCTGCCGCTGTTCCACGCGGCCTTTCTGCTCGCGCCCGCCAGCCCCGAGGTCGAGGCGCTCGCCCATGACTACCTTTCAATCCGCATCTGGAGCGCCCCCGCCATCATCGCGCTCTATGGCGTGACCGGCTGGCTAATCGCGCTTGAGCGCACGCGCGCGGTGCTGATTATCCAGGTGGCGATGAACGGCATCAATATCGGCCTCGATCTGTGGTTCGTCCTAGGCCTGGGCTGGGGCGTCAAGGGCGTGGCACTGGCCACATTCCTTGCCGAATGGGGCGGGCTGGCCCTGGCGCTCTGGCTCTGCCGCGATGCCTTCGCGGTGCCGGCCTGGCGCGACTGGCCCAGGGTGTTCGACGGCCCGGCCCTGCGCCGCATGGCTCAGGTCAATACGGACATTCTGCTGCGCTCGCTCATGCTCCAGGGCATCTTCGTGTCGTTCCTCTTTCTCGGCGCGGGCCTCGGCGATGTGACGCTCGCCGCCAACCAGGTGCTGATGCAGTTCCTGCACATCACCGCCTATGCGCTGGACGGCTTCGCCTTCGCCGCCGAGGCCCTGGTGGGTCAGGCCATGGGCCGCCATGATCCCGCCCGCCTGCGCCGTGCGGCACTTATCTCCAGCCAATGGGGCGTGGTCGCGGTGATTGGCCTGGCGCTCAGCTTCGCTCTGCTCGGCCCCGCGATCATCGATCTGATGGCGCGCAACGCGGCGGTGCAGGACACCGCCCGACTCTATCTGCCCTGGATGGTGGCCGCACCCCTGTTCGGGTTGGCCTCCTATATGCTCGACGGCATCTTCATCGGCGCCACCCGTACCCGCGACATGCGCAACATGATGGCACTCAGCCTTGCCGTTTATGTGCTGGCGGCCTCTCTGCTGCTGCCCGCCCATGGCAATCACGGCCTCTGGGCCGCGCTGCTCATCAGCTTTCTGGCGCGCGCCCTGTCCCTCGGCCTGCGCTACCCGGCGCTCGAACGGGCCGCCCATCCGCCCGGCTCTTCCTGATTTCTTCTGGCCGCAAATATCCCGGGGAGCGCGAGGGGCTGGCCCCTCGCTGGCGCATCCCTCAATCGCTGGTGCGCAGGCGCGAATTCTGCACCAGCCAGATCACCAGCAGCGGGATGCCCACGGTGATCGCCGTCACCACGATCAGCAGAACGCCAAGCTCGGAATAATCCGCTGGCACGGTCACCTCTCCGGTGGCCGGGTCGCGCACTTCTCGGGTCACGGTGTAGATCTGGTTGAGATACTTCGTCGTCAGGCTCGAGGCCGACAGCGCAAGATTGGTGAACGAGGCCATGACCGCAAAGAACGTGGCCTTGAGGTTCGAGGGCGCATTGCGCGCGATCCAGGCCAGCATCGGGATCATGGCCACCTGTCCAAGCGGCGATTCGATCGCCGTATCGAGGATCGCGATGAAGCGCGCATCCACCACGCCCCCGGTCAGTGGCGCCGTGATATCCTGGATTCCGTAATAGAGCCCGATATTCGGCAGCGTCAGCACCCCGCCCGCGATGGTCAGCATCGCGATGATCCAGACGATGGGCTTTTCCGCCATCAGCGGGCGCAGCACCACGATCCCGACCAGCGTCAGAACTGAGGTGATCAGCGACAGCACCGACAGGAACTGCTGGTCGAACCCCAGCACGTCGATATTGAACCAGGTGATCCCGTCGCCCGGTCTCGGCACTGCGCGGAACATGAAGATGATCGTTGCGGTGCCGATCAGCGCGCGGGCCTGCGCGGCGCTCAGCGTGGCGACCAGTTGGCGCATCAGGAACAGCACGATCGCCATCGAGCCTGTAAAGATGATCTCCTGGCTATAGGGCACCTGTCCCAGTCCTACCGCCAGCGTCAGGATCACGAACGCCCCGCCGCCGATGAAATACCACGGGTTGGGCGTCGTGTCCTCGTCCGGGCGCTCGAAAAGCGCGTCGGCCTCGGCAGGGCTCAGGCCCGTTTTGCGCAGGTTGTGCTTGGCGCGGTATTTCTGCACCCCCGCCAGGATCACACCCGAGACCGACACCAGCGGAATGGACAGCGCCACGAGATAGATCGTGGCGTAGACATTCGCCTTGGCCGCCGCGTCCATCGCCTCGATCCCGCGAAACATCCAGATGTTAAGTGCGGCCACCACCACCGTGCCGGTGATCAGCGCAAAGCGCCCCAGCGTTTGCATGGTGACATGCATTGCGCGCGACTGCTCTTCCGGGATCGGCGCGCCTTGCGTATCCACGCGCGGCACGGCTTCGACCGACATTGCATCGGCCACCGCATCCTGGATCACCAGCCCGCATGGCGTCAGCAGGAACGAGGTGATGTACCAGGCGCTGATCGGCATGATCGCCTCCATCATCTCGCGCTCGGTCAACACGAAATACATGATGATCATGCTCAGCCCGATCAGCCCCGCACCCAGATAGACCAGCAGCCATTTCCAGCGCCATATGATGTCCACGAGATGCCCAAGCGGCATCTTCAAAGCCCAGGGAAGCCCCGCCCAAAACGCCAGCCCCGCCAGATAGGCCGCTGAAAGATCAAGGTATTCCTTGACGAAGAAGGTGCCCACGATCCCTGTCAGACCCGAGAACCCGGCTGCGAAATAGACCATCAGGGGCGGCAGGAAGGTCCAGCGCATCTGCCGCGCCAGATCATAGACCACCGCATCGAGCCATGCCGCTGGCCCGTGTTTGGCGCGCTGTCGGGTGTGATCGCTTGTCATCCGGGCTCCTGCTCGGAATTGCCTCTGCGTCAATCTAAAGCGTTTCGCGAAAAACCTGAAACACAGATTTTCGCGACATGCAGTGGTCCGTTCAATCGTTGCACGCGTTCCGCCTTTGGCTCATGCCTAAGGTCAAAGGCGGAACGCTGTTAGGCCGTCTCGGGCGGTGTGCAAAGCCCCTGGAGGATGTCCATCACCCGTTCGGGTGGTCGCCCGATGGCGGCGCGGCCCTGCCACAGGACGATGGGCCGCTCGATCAGCTTGGGATGCGCGGCCATCGCCTCGATCAGCCGGGTATCGTCCGCGTCGCGGCTCAGGCCCAGCTCGGTGAAAAGCGCCTCACCGGGGCGCATCATGTCGATGGCACGCAGGCCAAGCGCGTCTTGGGCCTGCCGCAGCTCTTCGGCGCTCGGCGGGTCCTCCAGATAGCGGCGTATCCGCATCTTGTGACCCCGCGCCTCCAGCAGCGCCAGCGCCGCGCGTGACTTGCTACAGCGCGGGTTGTGCCAGATCTCGATCACGTCCATGCGTCGCGCCCCGTGCCCACAGCCTCGGCCACATTGGCAAATCCGTCGCGCTCGAGCAGTGCCTCCAGCCCGCGTGAGATGCGCGGCACCAGCGACAGCCCCTCATAGACCAGCCCGGAGTACAGCTGCACCGCGCTCGCACCGGCGCGGATCTTGGCATAGGCCGCCTCGGCCGAGGCCACGCCGCCCACGCCAATCAGCGGCAGGGCGCCCCCGGTCAGCACCGACAGCCTTGCCAGAACCCGCGTCGATTTCTCGAACAGCGGCGCGCCCGACAGCCCGCCCTTTTCCGCCGCGTGCGGGCCGTGCAGCCCCTCCCGGTCCAGCGTCGTGTTGGTCGCAATAATCCCCGCAAGCCCTGCCTTGATGGCCACATCCGCGATCTCCGACAGCTCCGCATCGCTCAGATCAGGGGCGATCTTGAGGAATATCGGGATCGCGCGCGGCAGCCCGTCGCGCGCCGCCATCACCCCGGCCAGCAGCCCGGCCAACGCCTCGGCACCCTGAAGGTCGCGCAGTTTCTCGGTGTTGGGACTGCTCACATTGACCGTCGCGAAATCCAGATGCCGTCCGCAATGCGCCAGAACCCGGGCGAAATCCTCGGCCCGGTCCGCGCTGTCCTTGTTGGCCCCCAGATTGAGTCCGATCACCGCATTGCGCGGACGCATGGCCAGCCTTGCGCCCACCGTTTCCATGCCCTCGTTGTTGAAGCCGAAACGGTTGATCACGGCGCGATCCTGCGCCAGCCGGAACAGCCGCGGGCGCGGATTGCCGGGTTGCGCGCGCGGCGTCACGGCGCCCACTTCCAGAAACCCGAACCCGGCGCGGCTCAGCGGTGACAGCGCCACCGCGTTCTTGTCGAACCCCGCCGCCAGCCCCACCGGGTTGGGCAGATGAAGCCCCGCCACTTCGCAGCGCAGCCGGTCCGATGTGACAAGCCCGGGCAGGGGGGTCAGCCCCGCGCGCAGCGCCAGCAATGCCGCGTCATGGGCGCGTTCCGGTTCCAGCCGATGCAGCGCCGCCAGCCCCAGCCGTTCCAGCATGCTCATTGCAGCCCCGGCGGAAACTGGTGCACCCCATCCGCCAGCGGCAGCGGTTGCGCCCAATGCACATCCTCCAGCCGCAAATCGCGGTAGAGATGCGGAAACAGCGCGCCGCCCCGTGACGGCTCCCATTTCAGGGCCTCGCCAAGCGTCTCGGCCTCGACCGCGACCAGCATCAGCCCCTCCTGTCCCGCGAAATGCTTCGCGGCTGTCTCGGCCGCCTGTTCCATGGTCGAGAAATGGATATAGCCATCGGCCAGATCGACTGGCGCGCCACTCGTGATGCCCTCACGGCGCAGCGCCTGCCATTCATCGGTGCGGAAAATCTTGTAGATCAGCATGCCACGGGTGATGCCCTGAGCGCGGGCGCCGGTCAAGCGCCAAACCTAAGGGGCCAAGCCGCCCCTTTGCAATCCCGCCCCGGCAAGGCACACTCGGGCCGATGCCCCCATCCTCACGAGGCGTGGAATGACCACCGTCAAGGCCCAGTACGAAGCCTATCCCTATCCCGAACGCGATCCCGCTGACGAGACGCGGCGCCTTGTCACCGGCTCTCCTTCGCACCCTTTGGAAATCGACCATTTCCTGTTCGACGGGTGCCGCGACTGGTCGCAGCCGCTGCGCGTTCTGGTGGCCGGTGGCGGCACGGGCGACGGGCTGATCCAGATCGCGGCTCTGATGAAACAGGCCGACCGCGCCTGCGAGGTGACCTATCTCGATCTCTCCACCGCGTCCCGACAGGTGGCCGAAGCGCGTGCGGCGGCGCGAGGGCTGGATCGGATCACCTTCCTCACCGGCAGCCTGCTCGATGCGCCCGATCTGGGGGAGTTCGATTATATCGACTGCTGCGGGGTGCTGCATCACCTGCCCGATCCGGCGGCAGGTTTTGCCGCCCTGCGCGCGGCCCTCGCGCCGAAGGGCGGCATGGGGTTCATGGTCTATGCGCCTTATGGCCGCTCTGGCGTCTATCCTTTGCAGGCCGCCTTCGGCGCGCTCTTTGAGGGGCTTGCTCCCGAAGACCGGCTGTCGCATGCGCGTGCCTTGCTCGCGCGCCTGCCTCAGGGGATCCTTTCCTGACAAACCCCAATCTCGGCGATCACAAGGACAGCGATGCAGGCTTCTACGATCTGCTGATGCACAGCCAGGACCGCGCCTTCACCGTGACGGAACTGCTCGAGGTGATGCAGGCAACGGGCTGGGCTCTTTCCGGCTTCACCATGCCCGCGCTCTATGATCTGGCCCGCCTGACCGAGCGACCCGACCACTTGAGCGATGCCGAGGCTATGGCCGTAGCCGAGAAGCTCAATGGCACGATCAAGACGCATGTTGGCTATGCCGTGGCTTCGGACGCGCCGCGTGGCCCGGCCTCGGGGCGCAACCGTGCGCGCATTCCCCATCTCAAGGGGATCGACCCTCGCGCCCTTGCGCAGGCTGTGGTCCAGGGCAAGCATCCGCAACTGAGCTTCGGTTCGGTGACCGCGCGTCTGGTCTTGCCGAAAGAGGCCGCCCCCCTGATCGCGGCCATCGACGGGCGGCGCAGCCTTGCGCAGATCGCTCAGGTGACCCGCACTGACCCCATCTCGATGGGTGCCACATGGGCGCGGATCGAGGCTGAACTGACCGGCTGGGGCGCGCTGCTCTATTCGTCGATCCTGGACCGCGGCTAGGCGCGATGTGCGGTCGTTTCGCCCTGACCCTGCCCAATGACGCGATGGCGCGGCTCTTTGCGGCGGCCCCCGCCAATGATCTGCCGGACACGCCCGATTACAACATCTGTCCCACCAACCGCATCCATACAGTGACCTCTGGCCCCGAAGGCCGTCGCTTGGGCGCGATGCGGTGGGGGTTCATCCCGCATTGGTACAAGACCCCGACCGATGGCCCGCTTCTGATCAATGCCCGCGCCGAAACCATCGCCGAAAAGCCCGCCTTCCGGTCCGCCTGCCGGGATCGGCGTTGCCTGATCCCCGCCAGCGGACTCTACGAATGGACCAAGGGTGCCGAAGGGGGCCGCCTGCCGTGGTATATCACGCATGCCGATGACAGCCCGCTCGCCTTTGCCGGGATCTATCAGGATTGGGGGCAGGGCGAGGATCGGGTGACCACCTGCGCCATCGTGACCTGTCCCGCCAACACGCCGATGCAGGCTCTGCATGCCCGGATGCCGGTGATCCTCGACCCCGGTGACTGGCCGCTCTGGCTGGGCGAGGCGGGGCATGGCGCGGCGACCCTGATGCGGCCCGCGCCCGAAGATGCGCTGACCTTCTGGCGCGTCGACCGTGCGGTGAATTCCAACCGCGCCTCGGGCGCCGACCTGATCGCGCCGATCGAGGACTGAACCCGCTCCGGTTTTCGTGGTTGGCATTCGCGCGGTCGCGCGCCACAGTGCGGCCAAATCGACACGCCCCGCCCAGTGCATCGGAGCCTGACATGCCAACCCGCCCCCTTCGCGTCGCCATCAACGGCTTTGGCCGCATCGGCCGCACGCTTCTGCGCATCCTGCTGCGCGACGCGCCCGATATCGAGCTTGTCCTCATCAACGAGATCGAGCCATTGCCCACCTGCGCCTATCTTTTCCAGTATGACAGCGTCTTCGGCCCCTGGCCCGGAGATGTCACGTCGGGGCAGGGGGTGCTTGACGTCGATGGCCGCGCGATCCCGTTTCACGCCGAACCCGATCTTCGGGCGCTCGATCTGTCGGGGGTCGATGTGGTGCTGGAATGCACCGGTATGGGCGGCGCGCGGGCGATGGCCGAACGCGGGCTGGCCGCAGGGGCCGCGGCGGTGCTGGTCTCCGGCCCCTCCGCCGAAGCCGACGCGACGCTGGTTCTGGGCGCCAACGAAGGCGATCTGACCGATCAGCGGATCATCTCGAACGCCTCCTGTACCACCAACGCCCTCGCACCTTTGGTGCGGTTGATCGATGACGCCTTCGGGATCGTCAGTGGCCAGATGACGACCGTGCATTGCTACACCGGCAGTCAGCCCACGGTGGACAAGCCCCGCAGCGCGCTTGAACGCAGCCGTGCCGCCGCCCTGTCGATGGTGCCCACCACCACCAGCGCGCAGCATCAGACGGGGCTTGTGTTGCCGCATATGAAAGGCCGGATCGAGGCGCGGGCCATCCGCGTGCCCACCGCCAGCGTATCGTGCCTCGATCTGACGGTGCAGACCCGTGCGCCGGTCACATGCGATGCGGTGAACGCGGTTCTGCAGGACGCCGCCGCCCGCTCGCCGGTCTTCGGCTGGACCACGCAACCTCTGGTCAGCTCGGATCTGCGCAGCCGACCCGAATCGGTCATCATGAGCGGGCTGGAAACCTCGGTGTCCACTGGCGGTCTGTTGCGGGTGTTCGGCTGGTACGACAACGAATGGGGCTTTTCGTGCCGCATGCTCGACATGGCCCGCCTGATCGGTGCGCGCTGACCCAATTTCTTGAAAAGAAATCGCCCCGGAAACTTTTCAAGTTTCCGGCACCACCGCGCTGCATAGGTTCCGAGTGTCCATCTTCCCTGCAACGGCCCCGTCCCACGGGCCCGCTGCGACGTCAGCGCTGGATCGCGAAACCCTTCAGACCTTCGGGTTCTGTCGGCACGGTTTCCACCCGCTCCACCCGCGCCCTGTCCGGGCCCTGATGCAACGCATCCAGCATCTCCCGGACGGCGTCGGGCGGTCCTTCGATCAAGGCGGTCACCGCGCCATCGGCCTCGTTCCTGACCCATCCAGCAAGGCCGCGCCCCTCCGCCTCGGCCTGCACCCAGGCCCGGAAGGCGACCCCCTGAACCCGGCCCGTGATCCGGGCGTGGAAGGCTATTTGTTGCGTCATATCCGCTCCTTTCGCGTCTTGTCTGCATCATCGCATCGGCAATCGGTTCACGGTCCTGCCATCCTCCGACGCCAGCTATTGACCAAGCCTGCATTGCGGCGCATATCCCTGCGCATGACACCGCTTTCGCACATCCGCAACTTCTCGATCGTGGCCCATATCGACCACGGTAAATCCACCCTTGCCGATCGTCTGATCCAGATGACCGACACGGTGGCCGAACGGGACATGAAGGAACAGCTTCTCGACTCGATGGATATCGAGCGTGAGCGCGGGATCACCATCAAGGCGAACACCGTCCGCATCGACTTCACCGCCGAGGACGGACAGCAATACGTGCTCAACCTGATCGACACGCCGGGCCATGTGGACTTCTCCTATGAAGTGTCCCGCTCGATGCGCGCCGTCGAAGGCTCGCTTCTGGTGGTCGACAGCACGCAGGGCGTCGAGGCGCAGACCCTCGCCAATGTCTATCAGGCGATCGACGCCAATCACGAACTGATCCCCGTGCTCAACAAGATCGACCTGCCCGCCAGCGATCTTGACCGCGTGGCCGAGCAGATCGAAGAGGTGATCGGCATCGACGCCTCCGGCGCGATCCCCGTCAGCGCCAAGACCGGGCAGGGCATCCGCGAGGTTCTGGAAGCCATCGTCGCCCATCTGCCCGCCCCCAAGGGCCACCGCGACGCGCCGCTCAAGGCGATGCTGGTGGACAGCAAATACGATCCCTATCTGGGCGTGGTGGTGCTGGTGCGGATCATGGACGGCGTCATGAAAAAGGGCGACCGCATCCATATGCTGCAGACCGCCGCCACCTATAACGTGGACCGCATCGGCGTGTTCCGCCCCGCCATGACCGTGGTGGACGAGCTTGGCCCCGGCGAGATCGGCTTCATCACCGCCTCGATCAAGCAGGTCCGCGACACCAAGGTGGGCGACACGATCACCCATGACCGGCGCCGCTGCGAAACTGCGCTGCCGGGCTTCAAGCCCTCGGTGCCGGTGGTGTTCTGTGGCCTCTTCCCGGTCGATTCCGCCGAATTCGAAAGCCTGCGCGACGCGATCGAGAAACTGGCCCTCAACGACGCCTCCTTCTCCTACGAGATGGAGAATTCCGCAGCCCTCGGCTTCGGCTTCCGCTGCGGCTTTCTGGGCCTGCTGCATCTCGAGGTGATCCGCGACCGGATCGAACGCGAATACGATATCGAGCTGATCACCACCGCGCCTTCGGTAGTCTATCATATCTTCATGAAAGACGGCTCCATGAAGGAGCTGCACAACCCCGCCGACATGCCCGATCTGACCTATGTCGATCACATTGAGGAACCCCGCATCAAGGCGACGATCCTTGTGCCGGACGAATATCTGGGCGATGTGCTCAAGCTCTGTCAGGACCGGCGCGGCATCCAGATGGATCTGACCTATGCGGGCAGCCGGGCGATGGCGGTCTACGATCTGCCGCTCAACGAGGTCGTGTTCGATTTCTATGACCGCCTGAAATCCGTGACCAAGGGTTATGCCAGCTTCGACTACGAGATCATGGGCTACCGTCAGGATTACCTCGTCAAGATGAGCGTTCTCGTCAACGACGAGCCGGTTGATGCCCTGTCGATGATGGTCCACCGAGACCGCGCCGAAATGCGGGGCCGCGCCATGTGCGAAAAGCTCAAGGACCTGATCCCGCGCCACATGTTCAAGATCCCGATCCAGGCGGCGATCGGCGGCAAGGTCATCGCCCGCGAAACGCTCTCGGCGATGCGCAAGGACGTGACCGCCAAATGTTACGGCGGCGACGTGACCCGCAAGAAAAAGCTTCTGGAAAAGCAGAAGGCCGGCAAGAAGAAGATGCGCCAGTTCGGCAAGGTGGAAATCCCCCAGCAGGCGTTCATCTCTGCCCTCAAGATGGACGATTGA
>NZ_ABCR01000010.1:0-147086 GCF_000170875.1 Roseobacter sp. AzwK-3b
CTCGAGCACCATGTCCAACATGCGACGCCAAGCAGGATCGCGCATAGATGATCAGAAAATAGATCGCGTCGGCGGCAACTGCGCCAGATAATAGAAGCCTGATTTGTTCCGAGGCCGATATAGTTCATCACGAATTCGGGCGAATATTGCGGCGTCACGAAAAGCGGGTTTTCGATTTTGTATCCAAGAAAGAAATACGCGATCGCAATAGACACCACCGTGGTCAGCAACCACCCCCAGTGGATGAAGGTCAGCATCAGGATCGAGATGGTCATCATCCAGCCGAAGATCATGTCGGTCTCGTTGAAGAACGGCTGTGAAACCTCAAGCTGTTGGGCATTCAGACGCACATAGCCCATCGCGATCGTGGCCATCACAAGCCCCACGACCGCAAACACCATGCGCGGCCAGAAAAAGGGGCGGATCGGCCGGATTATCTCGGTTTCCGGATCGGCGATGCCGAGCTTTTCGTCACACAGGTTACGCACCGCCAGAAGGCCGGTCATCATCACGATACCAAGGATGAAATTGGAGTAATGCTCCGAGGAGTTGCTCGTGAATCCGAACGCGGCGAAGCCGATATAAATGGTCATCAACAAGCCGATCAGCAAGAACGGTATGTCGGTCGCTTTACGCAGAGTCTTCCAGGCCATGGAACGTATCCCAGTCGGTTTGCTTGAAGTTTGAAGCTGAGAAGCGAGTTGCCGCTACGGACGAAACCGCTGCCCTGCCTGCCTCGCTTTGAAAGGGCCGACCGATCCCGCAGGGTCGGTCGGCCATGTCGTTAAGACATATCGCCTTCAGGTACAGGCGATCACTTGACCTCAGGATAGGTCATCGGGTCGCATTTCTCGGTCAGCTCCCACCAGCCAAGCTCTTTGAACGCGCGGATCGCACCGGGATGGGCGTTTTCCTCGGACAGACCGCAGGTCATCAGCTCGGGGTTCCAGATGTTCCAGAGCGCGTGAAGCTCTTTCATCTTGGGTCCGATCTCGGCCACGGCCTTGACCAGCTTATAGGCGGTCTCTTCGCTGAAATCCTCATGCGCGGCCTTGTAGGCGCGGTTGAAGCCGACACCCAGAGGCTCGTCCTGATGCGGCAGCGTGTTGGGCGGCAGCGTCACGTGAATCCAGGTGGCGTCGAATTCCTTGTTGAGCTTGTCGACGATTTCCTTGGTCACGCCGAGGTAGCAGATTTTCTTGCCTGTCGCCTCAAGCTGGCGCACCGGGCCGGGGATCAGGAAGTTGGTCAGCGTCGGCTCGGCGCCGATCGGGGTCACGGCGGCATCCGTCGCACCGTCGATCAGCTGCTGTGTCAGCTGGCCGGGCGTCATGTGGCGGATATCCGTGTTCTCCGGCGTCACGCCATAGCCGTATTCCAGGAACAGCCGGCTGAACACGCCCCAGTCCGACTGGCCGCGCAGACCAAGCGAAATCCGCTTGCCCTTCAGATCGGCCATTGTCTTGAGCGAGCAATCGAAGGTCGCAAGGAATTTGCCTTGGCCCCACCATGCCTCGCCGTAAAGCAGCTTCCACGGAATCTGCACAGGCTCGGGCAGGAATTCCGCCATGCTGCCCTGACCACCCTGATAGGCGACCTGGATCAGCGTATCCTCTGTCGCGAAAATCGAGGTTTTTCGTTTCGATTCGTTCAACGCCATTTCGCGGATGTTGTAATTGTATCCCGGCGTCTCCTGCGGCAGAATCATGACGTCGGATTGCGCCTGAATCAGCTGGTTCATCAGGATCGTGTCGCCTGCCATCGGCCCGCATCCAAAGGGGCAAAGCAGAACGGGGATGGCCTCTACGGCCTGTGCGGCGCGGTCGCCACCAGCGATCGCTGTAAGGCTGGTGACGGCGGCCAGCGCCAGAGTTTTCATTTTGAGTCGTGGCATATGTTCCTCCCATAGGACTGTGCAATTTGGCGTTTCGGACCTGTTGGCCACTGACGCGTTCTCATTATGCAAGACAATCTATATCACTAGCTGGACGAATTGTCATCAACGCGATAGGCTCGAAGGAAGAATTTTACCCAAAGGGGGCGGCCCATGGCGCTGGTGCAGGATAATCCGATCGAGGTTGCGGGGCGGTGCTATCTTGTGGCCGGTGCCGCGGGCGGATTGGCAAGGCCGATCGTTGCAGCACTTCTGAAGCGGGGCGCGCGGCTCATTTTGATGGATACGGATGATGCGGGCCTCGACGCTATGATCGCGGCTCATGGCTCGGAAAACGCGCTCTCTTTCACAGGCGACATCACCGACAAGTCCGCGCTGGATGCGGCCGTCGATCTGGGCCAGACTCGCTTTGGCCGTCTCGACGGCGGGGTGAACGCCGCGGGATTGTTGCCCATCGCGGCCTCCGACACGATGGACGCTGAGCTTTTTCGCCGCTGCATAGATGTGAACCTGACGGGCGCGTTTCTCTTCAGTCAGGCGTTGGCGCCCGCTTTGCGTGCCGCAGGCGGCGGTCGCATCTTGCATATCGCATCGGTATCTAGCACGGTCTCCAACCCCGCCTATGCTGCCTATGCAGGCTCCAAGGGCGGTCTGGCGCAGGTCGTGCGCGTGCTGGGCCGCGAATGGGGGCCGGATGCGATCACGGTCAATGCTATCGGCCCGGCTCTCACCGAAACGGATCTGACCCGGGACTATCTCGCGAATCCCGCCTTCCGCGCCAAGGCAATCAGCGACATTCCCATGGGTCGCCTCGGCCTGCCAGAGGATCTGATCGGGCTGGCTTTGCTGCTCTTGGGTCCCGGCGGCGCGTTCATCACCGGGCAAACCATATACGTTGACGGAGGACGCACCCTTGTCTGACAACGCATCTCATCGCGGCCTCGCCTCTCAGCGCCGCGCGGCGACCCACGCCGCGGACCCGGAGGCTCTGGCCGAGCTGATCCACACCGCCGCCTCGACAGACGAGGACCGCATCGGCGCATGGGAGGTGCTGGACCGCGACGCTATTCTCGAACAGGCGGGCCGCCTGATGACGCGCCCGAACTGGCAGGACCTGCCGCTGGCCGGTGTCGCCGTCGGGGTGAAGGATATTTTCGACACGTCCGATTTCGTGACGGCCTATGGTTCGCCGATCTATGCCGGGAACCGTCCGGCGGCGGATGCGGCTGCGGTTGCGGTTCTTCGCGGGGCGGGGGCGATCCTGCCGGGCAAGACGGTGACCACTGAATTCGCCTATTGGAAAGCCGGCAAGACGCGCAATCCTCGCAACCCGGATCACAGCCCCGGTGGCTCGTCGGCGGGATCCGCCGCCGCCGTTTCTGCGGGCATGGTCCCCTTGGCCATCGGCTCGCAAACCGCCGCCTCGACGATCCGGCCTGCCGCCTATTGTGGCATCGTGGGCTTCAAGCCCAGCCTGCACCGGATCAGCCTTGCGGGCGTCAAGGGGCTGGCGGGCTCGATGGACACCGCCGGGTGCTTCGCGCGCGATGTGGCGGATGTGGCGAGCCTTGCCAGCGTATTGGCAGGCCGCCCGGATTGGCGCGACCCGGCCGGACTGGGCGCGCCTGCGCCGTCCCTGCATCTCGCCATCACGCCCGAATGGGACATGGCTTCGCCCTGGATGCGCGATGCGCTCGACAGCATTGCCGCATCGCTGGCCGAGTTCGGTGCGCCCGTCACGCGGGCACCTGCGCCAGCCGCCTTCACCCCGCTGGCGCAGGTCCAGACCCGCCTGATGGCCGCCGAAGCCGCCCGCGACCTTGCGACCGAAGCGCGCTTTCACCGCCACAGCCTGAGCGAGCCTCTGCAGGAGTTGATCTCCACCGGGCAGGCCATGCCCTCTGACCAGCAAGAGGCCGATTATACCACGCGCGACACCGCCTTGGCGCAGCTTGACGCGCTCTTTGCCGGGGCGGACATCCTCTTGGCGCCAAGCGCGTTGGACGAAGCCCCCAGGTTCGAGACCGGCACCGGCAGTCCCGATCTCAGCCGCGCATGGACCCTGCTTGGCCTGCCCTCGATAACGCTGCCCGCAGGGCTTGGCCCCAACGGCTTGCCGATGGGCCTTCAACTGGCCGCGCGGCCGGGCCGGGATCGGGCGCTTCTGCAAGCCGCCCGTTGGATCGAAGCGCACCTGGCACCGGACAGGCGCCATGCAGTCGCTTGACGCTCTGATCCAGTGGCTTCAGCCGCTGCCCCCGCCCGTGTCGTTGCTGGTGATCTTTCTGATCACCATCGTCGGTGGCGTGCTGCGCGGCTTTACCGGTTTCGGCGCCGCAATGGTCATCATTCCCGTGGTGGCGCTGGTGACCTTGCCGCGTGATGCGGTGGTCTTTCACGCGCTGATCGAGATACCCACGGCACTGCAGCTTCTGCCTGACGGGCTGCGCCATGCGCGCCGCTCCACGGTGTTGCCGATGATGCTGGGCCTGATCCTCGCCGTGCCGGTGGGCATGTTGCTTCTGGTCAGCCTGCCGCCCGATGTGATGCGCGTTGCGATGTCCATTGCGGTGCTCGGCCTTGTGACATTCATGTGGGCCGGTGTGCGTTTGCCGCCGCCGCGGGGCAACTGGGCCGGGATACTCGGGGGCACCGCCGGGGGCATCCTTCAGGGCAGCGCAGGGGTGGGCGGCCCGCCGATTGCCGCCGCTCTCATGGCGCGCCGTGACGATGCGGGCGAAACACGTGGTAATGTGCTGGTGATGATGGCGCTCATCATCCTCGTGTCGATCCCCGCGCAATACGCGTTCGATCTTTTCAATCGTGAAGTGGTGATCCTCGGGGTGATGATGGCCCCGGCCTACATGCTGTCCACGGTCTTCGGCGCCTGGCTCTTTCGCAGGACGGGCGGGCGCAATTACCGCGCCATCGCCCTCGGTATCCTCGCCATGACCGCAATCGGAACGCTTGTGGCCTCGATTTTGTAAGCGCGCGGCTCAGTCGATCACGAACAGGGGCTGCCCGTATTCGACCATCTGGCCATCCGTCGCAAGGATCGCCTTGACCGTTCCTGCGCGTGTCGACTCGATCGTGGTGAAAAGCTTCATCACCTCGATGATGCACAGCGGCGTTCCCACCTCGACTTGCGCGCCCACGGTGACGAATTCCGCCTCTTCGGGCGAGGGGCGGCTGTAATAGGTGCCCACCATCGGGGCGACCACCTGATTGCCGCTCACCGGCGCTGCGGCGCTGTCCACCGGGGCCGAACTCTCCGGAGCCGGGCTTGCCGCCGCAGCTGCAGGAGCCGCCGCCGGGGCAGGGGCCGTCGAAACCTGAGCCGGTGCCGGATCCGAGGCGCCCTTGCGGCGGATCAGGATCTTCGCGCCCTCAAGCTCAAGCGAAACCTCGTCGCAATTGCTGCTATCGACGATCTTCACGATTTCGGCAACGTCACTGTAGCTGAGCGTCATGGGGTCCTCATTCTTCCTTGTCAGGGGTGTCTTGATCCGAGTGGAACGTCTTGGCAAAACTTTGCGCGGCTTCCTTCATGCGGGGCACGAAGCCCAGCATCTGGTTCAGCGTCATGCGCGCTTCGGGGGCGGAGACGGCGATACATCCAAGGCAATTGCCCGATTGGTCCACCACCGGCACGGCCACGCAGACCACGCCATGCATGAATTCCTGGTTGTCGGTGCCGATGCCGTCCATGCGCACCCGGTGAATGGCCTCGGTCAGCTTGCCGGGATCGGTGATCGTGGCATCCGTGTAGGCGGTCAATGGCCGGGCCTCGACGATGGCGCGCAGATCGCGTTCCGACTGAAAACTCAGCATCAGTTTGCCGATGGCGGTGCAATGCGCGGGAACCCGGCTGCCTGCCGCAAAGCGCAGACCAAGCGGCCATTTCGACTCGACCCGGTCCAGATAGATCACCTCCGATCCGGACAGGATGCCGTAATTGCAGGTCTCGCCGGTTTCCGCCGCGATCTCCTGCAGGATCGAGTGGCGCAGCGATCTGGGCGCGGATGTCACCAGCGCCCGTTGCGAAAGCGTGATGAGCCGCGGCCCTTCGGTAAAGCCGTTATCGGCGGCGTCGCGCTCGAGAAATTCCATTTCGACCAGCATGTTCACCACCCGGTGCGTGGTCGGCTTGGTCAGCCCGGTGATACGAATCATTTCGGAAATTGAAATCGGCCGCGTGCTGCGGGCGATCAGCTCCAGAATCATGAAGGCTTTTCCGGTCACGCCCAGTTCGGCCAGCTGGTCGCGACGCGTCGACTCGATTGCATCCTCGATCAGTGGGTCATCCAGATCGTCGTTGTTGAAAAGGTTGACCACAGGCGCGCGCTTGGACTCGTTCTTCATGTTTCACCCTTGTTCTGTTCGATGCAGGGTCGGCGCACGACCCGTCCATCGATCATTACTATGACCTCTTGCAGAACGGAAATCAATCATCCTATACTTAATTTGAAACGATACGTGCTTTATTTCGAGACGAGACAGCAAGCAGAAACAGGCAGCCGGTGGACAGACTCCCAATGAACCAAAGCCCTAATCCCACGCCCCAAGGCGCACGCGGCTCCGACCCAAGGCTGTCGCGTGTGCTGATCGCAAATCGGGGCGAAATCGCTCTGCGGGCCATTCGCGTTTGTCGCGACCGGGGGCTGTCATCCGTTGCCGTCTATTCCGAGGCTGATTCGGACGCGCCCCATGTCTGGGCGGCCGATCACAGCGTCTGCATAGGGCCCGCCGCGGCCACCAAAAGCTACCTGTCGCCCGGCTCTTTGGTGCATGTCGCCAAGATGACGGGATGCGACGCGGTCTATCCCGGCTACGGGTTTCTGTCGGAAAACGCCGATTTTGCAGATCTCTGCGCACAGAACGGCCTCAAATTCGTCGGCCCTTCGGCGGATGCGATCCGGACCATGGGTGACAAGGCCCGTGCCCGCGAGGTGGCCTCCGGTCTTGGCGTGCCGGTGGTGCCCGGCTCCGAAGGTGCCTTCACCGATCCCGCCGCCGCCGAGTCGGTGGCAGCCGATGTGGGCTTTCCCATGCTGCTCAAGGCGAAATCCGGCGGCGGTGGCCGGGGCATGCGGATCGTCCGCGAGCTGGACGCCTTCCGCGCCCAGTTTCTTCAGGCCAGCCGCGAGGCCGAGGCTGCTTTCGGCGATGGCGGCGTCTATATCGAACGGTTCTTCGACGCGGTGCGCCATATCGAAATTCAGGTGATGGGCGATGGGCGCGGCGGTGCCGTGGCCTTTGACGAGCGCGATTGCAGCGTGCAGCGCCGCCACCAGAAACTGATCGAGGAATCCCCATCCCCTGCCGTCGGCCCCGATCTGCGCGCCCGGCTGAAAGAGGCGGCGCTGAAACTGACCCAAGGCATCTCCTATGAAGGGGCCGGGACCATCGAATTCATCCTCGATGTGAAAACCGGCGAGTTCTTCTTCATCGAAATGAACACCCGCATCCAGGTGGAACATACCGTTACCGAAATGCGCATCGGCCATGATCTCATCGCGATGCAGCTTGATATCGCGGGTGGCGCGCCGCTCGATCCGGCGCTGGCCGATCATGTGGGCCGCGGCCATGCGATCGAGTTTCGCATCAACGCCGAGAACTGGAAAAACGGCTTCATGCCGTCGCCGGGCCGCCTGAACGAATGGCTGGTTCCGCAGGGTGAGGGCATCCGCCTTGATACCGCCGTCTATCGTGGCCAGCGAATTTCACCCTTCTACGATTCGATGATCGCCAAGCTGATCGTCTGGGGCGAAACCCGTGACGAGGCGCTCGCGCGGTCGCGCGCCGTGCTGGATGGCTGCCGCGTCGACGGGGTCGAGACCACGATCGGCTTTCATCGACGGTTGATCGACCACGAGGATTTTCTGCAAGACCGTGTGCATACAAGATGGATCGAGAACGACATGTCACTCGAGTCTCTGGGAGGAGCGTGATGAGCCGCGACATCAAATTCATCGACGTCACCTTGCGTGACGCGCATCAATGCCTCTGGGCCACCCGCATGACCACCGGCATGATGAAGGACATCGCGCCGTTTCTGGATCGTGCCGGGTTCGAGGCGATCGATCTGGTCGGCGGTGCCGTGTTCGATGTCTGCGTCCGCTTCCTGCGCGAAGACCCTTGGGAGCGTATGCGCATCCTCAACACATGGATCACCGAGACGCCTCTCATCATCCATACGCGCGGCCAAAGCCTTTTCACTTTCGAATTCTTCCCCGACGACATCGTCGAACTGGCCGCCGAGCGTTTTGCCGCCAACGGGATGCGCTATCATACGCCCTATGATCCCTTGAACGACATCCGCAACTTGCGGATTCCCGTGCAGGCCGCGCGCAAGCTGGGCATCCATACGGTGCCGGGTCTCGTCTATACCTACAGCCCCGTTCACACGGATGAGTATTACCGCAAGAAGGCCCTCGAACTGGTCGAGATCGGTGTGGACGGCATCTTCATCAAGGATCCAAGCGGGCTTCTGACGCCTGAACGCGTCGCAACCCTCGTGCCCGCGATCAAATCCGCCATCGGCGATCTGCCGTTGCAACTGCATTCGCACTGCTTGTCGGGCCTGTCGCCCTATGTGGCGCTGCAGGCTGTCGAACATGGCATCGACGTGCTGCACACCGCCACCTCCACTCTGGCGCATGGGGCCTCGCACCCGCCGACCGAGCGTGTGGTGGAAAACCTGCGCCGTCGCGGCCATTCCGCCGCGCTCGATCTCGACGCGATCCGCGAAGTGGCCGAGCGTCTGGACTACATCGCCAAGGTCGAAGGCAAACCCACAGGCCAGCCGCTCGACTATGACGAGTTCCACTTTCATCATCAGGTTGCAGGCGGCATGATCTCGAACCTGCGGGTGCAGCTTGAAACCGTGGGCCTTGCCGACCGGATCACCGAAATCCTCGAAGAGGCGGGCCGTGTGCGCGCCGATCTGGGCTATCCCATCGTGGTCAGCCCTTTCGCGCAATATATCGTGACCCAGGCCGTTCTGAACGTCACCGCGATGGACAAGGGTGGTCAGCGCTATGACAGCGTGCCCGACGAAATCCGTCTCTATGCGCGCGGCGGCTATGGCGAGATCGCGGGCGAGATCGACGCCAACCTCTATGACAAGCTGACCGGCGGCAAAGAGATCATCACGCAGCGTGCGGGTGCCCTGATCGAACCGGCCATCGCCCGTCTGCGCCAATCGCGTGGCCCCTTCGCCTCGGATGACGATCTGCTGCTCGCGGCCTTCTATGACGATACGCAATACAAGGCCCTGAAACAGGCAGGTCCGATCGACACCGAGTATCGGCTGGCCGGCACGCCGCTTTTGACCCTGCTCAAGGAAGTCGCCAAGCGCGACGACATCAAGAGCTTCCATCTCAGCGTCAAACCCTGAGCCGCGTTTGCCCAAGCAGGCGCGCCAAGCACCACAGGACAGACCATGACCACACCCTGCATCATCACGACCGCGATCACCGGCGCCATCCCGCGCACCTCGGAGTGTCCCGGCCTTCCGGTCGTGCCCTCGCAGCAGATCGAATCCACCCACGAAGCCTATGAGGCCGGATCGGCGCTCGTGCATATCCATGTGCGCAATGACGACGAAAGCCCCAGCTCCGACCCCGACAAATTCGCCGAAGTGCAGGAGGGCGTGCTCAAGCATTGCCCCGGCATGATCATCCAGTTTTCCACCGGCGGCCGTGGGCGCGATCAGAACGCCCGCGGCGCAGCGCTCGAGCACCGCCCCGACATGGCGTCGCTCACCACGGGCTCGGTCAACTTTCCCAAACAGATCTACGAAAATCCGCCCGAGTTCATCGACGCTCTGGCGCGCCGGATGCAAACCTATGAGGTAAAGCCCGAGATCGAGGTGTTCGACGCTGCCATGCTCTACAATACCGCCACGCTCATCAAGCGCGGGTTGATCGACGCTCCGGCCCATGTGCAATTCGTCATGGGCATTCCCAACGCCATGCCCGCGCGCCGCGCCCTGCTCGAATTCCTGATTTCCGAGCTGCACGAGGTCCTGCCCGGCGCCACGTGGGGCGCCGCCGGGATCGGGCGTCACCAGTTCGAGGTCAACAAATGGTGTCTCGAGTTGGGTGGGCATTGCCGCACTGGGCTTGAGGACAACATCAAATATGACAAGACCCGCGTCGCCAACAGCAACGCCGAGCTTGTCCAGAAGATCGTCGATATCGCTGGCGAATACGATCGCCGTCCCGCCACCCCTGCTGAGGCCCGCCAGATTCTGAGCCTTCGTCCCGCCTGAGGCGCACGACGCTCGGGCAATAGCGCCCCGCCTGCAATCAGGCGGGGCGTTTTCTTGTCACGCCGGCGCGAACATGTCTTTGAAATCCTCGCGCAACACGTTCTTTTGCACCTTGCCCATCGTGTTGCGGGGCAGGGCGTCCATCACCACCAGCCTGCGGGGGTGCTTGAACCGCGCCAGTGATTGCGTGGCCGCTTCCATGATCGCATCCAGATCGGGCTGCTCGTTCTTTTCGGGCACGATCACCCCCAGCACGGTTTCCCCGAAATCGGGATGCGGCACTCCCACAACGGCGCTTTCCAGAACGCCGGGCTGCTCGTCCAGCAACAACTCGATTTCCTTGGGATAGATATTGTAGCCGCCCGAGATGATCAGATCCTTGTTGCGCCCGACAATGTGAATATAGCCGTCCTCGTCGATCTTCCCCAGATCGCCGGTGATGAAGAACCCGTCCTCGCGCAGCTCTGCTGCGGTCTTCTCCGGCATCTGCCAATAGCCCTTGAACACGTTCGGCCCGCGCACTTCGATCTGGCCGATCTCTCCATCGGGCAGCGTCTCGCCGGTCTCGGGATCGGTAATCTTCAGCTCCACGCCGGGCAGGGCAAAGCCCACCGTGCCTGCGCGCCGCTCCCCGTCATAGGGGTTCGAGGTGTTCATGTTGGTTTCCGTCATCCCGTAGCGTTCAAGGATGCGGTGGCCGGTGCGCTCTTCGAACTGCACATGCGTTTCCGCCAGCAACGGCGCCGACCCCGAGATGAACAGCCGCATATGACGCACCAGACCGCCGGTGAACCGCTCATCATCCAGAAGCCGCGTATAGAACGTGGGCACACCCATCATCGACGTGGCTTTCGGCAGCCATGCGATCACCTCATCGGCATCGAATTTCGGCAGGAAAATCATCTCACCGCCGACCGACAGAATGATGTTGGTCGCCACGAAAAGGCCGTGGGTGTGGAAGATCGGCAGCGCGTGCAGCAACACGTCTTCGCCGGTAAAGCGCCAGTGATCCACCAGCACTTGGGTGTTGGACAGCAGGTTCTCATGGGTCAGCATCGCCCCCTTCGAGCGCCCGGTCGTGCCCGAAGTATACAGAAATGCCGCCAGATCATCCTTGCTGCGCGCCACCGTGTCGAATGTCTCGGGCTGGTCTGCGGCCTGCTCCATCAGACTGCCGCTGCCATCGGCGTTCAGTGTCGCCACCCGCGCCGACAGACCTTCGGCCATGGGCGCGATCTCACCCGTCTTGGCGCCGTCGCATACGATCAACCGCGCGCCGCTGTTCTCGATGAAATAGGACAGCTCATCCACCGTATAGGCGGTGTTGAGCGGCAAGAAGATCAGCCCCGCCTGTACGCAAGCGGCATAAAGCGCCAATGCCTCGGGGGATTTGGCGACCTGTGCCGCGACCCGGTCTCCCGGCTGCAGACCCATCGCGGTGACCGCGTTGGCGATCCGGGCGGCGGTGCCCAGAAACGCGGCATAGCTGATCGTGCCGCCACTCGGCAGATGCAGGAAGGTGGCCGTGTTGCCGGCATGTTTTCCGAACAGGTTGTCATAAAGCGTGTTTGCCATGGCTCACTTTTCCTTGGCTGGTTCGAGATGTGCTGAATTGGCCAGCGATTTGACCTCGGATGTGGCAACCACGGTGTTGGTGGCCGCGAATTGTTCGTGGTTCTGCGCGACCTTTGCCAGATCGTACAGGTAATTGACCATCGTGCCGCCCGATCTCGCCCGCCCATTGGCCGAAGTATCGGCCTCCGCGTGCACCGCATGGACGATGGCGCCATTGCCCAGATGGAAGCGCGCGACCGGATCGACCGGTGCGCCCGTGTCGTGCTTGGCGTGCAACAGGTAATGCGCCGCCAGAGCGCGCATCTGCTCGGGCGCGGCCTCGGTCCAGGCGATGCCCTGCGCGTCCAGCCATGCACAGAGCCCCGGAATCGGCGACAGCGTCACGAAGGTTTTCAACCCCGGCAGCTCCGCCGCCAGATCCGATGCCACCTGCTTGATGAGCGAATTGCCGAAGGAAATACTGGCCAACCCCGCCTGACAGTTCGAGATCGAATAGAACACCGCCGTATCGGCCTCTTCCTCGGGCAGCGCGGCGCGCTCGGGCGCCAGCAGCGCCTGCACCGATCCCGGAATCCCCCGGGTCAGCGCGACCTCGACGAAAATCAGCGGCTCGTCGGGCATCGCGGGGTGGAAAAAGGCGAAACAGCGCCGGTCCTCCGGCTCCAGCCTGCGGCGCAGATCGTCCCAACTGTCGATGGCGTGCACCGCCTCGTATTGGATGATCTTCTCGAGGATATGCGCAGGGCTTTCCCAGTTGATCGGCCGCAGCACCAGAAAGCCACGATTGAACCACGACGCGAACAGGTGCCTGAAATCCAGATCCAGCGCCTCCAGCTCCGGCCTGCCGCGCCCCAGCCGCAACAGATCGGCGCGCATTCCCACCAGTGCCCTCGTGGCACCCGGCACGCCGTTCAGCCTACGGATCAACTCCTGTCGGCGCGGCTCTGACGCGGCCATGTAGCTGCGATAACTGGCCTTGGAGGGTTCTTCCTCATAGGCATCCAGCGCGTTTCGCACCGCTTCGGGATCGATATTCATCGCCCCCGCCAGATGCTCGAAAAACCCTAGCTTCTCCTCGTCCTTCATCATCGCGAAGCCCGTCAGGATCTCGGCTGCCATGCTGGCCCCCGACGTCTCGCCGGTGCTGCCGACCAACTCATCCGCCAGTTCCGTGATCGGACGTGTCCCATGGCGGCGCTGCGCAAAGGGGCGGTAACGCCGCTCGAAGACGGTGGAAAGAAGATCGGCGAGCAAGGTCATTGTCCCGGACCCATTACCGCATCCGGCAACCACGTGGCCAGCCCCGGAAAGAAGCACAGCAGGATGATCGCGACAACCATGCAGGCCACATAGGGCAGTGACCCCTTGAGGATCGTCTTGAGCGAAATATCAGGCGCGATGCCGTTGATGACATAAAGGTTCAACCCCACCGGCGGCGAGATCAGGCCGATCTCCATGTTGATCGTCAGGATCACCGCGAACCAGATCGGATCGAAGCCAGCGGTGGTGATGATCGGCAACAGGATCGGCGCCGCCATCAGGATCACCGCGACCGGCGGCAGGAAAAAGCCCGCGATCAGCAGAAAGACGTTGATCGCCCCCATCAGCACCCACCGGTTCACATCCAGCGTGCCAATCCATTCGGCGATCGACTGGGTGATGAAGAGCGACGACAGCATGTAGCTGAACACGCCTGCGGCGGCGATGATGAACAGGATCATCACCGATTCCTTTGTGCTGTCGCGCAGCACCACCCACAATTGGCGCGGATCCCACAGCTTGTAGATGATCATCGCGATCAGCAGGCACATCAGCGCGCCCACGGCGGCGGTTTCCGACGGCGTCGCGATACCGCCATACATGGCGTAAAGAACACCGATGATGATCGCCACGAACGGAAGGACGCGCGGCAGGATCTCGAATTTCTGTTTCCAGCTATAGCTGCTGGCCATCAGCACCTGTGCCGAACCGGACTTCCATGTGGAATAGAGCGACCACGCCATGAACAGGCTCACCAGCAGCATCCCCGGAATGACCCCGGCCAGAAACAGCCGCCCGATCGAGGTTTCCGTGGCGATGCCATAGACGATCATCGTCACCGATGGCGGGATCAGGATGCCAAGCGTGCCGCCTGCCGCGATCGATCCCGCCGCTACCGCGTCGGGATAGCCGCGCTTGCGCATCTCGGGGATGCCCATCTTGCCGATCGCGGCACAGGTGGCGGGACTCGACCCCGACATCGCCGAAAACAATGCGCAAGCGCCGAGGTTCGACACCACAAGCCCGCCGGGCACGCGCGTCAGCCAACGCTCCAGCGCCTCGTAAAGATCGGCCCCCGCCCTGGTCGAGGCGATCGACGCCCCCATGATGATGAACATCGGGATCGACAGCAGCGCGAAATTGTTCAGCTTCCCGAACAGGATTTCCGGCATCAACTCCAACGACCGCAGCCCGTCGAAGGCAATCAGGAAGCCCGCCGACACGATCAGCAGCCCGATGGCCACCGACACGCCGGAAAACAGCACGAAGATGGTGATGATGGCGACAAGCGCGCCAAGCAGAAGAGGATCCATCAGACGTTCTCCAGTCCAAAGGGTTTGTCGACCTTGATAATGACCGCCACCAGATCGGCCACTAGCTGCAGCATCAGCAGTGCGAAACCGACCGGAATGGCAAGATAGGGTATCCACAGCCGCACGCCCCAAACCGTGTCCGAGCGCCAGCCGCGATCCCACGCGAAATGCCAGTATTCAAATCCGTAGAACAGCATCACCCCGACAATCAGGATCGAGACCGACAGCGTGATGATGCACAGCACGTATCTCGCCCTTGGCGGCAGCGCGAGCGGGAAGAGATCCACATTCACATGGCCGCGCAACTTCTGCACATAAGGCAGACCGATCAGCGTGGCCGCCACCATCAGATAGATCACGGCTTCTGTCTGCCACACGGTCGAGCCATTCAGCACGAAGCGGATGAAGATCATCTGACAGGTGATCCCCACCGCCGCGACTATCATCCCCGCCGAACACCAGCCCGCCAGCGTGGAAATTCCGGCGATGATGCGCAGAAAAGGATTGTTCCCGGTCTGCGCTGCGGCAGCCGAACTTTGACCGGCCATGAAAGCCTCCCTTGAACCTCGGTGTGTTTTGTCTGTGAACTGTCGTCTGAACGGCGCAAGCTATGCCGACCATGCCATCGCCGCGCAGAATGGATCCAAGGGCGACCCAAGCGGGCCGCCCCCCGTGTCAAATCATTCGACAGCCAGCGCCATGTCCAGCAGCGCCTGCCCGTCCGGCACTTCCTCGACAAACGCCTTATAGGACGTTTCCTTTGCCAGAGTGCGCCACGCTTCGAAGTCTTCCGGCTTCATGGTCGCGATCTCGACGCCGGCTTTCTTGAACACCTCGACTGAGGCCGCATCCTGCTTCTTGGCCTCTTCGAGATAGAAGCTCTCCGCCTTTTCAGACGCTGCCAGCAGTGCGTTTTGCTGCTCTTCGGTCAACCCCTCGAATGTGCTCTTGTTCATCAGCAGCGGCTGATACATGAACCACAGCGCCACATCGCCCGCGGGCGTGTAGCAGGCCGCCTGTTCGTAGATGCGATAGGACACGAAGGACGACGACGAGGTGTTCGCGGCATCCAGAACGCCGGTCTGCATGGCGTTGTAGATTTCCGACGATGCCATCGACGCGATCGACGCACCGGCACCGGCCAGCATCTGTTCGAACGCTTTGCCGGCGGCGCGCATCTGCATGCCTTCGACATCGGCGGGCGAGGTGATGCACTTCTCCTTGCCGACGAAGCCGCCCGCAAGATAGCCATGGACCAGCACCATCACGTCATCTTCTGCCATCTTGGCTTCCAGCGCTTCCATGAAGGGGCTGTTGGACAGACGAGCGGCGTGATCGTGGTTCTTCACCATGCCGGGCATCAGTGTCAGGTTGAACGCCGGCTGTTGTCCGCCAGCATAGCTCAGCGGCAGAACTGTCATGTCCAGCTGGCCACGGCTCAGCGGCTGGTACTGTTCGCGCGGCTTGAACAGCGATTTCGACCCGAAGATCTTGATGTCCAGGTCTACATCCGCGGCGGCCACTTCATCGGCCACGATCTGCGCGACCTGGTGGCGGACGTCCTTGTTGGACCACTGGTGGGACAGGCGCAGCTCGGTCGCATGGGCCAGCGTGGCCGTAGACACGAGTGCAGCTGCCGCCACGGCGGTTTTAAGCATTCTCTTCATGGTTCTCCTCCCAATGCATTGCCCCGGCAGGGCCGGGGATGTCGGTGCAGGTTAAGTGCGGTGTGTTTTTCAAGTCAACCACTTTGTATACGAGACCGTTTATGTTGCATCTTAAAGGCAAGCTGATACACTTCCCTTCCATGGAGACGCGCCGTGCAGATCAGATCGCAGTGCAGCTCGAAGAGCTGATATTCGACGGAACCTTCGTCGATGGCCAGCGGCTGGACGAGGTGCGCCTCGCCGAGCATTTCGGCGTCTCCCGCACCCCACTTCGCGAAGCTCTTCAACGGCTTGCGCTCTCCGGTATGGTCGAGATGATCCCGCGCCGCGGCGCCTTCGTCCAACAGCCCGGACCGGTCCAGCTGATGGAGATGTTCGAGGTTATGGCCGAGCTCGAGGCCGCCTGCGGCCGCCTCGCCGCCATGCGCATCACCGACAACGCCCTCGGGGATCTGCGCGCCGCCAATGCCAAATGCCTCGCGGCGGTCGAGGCGCGCGATTCCGACAGCTACTATGCCGAAAACGAGCGCTTTCATCGAATCATCTACCAGCAGTCCGGCAACAGCTTTCTCGAGCAGGAAACCTCCAAACTGCACAAACGCCTCAAGCCCTTCCGCCGCAAGCAGCTCCGTTTCCGGGGCCGCATGGCGCAGTCAATGGCCGAGCACGAGGCGATCGTTGCAGCACTCGAAGATGGCGATGCCGCCTGCGCCGAAGATACCCTTCGCAAGCACGTCGCCGTTCAGGGCGAGAAGTTCCACGTCCTGATGGCCAGCCTCAAACGCGCCGCCGAATAGGGCAGGGCCATCCCGGTCCCGGTCCCGGTCACGTCGCCACCCCCGCCGCGCCGCGCCGCTGCTACGTGGGAAACAGCGGCTCCCGAACGAACCGCTCCGGATCAAGCGCGAAATCGTACATCTTCAGCCCGTCCCCTTGCGGCTTGTAATGCTTGAACAGGCGCTTCTTGCGGCGCGTGTCATATGTCACGCTCAGCCCGGCCCGGTGCTCCTGTCCCGCGCCGAAGGTCAGCAGCGTGGTGATATTGGCCCTGCGGGCCGCCTCCATCATCGTCCGGTGCAGGAAAATATGCTCCAGATGCCCGTATTCGCCCACCGGGTTATGCGTGATGACGATGTCCGGCTCATAAAGCCGCAGCGTCGAAATCGCCGTTTCCAGCAGGGTGGGATAAAGCCCGTGGCTCTCCAGCGGGCGCAGCAGCGATACAGGCGCCGCGCCGTCCGTGTCGTCCTGCACGATATATCGCCGCAGTCGCCGGTATGGCGCTTCCACCGCAAAGGGATACTGGGTGCAGGATACCCCCACATCCGCACAAAGCCGCTGCATGGCGGCGATCCGTGTGTCGCTGTCGGCCCGCCCCTTCATGGGCCTGAAGAAACAGGTGACATGGACCTGCGCCTTTCGAGCGATCTTGCTCAGCAACCCGCCCGCGAACAACAGCTCATCATCCTGATGCGCAGTGCACAGCAGAACCCGCTTGCCCCTGAAATCCTGAAGCCGCACGCTCTGGGCCAGCACCGACGGTCCGATCTCGACAACCTTGAACGTCCGATGCCGCATCGGCGGAAGATCCTCTTCTGGCACCTCTCGGGCCAGCCCGTACTCGATCATCGCGCGGGTCGACGCCCTGACATTCCCGTTCTTGTAATCGCCCTGCATCAGGTAGCCGCGCTCCGCCAGTGCGGGCCAAATGGCCGCCAGCTCCTCCATCCGGTTCAGCTTGCCACCATCCAGATGGATCATGTCGACGGGTCCGAATACCGGCGCGCTCGCCACCTCTCGCAGCCCGTCGATGGCGTCCTGTTTGACGAACCTGAACCGATCCGGAAACCGCTTGAGCAACCATTCCGTCGCCGCTGGCACGAAAATGTCCACGCGCGGCCATGACGGTTTGGCCTGTACCGCAAGATCGATCCCTATCGCCTTCAGATCGGGGTTGGCGTGCAGCGCCAGCAAGACCGCATGCCCGCCCGCGATGCCCACTTCCACGAAACAGCGCGACCGCTGCGCCATCGCCACCAGCGCCTTGCGCTTTGGCTCCATCAGGCTCGACAGGGTCCCTTTGTTGAAATCCTCGTCCTTGTCCGAATAGCATACGTTGCCATTCATGATGACGGGTAATCCCGCGTCTGTCAGCGACTGCGCGATGACCGTGTTGAGCGCCTTCAGATCGCTCAGGAAGCCTTTCGATGTGATCACGTCATCATAACTTTGCACTGCCAAATACTCCCGACAGGCCATCCTCATGAACACCGGACATCGGATCGCATCGTGACGCGCTCCAAGCTCCGCTGAGGCACAGAATCACATCCCCTCGAACGCGCCAAGTCAAAGGCCATCGCGCGACGAATTTTTTTGCCGCCGTGTCCCGCCTGCCTCCAATCGCACGCCCCTGCGCCCGCCGCCTCGCAAACAAAAAACCCCGCGCCGGTTTGGCGCGGGGCAGGGCTGCGGTCAGGGGTCGTGTCGCAGCGCGATGCGGATCAGTTCCAGCCGATCTCGTTGAAAATGGCCTGTGCCTTGGCGGCATTGTCGCCATAGACCGCCGTGCTGGTCTGCGTGTCGGGAATGAAGATGCCCATCCGCGCGGTATCCTCGTCCAGCGGCACGCCGCTCACGGCAGGGTATTCGTTGTTCTGACCGGCGAAATGCGCCTGCGCGAAGTCGCTGGTGAAGAACTCCAGCAGCTGGTCGGCCTCGTCCGAGTTCGGCGCGTTCGCGGCCTTGGCAGCGGTCGACAGGTTCACATGCGCGCCCCGGTCGCCCTGGTTCGGCCAGACAAAGCCCAGATTATCCAGACCCGAGGTCAGCCCCTCGACCTCACCCTCGAAGCCGCGCAGATAGTAATACTGGTTCGACACCGCGATATCGCATTCGCCCGACACGATGCCGCGCAGCTGGTCGGTGTCGCCGCCCTGCGGGGGGCGCGCCATGTTCGCCAGAACGCCCGATGCCCAGTCCCGCGCGGCCTCTTCGCCATGCACATCGATCAAGCCCGCCAGCAGCGACAGGTTGTAGATGTTCGAACCCGAGCGGATGCAGATCGTGTCCTTCCACTTCGGATCGGCCAGCTCCTCATAGGTGCGCGGCGGGTTTTCCACGCGATCCTTGGCATAGAAGATGATCCGCGCGCGCTGCGACACGCCGAACCACATGTTCTCCGGATCCCTAAGATGCGGTGGAATACGCTCGTCGATCACGTCCGAGCTGAACGCCTGCAGCACGCCGGCCTCTTCGGCGCGGCTCGCACGGCCCACATCCACGGTCAGGAATACATCGGCGGGGCTGTTGTCCCCCTCGGCCTGCATCCGGGCGATCAGCTCGTCGGCTTTGGCCTCGATGCGGTTGACCGTGATACCGGTGCGGTTGGTGAACTCCTGATACAGCGCGTCGTCGGTGTCATAGTGGCGGCTGGAATACACGTTGACCTCTTGCGCCAGCGCCGGCAATGCGGTGGCCGACAGCGCAATCGCTGCGATTAGGCTGCGGGAGGGGGATAGCGTCATGAGTCTCTGCCCTTCAGATAACTGAGTGAATTTGTAAGACATTCCTATCTATTTCCGACAAAAACAGTCAATAGAAAATCCGCCCCCGGATAAAACTTTTCCGAGGGCTTTGATTTATCTTTTGAAATCAGGATTTTGCGCTCAGACGCCCAAGGGCCGTCGCGCCCGTTGTCAGTACAAAGATCGCCGCAGCCACACAGACGATCGTCGGTCCCGTGGGGGTATCCAGCACGAAAGACCCCTGCACGCCGCCAAGCGCGGCCAGCGCCGCCAGCCCGACCGCGATCAGCGCCATCCGCTCGGGCGTGGCCGCCAGCGGGCGCGCCGCGGCGGCCGGCACGATCAGCATCGCCGCGATCAGCAGCACGCCCACCACCTTGATCGCCACCGCCACCACCACCGCCAGCGCCAGTGTCAGCCCCAATTGCTCGCGGCGCGGATCAATCCCGCTGGCCTTTGCAAGATCGGGGCTCAGCGTCGCGGTCAACAGCGCCTGCCAGCGCCATGCCAGCAGCGCCACAACCGCCACCGCTCCACCCCAGATCACTGCCAGATCGGCCTTGCCCACCGCCAGGATATCGCCAAAGAGATAGCCCATCAGGTCGATCCGTACGCCCTGAAGGAACGACACCGCCACCAGCCCGAAGGCCAGTGCCGAATGGGCCATCACCCCCAGCAGGGTGTCCATCGCCATGCCGCGCCCCGACAGGCTCGACACCGCCGCCGCCATGATAAGCGCCACCACCAGCGCGCCGGTGAACACCGATATCCCGAAGGCCAGCGCCAGCGCCACGCCAAGGATCGACGCATGCGCCGTGGCGTCTCCGAAATACGCCATCCGCCGCCAGACCACGAAACAGCCAAGCGGCGCCGCCGCCAGCGCCACGCCCAGACCCGCCAGCATGGCGCGAATCAGAAAATCGTCCAGCATCATCGCGCGGCCTCGTGCGTGTGCTCATGCTCATGCTCATGCACATGGTCATGGCCGTGCCCGTCCCCATGGGTGCAGCCGTGGTCATGCTCGTGATCGTGGTCGTGCCGGTACAGCGCCAGCGCCCCCCGTGTGCCTGTGCCGAACAACGCACGGTATTCCTCGGCCTGCGCCACCATCTCGGGCTTGCCCTCGCAGCACACATGCCCGTTCAGACAGATCACCCTGTCGCTCGCGCTCATCACCACGTGCAATTCGTGACTGACCATCAGCACCGCGCAGCCCAGATCGCGCCGCACCTCCTCGATCCGTCGATAGAACACTGCCGATCCCGGCTGGTCCAGCCCCTGCGTCGCCTCGTCCAGCAACAGAAGATCGGGCATCTCCATCAAGGCCCGCGCCAGCAGCACCCGCTGGAACTGCCCCCCGGACAGATCGCCCATTTGCCGTTCCGCCAGATCGGGCAATCCCGCCTGCTCCAGCGCCATGCGCACCACCGCCCTTTCGTGCCGACGCGGCAGGTTCAGGAACCGCCCCACGGTCATCGGAAGCGTCGGATCGATATGCAGCTTTTGCGGCACATAGCCGATCCTCAGCCCCTGTGCGCGCTCCACCTTGCCCGCGCTTGGCGCAACCGCCCCGATCAGGGCGCGCAGCAATGTCGATTTGCCCGATCCGTTTGGGCCGACGATGGTGACGATCTCGCCCCGCTCGATGGCGAAATCCACATCGCTCAGAATCTGTGTGCGCCCGATCCTGACGCTCAGACCCTCGGTCCGGATCAGGCTCATGCCGCCTCCGCCTCTGCGCAGGCCGGGCACAGGCCCACAGCCTCGATCACCGCCTGTTCGATCCGGAACCCCGTGTCCTGCAGCACGCGCCCCAAAAGGCCGCTTGCAGGGTCCGCATGCGTTTCGGCAACGGCATCGCATTTGCGACAGATCAGGAAAGCCGGGGTATGGGTCTCATTGGGATGGGTGCAGGCGATAAAGGCGTTCATCCGCTCGATCTTGTGGGCAAAGCCGTGGCTCACCAGAAAATCCAACGCGCGATAGGCCACGGGTGGTTGCGATCCGATGCCCTCTTCGCGCAGCACATCAAGGATTTCATAGGCGCCCATCGCCCGATGCCCCTCAAGCAGCAATTCCAGCACCCGCCGCCGCACCGGCGTGAATTGCAGGCCCCGGTCCGCACAAGCGGTTTCCACCGCGACCAGACCATCCCGGATGCATCCTTTGTGGTCATGCGTTTCGAATCCTATGGCGTCCATTCGGGCCTCCAAACTGTCAGGGCTTGATATGTTATAAAATTACCATTATCAAGCCGTCCAAATGTTATACTATCACATGGAGAGCCTCATGCGCCTAGCGTCCCCCGTTCTTGCCGCCTTGTGTCTTGCGATCACCGGGGCGGCCCATGCCGACACGCCGCGCGTCGTGGCCGATATCGCCCCGGTCCAGTCGCTTGTCGCCCGTGTGATGGACGGGGCAGGGGCGCCCGAGCTGCTGATCCGCCCCGATGCCTCGCCGCATGCCTATGCGATGCGCCCCTCCGAGGCACGGGCGCTCGAGCAGGCCGATCTGGTGGTCTGGATGGGGCCGGGGCTGACGCCCTGGATGACCGATGCGATCCAGACCCTCGCCGGGGATGCGGCGCATCTGACGCTGCTCACCGCGCCTGAAACCCTCGTGTTGCCGGGCCGCATAGATCCCCGCTTCGCCGCCCATGACCATGGCCACGACCACGCAGGCCACGACGACCACAAGCATGACGACCACGCGGGCCACGACCACGACGACCACAAGCATGACGACCACGCGGGCCACGACCACGACGATCACAAACACGACGATCACGCAGGCCATGACCACGACAAGGCCAAACACGACGACCACGCTGGCCACGACCACGACAAGGCCAAACACGACGACCACGCTGGCCACAGCCACGACACCCATGATCACGCCCATGCCGGTCCCGACCCCCACGCATGGCTCGATCCGGTCAACGCCGTCGCCTGGCTCGGGCTCATCGCCCGCGACCTGTCGGCGATCGACCCCGACAATGCCGACCTCTATGCCGCCAACGCCAAGGCCGCACAGGCCGAACTGACCGCCCTTTCCGACCAGATCGCCGTTGATCTGGCGCCCCTCGCCGATCGCCCCTTTCTGGTCTTTCACGACGCCTACCAGTATTTCGAGGCCCGCTTCGGCGTGACCGCCGCCGGTGCCGTGTCGATCAGCGACGCGTCCGAGCCCGGTCCCGCCCGGCTTGCCGATCTGCGTGCGCTCGTCTCGGAACAGGATGTCGCCTGCATCTTCGCCGAGCCGCAATTCAACACCGCGATCCTCGCCTCGGTCTTCGGCGACGCGCTCCGCATCGGTCAGCTCGACCCGATCGGCGTCGATCACGTGGCCGGTCCCGGTTCCTACCCCGCCATGCTGCGCGGCATGGCCGACGCCATGACCGAGTGTCTCTCTCCGCAGGGCTGAACCGGTCCCATGGGGCGGCCCATCCCGCCGCCCCATCCGCTAAAAACGCAGCGTCAATCTTGCGCTGCATCGCAAACCCCACCATCTTCCCCCCGAGGAGACTGCAACGCCCGTCAGAGGTCGTGTGTAAAGGGGAGGATCGTAAATGACTTTTGCCTCAAGGCAGGATGCGCTCGACATCCAGAATGAAATACCATGGGCCGAGCGGGATCGCCCCGGCTCGCTCTACCAAATGCTGCGCACCACGGTGGATGCCTTCCCCGACCGGCCCGCGATCAGCTATCAGCTGATGTCCGGCGCCTCCGATCCGGCACAGACCATGACCTGGCAGCAATTCCACGAACAGGTCTGCCGCGCCGCCAACCTCTTCCGCAGTCTCAAGATCAACGAAGGCGATGTCGTCGCCCTCATCATGCCCAACACGCTGGAAACGGCGGTCGCCACCATCGGCGCGGCCATCGCGGGCATCGTCAACCCGATCAACCCGCTGCTCGAACCCGAACAGATCGCCGCCATCCTGCGCGAGACCGACGCCCGTGTCGTCGTCACCCTGCGGGCCTTCCCCAAGACCGACATCGCCCAGAAAACAGCCGAAGCCGTGCGCCATGCGCCGCGCGTCCATACCGTGCTCGAGGTCGATCTCAACCGCTACCTCACCCCGCCCAAAAGCTGGATCGTCCCTCTGATCCGGCCCAAGAACCCCGGCAATCACCATGCCGATGTCAAATGCTTCACCCGTGAACTGGCAGCCCAAAGCATCACGCTGAAATTCGACGATCCCGGCACCGACCGTGTCGCTGCCTATTTCCACACCGGTGGCACCACCGGCATGCCCAAGGTCGCGCAGCACCGCTATGCGGGCATGGTGTATAACGGCTGGCTGGGGCATCGGCTCCTGTTCACCGAACAAGACAGCGTGATGTGCCCGCTGCCACTGTTTCATGTCTTCGCCTGCCATGTGATCCTGATGGCGATGATCAAATCCGGCGCGCATGTGGTCTTCCCGACGCCCGCGGGCTATCGCGGCGAGGGGGTGTTCGACAATTTCTGGAAACTTTGTGAACGCTGGAAAACCACCTTCGTCATCACCGTGCCCACCGCCGTCTCGGCGCTGATGCAGCGCAAGGTCGATGCCGATGTCTCCTCGGTCAAGAACGCGTTTTCCGGCTCGGCCCCGATGCCGCTCGAACTGTTCAAGCGATTCGAATCCGCCACCGGCATGACCGTTATCGAAGGCTACGGGTTGACCGAAGCCACCTGCCTTGTGTCGTGCAACCCGCCCGAAGGCGCCAAGAAAGTGGGCTCCGTCGGCGTGCCCTTCCCCTACACGGATGTGCGCATCTACAAGACCGACGCCGCAGGCGCGCCTGTCGAATGTGCCACCGACGAAGTGGGCGAGATCTGCATTTCGAATCCCGGCGTCTATGCTGGCAACACCTATACCGAAACCGCCAAGAACGCCGATCTTTACCATCACGACACCTATCTGCGCACCGGCGATCTGGGCCGCGTCGATGCCGATGGCTATCTGTGGATCACCGGACGCGCCAAGGATCTCATCATTCGCGGTGGCCACAATATCGACCCCGCCGATATCGAAGAGGCGCTGATGGCCCATCACGATGTCGCCATGGCCGGCGCCATCGGCCAGCCCGACGCCCATTCCGGTGAGCTGCCCTGCGCCTATGTCGAGCTTGTCGAAGGCGCAACCGCCACAGCCGAAGAGCTGCTGGAACACTGCAAGGTCCATGTGCATGAACGCGCCGCCGTGCCTCGCCATGTCGAAGTGCTCGATGAATTGCCCAAGACGGCTGTCGGCAAGGTGTTCAAGCCCGATCTGCGCAAGCGCGCCATCACCCGCATCTATGATGCCGCCTTGGCCGAGGCGGGGCTCGAGGCCCGTGTCTCCGAGGTGATCGATTCCAAGAAACGTGGCCTTGTGGCCCGGCTCGAACGCACCGGCGATGTCGACGAGGCGCAGGTGGGGCATGTGCTGGGGCAGTTCACTCGGCCCTGGGAATGGGCCGACGCCGCCACCTCCGAAGCCGCCTGACGCATAGGGGGCACGCCACAACGCAAAACCCCGGCCGCTGATCGCGACCGGGGTTTTTTCGATCTTGCAACGCGGCGTGATCCTCGATCAGCTCACATCCTTGTAGCTGATTTCCTTGTGGTTCTCGCCCAAGCGCCCACGCCGCACCAACAGCCGGTTCAGCGCGTTGACATAGGCTTTGGCGCTGGCCACCACCGTATCCGTATCCGCTGACTGGCCGGTGGCGATATTGCCTTCTTCCTCCAGCCGCACGGAAACCGTCGCCTGCGCGTCGGTGCCTTCGGTCACGGCGTGCACCTGATACAGCGACAGATGCGCGTCGTTCGGGTGCAGGTCGCGCACAGCCTTGAACGTGGCATCCACCGGTCCATCGCCGGTCTGACGGGTGCTCTTTTCCACGCCATCGATGGTCATCACCAGATCGGCCTCCGCAGGTCCACCCGTGCCGCAGACGACCCGCAGCGACTTGATGACCAGCCGGTCGGTCGCCTCGTCCTCGCCCGCGCGCATCAGCGCAATCAGGTCCTCCTCATAGACTTCCTTCTTGCGATCAGCGAGATCCTTGAACCGCACGAACATGTCGTTGAGCTGGTTCTCGGCCAGCTCATAGCCCAGATCCTTCAGCTTCGCGCGCAGCGCCGCCCGCCCCGAATGCTTGCCCAGAACGATATTGGTCTCCGACAGGCCCACATCCTCGGGGCGCATGATCTCGAAGGTCTCGGCGTTCTTCAGCATCCCGTCCTGATGGATGCCGGATTCGTGGGCAAAGGCGTTCTTGCCGACGATCGCCTTGTTGTATTGCACCGGAAACCCGCTGACCGTGGCGACCCGGCGCGAGATGTTCATGATCTTGCGGCTGTCCACCCCGGTGACATAGGGCATGATGTCCCCGCGCACCTTCAGCGCCATCACCACCTCTTCGAGTGCCGTGTTGCCCGCGCGCTCGCCCAGCCCGTTGATCGTGCATTCGATCTGCCGCGCACCGCCTGCGACCGCGGCCAGCGCATTGGCCGTCGCCAGCCCCAGATCGTTGTGGCAATGGGTGGCGAAAATCACCTCGTCGGCACCCGGCACCTCTTCGATCAGGCGCCGGATCAGATCGGCGCTTTCCACCGGCGCAGTATAGCCCACCGTGTCGGGAATGTTGATCGTGCTGGCCCCGGCCTTGATCGCGATCTCCACCACGCGGCGCAGGTAATCCCACTCGGTCCGCGTCGCATCCATCGGCGACCATTGCACATTGTCGCACAGGTTGCGCGCATGGGTCACCGTCTCATGGATGCGCTCGGCCATCTCGTCCTGCGTCAGGTTCGGGATCGCGCGATGCAGCGGCGAGGTGCCGATGAACGTGTGGATGCGTGGCGAATTGGCGTGTTTCACCGCCTCCCAGCACCGGTCGATATCCTTGAGATTGGCGCGGGCCAGCCCGCAGATCGTCGCGTCCTTCGACAGCTTGGCGATCTCGCTCACCGCGCGGAAATCCCCCTCCGAGGCGATCGGGAAACCGGCCTCGATGATATCCACGCCCATCTCGTCCAGCAGCCCCGCGATCTCCAGCTTTTCCTCGTGGGTCATGGTCGCGCCGGGGCTCTGCTCGCCATCGCGCAGGGTCGTGTCGAAAATCAGCACACGGTCCTTGCCTGAATCTTGCGATGCACGCTCTGTGATCTTGTCAGTCATGTCGGGTCTCGTTTGTTGTCCTAAGCCTCTTGGCGCGAAACGGCACAGCCTCTGAGCGGTCGCGCCGGGATGGCACGCTCAGAGGCGGCTTAGGATCAGCAGGGCGCAAACGCAACCCGCAGCGCGCGGCAAAGCCCCGGGCGTGCTGGCGAAAGCGATATGATCCTGCGGTTTCATGCGCCAAAGTATATGCATCGCGTGCCCCGATGAAAACCCCCGATTATACTCCGCTTGCAAGGCTTGAACCGCGCCCCCTCCAGCCTAGCTGGCAGCCTCATGGATACAGCACTCATCATCGGCGCGTCGGGCGGCATCGGTCAGGCGCTATCGGCGGCCCTCACCGCGAGCGGCACGGCCGTTACCGGCTTGTCGCGCCGCGATCATGGCTTTGATATCACCGACCCGGCCTCGGTCGAGGCGGCCCTCTCGCCGCTCACCGGCCCGTTCGATTTGATCTTCGTGGCCACGGGCGGCCTTGAAATCAACGGCCAGCGCCCGGAAAAATCCCTCAAGGAAGTCACCGCCCAATCCCTTCAGGATCAATTCGCGCTCAATTGCATCGGCCCGTCTCTGGTGCTGAAACACGCCCCCAGGCTTCTGCCGCGCGACCGGCGCGCGGTGTTCGCCGCGCTCTCGGCGCGAGTGGGCTCTATCGGCGACAATGGCTATGGCGGCTGGTATGCCTACCGCACCGCCAAGGCGGCGCTCAACCAGATGGTCCATACCGGCGCCATCGAACTGGCCCGCTCGCATCGCGCGTCGATCTGCGTGACGCTGCATCCCGGCACCGTGGAGACGGCGCTGACGGCCAGATACGCCCGTGGCCATCCCACCGTGACACCCGACACCGCCGCCGCCAATCTTCTGTCGGTGCTGGATGGGCTGACCCCGGACGACACCGGGCGCTTCTTCGATTGGGCAGGGACGCCCGTGCCATGGTGAAACGCCTTGTTCTGGTGCTGGGTGACCAGCTGAGCCATGCGCTGTCGGCCTTGCGCGCCGCCGACAAGGCCCATGACCTGATCGTCATGGCCGAGGTCGGGGACGAGGCGGGCTATGTCCCCCATCACCCGAAGAAAATCGCGCTCGTCTTTTCGGCCATGCGCCATTTCGCCGATGACCTCACTGCCGATGGCTGGCAGGTGGCCTATACCAAGCTCGATGACGCGGATGCGTCGCGCTCGATCGTGGGCGAGCTGATGCGCCGGGGTCAGGAGCATGGCACAAGCGAGGTGATCGCCACCCGCCCCGGTGAATGGCGCCTGATCTCGGCACTGGATGATGCGCCCCTGTCGGTGACGATGCTCCCCGATGATCGGTTCGTCTGTTCGCTGGAGGCGTTCGACACATGGGCCGAGGGGCGCAAGGAATTGCGCATGGAATGGTTCTACCGCGAGATGCGCCGCAAGACCGGCCTGATGATGGAGGGTGACAAACCCGCGGGCGGCAAATGGAATTTCGACCATGACAATCGCAAACCCGCCTCGGGCGATCTCTTGCGTGCCAAACCCCTTCGCTTCGCGCCCGATGCGATCACCGCCGAGGTACTCGATCTGGTCGAGAGCCGCTTTGGCGACACTTTCGGCACCCTTCGCCCGTTTCACTATGCCGTAACCCGCGCCGATGCGCTGCGCGCGCTCGATCATTTCGCAACGCATCTTCTGGCAGGATTCGGGGATTATCAGGACGCGATGCTGATGCAGGATCCGTTCCTGCATCATTCGATCCTGTCGCCCTATCTCAATCTGGGGCTGCTCGGACCGCTCGAGATCTGCCAGCGCGTCGAGGCCGAATGGCAGGCGGGCCGCGTGCCGATCAATGCCTCCGAAGGCTATATCCGGCAGGTGATCGGCTGGCGCGAATACATGCGCGGCATCTATTTCCGCGAAGGCCCGGACTATACCTCGCGCAACGTGCTGGGCCATGACCGTGCCTTGCCCGCGCTCTATTGGGGCGCGCCGACGCGGATGAATTGCCTCTCGCATGCCGTGGCCCAGACCCGTGACGAGGCCTATGCCCATCACATCCAGCGGCTCATGGTCACCGGCAATTTCGCCCTTCTGGCGGGGATCGACCCGCATCAGGTCCATGAATGGTATCTCGCCGTCTATATCGACGCCTATGAATGGGTCGAGGCGCCCAACACCATCGGCATGAGCCAGTTCGCCGATGGCGGAATCGTCGGATCGAAACCCTATGTGTCCTCGGGCAATTACATCGCCAAAATGTCCGATTACTGCTCGGACTGCGCCTATGCGGTGAAGGACAAGACCGGCGCGCGGGCCTGCCCGTTCAACCTGCTCTATTGGGATTTCCTGATCCGCCACCGCGACCGCTTCGCGCGCAACCCGCGCATGGCGCAGATGTATCGCACATGGGACAGGATGGACGCGGCGCGCCGCGATACGGTGCTGTCCGAAGCGACGGCGTTTCTGGCGCGGCTCGACGCGGGCGAGGCGGTCTGACGTTTCGCTGCGTGTCGGGCCGGGCAGGGGGCCAGCCCCCGCCGTTGAAATCCCTCAAGGGGGATTTCAACGCCTCCCCCGGGATATTTTCGGCCAGAAGAAACGCTTGACGCAAGAAGTGCTGGCCAGGGCCTATTCGGCTGGCGGCGCCTCGGGGGGCGCTGCCGGAGCGGCGGCGTCTGATGTATCGGTTGCCGGAGCATCTGAGTCCGACGGCGTGGGAGGGGTGTCGGCGTCCTCTGCGCTGCGGGTCTGGGAGGTGAGCGCGCCGTTCTCCCATGTGCCGCTGTCCTCTTCGCCCGAGGCATAGCGCATCGTGCCGCTGCCTTGCCGTTTGCCATTGAGGAAGGTGCCTTCGTAGATGTCGCCATTGGTATAGGTGGCCACACCCTGACCCGAGATTTCGCCCGCCTGCCATTCACCGTCATAGATGAAGCCGTCTGGCATGGTGATCTTGCCCTGGCCATGGCGCTGCCCGTCGCGGAACGTGCCTTCATAGACGGTGCCATCGGGATAGGTGGCGATCCCCTGACCATGGCGCTGGCCGTTTTCCCACTGGCCTTCATAGCGGTAGCCATCGGCATAGGTCATCACGCCGAAGCCGTGATTGCGGGCGTTTTCGAAGGCGCCTTCGTAGACGACGCCGTTGGGATAGGTGGCGCGGCCTTGCCCGTCGATCACGCCGCCGCGCCAGTCGCCCTCATAGGTCGAGCCGTCGGGATAGGTGATCCGCCCCGTGCCATTGGCCAGGTCGTCGCGAAATTCGCCAACATAGATCGAGCCATCGGGATAGGTGACCTGCCCCTCGCCCGAGATGTTGCCCGCCACCCAAGACCCTTCGTAGCGATAGCCGTCGGTGCCGGTGAACACGCCCTGACCATGGCGGCGGTCGTCCTGAAAGCTGCCCTCGTAGATGTCGCCATTGGCATAGGTGACCTTGCCCTGACCCTCGCGGCGGCCCGCCACCAGCGTGCCTTCGTAGACATCGCCATTGGGCTGGGTCAGCCGCCCCTCGCCATCGATCTGGCCGGCTTTCCACAGGCCCTCATAGATCAGCCCGTCGGGCATGGTGAGCTTGCCCTCGCCCTCGCGGGCGCCGCGGCTGACCTCGCCGTCATAGACCGCGCCGTCGGGATAGGTGATCGTGGCGCGCCCGTCCTTGACGCCGTTGACCCAATCGCCCTCATAGACATAGCCCCCGGGGCTTTCCATCCGGCCCTTGCCGTGGTGCATCGCGTTGCGGAACCCGCCCTCGTAGCGCACGCCGTTGGCATAGACCGCGACGCCCTGACCGGTGATCTTGCCATCCAGCCAGCTGCCCTCATAGGTGCCGCCATCGGCAAAAACGATCCGGCCCACCCCTTCGGGTTTGCCCTTGGCGAACTCCCCCTCATAGACCGAGCCGTTGGGAAAGCGCGCCACGCCCTGGCCGCGGATTTCGCCATCCACCCACTCGCCCGAATATTCATAGCCATTGGGCAGCGTATAGGTCCCGGTGCCGTGCTGCAGCCCGTTGCGGAATGTGCCCTCATAGATGCCGCCATCGTCATATTGCTTCGTGCGCAGCTCGCCGTCCTGTGCTGCCACGGTGCCGGCCGCCAGAATGGCGCCTGCACAGACGATGCCCTTGCGTGTAAAGCTCATGTCACTTCCCGGATCCCGAAGCCCGCGCCATGCGGGGTCGCGCAAAACCTAGTGGAGCGTCGCAGGGCTGACAACGGCTTTTGCCCAAATCGGCTTTCCCTCGCGCACCGATCTGCTAAATCAAACCCCGAATGCAAGCACGAGGCACCCGCATGGCCGACAGCTTTCGCCTGACGCTGGCGCAATGGAACCCGACGATGGGCGATCTGGACGGCAATGCCGATCTGGCGCGGCGCGCGTGGCGGACGGGCCGCGAGGCGGGCGCCAATCTCGTCGCGCTGCCCGAGATGTTCATCACCGGCTACAACACCCAAGACCTGGTGATGAAGCCCGCCTTCCATACCGCCGCCATCGCCGCGATCGAGAGCCTCGCGCGCGACTGCGCCGATGGTCCGGCACTGGCCATCGGCGGCCCGGCCCTGCAGGATGGCGTGCTTTATAACGCCTATTACATCCTGCAGGAGGGCCGCATCGCCTCGCGCGTGTTCAAGCATCACCTGCCCAACGAGACCGTGTTCGACGAAAAGCGCATCTATGCCGCAGGCGCTGTGACAGGCCCTTATGCGGTGGACGGTCTTCGCATCGGCAGCCCGATCTGCGAGGACAGCTGGTACGAGGATGTCGCCGAAACCCTGGCCGAGACCGGCGCGCAGATCCTTCTGGTGCCCAACGGCTCGCCCTATTACCGCCAGAAGCTGTCACACCGCCATCAGATCATGGTCGCGCGGGTGATCGAGACGGGGCTGCCGCTGATCTATCTCAACCTCGTAGGAGGGCAGGACGACCAGGTGTTCGATGGCGGCAGCTTCGCGCTCAATCCCGGGGGGGCGCTGGCCCTGCAGATGCCCCTGATGCAGGAGGCGACCGCCCATCTGGACCTCACCCGAACCGAGGATGGCTGGCGGATCACGCCGTCGGATCTGGCGCCGGTCCCGGACGCGATGGAGCAGGATTACCACGCCATGGTGCTCAGCCTGCGCGATTACCTCCGCAAAACCGGCTTTCGCAAGGTTCTGCTGGGGCTTTCGGGGGGGATCGACAGCGCGCTGGTGGCCTGTGTCGCCGTCGATGCGCTGGGGCCTGAAAATGTCCGCTGCGTCATGCTGCCTTCGGACTATACCTCTCAGGCGTCGCTGGACGATGCCGAGACGTTGGCCCGGACCCTTGGCTGCCGCTACGACACGGTCCCGATCGCCGAGGGCCGGCAGGCCATCACCCGCACGCTTGCGCCGCTCTTCGAAGGCACCGCGCCGGATATCACCGAGGAAAACATCCAGTCCCGTCTGCGGGGCCTGTTGCTGATGGCGATGTCCAACAAGTTCGGCGAGATGCTTTTGACCACGGGCAACAAATCCGAAGTGGCCGTGGGATATGCCACGATCTACGGCGACATGGCCGGGGGCTACAACCCGCTCAAGGACATGTACAAGACCCGCGTCTTCGACACGTGCCGCTGGCGCAACACGGTGCATCGCGACTGGATGATGGGTCCTGTGGGCGCGGTCATTCCGCAGCGCGTCATCGACAGGCCGCCAAGCGCCGAACTGGCCCCCGATCAGCGCGACGAAGACAGCCTGCCCGCCTATTCGGTGCTGGACGGCATTCTTGAGATTCTCGTCGATCAGGACGGATCGATCGCCGATTGCGTCGCGGCGGGCTTTGATCGCGCCGATGCCAGCCGCGTGGAGCATTTGCTTTACATATCTGAATACAAACGCTTTCAGTCCGCGCCCGGCACCCGGCTGAGCAAGCGGGCGTTCTGGCTGGACCGGCGCTATCCGATCGCCAATCGCTGGCGCGACAAAGGCTGATCCGCCCGGGCATTCGGTCTTGTATGTCACTGTTTTCAAATTATATAATTTCCAGACTGTGTTTTTGTATTCAGTGATTCACCAAACGTTCCCCCAAATAGTTTCCGCCACATAGATGGCAGGAGAAGTCCATGTTCCGTGTCGCAAGCGCGGTTGTCGCGCTGTCCGCTTGGTTTTGCACCCTCGCGATCGCCGAGCAGCACACCCTGACCGAACGCTACGAGACGATGGGCACCATAGAGGCCCAGGTGGGCGACACGACCTACAGCATGGTCGTGGCCTATGATGTGGCCCGAAACCGCCCTCATGCCGAACAAAAGGCGATCATGGGGACCTTTCTGACGATCAACCTCCTCGGCCATGTGGTGGCGCAGGATGGGACGCCCGACCGTCCGATCCTTCAGGTCACGCTGCAGAAACGCGAGGGCAACATGTCACTTGTGTCTGCCGAACTCCTCGACGATCTGGGTTATGGAGCGCCATTGGTCATGGGCGGCGATGGCGGGCGGGGGGCGCTTGTCTCTTTCGAGCTGGAGGACAGTGTCGTGTCCGGCAAGATCGAGGGCATGTTCCTGCGGCTCGATGGCTATGCCCCGAACCGCAGCATCGCCGCAGGGACGACACCCATACCTGCCACCATTGAATGGGACGTGACCCTGCCGCCCCTGCAATAGGGGTGTGTCCAGGGCATCCCGTGTCGCGTCATTCATCATGCAGTCATCCCGTATCCTTCGGTTCGATTGGCGAGTCGATGAAGGGCAGTAGACAGCACATGGGTTAAGATTCGGTTTAACGCCGCGCGCGCCGGGGAATAAGGGGGTGATTTGTGTACGGGATGGACACAACTCCGCGAATTCACGGGCGATTTGGTCCCAAACGCGTGTAGGTTTCGTACAAATCCTACACAAGGCCGCCGATCATTCCCACCAGCGGTCGATCGTCGCGATGTCTTCGTCCGACCAGCCGAAATGATGGGCGAATTCGTGGATCGTCACATGGGCGATCAGCCGGTCCAGATCCACATCCTCCCGGTCGCGCCATTCCGCCAGGATCGGCTTCCGGAACAGCCAGACGGTATCGGGTGCAAGCGGTTGATCCATATATGATTTTTCGGTGACGGGAATGCCTTCGTAAAGCCCGGTCAGCTCCAGCGGGTCGTCGATATCCAGCTCCCGGAGCATGTCCTGCGCGGGCCAGTCCACGACCCGCAGCGCCACGTCGCGCGCCAGTTTTGCGAACGGTTCGGGCAGCGCCTCCACCGTCTCGCGGGCAATGGTTTCCATCTCGTTGATATCCATGGTTATTTCGATATCCCATGTGATGTGCGACCTGCAACATCCCTTTGAGAAGACAGCGAAAAAACGACTCTAGCCGCGTCGGAGACCGGCGGGCGGGGGCCTTGGCTGCGTGATATGGATGCGCGACACAACATCTGGGGTTTTGTCGTCATGATCGCCGTGCACACCGATCCGCTTGCGTTCAGCGCCACGGAATGCATTGAAATCCTTGGGCTTGTTGCCTCGGCCCCCACACAGGATGCCGGTCTGGTGCGCCAGCAGCGCGATCACAATCTGCGCCGCGCGGATCTTGTGTGGCTGGATGACGTGCCCGGTGCGGATTGGGTCATGGGCCGCATCATCGAAGTTGTGCGGCGTGCCAACGCGAGTGTTTTCATGTTTGATATCAACGCGTTCGAGGAAAGTCCTCAGGTGGCATGCTATGATGCGGCGCGCGAGGGGCATTTCGACTGGCATAGTGACATAGGTGCCGGACCTCTGGCGGCGCGGCGCAAGCTCACCATGGTCGTGCAGCTTTCGGACCCGTCAACATATAGTGGTGGAGAGCTTCAGCTCATGCCCGGTGCGGGCATCATCCCGGCCCGCTCCGAGCAGGGGGCTGCCACCGTCTTCCCCGGCTTCGTCCTGCATCGCGTCACCCCGGTCACCTCCGGGATGCGCTACTCCCTGACGGTCTGGGCGCATGGGCCAGCCTTTCGCTAAGCCCATGCTTTCCTTTGGTTATCCAGCCTGAATCATCAGCTGATAACTGGTCGGCTCATAGCGGAACCCGTCGCCCGCCGCCTCGACATACCCCATTCCGGGCCATGGCATGTGATACCCGATGAACGGAATTCCATCCGCCGCCAGCATCCCGAGAATCCTCCGCCGTGTCTGCGCGGCGGCGGCTTTGTCCATGTCGAACTTCACTTCCCAATCGGGATAGCCAAGAGACCACACATAGTGGTTGGCAAAGTCCGCAGCCACCACAAGTTGTTGCCCGTTGCTTTCCAGCATATAGGTCATGTGCCCCGGCGTGTGCCCGAACGCCGCCATGGCGGTCACGCCTGTGGCCACGCTGTCGCCGTCTCCGATCATCGTCATCTGCTCGGCCAGTGGCCGGACCTTGGCTTCGAAGTTCTCGTTTTCCATCTTGGCCCAGGCATCGAACTCCGCGGACCCGGTCACGTAGCGGGCATTCGGATAGGTCGGTGCATCGCCATTCATCAAGCCGCCGATGTGGTCGCCATGCATGTGGGTGATCACCACGATGTCGACCTGATCGGGCGTGTATCCCGCCTCGGCCAGGGCCGCAGTCGTGCTTTCGGCATTCAACCCGGTATCGAACAAAATCAATTCGTTACCGGTATTGACCACCGTCGGCGTGAAGAAAAACTGTGCGACATCGGTGGGCAGGCGTGCGGCCTTCGAGGCAGTCTCGAATGTTTCTGCGCTGACATTCAACCCGAAGATCGAATGAGGGTCCGGGCGGGGCATGGTGCCCGCGAGGATCGTCGTGACCTCGAAGTCGCCAAGGCCCACGCGGTTGAACTTGGACATACCCATTCCCATCATTGGCGCTGCCGCCCGAGCAGCACCGCCCGAGGCGATCGTGAATGGCATGGCTGCGGCCCCTGCAAGCAGTGTACGTCGGGAAAATTCCGTGGCTGACATGACTTATCTCCTGTTGCTATATGTTGAAGGATAGTGTGCAGATCGCGGAGCGGCGCGCAATTCACGCCAATGTGATACACCGCGTCCCTGCACTGGCCCGATCGGGCAAAGGTGGCCCTTTTAGATGATCTCGATCCTACGCAATACCACATATGCCGCGCTTTTTTCAGCGCAGGTCATCGCCTTGATCGGCACCGGGCTGTTGACCGTGGCGCTTGGCCTTCTGGCTTTCGATCTTGCCGGTGCGCAGGCCGGGCTGGTGTTGGGGTTGGCCTATACAATCAAGATGGTGGCTTATGTGGGCCTGTCGCCCATCGCACAGGCAGCGGTGCATCGCCTGCCGCGCAAGGCCGTCCTGATTGGTGCGGATCTTGTCCGTGCGGCGGTTGCGCTTTGCCTGCCATTCGTGACCGAGGTGTGGCAGGTCTATGTGCTTGTTTTCGTGCTTCAATCCGCGTCAGCTACCTTCACGCCCGCGTTTCAGGCGGCGATCCCGGATGTCCTGCCGGTCGAACGGGATTACACCCGCGCGCTGTCGCTTTCGCGCCTGGCCTATGATCTTGAAAACCTGATTAGTCCAGCGGCGGCGGCTCTTTTGCTGACAGTCCTCAGCTACAACTGGCTGTTTCTGGGAACGGTTCTTGGCTTTGCCGCCTCGGCGGCGCTGGTCTGGTCGGTCTGCGTGCCGCCGGTCGGGCAACATCAGAGCAGCCGTTCTTTCCGCGAAAGACTGATGCGCGGCACGCGCATTTATCTTGCCACGCCGCGTTTGCGCGGTCTTCTGGCGCTCAACCTTGCTGCGGCCTCGGTGGGGGCGTTCGTGCTGGTCAACACGGTCGTTCTGGTGCGCGCGGGATATGGCGGAACCGAGACCGACCTCGCACAGGCCATGGCGTGTTTCGGCGCGGGGTCAATGACGGCTGCACTGCTTCTTCCAGCTCTGCTCGACAGGGTGCCGGACAGGCCCGTGATGCTGGTGGGGGCGGCGTCCCTGACTGGGTTTGCGATCTTGGCTGCCGTTGTTCTGGCGGTCCCAGGGTTGCCGCAATGGCTTGGCTTTCTGGGGCTATGGGCTGTTCTGGGGTTCTTTTATTCCTGCGTGATGACGCCCTCTGGACGGCTGCTGCGCCGGTCGTCCCATTCCGAGGATCGTCCGGCGGTGTTCGCCGCGCAATTCGCGCTCAGCCATGCGTGTTGGCTGTTGACCTATCCCTTGGCGGGATGGGTTGGACAGGCGTTCGGCATGGATGTGGCGCTTGGTTTGCTTGGCGCGATTGCCCTGACGGGCCTTGTGCTTGCCCGTCTCTTGTGGCCAGCCGAGCTGACCCGCGAGCTTGAGCACGAACATCCGGACCTGCCGCAGGATCACCCGCATCTGCGCGCGCATCATGGGCTCAGGCGGCACGTCCATGTTTTCGTCATAGATGACGAGCATCGCGTCTGGCCGACACAAGGCTGACGACGGTGAAATCTGGACAATCGCTTGCGGCTGTGACATGGCCCACGCCAATCAGGAGAGACCCATGACAACCACTCGCTTCGCCCCGTCCCCCACCGGTTACATCCATGTGGGCAATCTGCGCACTGCGCTGATGAACTTTCTCATCGCGCGCAAGGCGGGTGGCACGTTCATCCTGCGCATCGACGACACCGATCCTGAACGTTCCAAACAGGTCTATGTCGACGCGATCAAGGAAGATCTGGAGTGGCTGGGCCTGCATTGGGACCGGGTGGAACGGCAGTCAGAGCGGCTGGATCGCTATGCCGAGGCCGCCGACAAGCTGCGCGAGATGGGCCGCTTTTATGAGGCCTTCGAGACCCCGACCGAGCTTGATCTGAAGCGCAAGAAGCAGCTCAACATGGGTAAGCCGCCGGTCTATGACCGTGCCGCGTTGAAGTTGTCTGAGGATGAGAAGACCAAACTGCGCGCCGAGCGCGGCAACGGCGTGTGGCGTTTCAAGCTGGATCAGGAGCGGATCGAGTGGAATGACGGCATCCTCGGCGATATTTCGATCGACGCGGCCAGTGTCAGCGATCCGGTGCTGATCCGGGGGGATGGGCAGGTTCTCTATACCCTTGCGTCCGTCGTGGATGACACCGAAATGGGCGTGACCCATGTGGTGCGTGGCAGCGATCACGTCACCAACACCGCCACGCAGATCCAGATCATCGAGGCGCTTGGCGGAACCGTTCCCAGCTTTGCGCATCACTCGCTTTTGACCGGGCCGCAGGGCGAGTCGCTCTCCAAACGTCTTGGCACCCTGTCGCTGCGCGATCTGCGTGCCCAAGGGATCGAGCCGATGGCGCTGCTCAGCCTGATGTCGCGTCTTGGGTCTGCCGATCCGGTCGAAGTGCGTACCAGCATGGACGAGTTGATCGAGGGCTTCGACATCTCGCGCTTCGGTGCCGCGCCGACCAAGTTCGATGTGCAGGACCTGTTTCCCTTGACGGCACGCCTTCTGCATGACCGCGCCTATGACGAGGTCAGTGACCAGATCGCGGCGATCGGCGTGCCTGACAATCTGGCCGAACGGTTCTGGACGGTGACGCGCGACAATATCACCACGCTGCAGGACCTGCCGGCATGGTGGGCGATGTTCCGCGACGGTGCCGAGCCGGTGATCGACGACGAAGATCGTGCGTTCGTGGCTGAGGCGATGACGCTGCTGCCCGATGCACCCTATGACGACAGCACCTGGGGCGACTGGACTGCGCGCGTCAAAGACGCGACAGGCCGCAAGGGCAAGGGCCTGTTCATGCCGCTTCGCAAGGCGTTGACAGGGCAGGCCCACGGCCCGGACATGAGCCAGGTGCTGCCGCTTTTGCAGAGGATCAAGGCTAGGGATTGACCCCACCTGCGCTTTGCCGTGCGCGAAGCTTGATTTTGTCCTCTTCCAGAACCATCGCCTGTTCGGAATAGGCGCGCGCGCGTTCCGCCATAACTTGTGCGGCGCTGGCGAGGTCGGCATCCGGCCCTTCTGCCAGCGTCTGAAGCGCCTGTTGCAGACGGGTGGCCACCTCGACCAGCGCGGCGCCGTCGCGTGCGGTACTGGCGAAGGCCCCTTCGATCAGTTGCTCAGGTGAGGTGTCGGGTATGAAAATGCGGGGGAATATCGGCTCTTTGTTTTCGATGGGAGTTCTTCCCCAATCCCATAAAAGTCGTTCCTGACGCCCGATCACGTCAATGGCTGTGCCCGGATCATTCATGCCGGGCGACAGCGCGCGCGAGGCGATTTCCGAAAGCACCAGGAGCCCGTAGGCCGCATCCTGCTCGAACGACCGATAGTCACCGATCGTTAGGCATTCCTTGACGGTTTCAAGTGCCTTGCCCGAAAGGCCGCTGGCAAAGGCGACCGGAGTGCCCTGCAGCACGAAGCGGCCGGGCGGGGCATGGACATAGAGCCGCGCATCCTTGTCTTGCAGGATCGCGCTCATGCGGCGCAGGTCGATGAATTGCAGATAGCCCGAGCGCGGCGCCGGGACCGGTACGACGTCTTGCGGCATGACCGTCTCGGGCGTCAGCGCATTGGCGCGCAGCGCGGGCGTCTTGCGGGCCAGCATCAGGCTGGCCCGCGCGTGGCGTTCGGTGTCGTGCAAGGTCTTGTCCATGCTGCCCAGATCGCTGAGATGGTCGATCCAGCGCAGCATCGCCAGAATGACCAGAATGACCACCACGACCGTTACGGCAAGAACCGCGACCGAGGCACCGGGCGCGTGCAGTTTTGCCTTGAACAGGATGATCGAACTGAGCGCATAGACAAAGGCGCCGATGAACGTCGCCAGCACCGTTTGCGTGGTCGTGTCGGCCAGAAGGATGCGATGCGCGCGAGGGGTGGCCTGTGCGGCGGCGGCGTTATGCGCGGTGACCATCACATTGAGTGAAAACGTGCTGACCGCCAGCATCCCCGAGGCGAGGATTGTCAGGATCGGCATCACCGCATCCGGCGTGAAGCGTTCGCGCAGCACCTCGGGGATCAGGCTGTCCAGCAGCATCGCCGCCATCGAGGCCACCACGGCAAGACAGGCCATCAAGGTCACGCGGACCCAAAGCATCCGGCTTATCCGCAGGATCACAAGCAGCGTCTTGGAGATCGTCTTGGTGTTCGCCATCCTAGTCCTTTCCGACGCAAATCATGCGTCATGCGGGGGCGACAGTCCACCGTGCAGTCCACCGTGCAGCCCACCGCCCGCCAGCGGCTAGCGGCGAAGAATGCGGATATCCCTCTCGCGCAACTGCGTGTCGATGAAGCCATATTCGTCGAGGCTGAGGCGGCGGTGACGTGGATAGACGGGATCGCTGCGGTCGTCCAACACCGGCGTGTGCTGCCAGCCATCTGTCGTGTCGAAAAAGCGTCGGGCGCCGTCTTCTCCGAATTCGCGCAGATAGCCCTGCACGACCACATCGATATAGCTCAAGAGGGCAGGGTGCGTTTCGGTCGGCACGTCATGGCGGCCCTCGGGGATCGCGTAGACCGCGATATCGGGACTGTGGGTAAGAGCATGGGTGACCTGATGCGCGGCGGCGACCCTGTCATAGGCCTGCTCGCGCGCGTCGAGGGCCGCCCAATCCTGTCCGGGAACAGCGGCGATCAGCCCGTCGATGAGGGATGTCTCGTCCGGGATGACCGTAAGATATGCCACCTTCCTGAGCGAGGTATGCCGCCACACGCGGCGCCATCCGCTGAGCTGCGCGGTATGCGCTTCCTTGAAGGCATGCGTGTCGCGGTTTACCAGGCTGCCATATCCGAAGAAATATGCATGTCCCATGTATATTTTCCTGCACCGCTTGATCTGCATCATGTCCTGCTGCCGTGTTTGACCGCAGGATGGATTGAATTCAAGCAAAGGGTCAAAAAACGGAATGCGCATCACGAAACGCACGAATATCGCCATTCGCGTTCTCATGTTCTGTGGCGCCAATATCGACCGGCTGGTCACCAAATCCGAGATCGCGGCGCGCTGCAACACGTCCGAAAGTCACTTGGCGCAAGTCATCAATCGTCTGGCGCAGCTTGATTTTCTGCACACCCAACGTGGTCGTAGCGGCGGGATCGCCTTGGCCCGTCCGATGGATGAGATCATCATTGGGGATGTGTTCCGCCAGCTCGAATCGAACGTTCCTATCGCCGAGTGCTTTGCCGATGTAGACAATACCTGTCCGCTGGTCACCGCCTGCCGTTTGCGGCACGCCATCGCTGACGCGGCAGAGGCTTTTTATGCGCATCTCGACAAAATTACGCTGGATGTGCTGGTTTGTGATAACGTCGCGCTGCTGGATATTTTCATGCCGGGGCGCTGCGTGAAACAGGCTTGAAGTCGCCGATTTCGTATACTAGCTTGCCGCCATATCGTATCGGGAGAACCGGCCAGTCCGGTGCCGAAGGAGCAACCGCCCCGGAAACTCTCAGGCCCAAGGGACCGATGCGATTTCAGAACTCTGGAGAGTGGTGCCTTCGCGGCGCCCGCCGAAGGGATAGCGATCTCAGGCCAAAGGACAGAGGGGGCATCAAGGCGCGACCAACAGGGTCGTGCAGAGATGCCAGCTGGATTCATCCGAAGTCAACTGGCGCCATTTGGATGAGGCCCGATGAGCGATACGCTGCGCAAGACCCCGCTGTATGACCTGCATGTCGAATTGGGGGCCAAGATGGTGCCCTTCGCGGGATACGAGATGCCGGTTCAGTTTCCTGCTGGGGTGATGAAGGAACATCTTCAGACACGTGCGGCCGCAGGCCTGTTCGACGTCAGCCATATGGGGCAGGTCATTGTGCGTTCCCCCCAAGGCTATGACACTGTGGCCCTTGCGCTTGAAACGCTCGTGCCGGTGGATTTGGCCGGCTTGCCCGAGGGGCGGCAACGATATGGTTTTTTCACCAACGATCAGGGCGGCATTCTGGATGACCTGATGCTGGCCAATCGCGGCGACCATCTGTTCGTCGTGGTAAACGCCGCCTGCAAGGCGGCTGACATCGCTCATATGCAGAACGGACTGCCCGGCTGCACGGTCGAAGAGATTTCCGACCGCGCCTTGCTGGCACTGCAGGGGCCGCAGGCCGAAGAGGTTCTGTCGGGCATTCTGCCCGGAGTGCGGGATATGCGCTTCATGGACGTGGCCGTTTTTGAAAGCTCTTTCGGGGGACTTTGGGTGTCGCGCTCGGGTTATACCGGAGAGGACGGGTTCGAGATTTCAGTCGAGACCGCGCAGGCCGAGGAGCTGGCGCGGGCCGTGCTGGCCCATGACGCGGTAGAGCCGATCGGTCTTGGGGCGCGTGACAGCCTTCGGCTGGAAGCCGGGCTTTGTCTTTACGGTCACGACATCGACGAGACGACCACCCCGATCGAGGCGGCTCTTGGCTGGGCCATCCAGAAGGTGCGCCGCCGCGGTGGGGCCCGCGAGGGTGGGTTCCCCGGCGCGGCTGTGATCCTCGATCAATTGGAAAACGGCGCTCCGCGACAGCGGGTCGGGCTGCGTCCCGAAGGCCGCGCACCGATGCGCGAAGGCACGGAGCTGTTCGAAACGCAGGGCGCGGGCGCCGCTGTCGGCCGCGTCACATCGGGTGCGTTCGGTCCGACCATCGGCGCGCCGATGTCGATGGGATATGTGCCGGCGGCGCTGGCCGGTCCCGGAGCCAGTCTGCATGGCGATGTCAGGGGTAAACGCATGCCGGTGACAGTGGCCAAGCTGCCCTTTACACCCGCCAATTTCAAACGCTGAAACTCAGGGAGAGCGAGAGATGAAATTCACCGAAGAACACGAATGGTTGCGCAACGACGAGGACGACGTGATCGTTGTCGGCATCACCGAACATGCCAGTGAGCAGTTGGGCGATGTGGTGTTCGTGGAACTGCCCGAGATCGGCACGATGGTGGCCAAGGGCGATGAAATCGTCGTGATCGAAAGCGTCAAGGCGGCCAGCGACATCCTTGCCCCGATCGACGGCGAGATCGTCGAGATCAACGAGGCGCTGATCGACGATCCGGCCAAGGTGAATTCCGATCCGCTTGGGGATGCGTGGTTCTTCAAGATCAAGGCCAATAATCCGTCCCAGATGGACGAGTACATGGACGAAGACGCCTATCAGTCGTTCATCGGCTGACCGCAGCCGCTTTCGGGCGACACCATTCCGACCAGGGTAAGGCACAGGCGGCAAGTCGGCCTTTATCCGTGACAGCACGAGGGACATGATGCCTTTCGAACCTACCGATTATCTGCCCTATGACTTCGCCAACCGTCGCCATATCGGCCCCTCTCCGCAGGAAATGGCCGAAATGCTGGACGTTCTGGGCACGGACAGCCTGCAGACGCTGATCGATGAAACCATACCGAAATCGATCCGTCAGGAGACGCCACTGGATTTCGGCAAGCCGATGTCCGAAAGTGAGCTGCTGCACCACATGCGCGAGGTGGCCAACCGCAACAAGGTGCTGACCTCGCTGATCGGGCAGGGGTATCATGGCACGGTCACACCTCCGGCAATTCAGCGCAATATCTTGGAAAATCCGGCCTGGTATACCGCCTATACACCCTATCAGCCCGAGATCAGCCAGGGCCGGCTCGAGGCGCTGTTGAACTTTCAGACCATGGTCAGCGATCTGACAGGGCTCGAAATCGCCAATGCCTCGTTGCTCGACGAGGCGACCGCTGCGGCAGAAGCAATGACCATGGCGCAGCGTGTGGTCAAATCCAAGGCCAAGGCATTTTTCGTCGATGAGAATTGCCATCCGCAGAACATCGCCGTGATGCGCACCCGCGCGGAACCGCTTGATATCGAACTGGTGGTCGGCGCCCCCGAGACGCTGAACCCCGAGCACGTGTTCGGAGCGATCTTTCAGTATCCCGGCACCTATGGGCATCTGCGCGATTTCACCGATGAAATGGCAGCTCTGCACGGGGCTGGGGCGATTGGTATCGTGATCGCCGATCCGATGGCCTTGACCCTGCTGAAAGAGCCGGGCGCCATGGGGGCCGATATTGCTGTGGGGTCGACGCAGCGATTTGGCGTGCCGATGGGCTTTGGAGGGCCGCACGCAGCCTATATCGCGACCAAGGACAGCTACAAGCGCGCGCTTCCCGGTCGCCTCGTAGGTGTGTCGGTCGACAGTCATGGAAACCGTGCCTACCGGCTGGCCCTTCAGACCCGCGAGCAGCATATCCGCCGTGAAAAGGCGACCTCGAATGTCTGCACCGCACAGGCGCTGCTGGCGGTTATGGCGTCGATGTATGCGGTGTTCCATGGTCCCAAAGGTCTCAAGGCCATCGCGCAGCGCATCCACCGCAAGACGGTGCGTCTGGCCAAGGGGCTGGAGGCGGCGGGCTTCAAGGTCCAACCGGATCAGTTCTTCGACACGATCACGGTGGATGTGGGCCTCTTGCAGCGTGGCGTTCTTCAGGCGGCGGTTCGTGAAGGGGTGAACCTGCGCCGCGTGGGCGAGACCAAGATCGGCATCACACTGGACGAGCGTACGCGCCCGGCCACGATCGAAGCGGTGTGGCGTGCGTTCGGTATCATCATGGAAGACCGCGATTTCACATCCGAATACCGGATGCCGGATGGTCTTTTGCGGAGGTCCGAGTATCTCACGCATCCGATCTTCCACATGAACCGCGCCGAAACCGAGATGATGCGCTACATGCGACGTCTGGCAGACCGCGATCTGGCGCTTGATCGCGCGATGATTCCGCTTGGCTCATGCACGATGAAGCTGAATTCGGCGGCCGAGATGATGCCGGTCAGCTGGAATGAATTTTCGTTGCTCCATCCCTTTGTGCCCACAGATCAGGCCAAGGGGTATCACGACCTGATCGAGGATCTGAACGCCAAGCTGTGCGAGATCACCGGCTATGCCGCCATCTCGATGCAGCCCAATTCCGGCGCGCAGGGCGAATATGCCGGGCTTCTGACCATTGCCGCCTATCACCGCGCCAACGGTCAGGGCCATCGCAAGGTCTGTCTCATTCCGATGAGCGCGCATGGTACAAACCCTGCCAGCGCTCAGATGGTCGGCTGGGATGTGGTGGTCATCAAGTCCGATGAGAACGGCGATATCGATCTGGCCGATTTCCGCGCCAAGGCCGAGGCGCATTCGGACAATTTGGCCGGTTGCATGATCACCTATCCCTCGACGCACGGTGTGTTCGAGGAAACGGTCAAGGAGGTCTGCGAGATCACCCATCAGCATGGCGGTCAGGTCTATATCGACGGGGCCAATATGAACGCCATGGTGGGGCTCAGCCGTCCGGGTGATCTGGGTGGAGATGTCAGCCATCTCAACCTGCACAAGACCTTCTGCATCCCGCATGGCGGGGGTGGCCCGGGCATGGGGCCGATCGGTGTGAAAGAGCATCTGGCGCCGTTCCTCCCCGGGCATCCTGTCACCGGAGGCACGCAGGGTCCGGTGTCGGCTGCGCCTTTCGGGTCTCCGTCGCTTCTGCCGATCAGCTGGGCCTATTGCCTCATGATGGGTGGTGAGGGTCTGACACAGGCGACGCGGGTGGCCATCCTGAACGCCAACTATATCGCCAAGCGCCTCGAAGGCGCCTATGAGGTTCTCTATAAAGGGCGCAACGGGCGCGTGGCGCATGAATGCATCATCGACACCCGCCCCTTCGCCGATAGCGCCGGTGTGACGGTGGACGATATTGCCAAGCGCCTTGTCGATTGTGGCTTTCACGCCCCGACCATGAGCTGGCCCGTCGCGGGAACCTTGATGGTCGAGCCGACGGAATCCGAAACCAAGGCCGAACTGGACCGGTTCTGCGATGCGATGCTGGCCATCCGGCAGGAGATCCGCGACATCGAAGAAGGTCGTATCGACCGCGAGAACAATCCGCTCAAGAATGCGCCGCATACGGTGGAGGATCTCGTGGGGGATTGGGACAGGCCTTATAGCCGTGAACAGGGATGTTTCCCGCCCGGTGCCTTCCGCGTGGACAAGTATTGGCCGCCTGTGAACCGCGTGGACAATGTCTATGGTGACCGGCACCTCGTGTGCACCTGTCCCCCGGTGGAAAGTTACGCCGAAGCCGCTGAATAAGCGGTGTCTGACGACGTCGGTGGCCCTCTGGGGCCGCCGACTGCTCACGATTAAGAGCGAGCTGAGTCCCGTGGCGGGATCGGTACTAATCGCGATCTGCCCCGGAAAGATGGTTCAGACGTTATTCGCGCGAACGAAGGATACGCGCAGGACGCGCCTGCATGGGCGCCCACGCAAAGCCCAGACCTGCCAGAAGGCTGACCATTGCTCCCCCTGTCACGATCAGCAGGGCCGAGGTCCAGGCGATCTCGAAATTGGTATCCATGATGAAATGGCTCACCGCCCAACCTCCGGTAATCCCCGCTGCAAGTGCCACGAGCCCCGCCGCTGCCCCCAGAAGCGACGCGCGCAAGGCAAGGCTGGCCAAGATCTGCGCGCGGGACGCGCCGATGGTTTTCAGGATCGCCGCCTCTCGGGTGCGGGCGGTCTGGTCCGCGGCGGCAGCACCGATCAGCACCAGAAAGCCGGTCAGCAAGGTGGCCGCTGCCCCCCACGCGGTAGCCGAGGCCAGCCCCGCCAGAAGGTCCGACACCTGATCGATCGCATCGCGCACCCGGATCGCCGTGATGTTGGGAAATTTGCCTGAGAGGTCATTGAGGATCGCAGCTTCGGCCGGTGCTTCGGCATAGACCGTGGAGATGAAGGTATGCGGTGCTCCAGCGATCGCGGCGGGGTTGAGAAGCATGACGAATCCCATGCCGGCGGTCGAGAAATCCACTTCGCGCAAGGATGTGATCGTGGCGCTGATGTCCCGCCCCAGAATATTGAGCGTCAGAACGTCGCCCAGAACCAGCCCCATTTCCTCGGCCTCTTCTGCCGCAAAACTGATCTGTGGCGGTCCGTCATAATCCGCGCCCCACCATTCGCCGTCGGTGATGGTCGTGCGGTCCGGCACAGCGGCGGCATAGCTGATGCCACGATCGCCCTGCACGACCCAGTGATCGCCTGCCACTTCTTCGGCGGGACGGCCATTGATCTGGGTCAGAATGCCCCGCAGCATCGGGGCCGAGTCGATCCGGCTGATCTCGGGATCGTTTTCCAGCCGTTCCAGAAAACCGGGCATCTGATCCTTTTGGATGTCGACGAAAAAATAGGAGGGCGCCCGCTCGGGCAGGTCACGCGAAATGGCGCTGCGCAGGTTCTGGTCGATCTGTCCGACAGCCGCCAGCACCGAAAGGCCCAAGCCAAGGGACAGCACCACCGGCCCTGCCGTGGTGCCCGGTCCGCCGATCGCTGCCAGTGCCCAGCCAAGCGAGGGCCGCCCGCGAATGACCGGTTTCAGCAGTCTGGCAAGCTGTTTGATCCCGATTGCGGCCAAGCTCAGAAGAGCCAGTGACCCCACGATCCCCCCCGCTGTCCAAAGCGACAGTCGCGCATCCCCGGAAAACCATATGGCCGCCGAAAGAAGGGCCGTGACCAACACCGCGATCGCGACCAGATATGGCCACCTAGGCAGAATGCGCCCCGTTTCCATAGCATCGCGAAATAGCGTGGCCGCGCGAATATCCTGCGCCCGGGCCAGCGGCCAGAGCGTGAAGATTAGAACTGTGAGCGCACTGTAGAGCACCGCCTCGGCGATAGGTCCGGGGTAGGCGCCGAAAACGGCGGGCACCGGCAGACGGGCTTCGATCAGCGATGACAGCAAGACCGGAATGCCGACACCCAGCATCAGGCCAACCGCAAGCCCAAGACAGGCCAGAACGCCGATCTGGAAAAAGTAGGTCAGAAAGATCGTTTGTCGGTCGGCGCCAAGTGTGCGCAGCGTTGCGATGGTTTCGGTTTTCGTTGCCAGATACGCCCTGAGTGCTGCCGATATTCCGACGCCGCCTACCGCAAGGCCAGACAGGCCCACAAGGATCAGAAAGGCGCCAAGCCGATTGACGAACTCTTCCACTTGCGGCGCGCCGTTGCGCGCGTCGCGCCAGCGCAGGCCGCTATCGGGAAAAGCCGCTTCCGCCTCGGCGCCGATGGCGTCCAGATCGGTTCCCACTGGCAGATCGAGACGATACTCGGTCGAGAAAAGCGATCCCGGCGCCAATAGCCCGGAGGCGCCAAGCGCCTCGGTTCGCACGATGGTCCGTGGCCCCAGGGTGAAGCCTCCGGCAGCGTTATCCGGCTCGCGCTGGATTTCTGCGGAAAGAATGAAATCCTGAGTGCCGAGTCTGAAAATGTCGCCCGGTTCCAGCCCCAGTTTATTCGTCAGAATGGGATGCATCACCGCACCGGGCAATCCGTCGCGCCCGTCCAAAGCCTGCGCGAGGGACATGTCGGGCTGCAATTCCACGCGCCCAAGCAGAGGATAGGCCGCATCGACGGCTTTGATCTGGGTAAGGCCGCGTTCGCCGTCCGGTGCTATGGCCATCGAGCGAAAATCTGCGATCTCGGACACCGCATCGGCTGTCTCGTTCATCCAGGCGCGTTCAGCGTCGGTGGCGAAACGATAGGTCAACTCGATCGACGCATCCCCGCCCAGAAGCGTGGCGCCTTCTCGCTCAAGGCCGACGGTGATGCTTTCGCGGACTGTTCCAACAGCGGCAATCGCCGCAACGCCAAGGATGACGCAGCCAAGGAAAATGCGAAATCCCCGCAGGCCGCCGCGCAGCTCCCGCCGGGCAAAGCGCGCCGCGGTGACAAGGCTCATGCGGGCACTCCGGCGCTTTCCGAAAGCCTGCCATCCACCAGCTCCACGACCCTGTCACAGCGCGCCGCCAGATCCGGGGCATGGGTCACAAGGATCATGGTGGCGCCATGACGACGGCTCAGATCGAACAAAAGCTCAATGATCGACGCACCGGTGGCCCCGTCAAGATTGCCCGTCGGCTCGTCAGCAAGCACGATATCGGGGCGGGGGGCTGCGGCGCGGGCCAGCGCCACGCGCTGCTGCTCGCCACCCGAGAGTTGCGAGGGGTAATGCTCGGCCCGACCGGCGAGCCCGACAGCGGCCAATTCCTCGGCGGCGCGCTCATAGGCATCCGCCCGCCCGGCCAGTTCCAGCGGGGCGGCCACATTTTCCAGCGCCGTCATCGTCGGGATCAGGTGAAAGGACTGGAACACCACTCCGAAATGATCCCGGCGCAGGCGGGCCAGTTGATCCTCGTTCATGTTGGACAGGTCGTGGCCAAGTGCGGCGATCTGCCCTGAACTCGCCCGTTCAAGCCCGCCCATCAGCATCAACAGCGAAGATTTGCCGGACCCCGATGGCCCCACCAATCCCAGTGTCTCACCCTTATGGACATCCAACGAGATCCCGTGGAGTATCTGGACAAGCCCCGCGTTGCCTTGCAGCGACAGCGTGGCATCCTTGAGGGAAATAACAGGATCGGTCATGGGTTTCAGCCTGATTGCAAACGACTTTTTTGAATATGGTGTGTGGTCTATGCGCGGCAAGGTTGCGACCATGTTTCTTTTGGTCGCAACTCCTGCGATGGCCGAGGATGTTACGGTGCTGGCCTTTGGCGACAGCCTGACACAAGGCTACGGCCTGCCCGAAGCGCAAGGGCTGGTGCCGCAGCTTGATGCCTGGCTCGCGGCCAAGGGGGTTAAGGTTGACCTGATCAATGCAGGTGTGTCGGGAGATACGACCGCCGGTGGAGCCGCACGCGTGGATTGGAGCCTGACGCCCGAAGTGGATGCGATGATCGTGACACTCGGCGGCAATGATCTGCTGCGCGGGCTCGATCCTTCAGACGCTCGGAGCAACCTGCGTGCGATACTCGAATCGGCGCGCTCTCGCGATGTCGAGGTTCTTTTGGTGGGCATGAAGGCGCCGGGCAATTACGGCGCCGAGTACCAGACCGCATTCGACAGCATCTATCCCGATTTGGCGCAGGAATTCGGCACGCTTTACTTCGAGAATTTCTTTGCAGGTCTTGGGCAGGATGATCCGGCGCAGGCCCGCCGGTATTTTCAGCCCGATGGAATTCATCCCAATTCGGAAGGCGTCGAGCGGATCGTGGAGGCGCTTGGACCTGCTGTTGTCGATCTCGTCCTGCGGGCTGAATGAACTGCGGACAACAAAAAACGGGCCCTGTCGCGGGCCCGTCAGATATTCTCGTGTGCGCGGCGGATCAAGCCAGAGCGATGTTTGCCGCGGATTCGCGGCCGTCGCGGCCTGCTTCGATGTCGAAGGTCACTTTCTGATTGTCCGCAAGACCAGTCAGACCAGCGCGTTCCACTGCCGAGATATGCACGAAGACGTCTTTGCCGCCACCTTCAGGCGCGATGAAGCCGTAACCTTTGGTGGTGTTGAACCATTTGACGGTGCCGTTGGCCATCCGTTTTCTCCTTTTGATGTCGCTGCCCGCTTCAGTGCGGCAGCCCGGCGCAGTCAGAGCAAGATCGAGTGACAGCGCCGTGGTCGGAGCAGATGGTCGATAGAGGTAACGTCGCGGTAGGGAATATGGAACTGGCCTTGGTCCTCTTCAAGAGAAAATAAACCAAAAAAGTGATGGGGACATTGCGCCCATCACCCAATGCTCAAAGGACGGTCACGACTGTTCCGACGGGAACCCGCTCGTATAGATCCTGAACATGCTCGTTGAGCATCCGTATGCAGCCGTTCGATACTGATCGCCCGATGGACCGCGGCGCGTTGGTGCCGTGAATGCGGAAATAGGTGTCGCGCCCGTTCTGGAACAGGTACAGCGCCCTTGCTCCAAGGGGATTTTCCGGTCCGCCGGGCTGCACATAATCATTGCCCTTGAAACGTCCATAAGCACTCGGATCGCGCTCGATCATCTCGTCGGTGGGGCGCCAGGTGGGCCATTTTTTCTTGACGTCGATGGTGGCGGTGCCGGTGAATTGGAGGCCGGCTTTGCCGACGCCGACGCCGTAGCGGATGGCCTCGTTGGGGGCGGTCACGAAGTATAGAAAGTGCGCGCGCGGCAGGACGAGGAGTTGACCGGGCGCGTATTGGCTGGAAATGCTCACCGTGGCGGGCTTGAATTTCTCTTCCAGTTCAAAGGCTTGAGCTGCAGCGGGCAGCGCGGTGGCGGCAAGGCCGGTCGCGATGAAATGACGACGGTTGAGCATATGAGGTCCCCTTCAAAACACACGCCGACGTATAGAATGCCACCCGGCGCCGAAAAAATCAAAACCCGGTGATCGGCGCAAAAATCCGCTGCGGTATGGCATCGGTATCACGTCGGTATCACATCGGTGCAGCGCGCGCTGCGGCAGGCGCCTGTTAACCCTTTGCCAGGCATGTTTGCGAGACAGGATGGAGACAGAACATGGCCCGCATGACCAAGACCGAACGGATCGCCCGCGAAGGGCTGATGAAGAACCTCATACATCTCAACCGCGACGGCTGGATCTCGTCGATGCTCGAAGACGTGATCCCCGAGGCGTGGCACACGCTCGAGGCCGATCTGGATGTCGAGGAGAAAAAAGAGAAGGTGACGCTCTATCTGGATCGTTCGGTGCTGCGGGTCTTCAGAGCGATGGGCAACGGGTACCAGGCACGGATCAACCGGCTTCTTGCCACATGGGTACAGATGAAGATCGCGCAGGAAATCAAGCTGGATGACTTTCTGGACAAGCGCGTGAGGGCGCCTGTGGCCGACAAGGAGGGAGCGACCGAAGAGGCCACATCAGCACCTGACAGCACCCTGACCCCTGCGCGGCATGCGCAACCCGGCCGCGACGACGAAGAGGATGACGGCAGCCCGCTCATTTATCCCGAAATTGCCGTCGCTTTTGCGGAAATCCGCGCAGAACTGCTGGCGCAGGAAGCGCGCGAGGCCGAGGAGCAGGAGCGCGAAAGGAACAGCATGAGTGTCTGGGAGCGTGTCGGGCTGGAAGATGAGCGCCGCCGCAAGGCCGAACAGGATGCGCTGGAAGAGGGGTATCGCCGCCGCGCATTGGAGCGCGAGGCGCGCGACCTTGCGCGGGAAAAGGCGCGGGACACACGAAAGTAACGATGCCCGCGTTTGGTGCAGGCAGGCCACGATGCCGCCCCGCAAATACAGAGGGGCGAGCCATTGGCCCGCCCCCGCAAAATCTTGGATACGGTCCGAAAGGGACCGGAGCAGTCGCTTATGCGAGCTGCAGGTTGGTCGCGCTTTCGCGGCCGTCACGGCCTGCTTCGACGTCGTATGTCACTTTCTGGTCGTCAGCCAGGCCGGTGAGGCCCGAACGCTCGACGGCGCTGATGTGAACGAAAACGTCCTTGCCACCTGTTTCAGGTGCGATAAAGCCGAAGCCTTTGGTTGAGTTGAACCATTTCACGGTGCCATTGGCCATCCGTCGTCTCCTTGGATTTGTGCTGCCCGCGGAACTGCGGCAACCCGGCGTCGTCGTCTGGATCGATTGACTGAGCGCCGTTTGAAGGGAGACAGTGGGTCGAAAAAGAATAACTTAGCAGGGGGGCAGATAACAGGTGACGGCGATCATTGCAAGGAAAATCGGGGATTTCGCCCGGTAACCGGAAGTTAAGGCATCTGCGGTTAGATGCCGCCATGTATAGTCATGTCCCACCCCGGTTGCTCGGGGCCGTCCTTTCGATCGTGATATGCGTGGCGGCGCGGGCCGCCATTTCGTTTGTCATGACGGCAAACGCGTTGCGTATGGTGCGCCTTGCGGGGGGCGCGGAACATGGCGTCGGGTTCGAGATGTCTTGTGTCGGGCTTGTCTTGCGTCATGGCCGGTGGCCCGAGGCTACGCGGTGGCCCGAGGCGATTTGGGTCGAGACGTTGCGCGCCCGAGACGATGCGGGGTCATCTCGGGCAGAGGTCAGTGGGCAGAGGTCAGGCACGGGCAGGGATCGGTCTCACGCGGTGGTCAGGCGCGGGCGAAAGACCGATCCTTGTGTCAGCGACCCTTGTGCCAGCGACGCGGATCAGCGTGCGAATTTCTTGTGCTTGATCCGCTTGGGTTCCAGCGCGTCGGGGCCGAGGCGGCGTTTCTTGTCTTCCTCGTAATCCTCGAAATTGCCCTCGAACCATTCCACATGGGCCTCGCCTTCGAAGGCGAGGATATGGGTGCAGATCCGGTCGAGAAAGAAGCGGTCGTGGCTGATGACCACCGCGCAACCGGCGAAATCCACAAGCGCGTCTTCGAGCGCGCGCAGGGTTTCTACGTCGAGATCGTTGGTCGGCTCATCGAGCAGAAGCACGTTGCCGCCGGATTTCAGCAGGCGCGCCATGTGCACGCGGTTGCGTTCGCCCCCCGACAGGAGCGAGACTTTCTTTTGCTGGTCGCCGCCCTTGAAGTTGAAGGCGGAGCAATAGGCGCGGGAATTCATCTGCGCATCGCCCAGCTGGATGATCTCGGCGCCGCCGGTGATCGCCTCCCAGACGTTGTCGCCATCCTTCAGATCGTCGCGCGACTGGTCCACATAGCTGAGTGTGACCGTGTCGCCGTATTCGACGGTGCCCTCATCCGGCGCCTCTTGGCCGGTGAGCACCTTGAAGAGCGTGGATTTGCCCGCGCCGTTGGGGCCGATCACACCGACGATGCCGCCGGGCGGCAGCGAGAAGCTGAGATTTTCGATCAGCAGCTTGTCGCCCATGTGCTTTTTCAGGCCGTTCACCTCGATCACCTTCTGACCCAGACGCGGACCGTTTGGGATGATGATCTGGGCGCGGCCGAGTTTTTCACGCTCAGACTGATTGGCAAGGTCGTTATAGGCGTTGATCCGGGCCTTGGATTTGGCCTGCCGGGCCTTCTGTCCCTGCCGCATCCATTCCAGTTCGCGTTCCAGGGTCTTCTGGCGCGACTTGTCCTCGCGGGATTCCTGTTCGAGGCGCTTGGCCTTCTGTTCGAGCCAGCTGGAGTAATTGCCCTCGTAGGGGATGCCCCGGCCGCGGTCCAGTTCGAGGATCCAGCCGGTGATGTCATCGAGGAAATAGCGGTCATGGGTGACGATGAGGATCGTGCCCTTGTAGTCGATGAGGTGCTGTTGCAGCCAGGCGATGGTTTCGGCGTCCAGATGGTTGGTCGGTTCGTCCAACAGCAGCATTTCGGGCGCTTCGAGCAGAAGTTTGCACAGTGCCACGCGGCGCTTTTCACCGCCCGAGAGCGTGGTCACATCGGCATCGTCCGGCGGGCAGCGCAGCGCCTCCAGCGAGACGTCGATCTGGGCGTCCAGATCCCAGAGATTCTGGCTGTCGATCTCGTCCTGGAGGGCGGCCATTTCGTCGGCGGTCTCGTCCGAGTAGTTCATGGCGAGCTCGTTGAAGCGGTCCATCTTGGCCTTCTTTTCGGCCACGCCCAGCATCACGTTCTCGCGGACGGTCAGCGCGGGGTCGAGTTCAGGCTCCTGCGGGAGGTAGCCGACCTTGGCGCCCTCGGCGGACCACGCCTCGCCGGAATAGTCGGTGTCGATGCCGGCCATGATCCGCATCAGGGTGGATTTGCCCGCGCCGTTCGCGCCGACCACGCCGATCTTCACGCCGGGCAGAAAGCTGAGATGGATGTTCTCGAAACATTTCTTGCCGCCGGGATACGTCTTGGAGACGCCCTGCATGTGATAGACATATTGATAGGCTGCCATGGGGACTGCTCCGGGATGGGTTGGAAGATGTGTTGGCCCCGTATCTAGTCAATCCGGGCGCGCGCCGCAATCGTCTGTGCGCAAGCGGTGGGGGTGGCCGGTTTTTCTTCTGGACACGGCAGGCGGGGCTGGCAAAAGGGGGGCATGAAGATTGATATGCCGATGACGCGTCCGGGGCAGGTGATCGGGCTGTTGGGCGGGTCGTTCGATCCGCCTCATGCCGGGCATGTGCATATCAGCCGCGAGGCGCTCAAGCGGTTCGGGCTGGATCGGGTGTGGTGGATGGTCAGTCCTGGCAACCCGCTCAAGGCGCATGGGCCGGCGCCGCTGGCGCGGCGGATGGCGGCGTGCCGGGAGATGCTGGATCATCCGCGCATCGCGGTGACGGATATCGAGGCGCAGCTGAACACGCGCTACACGGCCGAGACGCTGCGGCGGTTGCAGGCGCTGCGGCCCGGCGTGCGGTTCGTGTGGCTGATGGGGGCCGATAATCTGGCGCAGCTGGACAAGTGGCAGGACTGGCACGAGATCGTGGGACGGGTGCCGCTGGGGGTGCTGGCGCGGCCCGGGCAGCGCATTTCGGCGCGCATGTCCAAGGCGGCGCGGATCTATGACTTCGCACGGCTGCCGGGACGGGCAAGCCGGTGTCTGGGCCGACGTGAGGCGCCGGCATGGTGCTTTGTGAACGTGCCGATGATGGCGCTGTCCTCGACGCGGCTGCGCAGCGGGGGCGCTTGGCCGCGTGGTGACTGAAAATTGATGCCCGCGCCAAGAAATTCGATTGTCCATATGCGCTCCGGGGCTTAGTTTCGCGCCATGGGCAAACAGTGTTTCTCGCGACGATTTTTCATTGGGGCCGCACTGAGCGGTCTGGGAACGGCTGCATGCTCGCAGGCGCCCGCGACATCGCTGCGCCCCGTGGCGCGACCGGTCGGGGCCGGGCAAAGGGTTGCGTCGGGCGCCGAGGCGCTGATCGATGCGGCCAACCTGGGCGGGCGCGTCACATACAGCGTGATGGATGTGAAAAGCGGGCTTATCCTCGAGGGGCGGGGCGGCCACGAGGGGCAGCCTCCGGCCAGCGTCACGAAGGCGATCACGGCGATCTATGCGCTGCGGACCTTGGGCGGCGATTTCCGCTTCAGCACGAGGCTGCTGGCGACGGGGCCGATCGAGAATGGTATTCTGAACGGCGATCTCATTCTGGCGGGGGGCGGCGATCCCACGCTGGACACGGATTCCCTGGCGGCGATGGCGGCGGAGTTGAAACGCAAGGGCGTGCGCGAGGTGCGCGGTGCGTTCCGGGTCTGGGGTGGCGCGCTGCCGTTCGAGCGGGTGATCGACCCGACCCAACCCGAGCATGTCGGCTATAACCCGTCGGTGTCTGGCCTGAGCCTTAATTTCAACCGCGTGCATTTTGAATGGAAACGCGGCAGCAACGGGTACAGCGTGACGATGGACGCGCGCTCGAACGCGCACCGTCCGGCGGTGACCATCGCCCGCATGGCGATCGCACGGCGCGAGGGGCCGGTCTATACCTATCGCGATGGCGGCGATCACGACGCATGGACGGTGGCGAGCGGTGCGCTGGGCAATGGCGGGGCGAGGTGGCTTCCGGTGCGCAAGCCCGAAGCCTATGCCGGCGAGGTCTTCGCCAGTTTCGCGCGCTCGCACGGGATCGTCCTGAAGCCGGGCGGCGCTGTGACGCGTGCGCAGCAAGGCGAGGCGCTGGTGGTGCATCGCAGTGCGCCGCTGACCGAAGTGTTGCGCGACATGCTGAAATATTCCAACAACCTGACCGCCGAGTTGGTCGGTATGGCGGCGACGGCAAAGCGCGTCGGGAGCGCGCAGTCGCTGTCGGCCTCGGCGCGGGAAATGAGCCGTTGGGCGCGCAGCGATCTGGGTATGGAGGGCGCCGCGCTGGTGGATCATTCCGGTCTTGGTGAGCGGTCACAGCTGTCGGCGGAGGCCATGGCGCGCGCGCTGGTGCGGGTGCGCGGCGATGGGCAGCTGAACCCGATCCTCAAGGATTTTCCGCTGCGCGACGGTAATGGCCGGGTGGATCACCGCCATCCGATCAAGGTGGCGGCCAAGACCGGAACGCTATATTTCGTGAGCTCTTTGGCAGGCTATGTCACCGCGCCCGATGGCACCGAGATGGCATTTGCCATTTTTTCCGCCAATACCGCACAGCGCGCCCGTATCGACCGAGGCGCGGCCGGGCGGCCGCCGGGCTCTGCCAGCTGGAATGCAAGGTCGAAGACATTGCAGCAAGAGCTGATCGAACGCTGGTGCGAGGTCTACGGCAGTTAAAGCGTTTCAGGCGATCAGGCCGCAACAGTAATCGCAGTGCCCCAAAGACCGCAGTTTTCGGCAAGATGGCCGGGCAGGGCGCGATCCGTGAAGACGTGGTCGATATCGCGCAGCGAGCCGATGCGCACCGGCGCGCTGCGTTTGAATTTCGAGTGATCGGCCACCAGAAACACCTCGCGGGAGCGTTTGAGGAGGGTCTGTCCGACGACGACTTCCTGAATGTCGAAATCCAGCAGGTCGCCATCCTCGTCGAGAGCTGAACAACCCAATATCGCGTAATCGAATTTGAAATTCTCGATGGTGCGGACGGTCAGGTTGCCGACCAACCCGTTATCAGCGCGGCGCAATGTGCCGCCGGCTACCACGATTTCGCAGCTTTTGTTGGCCAGCAGGGTATTGGCCACGTTCATGTTGTTGGTGACCACCATCAGGTTGTCATGATCGAGAAGCTCGCGGGCCACGGCCTCGGTTGTGGTGCCTATATCCAGAAAGACCGACGCGCTGGCGGGGATCGCTGCAGCGCAGGCGCGGCCGATGGCCTGCTTGGCGTCTTCGTTCAGGCGGCGGCGTTCCTCGTAGATGATGTTGCTCACGCCCGAGGGCAGGATCGCGCCGCCATGCACCCGTTCGAGTTTGCCGGCATTTGCCAGTTCGGTCAGGTCACGGCGGATCGTCTGGACGGTGACATCGAAGCGTTCGGCCAGATCCTCGACCATGACCTTGCCCTCGAGACGAGCGATTTCGAGGATGTCGGGATGGCGGAAGGATTGGGACACGTCGGCGCGGCTCCTGCTGTGTTGTTCGATTATGTTCGTTTTGGGCGGGCATTCAAGTCTGGCGTTCGATTCGTTCCGTTATGGATGTGATTTTCTGGTTTTCAAGGTTTCTGCAGGTGCGAAATGGCGGAGAAAACCATTCAATAACAAGGTGAAATTGCAAAGCGAAAATAAACGAACATTCGTCATTGACTTGATCGTGGCTTCCGTGTTTCGTTTGCGCTCACATCCGGCCATGAGAGGGGGAGGCTCAGGTGCCATCAGCCAAAGGCGATGAAAGTATCGATCTGTTCGTGGTCGGAGGCGGCATCAATGGCTGCGGTATCGCGCGCGATGCGGCGGGCCGGGGGCTGAGTGTCGAGCTGGCCGAGATGAACGATCTGGCCTCGGCCACCTCTTCGGCATCCACCAAGCTGTTTCACGGCGGGCTGCGGTATCTTGAGTATTTCGAGATCCGGCTGGTGCGCGAGGCGCTGATCGAGCGCGAAACGCTTCTGAGGGCGATGCCCCATATCAGCTGGCCGATGCGCTTCGTGCTGCCTTATCACCGCGACATGCGGTTCGAGGGCGAGACACCGACATCGCGGTTGTTGAACATGGTGATGCCGTGGATGAAGGGGCGCAGACCCGCCTGGCTGATCCGGCTGGGGCTGTTTCTTTACGATCATCTGGGAGGCCGCGAGATCCTGCCGGGCACGCGTAGCGTGGATCTGGCGAGCGATCCGGCGGGGCGGCCCTTGAAAGACAAGTTTACCCGGGCGTTCGAATATTCCGATTGCTGGATCGAGGACAGCCGGCTGGTGATCCTGAACGCGCGCGACGCTGAGGCCCGCGGTGCGGTGATCCGGACCCGGACGAGGGTTGTCTCGGCGCAGCGCGGCGAGGACGGGCTGTGGCTGATCCGGACGGAAGATACCCAGACGGGCGAGACGCGCGAGACGCGGGCAAGGGCGCTGGTCAATGCGGGGGGGCCGTGGGTCAAGGACGTGATCCAGAACACCCTGCGCCAGAATTCCTCCGAAGGTGTGCGGCTGGTGCGCGGCAGCCATATCGTGACGCGCAAGCTGTATGATCATGACAAGTGCTATTTCTTTCAGGGCGAGGATGGGCGGATCATCTTTGCGATCCCCTATGAGACGGATTTCACGCTGATTGGCACCACGGATGCCGAGCATGAGGATGTGTCCGCGAGGCCGGAATGCACGCCGGAAGAGGCCGAGTACCTGTGCCGCTTCGCGTCGGAGTATTTCCGCACGCCGGTCAGCCGGGAGGATATCGTCTGGACCTATTCGGGCGTGAGGCCGCTTTATGACGACGGCGCCAAATCGGCCACGGCGGCGACGCGGGATTATGTCCTGACGCTGGATGACATGGGCGGGGCGCCGCTGTTGAACGTGTTCGGCGGCAAGATCACGACCTATCGCAAGCTGGCTGAGGCGGCGATGGCCCGGATCGCGCCGTTCTTCGAGGGAGCGGAGCGCGAGTGGACGGCGGGCGTGGCGTTGCCCGGTGGAGATTTCGCGGTGGATGGCGTGGCGCAGTTGACCGCCGATCTGCGCCGGGCGTATCCGTTTCTGGATGCATTCTGGGCGGGGCGGTTGATCCGGGCCTATGGGACCGAGGCGGCGGTGATGCTGGGCGACGCGAAAACCCCCGAGGATCTGGGACCGGATTTCGGCGCGACCCTGACCGGGCGAGAAGTGGCGTGGATGATGCAGCGCGAATATGCCCGCAGCGCCGAGGATGTGGTCTGGCGGCGCACGCGGCTTGGGCTGAGATTGAGTGCCGACCAGATCGCCGCGCTGGAGGCGTGGATGGTCGAGGCGGCAACGCAAGACGATGCCACGACACCGCCGGCCAAGAGTTCGGCGGCGCTGAGGGCATGAGGGAGGGACGACGCGGATGACGCTGAAACTGGACGGTGTGTCGAAGGTGGTGAACGGGCAGGTGCATATCCACCCGACCGACCTGATCCTTGAGAAGGGCACGATGAACGTGCTTCTGGGGCCAACCTTGTCGGGCAAGACATCGCTGATGCGCCTGATGGCGGGGCTTGATGTGCCGAACGCGGGGCGCATCGAGTGGAACGGGGACGATGTGACAGGCATCCGTGTGCAGAGCCGCAATGTCGCGATGGTCTATCAGCAGTTCATCAACTACCCCTCGATGAGCGTCTATGACAATATCGCCTCGCCCTTGCGGCTGATGGGCAAGCCCAAGGCCGAGATCGACGCAGCCGTACACAAGACCGCCGAGCTGATGAAGCTGACCCCGATGCTGGGCCGCAAGCCGCTGGAGTTGTCGGGTGGCCAGCAGCAGCGCTGCGCGCTGGCGCGCGCGCTGGTCAAGGGCGCGGGGCTGGTCCTGCTGGACGAGCCGCTGGCCAACCTGGATTACAAGCTGCGCGAGGAATTGCGCGTGGAAATCCCCAAGATCTTCGAGGAATCCGGCGCGATCTTCGTCTATGCGACGACCGAGCCGGAGGAGGCGCTTTTGCTGGGCGGCAACACGGCGACCCTTTGGGAGGGTCGGGTCACGCAGTTCGGGCCGACTCCCGACGTCTATCGCCGTCCGGTGGATGCGATCACCGCACGGGTGTTCAGCGATCCGCCGATGAATTTCCTGCAGGTCAGCAAGACAGGCAACAAGCTGCTGTTCGGCGACGGGCAAAGCGCGCCTGCCGTGGGCAAGCTGGCCGAGATCCCCGACGGTCGCTATACCGCCGGGTTCCGGCCCAACCATCTGGAGATCGGCAAGCATACCGCCGATGCGATGAAATTCGTCACGCGCCTGACGGTGACCGAATTGACCGGCTCGGAAACCTTCGTGCATCTGGATCACCATGGCGAGCGTTGGGTCGGGCTAATCCACGGGGTTCACGATCTGCCGCTCGGTGCCGATCTGGAGGTCTTTCTGGATCCGCGACATGTCTATGTGTTCGGCGAGGACGGGGCACTGGTGGCGCCCGCGGCCTATGCGCTGGCGGCCTGAGGAGGAGGGGAAGAATGGCGAAGATCACGCTCGATAACCTTGCACATTCCTACCTGCCCAAACCTGCGGGCGAGGAGGATTACGCTCTCAAGGAATTGAACCACGATTGGGAGGATGGCGCGGCCTATGCGCTTCTCGGGTCGTCGGGATGCGGGAAATCCACGCTGCTCAATATCATCTCGGGGTTGCTGCATCCCAGTCAGGGCCGGGTTCTGTTCGATGGGCGCGATGTGACACGCGCGCCGACCGCCGAGCGCAATATCGCGCAGGTGTTCCAGTTTCCGGTCGTCTACGACACGATGACAGTGCATGACAATCTGGCCTTCCCGCTGCGCAACCGAGGCCGCGACGAAGCCTATGTGGCCGAACGCGTGCAGGAGGTTGCCCGGATGATCGGCATGGAGGCCGATCTTAACCGCAAGGCGCGGGGTTTGACGGCGGATGCCAAGCAGAAGATCAGCCTTGGCCGGGGCATGGTGCGCAAGGATGTGAATGCGCTTTTGTTCGATGAGCCGCTGACGGTGATCGACCCGCATATGAAATGGGAGCTGCGCACGCAGCTCAAGTCGCTGCATCACGAATTCGGGCACACGATGATCTATGTGACCCACGACCAGACCGAGGCGCTGACCTTCGCGGACAAGGTGGTGGTCATGTATGACGGGCGGGTGGTCCAGATCGGCACGCCCCAGGAGCTGTTTGAACGTCCCGAGCATACATTCGTTGGGTATTTCATCGGCTCGCCGGGCATGAACGTGATCCCCGCCAAGGTCGACGGAAAGCACGCCTATATCAACGGATCCTCGGTGGAGTTGGGTGGCGGGTATGGCGTGCTCGATGGCAAGGTGGAGATCGGCGTGCGCCCGGAATTCGCCCGCCTGTCCGACAGCGATGGCTTGCCGGTGAAAGTGCGCCGGGTCGAGGATGTGGGCCGCCACAAGATCGTCCGGGCCGAGTGTTTTGGCAGTGACATCAATATCATCGCCGGCGAGGGAGACCGGATTGGCGCGGACATGACGCGGGTGGTCTTCGATCCCGCGCATGTGAATGTCTATGCCAATGATTGGCGCGTGTCGCCCGAGGGCGCAGGAAACGGATCTGCCGGGGAGGCCGCGTGATGCAGGAAAAAACGGTCAATCAGAAGGCATGGTTCCTTGTGCTGCCGGTTCTGGTGCTGGTGGCCTTCTCGGCGGTCATTCCGCTGATGACGGTGGTCAATTATTCGGTTCAGGACACGTTCGGCGGCAACCAGTTCTTCTGGGCGGGGCTGGAGTGGTTCGACGATCTGCTGCATTCCGAGCGGATGTGGAATGCGCTTGGCCGTCAGCTGGCCTTTTCGGCGATCATCCTCGCGATCGAGGTGCCGCTTGGCATTCTGGTCGCGCTGAGCATGCCGAAAAGCGGGTTCTGGGCCAGCTTCTGTCTTGTGGTGATGTCGCTGCCGCTGTTGATCCCATGGAACGTGGTCGGCACGATCTGGCAGATCTTTGGCCGGGTCGATATCGGCTTGCTGGGTCACACGCTGGACAAGCTGGGCATTCCCTACAACTACACGCAGGATTTCATCTCGGCTTGGGCCACGGTGATCGTGATGGATGTCTGGCACTGGACCTCGCTGGTGGCGCTGCTGGCCTATGCCGGTCTGCAATCCATTCCCGACGCCTATTATCAGGCGGCCAAGATCGATCAGGCGAGCCGCTGGAAAGTGTTCCGCTATATCGAGCTGCCGAAGATGGCAGGCGTTCTGATGATCGCGATCCTGCTGCGGTTCATGGACAGTTTCATGATCTATACCGAGCCTTTCGTGGTCACCGGGGGCGGGCCGGGCAATGCCACCACCTTCCTGTCGATCGACCTTGTGAAAATGGCGCTTGGGCAGTTCGACCTCGGTCCGGCGGCGGCGTTCTCGATCATGTATTTCCTCGTGATCCTGCTGATCTCGTGGGTGTTCTATACGGTGATGACCAATCTTGACCGGCGGGAGGGCAAGTAAATGGCCGATCTGAGCACACAAGCCCCCGCCCGAGGTCTGAGCCTGCCGAAGGTCAACAGCCGCGCCGTGGTGATGACGCTGTATCTGGTGTTCCTGATGCTGCCGATCTACTGGCTGCTGAACATGAGCCTGAAGACGAATGCCGAGATCCTTGGCGAATTCTCGCTCTGGCCCCGAGATCTGACGCTGCAGAACTATGTGACGATCCTGACCGATGCCAGCTGGTACATGGGCTATGTCAATTCGCTGATCTATGTGGTGATGAACACGGTGATTTCGGTGGCGGTGGCGCTGCCGGCGGCCTATGCGTTCAGCCGCTATCACTTCATGGGCGACAAGCATCTGTTCTTCTGGCTGCTGACCAACCGGATGGCGCCGCCCGCGGTGTTCGCGCTGCCGTTCTTCCAGCTTTATTCGTCGGTGGGCCTGTTCGATACGCATATCGCCGTGGCGCTGGCGCATTGCCTGTTCAACGTGCCGCTGGCGGTGTGGATCCTCGAAGGGTTCATGCGCGGCGTGCCCAAGGAGATCGACGAGACCGCCTATATCGACGGCTACAGCTTCGGGCGGTTCTTCGTGAAGATCTTCATGCCGCTGATCGCCTCGGGCATCGGGGTCGCGGCGTTCTTCTGTTTCATGTTCTCATGGGTGGAGCTGCTGCTGAGCCGGACGCTGACATCGGTGGACGCAAAGCCCATCGCGGCGACGATGACGCGCACGGTATCGGCCAGCGGGCTGGATTGGGGCGTGCTGGCGGCGGCGGGTGTGCTGACGATCGTGCCGGGCGCCTTGGTCATCTACTTCGTGCGCAATTACATCGCCAAGGGCTTTGCCCTGGGCCGGGTCTAGGAAAGGAGAGACGTCATGGACTGGATGGCATGGACATGGCCGACAGCGATTTTCTTTCTGAGCATCGCGGGGCTTCTCATCATCTTTTCGATCCTTGCGATCAAGTTCCCCGAAACGCCGCGCACGGGCATTCTGCGGATCGAGACGACGCGGGGAGACCGCCTGTTCATCACACTTCTGGGGTCGGCCTTCATCAATCTTGGCTGGCTCGGGATTGTCGGCGCGCATCAGCCATATGCGCTGCTGGTTTGCCTGATCTATGCCTTTGCGGTGTTTCGCTGGGTCTAGGAACAGGCAGCGGGCCGGGGAGGGAGGAGACCCGGCGCGCTTATCACGCAGTTCCTCGACAAAAGACGATTGAACGGTTCAAAAGGGAGGAAATAGACCAATGAACCTGACCTTGAAATCAACAACGGCCCTGGGGCTTGCCCTGACGCTGATGTCCGGCCCGGCCTTTGCCGGAATGGACGAGGCGCGCGCCTTCCTGGATTCGGAGATCGGCGATACGTCGGTTCTGACCCGCGAGGAGCAGGAAGCCGAGATGCAATGGTTCGTCGATGCCGCGCAGCCTTTTGCGGGCATGGATATCCGGGTGGTGTCAGAGACCATCACCACGCATGAATATGAGGCCAAGGTTCTGGCCCCGGCCTTTACCGCGATCACCGGCATCCAGGTCACCCATGACCTGATCGGCGAAGGCGACGTGGTGGAAAAGCTGCAGACGCAGATGCAGTCGGGCGAGAACATTTATGACGCCTATGTCAACGATAGCGATCTGATCGGCACGCATTGGCGGTACCAGCAGGTGCGCAACCTGACCGACTGGATCGCCGGCGAAGGTGGCGACGTGACCAACCCCGGTCTCGATCTGGACGATTTCATCGGCACGGAATTCACCACAGCACCTGATGGCAAGCTCTATCAGCTGCCAGACCAGCAGTTCGCGAACCTCTACTGGTTCCGGTATGACTGGTTCAACGACGAAAAGAACAAGGCCGACTTCAAGGCCGCCTATGGCTATGATCTGGGCGTTCCGGTCAACTGGTCGGCCTATGAGGATATCGCCGAGTTCTTCACCGGGCGCGATCTGAGCCATCTTGGGGTCGAGGGCGAAGTCTTCGGCAACATGGACTACGGCAAGAAAGACCCGAGCCTTGGCTGGCGCTATACCGATGCGTGGATGTCAATGGCCGGCATGGGCGACGTGGGTGAACCCAACGGCCTGCCGGTCGACGAATGGGGCATCCGGGTGAACGAGAACAGCCAGCCTGTGGGCGCCTGCGTTGCGCGCGGCGGTGCCGCAAACAGCCCGGCGGCTGTCTATGCGGTGGAAAAGGCGATCGAATGGCTGCAGAAATACTCGCCCCCCGCAGCACAGGGCATGACCTTCTCGGAAGCTGGCCCGATCCCCGCACAGGGCAATGTGGCCCAGCAGATGTTCTGGTACACCGCCTTTACCGCAGCCTCGGTCGAGCCTGATCTTCCGGTGATGAACGAGGACGGCACGCCCAAGTGGCGCATGGCCCCCAGCCCGCATGGCGCCTATTGGCAGGACGGCATGAAGGTCGGATATCAGGATGTGGGCAGCTGGACGCTGATGAAATCCACACCTGTCGATCGCGCCAAGGCCGCATGGCTTTATGCGCAGTTCGTGACATCCAAGACCATCGACGTGAAGAAAAGCCATGTCGGCCTGACCTTCGTGCGTGAAAGCACGATCCAGCACGACAGCTTCACCGAGCGGGCGCCGAAACTGGGCGGTCTGGTGGAATTCTACCGCAGCCCGGCGCGCACCCAGTGGTCGCCCACCGGCACCAACGTCCCCGACTATCCCAAGCTGGCACAGCTGTGGTGGCAGAATATCGGTGACGCCATGTCGGGCGCCAAGACCGCCAAGGAGGCACTGGACAGCCTGTGCAGCGACATGGAAAACGTCATGGCGCGTCTCGAGCGGGCTGGCGTTCAGGGCGATATCGGTCCGGTCATGAACGACGAGCAGGGCGAGGACTATTGGCTGGCACAGCCCGGTTCGCCCAAGCCCAAGCTGGAAAACGAGGAAGAAGAGCCGATCACCGTCAGCTATGACGAGCTGATCGCGAGCTGGAAGTAAGTTCCTTGCTTGATGGGGCGGCGGTTGACGTCGCCCCGTTTCAACTCCCTGTTGGCCGGACATGCGCCACGCATGACAGACTGGCCCGGCCAGACTGCGGCCGCTACAACAGTGGCGGCCGCTTTTTCACAAGACAGACTGCGCAGGACAAGACAGATGACGCATATCCTAGCCATCGACCAAGGCACCACATCAAGCCGGGCGATCCTGTTCGACAGTGATATGAAACTGGTTGCCACCGCGCAGGAGGAATTTCGCCAGCATTACCCGGATTCAGGCTGGGTCGAGCATGACCCCAATGATCTGTGGTCGACCACCGCCGGCACCTGCCGCGAAGTGATCGAACGCGCCGGGTTGCGCGGCACGGATATCGCCGCCATCGGGATCACCAACCAAAGGGAAACCACCCTTGTGTGGGATCGCAAGACAGGGGTGCCCATCTATAATGCGATCGTCTGGCAGGATCGGCGCACCGCAGGATATTGCCGCGAGCTGCGAGATGCAGGCCATGAGCCGATGGTCAGCGATCGCACCGGCCTGCTGCTGGACCCGTATTTTTCTGGCACCAAGCTGAAATGGATTCTCGATAACGTGGACGGCGCCCGCGCGCGGGCCGAGAAGGGCGAGCTTCTGTTCGGCACGGTGGACAGTTTCCTGATTTGGAAACTGACCGGCGGTGCCGTGCACGCGACCGACGCCACGAATGCCGCGCGCACGCTTCTTTATGACATCCGCAAGGGACGCTGGAGCGCCACGATCTGCGAGCTTCTGGATATCCCGATGCAGATGCTGCCCGAGGTGCGCGACAGTGCCGCCGATTACGGCGTGGCCCGCGCCGACCTTTTCGGTTGCGACATTCCGATCCGGGGTGTTGCGGGCGATCAGCAGGCGGCAACCGTGGGGCAGGCCTGTTTCACGCCGGGCATGATGAAATCGACCTATGGCACGGGGTGCTTTGCCCTGCTCAATACCGGGCAGGTGCCCGTCGCCTCGCAGAACCGGCTTTTGACGACGATCGCCTATCAGCTGGATGGCCAGCCGACCTATGCGCTGGAGGGCTCGATCTTCATTGCGGGGGCCGTGGTGCAATGGCTGCGTGACGGCTTGAAAGTGATCCGTGAAGCAAGCGAAACGCAGCCGCTGGCTGAAAACGCCGATCCGGCACAGAACGTGGTGCTGGTGCCGGCCTTCACCGGGCTTGGCGCGCCTTATTGGAATGCCGAATGCCGAGGCGCCGTGTTCGGCCTGACCCGCAACTCGCGCCCCGAGGAGTTTGCCCGCGCCGCGCTTGAAAGCGTGGGGTTCCAGACGCGCGACCTGCTCGAGGCGATGCGCGCCGATTGGGCCGCGCAGGCGGGCGAGGGACAGGTCGCCACCTTGCGGGTGGATGGCGGGATGAGCGCGTCGGACTGGGCGATGCAGTTTTTGTCGGACATCATAGATGCGCCCGTGGATCGCCCGGAGGTTCTGGAAACCACGGCGCTTGGCGCGGCATGGCTGGCGGGCATGCAGATCGGGCTTTATCCCGGCTGCGAGGATTTCGCTCGGACATGGGCGCTTGAGCGGCAGTTCACTCCGGCGATGGACGCAGGGGAACGGGCGCGCAAATACGGTGCCTGGCAACGTGCCGTCGCCGCGACGCTGAGCTTCTGATCCAAGAGCCGGCGTCACGGGCGATCACTTCGCCGTGGGCGGTCTTTTGCAGGTGGGCAGGGCGGGGCATGTTATGTGCATCGTTCAGTGGTTGCGGAGGATAGACCATGTTGACCAGACGCCTGCTTCTTGCCGGGCTTGCCGCCGGCGTGCCGGCCGCCCTTTTGTTGAAGGGGCAGCCTGCCCATGCAGCAGAACCCGAAGTGTTCCTGAGAGACGGGCTTGCGGCTAATGGCCATGATCCGGTGGCCTATTTCACTGAAGGCAAGGCGGTCGAGGGCCGGGCAGAGCATGCGCTCGTCTGGAAAGACGTGGAGTGGCGGTTCTCGAGCGAGGCCAATCGTGCCGCCTTCGAGGCGGACCCCGAAGCCTATGCGCCGCAATATGGCGGCTATTGCGCCTATGCGGTCTCGCAGGGCTACACCGCGAGTACCGATCCGCGCGCGTGGTCCATTCATGAGGGGCGGCTTTATCTGAATTACAATCGCGCGGTGCGCGCCCTGTGGGCCCGCGACATTCCCGGACGGATTCGCAGCGCAGACGAGAACTGGCCTAGCGTGCTGCAGGGGTAAGCCGGGACTGCAGATCGGACGTGTGCGCAGGCGAAAGCTGGATGATGCGCGAGGAGGTGATGGTGAGTCGGGATCGAGTCGCCTCACGAGCGCGGGATTCGCCCGCTGACGTGCAGACGAATCGCTTTTCAGCACGCTGACGCAGGGGCAAGCCGGCCGGGCTGGGAGTGACGGAGTTGCCGTGGTGACCAAGGGGAGGGTCATCCGCAGAGATCACAGATGACGTGATGCGCAGGCCATGCTTTACGGCATACCAGCGAATATAGCTTGTTTTGTTGGCGAACGGCCCGGATCACAAGCAACGTGCCCGTTCTGGGCCGGTGATATACTGCGGCAGTCCGGCGGCCCGTCAGCCCGAATTTCGCTGGAAACCAGCTCCCTGAAAAAAGAATCGAAAGAAGTTTGAAAAAGGGGTTGCAGGGTTTGGTTGTTGGCCGTAAATACGCCTTCACCAGCGGCGCTGAGGCGGTGCTGGGCAGCTGGACGGTCTGACGGGGCGAAGCTTCTGAGGGTCGCGAGGTGGAAAAAACTTGAGGTACGAGAGGCAGGTTGCGCCGATAAGTTAGGGCGCCGCTTGTTGATTTTGTCTCTACGCTCTTTGAAATTGCAGGTATCTGAAGAGATATGTGGGCGGTTTGGTTCATTCGATGGATCAAGTCCTGCATATCAACTACCTAGGGTTTGGCGCGCGAGCGTTAGATCCGATGATGGATAGTCAGCTTCACTGTTTGAGTGGCTTCGTTTCTTTGGAGACGTTGTACATCAAACAGAGACTTCATCGACCCTGCCGGGTCGATGAGATGTGCAGGGTTCGAACGTCAAGGACAAGCTGGCAACAGCTTTTCAACTTGAGAGTTTGATCCTGGCTCAGAACGAACGCTGGCGGCAGGCCTAACACATGCAAGTCGAACGAGACCTTCGGGTCTAGTGGCGGACGGGTTAGTAACGCGTGGGAACGTGCCTTTCACTACGGAATAGTCCCGGGAAACTGGGTTTAATACCGTATACGCCCTTCGGGGGAAAGAATTTCGGTGAAAGATCGGCCCGCGTTAGATTAGGTAGTTGGTGGGGTAATGGCCTACCAAGCCTACGATCTATAGCTGGTTTTAGAGGATGATCAGCAACACTGGGACTGAGACACGGCCCAGACTCCTACGGGAGGCAGCAGTGGGGAATCTTGGACAATGGGCGCAAGCCTGATCCAGCCATGCCGCGTGAGTGATGAAGGCCTTAGGGTCGTAAAGCTCTTTCGCCAGGGATGATAATGACAGTACCTGGTAAAGAAACCCCGGCTAACTCCGTGCCAGCAGCCGCGGTAATACGGAGGGGGTTAGCGTTGTTCGGAATTACTGGGCGTAAAGCGCGCGTAGGCGGATTGGAAAGTTGGGGGTGAAATCCCAGGGCTCAACCCTGGAACGGCCTCCAAAACTCCCAGTCTTGAGTTCGAGAGAGGTGAGTGGAATTCCGAGTGTAGAGGTGAAATTCGTAGATATTCGGAGGAACACCAGTGGCGAAGGCGGCTCACTGGCTCGATACTGACGCTGAGGTGCGAAAGTGTGGGGAGCAAACAGGATTAGATACCCTGGTAGTCCACACCGTAAACGATGAATGCCAGTCGTCGGATAGCATGCTATTCGGTGACACACCTAACGGATTAAGCATTCCGCCTGGGGAGTACGGTCGCAAGATTAAAACTCAAAGGAATTGACGGGGGCCCGCACAAGCGGTGGAGCATGTGGTTTAATTCGAAGCAACGCGCAGAACCTTACCAACCCTTGACATCCCTGTCGCGGGAGCCGGAGACGGTTCCTTTCAGTTCGGCTGGACAGGTGACAGGTGCTGCATGGCTGTCGTCAGCTCGTGTCGTGAGATGTTCGGTTAAGTCCGGCAACGAGCGCAACCCACATCCCTAGTTGCCAGCAGTTCGGCTGGGCACTCTATGGAAACTGCCCGTGATAAGCGGGAGGAAGGTGTGGATGACGTCAAGTCCTCATGGCCCTTACGGGTTGGGCTACACACGTGCTACAATGGCAGTGACAATGGGTTAATCCCAAAAAGCTGTCTCAGTTCGGATTGGGGTCTGCAACTCGACCCCATGAAGTCGGAATCGCTAGTAATCGCGTAACAGCATGACGCGGTGAATACGTTCCCGGGCCTTGTACACACCGCCCGTCACACCATGGGAGTTGGGTTTACCCGAAGGCGGTGCGCCAACCTTTCGAGGAGGCAGCCGACCACGGTAAGCTCAGCGACTGGGGTGAAGTCGTAACAAGGTAGCCGTAGGGGAACCTGCGGCTGGATCACCTCCTTTCTAAGGATGTTCCTAGCTCTTGAGCGTCGCTTGCGGCGCCGGGACGTGGAACACTTAGCAAGATCGGTCAGTCAAGACCGGTCAAACATCACGGGCCAGGCCGTCCTCATATCTCTTCAGACCAAGGATTTCAGGCCTGCCGGCCTGTTTGGGTCGGTAGCTCAGGTGGTTAGAGCGCACGCCTGATAAGCGTGAGGTCGGAGGTTCAAGTCCTCCTCGACCCACCAATCTGCCTTCGCGCAGCGAAGGTGAAAGGCGTCAGGGTATCCGCGCAGCGGATGTCCCAAGAGCCGATTGCAGGTGCGTCTCGTGGATTGCCTTTGGCAATACACTGACCGCACGACGCGTGTTTTTCTTCGCAAAACACTCTGGGGCCTTAGCTCAGCTGGGAGAGCGCCTGATTTGCATTCAGGAGGTCAGGAGTTCGATCCTCCTAGGCTCCACCATACCTTGGACCGGGTTCATTGATTTGACCGCAAAGCACTGTCGAGTGCTTTGCCGTCCAATCGGACGCACTTTGATATCGTTTAGAGAGATACAATACGACACTGTTTGATGTCTGCGAGTGTGCAGGGATCTCGGTTCGGTTCCACCTTCGGGTGGAAGGCATCACGTCAGGCTGCTTCCTCAACCTGTCTGGTGTATCCCGGTCGAAACGAGCAGTGTTGTCCAAGTCAAGTACACTAACCCGAGCGGCCGCAAGGTCGCTCATAGTCTGGTCCTTAAGGGCCAGGCGGGAAAAGTACGACTTTTGGTTCGGAATAAAGGGATGCCGACTGACCAGCCGGTGTTCCGCGACGGGCGCAAGCCAGTCTTTTTCTGGATCAAATCAAGCGCGAGAAGGGCGTTTGGTGGATGCCTTGGCAGTAAGAGGCGATGAAGGACGTGATACTCTGCGATAAGCCATGAGGAGCTGAGAATAAGCTTTGATCCATGGATTTCCGAATGGGGCAACCCATCTGACAGTTGATTATAATTGCCTCTGGCGATTTATAATTGGCTGAACCAGATACTTAAAACCTGAATACATAGGGTTTTAAGAGCAAACCCGGAGAACTGAAACATCTAAGTACCCGGAGGAAAGGACAGCAATAGCTACTCCCCTAGTAGCGGCGAGCGAACGGGGACCAGCCGAGCCTTGAGAGTGACCAGAACATGTTGGGAAGCATGGCCATAGCGGGTGACAGCCCCGTATGGGAAGCTCGATGGGACGTATTAAGTAGGGCGGGACACGTGAAATCCTGTCTGAAGATCGGAGGACCACCTTCGAAGGCTAAGTACTCCTTACTGACCGATAGCGAACCAGTACCGTGAGGGAAAGGTGAAAAGCACCCCGACGAGGGGAGTGAAACAGTACCTGAAACCGGACGCCTACAATCAGTCGGAGCTTGACTGGACTCTAATGACAATCTGCTGCATCACCGTGGTCAAACGGACCATGAGAGTTGCGGCATGTCGGATCTAGCATTCATAACGGACGGCACCATTGCGGTGGTCGGGCTTATTGCCGGACTGATCGACATGGGGGTCAATCATTGTCCCAATAATGGATGCTTGGCGCAGCGTGAGGTTCAATCCTACACGAGTATCTCGGTCGGCGACACGGTGTTCCAGGAACGCACGGTCGGCGAAGAGATCTATCTGCGCCGCGAGACGCGCCATGCGAATGGGCCGTTTCAACTTGTCTACGGATTGTCCGCCACGTCGGATGGTGAGCTTTGGGCCGGGATCGGCCATGCTTACACGCTGACGAACCGGCGCGAAAATCTGTTTCTGCAATTCCACGCGATGGCGGGCCTTTACGAAGAGGGCAGCGGCGTCGATCTTGGTGGCCCGATCCAGTTCCGATCGGGGCTCGAGGTTGGATATCAGAACAAGACGGGCGTGCGCATGAGCGTCGGCGTCGACCACCGGTCGAACGCGGGGCTTTACAGCAACAACCCCGGTCTTGAGACGGTGCACTTCCGGGTCTCGATCCCGACGAAGTGAGCAGATCCGCGATATGATGATTGTCATTAGTGTCCAGTCTTGTGACGGCGTACCTTTTGTATAATGGGTCATCGACTTGGTCTATCTAGCAAGCTTAAGCCGTTAGGTGTAGGCGCAGCGAAAGCGAGTCTGAATAGGGCGAATGAGTTAGATGGATCAGACCCGAAACCGAGTGATCTAGGCATGACCAGGCTGAAGGTAAGGTAACACTTACTGGAGGGCCGAACCCACACCTGTTGAAAAAGGTCGGGATGAGTTGTGCCTAGGGGTGAAAGGCCAATCAAACTCGGAGATAGCTGGTTCTCTGCGAAATCTATTTAGGTAGAGCGTCATCCGAATACCCTCGGGGGTAGAGCACTGGATGGGTAATGGGGCCCCACAGGCTTACTGATCCTAACCAAACTCCGAATACCGAGGAGTACTAGATGGCAGACACACTGCGGATGCTAACGTCCGTAGTGAAGAGGGAAACAACCCTGACCTACAGCTAAGGCCCCTAATTCGTGGCTAAGTGGGAAAGCAGGTGGGACGACCAAAACAACCAGGAGGTTGGCTTAGAAGCAGCCATCCTTTAAAGATAGCGTAACAGCTCACTGGTCTAAACAAGTTGTCCTGCGGCGAAGATGTAACGGGGCTCAAGCCACGAGCCGAAGCTTAGGATGCCGTAAGGCATGGTAGCAGAGCGTAGTGTGACATAGGTCCATTCCTCCTTAGCGCCTTCGGGCGTGTTGGAGGAGAGGAGCTTTCGATGAAGCGGGCGCGTGAGCGATCCCGTGGAGAGATCACTAGCGAGAATGATGACATGAGTAGCGACAAACAGGGTGAGAGACCCTGTCGCCGAAAGTCCAAGGGTTCCTGCTTAAAGCTAATCTGAGCAGGGTAAGCCGACCCCTAAGGCGAGGCCGAAAGGCGTAGTCGATGGGAACCAGGTTAATATTCCTGGGCCAGATGGAAGTGACGGATCTCGAAGGTTGTTCGTTCTTATCGGATTGAACGGGCCGCTCAGAGGTTCCTGGAAATAGCTCCATCGCTAGATCGTACCCTAAACCGACACAGGTGGACTGGTAGAGAATACCAAGGCGCTTGAGAGAACGATGTTGAAGGAACTCGGCAAAATACCTCCGTAAGTTCGCGAGAAGGAGGCCCAGTTTCTACGCAAGTATTGGCTGGGGGCACAAACCAGGGGGTGGCGACTGTTTACTAAAAACACAGGGCTCTGCGAAGTCGCAAGACGACGTATAGGGTCTGACGCCTGCCCGGTGCCTGAAGGTTAAAAGGAGGGGTGAGAGCTCTGAATTGAAGCCCAGGTAAACGGCGGCCGTAACTATAACGGTCCTAAGGTAGCGAAATTCCTTGTCGGGTAAGTTCCGACCTGCACGAATGGCGTAACGACTTCCCCGCTGTCTCCAACATCGACTCAGCGAAATTGAATTGCCTGTCAAGATGCAGGCTTCCCGCGGTTAGACGGAAAGACCCCGTGCACCTTTACTACAGCTTCGCACTGGCATCAGGATTGTGATGTGCAGGATAGGTGGTAGGCTTTGAACCCGTGACGCTAGTCGCGGTGGAGCCTCCCTTGAGATACCACCCTTCGCACTCTTGATGTCTAACCGCGGTCCGTTATCCGGATCCGGGACCCTGCGTGGCGGGTAGTTTGACTGGGGCGGTCGCCTCCTAAAGCGTAACGGAGGCGCGCGAAGGTTGGCTCAGAGCGGTCGGAAATCGCTCGTTGAGTGCAATGGCAGAAGCCAGCCTGACTGCAAGACTGACAAGTCGAGCAGAGTCGAAAGACGGCCATAGTGATCCGGTGGTCCCGAGTGGAAGGGCCATCGCTCAACGGATAAAAGGTACGCCGGGGATAACAGGCTGATACTGCCCAAGAGTCCATATCGACGGCAGTGTTTGGCACCTCGATGTCGGCTCATCTCATCCTGGGGCTGGAGCAGGTCCCAAGGGTATGGCTGTTCGCCATTTAAAGAGGTACGTGAGCTGGGTTTAGAACGTCGTGAGACAGTTCGGTCCCTATCTGCCGTGGGTGTAGGATACTTGAGAGGAGTTGCCCCTAGTACGAGAGGACCGGGGTGAACGATCCACTGGTGGACCTGTTGTCGTGCCAACGGCAGTGCAGGGTAGCTATGATCGGACAGGATAACCGCTGAAGGCATCTAAGCGGGAAGCCCCCCTCAAAACAAGGTATCCCCGAGGGCCGTGGTAGACCACCACGTCGATAGGCCGGAGATGTAAGCGCAGCAATGCGTTCAGTTGACCGGTACTAATTGCCCGATAGGCTTGATTTGATCCAGTAGAAGACTGACTTCGCTGGCCAAAAGTCAAAACTTGGACACGTATTGTATCAGAGGATTTTCCTCGGTTTGGTGGTCATAGCAAGAGCAAAACACCCGGTCCCATCCCGAACCCGGCCGTTAAGTGCCTTAGCGCCAATGGTACTGCGTCTCAAGACGTGGGAGAGTAGGTCACCGCCAAACCTAGAAAAATCCTCGCCTCTAAACAAATACTCACAACCGCGGGATGGAGCAGTCCGGTAGCTCGTCAGGCTCACCTCGGGTTGGTAAAGTTGCAGACTAAAATTAAACCGCTTCGGCCCTCGGTCGTGGCGGTTTTTTTGTTCGCGCTTCTGTCATGGAGTGCGGGGCAATTGCCACCTGGCCGAAGTTCAGGTGAACTTGCGGAAAAGTTTTGTCTGGTCGAACATGGCTTCAAGATCGTCCGTTCGCTCCTTCACGGTCGTCCACATCCTTTCCTGAAGGGCGGCGATCGTGCATTCGATCAGCATCAGCAAGGGCAGGCAGGAATCCCAAGCCGATGGCACAACGATCCGGCCCGAAAAGGTATTGCTGGCGATCCGATGGATCGGCGAGCGCCATTGATCGGTAAAGAGCACGATCTGAGCGTTCTTGCTCGCGCACATCTGGGCCATCTGCAGCGTGGTGTTCTCGTAGCGGCGGACATCGAACACGATCACCACGTCGCCTTGCTTGACGTCCAAAAGGTCCTGCGGCCAGGCGCCACTGTTCGAGACCAGACGCACGTTCGGGCGTATCATCTGCAGATGCAGATACAGATAATTGGCCAGCGCCGAGGTGATCCTCCCGCCGGCTATGTAGACGGTTCTTTCGGGCGTGCTGAGGAGTTGGCAGAGCTGATCGAAATCTTCGGGATTTACATCGTCCAGGCTGCGCTGCTGGTTGTCGAGCGCCTGCCGGGAATAGCGGTTGAGGATATGTTCATCCGGCAATTCGTGTTTCCAGACACTGCGCTTGGCAATGGGATCGGAAATCATTTCCTTCAATTCGCTGCGCAGGGCTGCTTGAAATTGGGGAAAGCCTTCGAATCCGGTTTTCTGCAACATGCGCGTAACCGTTGTGGTCGACACCGAGGCCGCGTCGGCAAGATCTGTGATGCTGCTCAGTCCGACGATCGGGTAATCGTCGAGCAGGGTATTCACCAACTGTCGCTCGGACGGCGTCATGGCATCGCGGTGTTCAAGGAGTCTGTCGGATACGGTCATGGATCAAGTTTCTGCATTTTTTTCGAATTGTCAAAAAAATCATCGCCCGCACACGCCTGAAAAAATCATGACGGAAAAAAATTGACAGGCCGAATGGTTTCGCAAATTATTTTCCATATGGAATCGCTTCAGATCTTTCAGACCGAACAGGTGGCGGATTTTGCCGAGGCTGTGCATGTCACGCCTCCAGCGAAAGCGCCTTATGCGATTGTGGTGTGCGAACATGCGTCTAACCGTGTTCCCGAGCCGCTCGAGGGGCTTGGCCTGGAGCGGGATGTCCTGAGCAGTCATGTCGCCTGGGATCCGGGGGCCTTGGGCGTGGCGCGGCATGTTGCGCAGCACTTGGGCGCCGTGCTGGTCAATGGCGCGATCTCGCGGCTGGTCTATGATTGCAACCGTCCGCCCGAGGCCGCCAGTGCGATCCCGGAAACAAGCGAAATATATGACATTCCCGGCAATCGGGGCTTGTCGGCCGAGGCGCGCGCAGTGCGGATCGCCAATGTCTACGCACCATTTTCGCGAGCTCTGACAAGTCAGCTGCGCAAATATGCCGGCACGCTCGAGCTGCTGGTGACGGTCCATAGTTTCACGCCGGTTTTTCATGGCCAGCCACGTCACGTCGAATTGGGCCTTTTGCACGGGCGGGATGCGGAATTTTGCCATGCGATGATGGCTCATCTGCCCACCCCTCCGTGCTACGACACACGGATCAACGAGCCATACTCCGCAGCGGATGGGGTGGCGCATACACTCGATCTGCACGGCTGCGACAACGGGCTGTGGAATGTGATGATCGAGATCCGCAACGATCTTATCCGCACTGCCGATCAGCAGGCCAAGATGGCCGCCTATCTTGTGGAGTGGATCACCGCCACGCTGCAAGACCTGCGCCAGACAGGGAGCGCGTCTTGAGGGTGTTGCTTGGTTTTGCCCGTGCGGTTGATGGCATGAACCGGCGCATCGGTCTTGTGGTGATGTATGGCATCTTCGTGCTGATGGCGATCCTGTTGTGGTCCTCGATCTCGAAGACGTTTTTCCTGCCGACGATCTGGACGCTGGAAATGGCGCAGTTCGCCATGGTGGCCTATTACATGCTGGGTGGTCCCTATGCGATGCTGGCCGGGGCGAATGTGCGCATGGACCTCTTCTATGGCAACTGGTCGCTCAGGCGAAAAGCGACGATTGATGTCATTACCGTTCTGTTCCTGCTCTTTTACCTGGGCGTCCTGCTCTATGGCGCGCTTGGATCGACGGCCTATTCGCTCGGTTATTGGGGAGATGCGCCGATCGCGTTCTTCACCGGCCTTATCACCGGCGCGGAAGAGGTCGGGCGGCTCGAACAATCGTCGACCGCATGGCGCCCCGTGATCTGGCCCATCAAGGTGATCATGATCTGCGGTCTGTTCCTGATGCTGCTGCAAGCCCTGTCCGAGATGGTCAAGGATATCGCGCGCGCCTTGGGACAGGACCTTCCGGAGCCGAAAACATGAGCCAAGAGTATATAGCGCTTTTCATGTTCGCCTCCATGATGCTGATGCTCTTCACCGGGCAACGCGTCTTTGGGGCCATTGGCGCTATCGCGGCGATTGCTGCACTGGCGCTGTGGGGGACGGGCGGGCAGGACATCCCGTTCTCGGCGGCGATGAAGCTGATGAAATGGTATCCGCTGCTGACGCTGCCGATGTTCATTTTCATGGGTTATGTGCTGTCGGAAAGCCGATTGGCGGACGATCTTTACCGGATGTTTCATGTCTGGTTCGGAAATGTCAGTGGCGGGCTGGCGATAGGTACGATCGGGCTGATGGTGCTGATTTCGGCGATGAACGGCCTGTCGGTGGCAGGTATGGCGATTGGGGCCACCATCGCGCTGCCGGAACTTCTCAAGCGCGGCTATGACAAGAAGATGGTCACCGGCGTCATTCAGGCGGGATCGTCTCTTGGGATCCTGGTGCCGCCTTCGGTGGTGCTGGTGCTTTATGCGATGATCGCGCGTCAGCCTGTCGGGCAGTTATGGCTTGCGGGCATTCTGCCGGGTCTGATGATGGCGGCCTTGTTCATCCTGTATATCTGGCTGCGTTGCCGGGTGAACCCCGCACTTGGGCCGGTCGCCGATGATCTGGCCGGTGTCAGCCGGGCCGAGAAGATCAGGCTGCTTGGGGCTGGGGTTCTGCCGTTGCTGATCTTTGCGTCGATGATGGTGCCATTCGTCAACGGGTGGACCTCGCTTGTCGAAAGCTCGGCGATTGGCGCGCTTGCGGCACTTGCGGCTTCCATCGTGAAGCGGCGGATGACCTTGCAGATATTTCACATCTGCACCAAGCAGACGCTTGCCATTTCATGCATGTTCATGTGGATCATTCTGGCGGCTCTCGGCTTTGGCGCGGTGTTCGACGGGCTTGGCGCGGTGAGGTCGATCGACGCCTTGTTTACCGAACAGCTGGGGCTTAACCCTTGGGTCATTCTGATCCTGATGCAGCTGTCGTTCATCGTGATGGGCACGTTCCTGGATGACACGGCCATGCTGGTGATTGTCGCCCCGCTTTACGTGCCTCTGGTGGGTGAATTGGGCTTTGATCTGATCTGGTATGGCGTCCTTTATACGATCACCACACAAATCGCCTATATGACGCCGCCATTCGGCTATAACCTGTTTCTGATGAAGGCGATGGCGCCGCCGGAAATCGGGTTGAGGGATATCTACACATCCATTGTCCCTTTCGTGGGGCTGATGATCCTGTCTTTGGCGATCATCATGATATTCCCGCAGATCGCATTGTGGCTGCCGGAATATGTTTACGGAAAATAACAAGAAGGCCGAAAGGCACGCAAAACCAGCACCTTATGGAGGTTGATATGACGAATACCACAAGACGGAAGTTTCTCTCGACGGCGGCTGTCGGTGCGGCGGCGGCCCCGCTTGCGGCGCCCGCATTGGCCCAAAGCACGATCACCTGGCGGATGCAGACCTATGCCGGTGCGGCACTGGCGGCGCATGTGATCGACCCGGCGATCGAGATGTTCAACAAGATCGCCGGCGACCGGATGCAGATCGAACTTTTCTATGCAGATCAATTGGTTCCGACCGGAGAATTGTTCCGGGCCATGCAGCGCGGCACGATCGATGCGGTGCAGTCTGATGATGACTCGATGGCCTCGCCGACGGATGTGACCGTTTTCGGAGGGTATTTCCCCTTCGCTTCACGCTATTCGCTGGATGTTCCGGTGCTGTTCAATCAGTACGGATTGAACGAAATCTGGGATGAACAGTACAGTGCCGTGGGGGTCAAGCACATCTCGGCGGGCGCATGGGATCCGTGCCATTTCGCGACCAAGGATCCGATCCGCAGTCTCGAGGACCTCAAGGGCAAGCGTGTCTTCACCTTCCCGACCGCGGGCCGCTTCCTGAGCCAGTTCGGCGTCGTGCCGGTGACCCTGCCGTGGGAAGATATCGAGGTTGCCGTGCAGACGGGCGAGCTGGATGGTATCGCCTGGTCCGGGATCACCGAATGCTACACTGTCGGTTGGGCGGATGTGACCAACTATTTCCTCACGAACAACATCTCGGGGGCATGGGCGGGATCGTTCTTTGCCAATATGGATCGCTGGAACGAACTTCCCGAAGACTTGCAGACGTTGTTCCGGGTCTGCTGTGAGCAGTCGCATTACTATCGCCAGTGGTGGTATTGGGGCGGTGAGGCGAACCTGCGGGTCAATGGAACCAAAATGGAACTGACCTCGGTTCCGGACGCAGAATGGGCACAGGTCGAGAACGCGGCTGTTGCCTTCTGGGATGAAGTGGCCGCCGAAGGCGAAGTCCAGGCGAAGGTCGTCGAGATCTTGCGCAAGTACAATGCCGACATGCAAAAGGCCGGGCGCCCCTATCGCTACGGATAACCCATGGCTCAATTCAGCGGGTGGGGTATTGCACCCCGCCCGCACCTATAGCATCGAACAGATCATGACATTCGAAGACCTCAAGACCGAAATCGCCGCAGCCCGTATCGATACGGTGCTGGTTTGCATGGTCGACATGCAGGGCCGTTTGCTGGGCAAACGGTTTCACGCCGAAGCCTTTCTGGAAATGGCAGAGCACGAGACCCATTGCTGCAATTACCTGTTGGCCACCGATCTGGCGATGTCCACGCCGGAAGGCTTTGCCGCGACCAGCTGGCAGAGCGGCTATGGCGATTATGTGATGAAGCCCGACCTGAGCACGCTGCGCCCTGTTCCCTGGCTTGAAGGAACGGCCATGTGCCTGTGTGATGTGCTGGATCACCACACCCATGAGCCGGTGCCGCATTCCCCGCGCGAGATGCTCAAGCGGCAGGTAGCGCGCGCCAAGGCGATGGGCTTTGACGCGATCATGGCGACGGAGCTCGAGTTTTTCCTGTTTCAGGGAACCCATGACGAGATCGCGCGCAATGGCTTCCACCTCAGCCCGATCTCGAATTACAACGAGGATTACCACATCTTCCAGACCACGAAGGAAGAGCCGATCATGCGCCCGATCCGCAACCATCTGCGGGCCATGGGCATTCCGGTGGAAGGATCGAAAGGCGAGGCCGAGGCCGGTCAGGAAGAGCTGAACATCAAATATGCCGATGCCTTGGCCACAGCCGATCACCACACCATTGCCAAGCACGGGATCAAGGAAATCGCGCATCTAAACGGGGCGGCTGCGTCGTTTCTGGCAAAATGGCATCATCAGCGCGTGGGCAGCGCCGCGCATGTGCATCAGTCGCTTTGGACTGCAGAGGGCAATGCCTTTTTCGATGCGGACCGTCCATTGGCCAAATCCGAAGTGATGGATCACTACATGGCGGGGCTGTTGAAATACGCCGCTGACTACACGTATTTCATGGCGCCCTACATCAACAGCTACAAGCGCTTTGCCAAGGGCACCTTTGCGCCCACGCAAATCGTCTGGTCGGTGGACAACCGCACAGCGGCGTTCCGTCTGTGTGGTGATGGCACCAAGGCGGTGCGTATCGAATGCCGCGTGCCGGGGGCGGATATGAACCCCTATCTGGCGCAGGCCGCGATGCTGGCCGCGGGGCTCAAGGGCATCGAGGATAAGTTGCCACTGCCCGAGCCGTTCAAGGGCGATGCCTATGCCGATGGTGTGGCGAGCTATATTCCCGGAACGCTGCGCGATGCCTGCGAGGCGCTGACCGGGTCCGAGATGCTGCGCGAGGCCTTTGGGCCGGAGGTGGTCACGCATTACGCGCGCGCCGCCACATTGGAAATCGAAGATTTCAACCGCGTGGTCACCGACTACGAAATCGCCAGAGGGCTGGAAAAAGCATGACCTTGTTGCGCTGTATCTCACCGATCGACGGATCGGTTTTTGCCGAACGCGAGACCCTGTCACCGGATGCGGCGTGCAGCGCCATCGACCGTGTGCGCGCCGCACAGGCGCAGTGGGCCGCGCGCCCCCTGCAGGACAGGATCGACCTTGTGATGGCCGGTGTGGCCGCCGTGGGGGCCATGACCGACGAGATCGTGCCGGAACTTGCGCGCATGATGGGCCGCCCTATCCGCTATGGAGGGGAATTCGGCGGCTTCAATGAGCGCGCGTCCTATATGGCCGAGATCGCGAAAGACGCGCTGGCCGATATCGCGGTTGGCGAGGATGCGACCTTCAAGCGCTATATCAAGCGCGTGCCGCATGGCGTGGTGCTGGTGGTGGCGCCGTGGAACTATCCCTATATGACGGCGATCAATACCGTCGCCCCGGCGCTGATTGCAGGAAACACGGTTGTGTTGAAGCACGCGACCCAAACGCTGCTGGTGGGCGAGCGGATGGCACGGGCTTTCCATTCAGCAGGCGTGCCCGAGGATGTGTTCATGAACGTGTTTCTGGATCACCAGACCACGTCGGGGCTGATTGCGCAGAATGCCTTTGATTTCGTGAACTTCACCGGGTCTGTTGCGGGCGGCGCCGAGATGGAGCGCGCGGCGGCTGGCACGTTCACCGGGGTGGCCACGGAATTGGGAGGCAAGGATCCCGGTTATGTGATGGAGGATGCCGATCTGGATGCGGCGGTCGACACGCTGATCGACGGGGCGATGTTCAATTCAGGGCAATGCTGCTGCGGGATCGAGCGGATCTATGTTCACGAAAGCCTGTATGATGCCTTTGTGGAGAAGGCGGTGGGGATCGTGAAGGGCTACAAGCTAGGCAATCCGCTTGACCCCGAGACCACCCTTGGGCCGATGGCCAATATCCGCTTTGCCGCCGAGGTGCGCGCGCAGATCGCCGAGGCGGTGGCCGAAGGCGCAACCGCGCATATCGAGACCTTTGCGGAAGATGACGGCGCGGCGTATCTGACGCCGCAGATCCTGACCGGTGTCACGCATGAGATGCGGGTGATGCGCGATGAAAGCTTCGGACCTGTCGTGGGGATTATGAAAGTGTCCTCCGATGAGGAGGCGATCGCGCTGATGAACGACAGCGAATTCGGCCTGACGGCCAGCCTCTGGACCGCTGATGTGGCGCGGGCCGAGCGCGTCGGTGACCGGATTGAAACAGGCACGGTTTTCATGAACCGGGCCGATTACCTTGACCCGGGCCTGTGCTGGACCGGATGCAAGAACACGGGCCGGGGGGGTGGTTTGTCCGTCATCGGCTATCACAATCTGACCCGACCGAAATCCTATCATCTCAAGAAGGTGACGACATGAGCCCCTCTGCAAACTGGTCTTACCCCACCGCAATCCGCTTTGGCGCGGGCCGTATCAAGGAACTGGCCGAGGCCTGCAAGGCCGCCGGCATCCAGCGCCCGCTGCTGGTGACCGACCGGGGGCTGGCGGCGCTGCCTGTCACGCAGACGGCCCTTGATGTGCTGGAAGCGGCGGGCATGGGCCGCGCGCTTTTCGCGGACGTGGACCCGAACCCGAACGAGATCAATCTGGCCGCCGGTGTCGCCGCCTTCCGCGAGGGCGGGCATGACGGGGTTGTGGCCTTTGGCGGCGGCTCGGGGCTGGACCTTGGCAAGATGGTGGCTTTCATGGCGGGGCAAACGCGCCCTCTTTGGGATTTCGAGGATATCGGCGATTGGTGGACGCGCGCGGATGCCGATGCGATCTATCCCAATGTGGCGGTGCCCACGACGGCCGGCACCGGCTCGGAGGTGGGGCGCGCCAGCGTCGTGACCAATTCGCAGACGCAGGAAAAGAAAATCATTTTCCATCCCAAGGTGTTGCCGTCTGTGGTGATCGCCGACCCTGAGCTGACCGTGGGCATGCCGGCCTTCGTTACCGCAGGCACCGGGCTTGATGCGTTCGCCCATTGTGTCGAGGCGTTCTCGAGCCCGCATTACCACCCGATGAGCCAGGGGATCGCGGTCGAGGGGATGCGTCTGGTGATCGAGAACCTGCCAAAGGCCTATGCCACGCCCGATGACATGCTTGCGCGTGCGAACATGATGTCGGCAGCGATGATGGGGGCGACGGCGTTTCAGAAGGGACTGGGGGCGATTCACGCGCTCAGCCATCCGATCGGGGCGATGCATCATACGCATCACGGCACCACGAACGCGGTCTGCATGCCCGCCGTGCTGCGCCTGAATGCGCCGGCGATCCGCGACCGGTTTGATGCGGTTGCGGGGTATTTGGGCGTTGATGGCGGCTTTGAGGGGTTTTGCGCCTTCGTGGACGGTTTCAACGAGGGGTTCGACATCCCGAGGCATCTGTCGGGACTGGGCGTCACCGATCCGGATATCGACCGGCTGGTCAAGGGCGCGCTGAGCGATCCGAGTTGCGGCGGCAATCCGGTGCCACTGAACGAAGAGAACACGCGGGCCTTGTTCGAAGCGGTGCTCTGACACAGCAACAGAAGTCGGGAGAAAGAAGCGGGCGCGCTCAAGCGCCCGTTTTCTATTGTGCGATACGATCCCTGAGCCGTGACCGTGATGCTTCTTTGGGAGGTTTATGACCCGCTGCGAAATATAATTGCAGAAAAATGGCAAAAATATTTCGTTAACTATTGTTAACCATTTTCGACGGCGTATCTCTGCACCTCTTATGTAACGAGTGAAGTGGAGTTTAACTGTGAGACTAGGTCCTACTTTGATCCAAACGTCAGTTTTCGCACTGCTGGCGTCGACCGCGATTGCGAATGGCACTGACGAAGTCCCTGACGACGTGATTGCGGCACAACGTGCTGCGTTGGCAGAAACCACGGCGAATGTTGGCTTTGGGCCGCAAGCCCCGCGCGACCTGCGCACGCTTGAGGGTGAAAACCTGAGGGTTTTTTCGAAGGCACCTGCTCATACACAGATGAACCTGTGCAACATCCATTTTCATGAAGGCGCCGAACATGCTGGCGGCGAGTTCACTACATTTCTGGGCAATGGCGATGGCGAAGGCTTTGGCACCGGATTTGGCTATGATGGAGAACTGACCGAGGCGGAGCTTCGCCCGCTCGATACGCCGATTGGCAAAGGTGAAAAGGGCCTTCTTGAGTCGGGTGACACGATCGAAGTGCATTATGTGCATACCACCGCTCAAATCGAGCCGGGCCCGACGCTTGGCGCCTGCCTGGATGATGAAACCGGCAACCCGCAACTGCGCGTCGAAACCCAGGTGATGGTGCTGGTCAATGACGATGCCGCGCTGGACTTCGCCGAGCTTGCCGCCGTTTCACAAGTGAACGGTTACTGGCAGGCGCCGAATATTCCGACGGATACCGGCACGCCAATCGGCTATCTTGGGTCGACCACTGGACCCAGCTATAATGAGCAGGGTTCGCCGTTTCAGGTGACCTGGTCAGTGCGCCCCGAGGTCATCAAGGTGAGCATCGCCAGCCTTGCGGCTTGGTATGACAACAACATCTTTGAAGAAGACCATGCGCATGGTGTGCGCAATCTGGTGCTGAACCGCGCTTTGCTGGCGCCTATTCCGAACTAAGCATTGGTCTTGGACGATCACAGGAAGGGCACGCGCGCTGCGTGCCCTTTTTGCGTGCCGGTCATATCCGCCTGTGGGGCAGGGGAGCGCTGCGCCAACGTCGAAATCAAAGGTTTTCAGCGATCAGGATTTCCGTCCTGATCCGTTCCTGTGATGCCAGAGTCGTACGGTTTTCGCATTGCGCGCGCAGGATGCGCACCGCGCTGCGGACAAGATGGCCGGGATCCTGATGAATGACCGCGTCGATCTTGGCTTTGCGAAGGGCCTGTTCGGTGGAGGGCGTGCGCTCGTGCGCGATCGTAACACGGCCTGTGGTGGCGTTCAATGCGCGGGCCACCTCGATCGGAATGCGGGCCTCGGCGCCCATGAAGTAGAGGCCTACGACATCGTCACGAGCCTGCAACGCATTGCGCAGAACGTGCTGCGCGCGGCCGGGATCGCCATGGGTTTCGAGTGTCGGCAGGGTTCTCAGATCCGGGTAATTGCGATAGATCACCGCATCGAAACCCAACCTGCGCTCCAGACTGTCGCGCGATTGGGTCGTTTCGGTGAGCACGATGATCGATCCTTGGACAGGTCCCAGAAAACGCGCGAGAAGCCGGCCGGCCGTGGCGCCCGCAGCGCGGTTGTCGATGCCCACGAAGTCCCCCGTGCCGTAGGAGTGCTGGTTGGCAACGAAAGGCAGGGTCCTGATGCCGCGTTCGCGCATCCGCAACAGGGCATCGCGGATTTGTGGCGTTTCGGGCGCCATGATCGCGATCCCGTCGATATCGTCCAATGACAGTCGCGACAGGACGTGCGCGGCCTTGTGCGGGTCACGATCGTCAAGGCGGATGACCTTGGCTTCGATCATCTCGGCGCGGCCTGCGGTGTCGAATTCCCGGATCCGATCTATGATTTCTTCGAGAAATTCATCGCCGGAACGGGGCAGGGCAAAAGCGAACCTGTAGCCTTTTTGCCGAGCCAGAGTGGCGGCGACCTGATTGCGCTGGAAGCCCAGCCGTTCAATCGCGTCATTGACGGCTTCGACCGTCTTTTGCCGAACGCCCGCACGCCCATTGAGCACCCGATCCACTGTGGCGAGGCTGACGCCAGCCGCTTTTGCAAGATCTTTCGTGGTCGGGCGCATTGGGGCGAATATCCCTATTTCCAGAGGTTTATGCAAGATTATCGCTCAGATTTTTGGCAAGGGCAATCACATTTGAGGTGCGTACCTCAGAAATACCTTGAAATGAGGTGCGCACCTCATTTACGACTTCGGGCAGTCGAGTCGCGGCAGGAGGGCCGTGATGGACCAAATGGGAGGATTTCCGAATGAAGACCAAACATCTGATGTCGGCTGCCGTTTCTGCGCTGATCGCAGGCGGTGCCGCCACATCCGCGACCGCCGAAGATCTGACGCTTTGCTGGGCCGCTTGGGATCCCGCAAATGCGCTTGTCGAGCTGTCCAAGGATTTCGAGGCGCAGTCTGGCCACACGATGAATTTCGAGTTCGTGCCGTGGACCTCGTTTGCCGACCGCATGCTGAACGAGCTGAATTCGGGTGGTCAGCTTTGTGACCTGATGATCGGCGACAGCCAATGGATCGGTGGTGGTGCCGAGAATGGCCACTACGTCAAGCTGAACGACTTTTTCGATGCCAATAACATCGACATGGCGGATTTCATTCCCGCGACCGTGACCGGTTATGCGGAATGGCCCAAAAACACCCCCAATTACTATGCGCTGCCGGCCTTTGGTGACGTGGTGGGCTGGACCTATCGCAAGGATTGGTTCGAGCGCCCCGAGATCGCGGCCGAATTCAAGGAAAAATACGGTCGTGACCTTGGCGTTCCGGGCACTCTGGAAGAGTTGAAGGATATCGCCCAGTTCTTCCAGGGCCGTGAGATCGATGGCACCACCGTCTATGGCGCGGCGATCTATACCGAGCGCGGTTCCGAAGGGATCACCATGGGCGTGACCAATGCGCTCTATAACTACGGGTTCCTCTACGAGAACCCCGAAAAGCCCTATGATCTGGAAGGTTTCGTGAATTCCGAGGGCGCTATTGCGGGCCTCGAATTCTACAAGGAGCTTTACGACACGGCGACGCCTCCGGGGTCGTCCAACTGGTATATGGGCGAGAATATCGACGCCTATAGATCGGGGCAGGTGGCGCTGCAGATGAACTTTGCCTTCATCTGGCCGGGCGTCGAGGCCGATCCCAATGTCGGCGGCGGCAAGTCTGGTTATTTCCCCAACCCGGCCGGTCCGGCGGGCCAGTTTGCCCAGCTGGGCGGTCAGGGGATCTCGGTCGTGGCCTATTCCGAAAAGCAGGATGCCGCGCTTGAGTATATCAAATGGTTCGCGCAACCCGAGATTCAGGCCCGCTGGTGGGAGCTGGGTGGATATTCTGCACTGCGCGCGGTGGTGGAAGATCCGGGCTTTGCCGCTAGCCAGCCTTATGCGCAGACCTTCCTCGACAGTATGGCCATCGTGAAGGACTTCTGGGCCGAACCTGCTTATGCCGACCTGTTGCTGCCCATGCAGGAGCGCATCCACAACTACGTGATCGCCGGCGAAGGCACGGCGCAAGAAGCGCTGGACGGTCTGGTGCGCGACTGGATCGAAGTCTTCGAGGACGAAGGCAAGCTGTAAGGCTGATGCCTGTCGGCGCCTTGGCGCGCTGACATTCCCCGGCCGCCCGCAGCGGGTGGCCGGGACATCTTTCCGCATCAAGCAAGACGCGCAGATCTGCTGTGGGTCATGGGGCAAGACCAATGACAGACACACCCATCGACAAGGCCGCGCAAGCCACGCCCGAGCCACTGGCACGCCGCATTCGCGGCTTGTCGGATCGCAGCATTGCCTGGATCTTCGTGGCGCCGACGATCTTTCTGTTGCTGGCCGTCAATATCTTTCCGCTGATCTGGACGATCCGCCTGAGCTTTACCGATTACCGCGTGAACCGACCCAACCGCGAGGTGGAATGGGTGGGCTTGCGCAATTACGAACGTATTCTGACGGATCCGGATGTCTGGGCGACGATGCAGGCAACCGCGCATTTTCTGATATGGACCATCGTTCTGCAGGTTCTGATCGGCTTTGCGCTGGCGTATCTCATCAACAAGAAATTCCGGGGAAACGATCTTTGGACCACGATCATCGTCTTTCCGATGATGCTGTCGCCCGCGGTTGTGGGTAATTTCTGGACGTTCCTCTATCAGCCACAGATCGGCTTGTTCAACTACGTGATCGCTTTCTTCACCGGCGCTGACCCGGCCAGTTTCTCGATGATCGGGGATGTGCATCTTGCGCCCTGGGCCATCGTGATCGCCGATACCTGGATGTGGACACCCTTTGTCATGCTGATCTGTCTGGCGGGTCTGCGGTCGATTCCGGATAGCATATACGAGGCCGCCGAATGCGACCGCGCCAGCAAGTGGCGGCAGTTCTGGACGATCACGGTGCCGATGGTGCTGCCGTTCCTGATGTTGGCGGTCCTGTTTCGGGGGATCGAGAATTTCAAGATGTTCGATCTGGTGGTCCAGCTGACGGGCGGCGGACCAGGCAACACGACAACCCTGACCTCGATCGACCTCAAGCGTGAAGCGTTCGAGAAGTGGCGCACGGGCTACTCATCGGCCTATGCGGTGATCCTTTTCGTGACCGTGTTCGGGCTTGCCTCGATCTATGTGAAAGCGCTGAACAAGGTGAAAGAACGATGAGCTTTTCGGTCACAGAAGCGTCCGGGCGGACCAAGTGGATCGCGTGCATCCTTGTCGTGGGCTATGCGCTGATCACCATTGCGCCGCTCGTGTGGATCATTGCGACCGGGTTCAAGAGCGGCCCCGACTCCATCGCCTATCCGCCCAAAGTGGTGTTCGAGCCGTCGCTGGAGGGGTATGTGAACCTTTTTACCGACCGGACCCGCGCCACCGAGGACATGCTGGAGGAAGCCGGCCCCCCGGAGACATGGTATGACCAGATCGCACGCGATCAGGGCACGATCATCACCGGCCCGTCACGCTATGGCGAACGGTTCCTGAACTCGGTGATCATCGGTTTTGGCTCAACCGCGCTTTGCATGCTGCTCGGGACGGCGGCGGCCTATGCGTTCAGCCGGTTTCGTGTGCCGCTCAAGGATGATCTGATGTTCTTCATCCTGAGCACGCGGATGATGCCGCCGATTGCCGTGGCGATCCCCATATTCCTGATGTTCCGGCAATTGGGGCTGAACGACACGCATCTGGGCATGATCCTGCTTTACACGGCGGTCAACCTGTCGCTGTCGGTCTGGCTGCTCAAGGGCTTTATCGACGAGATCCCGGTCGAATACGAAGAGGCGGCGTTGATCGACGGCTACACCCGGTTTCAGGCGTTCTACAAGGTCGTGCTGCCGCAGGCGGCCACGGGCATCGCCTCGACCGCCATCTTTTGTCTGATCTTTGCGTGGAATGAATACGCTTTTGCGGTGCTGCTCACGTCGGGGACCGCCCAGACCGCACCGCCTTTCATCCCGACGATCATCGGCACATCGGGCAAGGACTGGCCCGCCGTCGCCGCCGGAGCGACGATATTCCTCGTGCCGGTGATGGTCTTCACCATCCTGCTGCGCAAACACCTGCTGCGTGGGATCACATTCGGAGCGGTGCGCAAATGAGCGGTTTCATAAAAGGATTGCTGAGATTGCGCCGTGGTCCTTGGGAAATGGTGGCATCGGTCCTGATCGCGGCCGGCGTGGTGATGCTGATGCAGCCCATCTGGATCACGCTTTATACATGGTCCTTTGTCATCACGTTGACCGGCACGGTGATGTTCATCATCGTCAGCCATTTCCCGGAGTAACCCATGGCACAGATCAGAATTGAAAACGTGCGCAAGGAATTCGGGTCGTTCACCGCTGTCCAGTCTTCGACATTCACGATCGAGGATGGCGAATTCTTCATGCTGCTGGGGCCGTCGGGCTGCGGCAAGACGACAACCTTGAGGATGATGGCCGGGTTGGAGCTGCCGACATCGGGTCAGATCTATATCGACGGCGAAGAGGTGGGCCAGAAACCCGCAAGCCAGCGTGATATCGCGTTTGTCTTCCAGATGTTCGCGCTTTACCCGCATATGAACGTGCGTGGCAACATCAGCTATCCGCTCAAAAGTCAGGGGATGCCGTCGGGCCAGATCAAGGCAAAAGTAGCCGAGGTGGCCGAGATTTTGGGAATCTCCGACATTCTGGACAGGCCGGTTGGGGGATTGTCGGGCGGGGATCGTCAGCGCGTGGCCCTTGGCCGTGCGATCGTGCGCGATCCCAAAGCGTTCTTCATGGACGAACCGCTTGGTGCGCTGGATGCGGAATTTCGCGAGCGCATGTCCGAAGAGCTGCGCGCGCTGCATGATCGGATGAACGCAACAACCGTCTATGTGACGCATGATCAACTCGAGGCCATGCAGATGGGCGACAAGATCGTCGTGATGAACCACGGGGTCGTGGAGCAGTTCGGCGTTCCGCAGGATATCTATGACTGGCCCGCCACCAGATTCGTGGCCCAGTTCATCGGATCGCCGCCGATGAATTTTCTGGAGTTCGAGGGCATGATCGGCGCAGGACAAGATGAGGTCCGGCTTGGCGATGCCACGATCGGCATGCCGCGGAGCATCGATGGCAGGGCTGGAAAATTAACGCTTGGAGTGCGGCCGGAGCATGTGAGGCTGGATGACAGTGCCGCATATCGCGGCAGGGTGCTGGCGACGGAATATCTTGGCACAACGCAGATCGTGACGCTGGAGACCGCGCATGGAGCGGTGAAGGTGCGCGTTCCAAGCAGTGATCGGGTGACGCTCGGGGCGACAACCGGCTTGCGGTTCGATGAGCGCACCATCACGCTGTTTGAAAATGACCACGGGCGCGCCCTCACATCAGAGGCAAACAGGAGGGTGCTGGGTCATGGCTGAAGTCTGTCTGACAGGGATCACCAAGCGCTTTGGCAAGGACGTGGCTCTTGACGATGTCACGATGACCATACCCGATGGCTCGTTCGTTGTGCTGCTTGGTCCGACAGGAGCGGGCAAGACGACCACGTTGCGGATGGTATCGGGATTGGATGCACCCGATCAGGGCCGGATCACCATCGGTGGGCATGATATGGCCGGATTGACGCCGGCGCAGCGTGATGTGGCCATGGTGTTTCAGCAATATTCGCTCTATCCGCATATGACGGTGCGGCAAAACCTTGAATTCCCTCTGAAATCTCCGATCCTGCGCACGCCGCAGACCGATATCGACCGCAAGGTCGCCGAGATCGCCGAGATCCTGCAAATCTCGTCCAAGCTGGACAACAAGGCGACGGCGCTGTCGGGGGGCGAAATGCAGCGCGTGTCGATCGGGCGTGCGCTCGTGCGCAATCCGTCGGTCTATCTGATGGATGAGCCGCTGAGTTCGCTGGATGCCAAGCTGCGCGCTGATCTTCGGCTGGAGCTGAAATCGATTCAGGCGGATTCGGGCGCGACGTTGCTTTACGTGACGCACGATCAGATCGAGGCGATGACGATGGCGACCCATGTGGGTGTTCTGGACAAGGGCCGGTTGGTGCAGTTCGGATCGCCCCGCCAGATCTATGAGAACCCGGTCAGCATATATGCGGCCAGCCGTCTGGGGCAGCCGCGCATCAACGTCCTTCCGGCGGATATCTTTGGCGGGGCGCCGTCGGGGGCGGCCAGCATCGGGCTGCGCCCTGAACAGATCGTGCAGGGCGAGGGGGAGGAAAGTCTTGTCCAGAGAGTCGAGCATCTGGGCGATCAAACGCGTCTGCATCTGACCTGCAAGTCGCATGACATCATCACTGTCACCGACGCGCATACCGAACTGAAACCGGGCGATATCGTCAGGATACGCCCGAGAAATCCATTCTATTTCGACGCAACCGGCGCGCGTCTGGCCTGAGGGAGGGAACCATGGCCCAATTCATCAACAACAAAGATGCAATCGTCACCGAGGCGATCGACGGTGTGATCCAGGCGTCGGGCGGGCAGTTGGCCCGGCTGGACGGGTATCCGCATATTCGTGTCGTTGTGCGCGCCGACTGGGACAAGTCGCGGGTTGCCCTCGTGTCTGGCGGTGGCTCGGGGCATGAGCCGGCACATGCGGGTTTCGTGGGTGAAGGGATGCTGACCGCGGCTGTGTGCGGTGATGTCTTCGCCTCGCCTTCGGTCGATGCGGTGCTTGCGGGGATCCTCGCGGTTACCGGGCCTGCAGGGTGTTTGCTGATCGTCAAGAACTACACCGGCGACCGGCTGAATTTCGGGCTGGCCGCCGAAAGGGCCCGGGCCTTCGGCTTGAAGGTAAACATGGTGATCGTGGATGACGACATCGCTTTGCCCGATCTGCCCCAGCCGCGTGGTGTGGCGGGCACGCTGTTCGTGCACAAGATTGCGGGTGCCATGGCCGAAAGTGGCGCCTCGCTCGAGGATGTGTCGAAGGTGGCCGAGCATGTCGTGAAACACACGAAATCCATCGGCATGTCGCTCGATACCTGCACCGTTCCTGGCTCGCCCAAAGAAAATCGCATCGGCGACGGCAAGGCCGAGCTGGGTCTGGGCATCCATGGCGAGGCAGGGGTTCAGCAGATCGACTATCACAATGCCGAGCAGGCCATCGCAGCGGTGACCGCCAAGCTGGCCGCGACGATGGAGAACAAGCCGCATGTCGTTTTGCTCAACAATCTTGGTGGTGCCTCTGTGCTGGAAATGGCGATCCTGGCCAATGAATTGGTGAAATCGCCTATCGGCAAGAACCTAAAGCTGATGGTCGGGCCAGCGGCGCTTATGACATCGCTGGACATGCGCGGGTTTTCGGTGTCGGTCTATCCTCTGAGTGCCGAGGATCATGCGTGGTTGTCCGCGCCTTGCGCGCCCTCGGCCTGGCCGCGCTGCCAGACGATCCAGCCGGTCCGCGTGCTCGACCTGCCGGATGGGCTTCGCCCGATTCAGCCGATCCCCTCCGAGCACCGCGAAACGGCGGCCTTTCTGACAAAATGCTGTCAGATCCTGATAGAGGCGGAAGCCGATCTGAACGCGCTTGATGCCAAGTCCGGCGATGGCGATACCGGGTCCACCCTTGCCGGTGCCGCGCGGGCGCTGATCGGGGCGTTGGACCGTTTGCCGTTGGCGGATCACACACAGCTTTTCCGCGCGATCGGTCAGGAGTTGACGCAGACCATGGGGGGCTCGTCCGGTGTTCTGCTGGCGATCTTCTTCACTGCCGCCGGGGATGCCGCGTCAAGCGGCTTGTCGATGGTTGCGGCCCTGAAAGAGGGATTGGCGCGGATGCAGCGTATCGGTGGCGCGCAGTTGGGCGATCGCACGATGGTCGATGCCCTCAAGCCGGCACTGGATGCATTGGAAGCCGAGGGTATTGCCCGGGCCGCGGTTGAGGCGCGGCATGGCGCGGACCACACGGCCACCATCGTCCGCGCCAAGGCAGGGCGCGCGTCCTATATCAATGCAGCCCAGCTTGAGGGCCATGTCGATCCGGGCGCCGAGGCGGTCGCGCGGTTGTTCGAGCAGCTCGCGCCGTAACCCTGCGCAACCCGTCCGGAGCGGGGATCGAAACGGCTTGGCCGGGCAGCGCGACACGCTTAGGCGGACCACGCGCCTGCCCGCCCGCGCCGGGGACTAATGACGTGCGGCCGCGATGTGCCGGTGCCTGTTGATGACGCTATGCAAGCCGCGACTCGTCTGCCATTCAGCGTTGGATGGTCTGTTTCCAGGTCTTTCAGTGATTTGAGGACCGACAATATCGTATGCTTTGCGGCGGGAACCCTGAGCGAGACGGCTTGTGGTCTGAGGCCTGTCGAGGCTTTGTAAAAGGGCGATTTGGTCAACACATTGGACGATTGCCCGCAGGAAATTCGTTGGATCGGTGGTGCGAAAGTCAAAGGCATAGGCATAGGGCCGCACGCAGCTATAAGTATCAAGCGTGGTGCTATTCCCGGACCTGTGCGTCCAGTGTTTTTGCCTGTGGGCTGAAAAAGGTGATTGTGAGGCGGGTGCATTGGTCTCATCGGGCAAGGAAGCCCGGATTATAAGAGCCGTTCTTGGCGCCTGTCATCGACTCGGGTGAAGAGACGCATCTACTGGTGAACCGGGCTGAATGCCGCAGCGCAGCATTTTGGATGCGGGATCGGCGCACACAAAAGCGGCGCCAAGAATATTTTTGCTCATAGATTAATCAAAACGCCCCTTTGAGCGTCAGGCGGCGTAGACCGCCTCGTGGCACCTGCGGATTTATGGCGCTTAGGTTGCTTTGTCCGATCTTGGACGTGGACACCGACCAGCGGCCCCGGTCCGGGCAGACTAGAAACCGCTGGACGGTGGCAACATGGAAATGCTGCCGCGCGAATTTAGCAGGGGGTACGGTGAATGGAAACCCGATCCCCGACGCAAGCGCAGCCCTGACACTGGGAGTTCAGAGCATAATGAATACCAAGACATTGCTGGCCGGTCTGGCCACAACCACCGCACTATTTTCCGCACCTGCCTTGGCGCAGGATTGCCCCGTAAAAGTAGGCGTTCTGCATTCGCTGTCCGGCACGATGGCAATCTCGGAAACCACGTTGAAAGATACGGTTCTGATGCTGGTCGAGCAGCAAAACGCCAAGGGCGGCGTGCTGGGCTGCGAGATCGAAGCGGTCGTGGTCGATCCGGCCTCGGACTGGCCGCTCTTCGCCGAGAAGACCCGCGAGCTTCTGACTGTGAACGAAGTGGATGTGATCTTTGGCTCATGGACAAGCGTCAGCCGCAAGTCGGCGCTGCCGGTGCTTGAAGAGCTGAACGGGCTGATGTTCTATCCGGTTCAGTACGAGGGCGAGGAATCGTCGAAGAATGTGTTCTACACCGGTGCTGCGCCCAATCAGCAGGCGATCCCGGCCGTGGATTATTTCCTTGAAGAGCTTGGCGTCGAAAGCTTCGCACTGCTTGGGACCGACTATGTGTATCCCCGCACCACCAACAATATTCTGGAGTCATATCTGAAATCCAAGGGTGTGGCCGAAGAGGATATCTTCGTGAACTACACACCCTTCGGGCATTCCGATTGGGCGACGATCGTGTCGGATGTCGTGGCTCTTGGCGCATCGGGCAAGCAGGTTGGCGTGATCTCCACGATCAACGGTGATGCAAATGTGGGCTTCTACAAGGAATTGGCAGCGCAGAATGTCAGCGCAGCGGATATTCCCGTGGTTGCCTTCTCGGTCGGCGAAGAGGAATTGTCGGGTCTCGATACGTCGAACCTTGTGGGTCACCTTGCGGCCTGGAATTACTTCCAGTCCGCCGATACGCCAGAAAATGCCGCGTTCATCAGCGCATGGCATGACTATATCGGCGATACGGCCCGTGTGACCAATGACCCGATGGAGGCCCATTACATTGGCTTCAACATGTGGGTGAACGCCGTTGAGGCCGCAGGCACCACCGACGTCGATGCCGTTCGCGAAGCGATGTGGGGGCAGGAATTCCCCAACCTGACAGGTGGCATGGCGGTTATGAACGCCAACCACCACTTGTCCAAGCCGGTGCTGATCGGTGAGATCCGCGATGACGGTCAGTTCGATATCATCAGCCAGACAGAAGAAGTGCCCGGTGATGCGTGGACCGATCACCTGCCGGATAGTGCCGTTCTGAAAAGCGATTGGAAGGAACTCGGCTGCGGCATGTACAATGTCGAAACCAGCACCTGCGTTCAGATGACCTCGAACTACTAAGGTAACGGCGCCGCGCGGGGTGTCGTATCCCGCGCGGCCCATCCATTCCATTTCCCCGATCAGGACCGGACGGATCATGCGTTTCACCGCCCTTTTTGCCCGCGTCATTGCGACAGCGATGCTGTTCGTCTGCATTGTTGCGTGGCGCCCCGGCGATGTCGCCGCGCAAGAAACACTGCAATCGGTCCTGCAGCCCTACAAGGCCGAACTGTCCAAGCCCTCGCGCCGGACCATCGGACCGGTGATCGCGGCCCTTCTGGCGTCCGATCATCCCGCCATCTCTGACTTCCTGCGGAAATGGGAGGCGCGTGAGGTGTATAAACGCCCCGGTGACGGTCTGTTCTTCTATGCCGAGGATGCGGGTGACGGGCTCACTCTTGTCGACATCGACACGGGAGAGTCCGTGGGCCAGGTCGGCAGTCGTGAGGTGGATCAGATCAAGCCGAACGCGGGCGTGCAACGAGAAGTGGCGGCGGCGTTGGTGCCGTTCGAGTTGAATGCCTCTGACCCCGCCCGTCGGGCAGCGGCGCTGGAATCTATCGCAAGAAGCGCTGACGCCAGCCAGATCGAGCCTCTGGCTGCCAGTATCGACGGCGAACAAGATGCCGATCTGAAAACTCGAAAACAAAGGCTTTTGGCCCTTTTGACCGCGCAATTCGGAGCGGACAAGGCGGATCGCCTGGCCGCCATCGAAGCCTTGTCCGGGGATACCAGTATCGAGGCGCGCAGCGTTCTGAACCAATTGACCGCACGCCGGGACGCTTTGGCCGAAACCGTGCCTGACGGCGCTAATATCGCCCGAGTTCTTGAGGCCGGCCAAGACATGACCCGGGCTGAAGCATATGACAGGCTGGTCGATAAGGACCTTGCCCCGCCGCGACAGACTGCGGCGGAATTGCGCGATGTGCTTGCCGAGCACATCCTGGACGGCAGGGTTGGCGGTGTGCCGTTGCATCGTCTGAACACGGTCGAAACTCGCGCAATCGCATATGAGGCTCTTGAAGCCGCTGGCACGGTTCCGCCAAGAGCTTCAGACGAAGAGGTGGCGCGCGCCGTTGCGGCGTATGTATTCTACGAGGAATACCTTGAGCCGGACCCTGATATCACCAACGCCGCAGAGGCAGCGCTGACTGCGACCTCGCGCATGCTGGCTGTCTACCAGACGCTGGACCTTATTCTTGATGGAGTGTCGCTGGCGTCGATCTTCTTTCTGGCGGCGATCGGGCTGGCCATTACCTTTGGGGTGATGGGCGTCATCAACATGGCGCATGGCGAGTTCATCATGATGGGCGCCTATACCGGCTATGTCGTGCAGTTGTTCATCCCCGATTACACACTCAGCCTATTGGTCGCGCTGCCGCTGGCCTTTGCCGTGACGTTTGGCGCGGGCGTGACAATGGAGCGTCTGGTGATCCGGCATCTTTACACACGCCCGCTGGAAACCTTGCTGGCCACGTTCGGTATATCCATCGCATTGCAGCAACTGGCCAAGAACATCTTCGGGACGCAGGCTCGTCCTCTGACTGCACCCGACTGGCTGGGTGGGGCAATCACCTTGAACGATATCGTCGGCATCTCAACCATTCGTGTCGCGATTTTCGTTCTGGCGCTGATCTTTCTGGCGCTGCTGCTTTATGTCCTCAAACGCACGCGTCTCGGGCTCGAGGTGCGGGCGGTCACGCAGAACCCGGGTATGGCCGCGTCAATGGGGATCAACCCGGACCGGATCAACATGCTGACCTTCGGTCTGGGCTCGGGGATTGCCGGGATCGCGGGTGTTGCGATCGGGCTTTATGCGCAGGTGACCTCGGAAATGGGCGCTAATTATATCGTGCAAAGCTTCATGACCGTGGTTGTGGGCGGGGTGGGCAATGTCTGGGGCACCTTGGCCGGGGCGTCGATGATCGGCTTTCTGCAAAAGGGGATCGAATGGCTCAATCCCTCCAACACGCTGGCGGCACAGACCTATATGGTTCTGTTCGTCATCCTATTCATTCAGGTTCGGCCCAAGGGCATTGTCGCCCTTAAGGGTCGCGCTGCGGGGGATTGATCGATGAGCACGCAAGATATGTCCTCTGACATCGCGCCACGTAAAAGCTTCTTTGCGGAAAATCCCTCGGTACTCTGGTTTTTGGGAGCCCTTGGCCTGTTCACGCTGAGTGTGAGCGTGCTTGCTGAAGGGTTCGGTCTTCCCATCCTGTCGACCTCGATGGTCAAGGTGCTGGGTATGACGCTCTGTCTGTGTCTGATCGCGGTGGCGATGGATGTGGTCTGGGGCTATTGCGGGATCCTCAGCCTGGGGCATTTCGCGTTCTTCGGTCTGGGTGGTTACGCCATCGGGATGTGGTTGATGTATGCCCGGACCGAAGGGATCGTGATCGACTCGTTCGAAAACGCGCCCATTCCGCCGACCGAGACAGAGATCACGGATGCCATCGCCACGCAGATATTCGGTGTGGTCGGCAGCAACGAGCTGCCCGCCCTTTGGGTTTTCGCGCACAGCCTGCCGCTGCAGTTGGCCATGGTCGTGTTGGTGCCGGGGCTGCTGGCGCTGGTCTTTGGCTGGTTGGCGTTTCGCAGCCGGGTGACGGGCGTTTATCTGTCGATCCTCACACAGGCCATGACGCTGGCTTTGTCGCTCTACCTTTTTCAGAATGATACCGGTCTGCGCGGCAATAACGGCCTGTCGGGCCTCCAGAACATTCCCGGCCTGTTGCATGTGCCGCAGTCAACGCTGGCGCTTTGGTTCTTCTGGGCATCGGCCTTTGCGCTTGGGCTTGGCTACGTGATCTTCGCATGGCTGGTATCGGGTAAGTTCGGATCGGTTATCCGTGGCATTCGTGACAACGAGGCGCGCGTGCGGTTTCTTGGCTACCACGTAGAGCATTACAAGCTGGTGATCTTCACTTTGACCGCCATTGTTTCGGGATTGGCGGGCGCGCTCTATTATCCGCAGGCGGGCATCATCAACCCGGCTGAAATTGCCCCAATCGCGTCGATCTATCTGGCCGTCTGGGTGGCGATCGGGGGCCGTGGGCGCCTTTATGGCGCCGTGATTGGGGCGGCGGTGGTCAGCCTTGCGTCAAGCTGGTTCACGGGCGGGGGTGCACCCGACATTGACCTTGGCTTCTACGTCATCAACTGGACCGATTGGTGGCTTGTTCTTCTGGGCCTCGGCTTTGTCGCCGTCACGCTTTTCTTTCCACGTGGCATCGGTGGACTGTTCGACTACCTTGTGAGGGCCAAATGACGACGCTTCTCGAAGTCTCGGGCGTTTCTGTCACGTTTGACGGGTTCCGGGCAATCAACAACCTGTCGATCCAGATCGCCGAGCCGGAACTACGGGCGGTGATCGGCCCCAATGGCGCGGGTAAGACCACATTCATGGATATCGTGACCGGCAAGACCCGCCCCGACGAGGGGCGCGTCATCTGGGGTGAAAAATCGGTGTCGCTTCTGGGGATGAGCGAAAGCGAGATTGCCCGCGCGGGTATTGGCAGAAAATTTCAGAAGCCCACGGTGTTCGAAGATCAGACCGTGCGCGAAAACCTTGCCATGGCCCTCAAGAACAAACGTGGCCCCTTCGACGTGCTCTTCTACCGGCGCACTCGGCATGCGGCCACCCGGATCGGAGAGATCGCGCAGGAGATAGGCCTGCTTGAGCAGTTGCCGAAGCGGGCAGGGGCGTTGAGTCATGGTCAGAAACAGTGGCTGGAAATCGGCATGTTGCTGGCGCAGGACCCGCGGCTGTTACTGGTCGATGAACCGGCGGCCGGTATGACGCCCGCAGAGCGTGAACACACCACCGATCTGCTCAAGCGAGCAGCCAAAACCCGCGCTGTCGTGGTGATCGAACATGACATGGAATTCGTGCGTCGCCTTGGCTGCAAGGTCACGGTGCTGCATGAAGGATCCGTGCTTGCGGAGGGCAGTCTGGACCATGTCACGAAGAACCAAGAGGTGATCGATGTCTATCTGGGGCGGTGACATATGCTGAGCGTTGATGATCTGACCTTGCATTACGCGGCTTCGCAAATCCTGCATGGTGTCAGTCTGCAGGCGCGCCCCGGCGCGGTGACAGCGGTGATGGGCACCAATGGCGTGGGCAAGACTAGTCTGCTCAAGGCAATCGCCGGGCGGCACCCCTATAGCGCAGGGCGCATCGTGCTGGACGGAACCGAGCTGGACCGCTTCGGTGCGGTCCATGCGGCGAAACACGGGATCGCTTATGTTCCCCAGGGCCGTGAGATATTTCCACTCCTTACCGTGACCGAGAATTTGCAGACCGGCTTTGCCTGCCTCCCGAAGTCCGAACAACGGATACCCGAGCGTATTTATGACCTGTTCCCGGTGCTTGCGCAGATGAAGGACCGGCGAGGTGGCGATCTGTCGGGTGGTCAGCAACAACAGCTTGCCATCGCACGCGCCCTGATAACGCAGCCGCGCGTTCTGCTTCTGGACGAACCCACCGAAGGCATCCAGCCCAACATCATCAAACAGATCGGCGAGGTCATCCGCCTTTTGCGGAATGAGGGCAAGATAGCGATCGTACTGGTCGAACAGTTCTTCGATTTTGCCTATGATCTGGCCGACGATATCGTCGTGCTGAACCGTGGTGTGGTCCGTCTGTCGGAACCGGCGGCCGATGTGGAGCGTGACAGGTTGCTGCGAGAAGTGTCTATCTGAGCGTTATCCCAATGGCATGCCATTTGCGTTTCGTGCTGTCCTCCTGCCCGATATGTTCGCACAGCTCTTGCGCCGGCATTGGCTAGGGCGCTGACATCATTACGCGCCTCGAATGAGCCTGTTTCCGCCAGAGGGCGGGCGGTATCCCCATATATTGGATTGTTTGTGTTTAACGTATCATTCGTTCGCATCGACGAGCCTGAGGCCCCGTGACATCGATTTGGCAGCTCTTTGAAGAGCGGTTGTCGAAAAATATTTGCGTTTCACGCTTCAGACCCGTCATCGGCTGACTTACGTCGGGTAACCTAATCTTATGGATATAAATCTCTTTTCCTATTTGCATTCTCAAAAGGGAATAAGTTATCTCAAAAGATTGAATGGCCTGGAGTATGTCAGGCCAGAAATCATGTGGGGTGCGACATCCAATGGTCGCAAGTTTACTCCACCGTGTGAAGTAACGAGTGCAAGGACTGCTTAAATGCTTGATAATTCTGTGATCCGTCTGGAAGTTCGTTCGGGTTCTGTTTCCGTTATTCCCGCGCAGAAATACCAAGTTTATGACAGCGTAACCGTCGTGGACGCAGCAGGCAGGCTTGGCGAGCAGCCCTATGTGGCGGTCCGGCAAGGCAATGACCTCGTGTTGCTTTATGCGGATGGCACCGAGGTCGTCCTTCAGGATTACTTCCTCGGAGATACACTCTTTTCGATGGATGGCCTTGGCGGCGTGATCGAACTCCCGGCCGACATGGCCCCGATCGGAACGGTCGATGGCAAAGCCCTTTACGCCTTTGGTGGCAGCCCTGATGCTGCGGGATCCATCCTGGCGAAGTCCTCGAGTTTTTCACCCCTTGAGCCTTTGCTGGCCGACGACACCCTCGGCGCGGCGTTGATTGGGGAGGGGAGTGTCGGCCTTGCATTGGCTGGACTTGGTGCCGGTGGTTTGGGTTTGGCGGCTATGGGAGGCGGTGGCGGAGCCGGGGCCTTCTTCGGGTCAGTTTCCAATGCTCTGACGATAATTTCAGGAACATTCGTGGCCGGTCCGGTAATCCCCGGCAACGGGCTTGTTGTCGACCTCTATGACAACACCGGTGCGCTTCTTCAGGCGGGCATTCCGTTGAACGAAGATGGATCGTTTTCGGTCACGTTGCAGGGCACGTTCCCCAACGTGATCGCGATCATGCGCGATCTCAACGAGAATCCCGATTACCGTGATGAAGCAACGGGCGCGGATACCGACCTGAACGCGACGCTCATGGGCCTTGGCGCGGGCGATCCGCAGCCCAACGGGACCACGAATGTTGCGCTCAACATCAACCCGGTAACCACTGTGGCCGCGCGTCTTGCCGGTGTTAGTGCCGAGGGCGAGATACCTGCCGAGGGCGTTTCTCCGGAAAAAATCACCGAAAGCATCCAACAGGTGCAGGAAACTTTCGGTCTTTCCGATATCAACGGCGTCGCGCCCAAAGATATCTTTGATGAAGACTTCGATGACACCGACGGTGATATCGACGATGGGGAGCAATACGGCCAGGTTCTGGCGATGCTGTCAGGCAAGGACAAGCTAAATCAAGGCGATCAGGGCGCCACGATCGAAGAGTTTGTTTCCGCCATCGAAGATGCTGGCGATGATACCGCCGCTGCACAATCCGCCGTGCGATCGGAATTGCTGGCTGGTGCCCGAGAGTTTGAATTCAACAACGAGGATGGAACGGAAACCGAGGCCGACCTGTTGCGCGCGCCCAGCTTGGGGGTGGAGCGTACGCCCGAAGTGGGTGAGGATGGACAGACCACTGAACCGGAATTTTCGGCTCTTCTCGAGGATTCCCTGAAAGGGACATCGACTGGCTCTGCGCCCAACGCCAATGCGGACACCATTGAGGGTTTCCAGACGCTTGTGGATACCGCTGATGCCATACAAGCGCTTGCGGCGCTGGATACGGGCGCGGAGATCCCACAGCATGCGCGGGATCAGCTGACCGAGGAAAACCTCACCGCTATGGGGCTCACTGGGCTGGCCGCGCCTTCGCCATACCTTGGCGAATTCCTCGAAGCCCTGCGTGACGCAGAGGCCGGTGGCGCCGATACCGTGGCTGAACTTCAGGCGCTATTGGATGATATAATCCAGGACATTTTGTCGCCTTCGCAGAATGTGACGCCGAATGACGACGGCACGCTGAGCGTGTCGGGCACGGGTGAGCCCGGCTCTACCGTAACGACCGTGTTCCCCGACGGGACCTCGGGCACGGCGGTTGTGGCCGATGACGGCAGCTATGGCCCGATCACGTCGGAGGGGCCGCAGACGACGGGTGAAGTGTCCGTGACCGCAACCGATGCGGCGGGCAACACCTCGGAGCCGTTGACCGAAGCCTATTCGGACACCACGGCGCCGCTTGCGCCGAGCCAGAATGTGACGCCGAATGACGATGGCACGCTGAGCGTGTCGGGCACGGGCGAGCCCGGCTCCACCGTGACGACGACCTTCCCGGATGGGACGACCGGCACGGCGGTTGTGGCCGATGACGGCACTTACGGCCCGATCACCTCGGAGGCGCCGCAGACGACGGGTGCGGTCTCGACGCGGCAGAGCGATGAGGCAGGCAACACGTCGCCCTTGACGACCGAGGCCTATACCGACACCACGGCTCCGACCGCCCCGACCATCGACACGGTGACGCCGAACGAGGATGGCACCTTGTCGGCCTCCGGCACGGGCGAGCCCGGCTCGACGGCGACGGTGCGCTTCCCTGACGGGACGATCGGCGCGGCTGTTGTCGGTCCGGATGGAACCTTTGGGCCGATCACCTCGTCTGCGCCGCAGACCTCTGGTGATGTGACGGCGACCCAGACCGATGGCGCGGGCAATGTCTCGCCCACAGCGACCGTGCCCTTCTCCGACGAGGTCGGCCCGCAGGCGCCGGTTCTTGGGGCCATCGAGCAGACCCTGGATGGGACGCTTTCGGTGTCCGGCACGGGTGAGCCCGGCGCCATCGCCACCGTGACCTTCCCCGATGGCAGCACGGGCACCACGACAGTTCGTCCTGATGGCTCTTTCGGCCCGGTGACCTCTGACGCACCGCAGACGGATGGTGCGGTGTCGGCCGTTCAGACGGATGAGGCGGGCAACCCGTCCGCGGCTGACACGGCTGAGTTTGACGACGCGCAGGCCCCGCTTGCGCCTAGCAACCTTGTCGCCACGGCCAATGAAGATGGCACGATCGATGTGAGCGGCACGGGCGAGCCCGGCTCTACCGCGACCGTGACCTTCCCCGATGGGACGACCGCCACCGCGCTGGTCGGCGAAGATGGCACTTTTGGCCCGGTGACCTCGGATGCGCCGCAGACGTCGGGGACCGTCTCGGCCACGCAGACCGACGAGGCGGGCAATACCTCTGCTCCTGTGGCGACGGAGGCCTATTTCGACGAGACGCCGCCGCTGCCGGTCAACCTGATCGTGACCCCGAATGACGACGGCACGATCGATGTGAGCGGCACGGGCGAGCCGGGCTCCACGGCGACCGTGATCTTCCCGGATGGCACGTCCGCAACCACGACGATCGGCGATGATGGCACGTTCGGCCCGGTGACCTCGGCTGCGCCGCAGACGACGGGTCCCGTCTCGGCCACGCAGACGGATGAGGCGAACAATGTCTCCGAGCCGTCGACAGAGGACTATGTGGACACGAACGAACCCCTGAACCCGACCGTCGGTGCAGTGACGCCGAATGACGACGGCACGCTGTCGATCTCCGGCACGGGCGAGCCGGGTGCGACCATGACCGTGTTTTTCCCCGACGGCACGACGGCCACCGCGCTGGTTGAGGCCGATGGCACCTATGGCCCGGTGACCTCTGACGCGCCGCAGACCTCGGGTGACGTGATCGTGAACCAGGTCGATGAGGCTGGCAACCAGTCGGATGACGTGGTCTCGCCCTATACGGACGAGACCGCGCCGCTTGAACCCTTCCTCGAGCCGGCGACGCAGAATGAGGACGGTACCTTGTCCGTTTCGGGCACAGGTGAGCCGGGATCGACCGTTCAGGTCACCTTCCCCGATGGCACCGTGGGCAGCGCGCTGGTCGATGATAGCGGCAATTTCGGCCCGGTGACCTCGGCCGCGCCACAGACCAGCGGCGAGGTATCCGCGACCCAGACCGACGAGGCCGGCAACACCTCCGATCCGGCGACCGAAGCCTATAGCGACACGACGGCACCCGAGGCGCCGAGCCAGGTGGTGACGGTGAATGACGATGGCACGCTGAGCGTGTCGGGCACGGGCGAGCCTGGCTCGACCGTGACGACCGAGTTCCCGGATGGAAGCACCGCCACGGCGCTCGTGGCGGCAGATGGCAGCTATGGCCCGATCACTTCGGAGGCGCCGCAGACGACGGGCGATGTGTCCGTGACCGCAACCGACGCGGCGGGCAACACCTCGGAGCCGTTGACCGAAGCCTATTCGGACACCACGGCGCCGCTTTCGCCCTCGCAGGATGTGACCACCAACGATGACGGCACGCTGAGCGTGTCGGGCACGGGCGAGCCCGGCTCCACCGTGACGACGACCTTCCCCGATGGAACGACCGGCACGGCGCTCGTGGCGGAGGACGGCAGCTATGGGCCGGTCACGTCGGAGGGGCCGCAGACGACTGGGACCGTGTCCTCGAGCCAGACCGATGAAGCGGGCAACACCTCTGATCTGCAGAGCGAGACGGTGACGGATGAAACCGCGCCGCTGGCGCCTGAGCAGACAGTGACCACGAATGACGATGGCACCTTGTCGGTCTCCGGCACGGGCGAGCCCGGCTCGACCGTGACGACCGTGTTCCCCGACGGGACCTCGGGTACGGCTGTTGTGAATGATGACGGCAGCTATGGTCCGATCACCTCGGAGGCGCCTCAGACGACGGGTGAAGTGTCCTCGACGCAGACAGACGAAGCGGGCAATACCTCTGATCCGCAGAGCGAGACGGTGACGGATGAGACGGCGCCGCTTGCGCCTGAGCAGACGGTGACGCCGAATGACGATGGCACCTTGTCTGTCTCCGGCACGGGTGAGCCCGGCTCGACCGTGACGACCGTGTTCCCCGACGGGACCTCCGGCACGGCGGTTGTGAATGATGACGGCAGCTATGGGCCGATCACGTCGGAGGGGCCGCAGACGACGGGTGAAGTGTCCTCGACGCAGACAGACGAAGCGGGCAACACCTCAGATCCGCAGAGCGAGACGGTGACGGATGAGACGGCGCCGCTGGCGCCTGAGCAGACGGTGACCACGAATGACGATGGCACCTTGTCGGTCTCCGGCACGGGTGAGCCCGGCTCCACCGTGACGACGACCTTCCCGGATGGGACCACCGGAACGGCGCTCGTGGCGGAGGACGGCAGCTATGGTCCGATCACCTCGGAAGCGCCGCAGACGACGGGCGATGTGTCCGTGACCGCAACCGATGCGGCGGGCAACACCTCGGAGCCGTTGACCGAAGCCTATTCGGACACCACGGCGCCGCTTGCGCCGAGCCAGGATGTGACGCCGAATGAAGACGGCACGCTGAGCGTGTCGGGCACGGGTGAGCCTGGCTCGACCGTGACGACGACCTTCCCGGATGGGACGACCGGCACGGCGGTTGTGGCCGATGACGGCACTTACGGCCCGATCACCTCGGAGGCGCCGCAGACGACGGGCGCGGTCTCGACGCGGCAGAGCGATGAGGCAGGCAACACGTCGCCTTTGACGACCGAGGCCTATACCGACACCACGGCTCCGACCGCCCCGACCATCGACACGGTGACGCCGAACGAGGATGGCACCTTGTCGGTCTCCGGCACGGGCGAGCCCGGCTCGACGGCGACGGTGCGTTTCCCCGACGGGACCATCGGCGCGGCTGTTGTCGGTCCGGATGGAACCTTTGGGCCGATCACCTCTTCGTCGCCGCAGACCTCTGGTGATGTGACGGCGACCCAGACCGATGGCGCGGGCAATGTCTCGCCCACAGCGACCGTGCCCTTCTCCGACGAGGTCGGCCCGCAGGCGTCGGTTCTTGGGGCCATCGAGCAGACCCTGGATGGGACGCTTTCGGTGTCCGGCACGGGTGAGCCCGGCGCCATCGCCACCGTGACCTTCCCCGATGGCAGCACGGGCACCACGACAGTTCGTCCTGATGGCTCTTTCGGCCCGGTGACCTCTGACGCACCGCAGACGGATGGTGCGGTGTCGGCCGTTCAGACGGATGAGGCGGGCAACCCGTCCGCGGCTGACACGGCTGAGTTTGACGACGCGCAGGCCCCGCTTGCGCCTAGCAACCTTGTCGCCACGGCCAATGAAGATGGCACGATCGATGTGAGCGGCACGGGCGAGCCCGGCTCTACCGCGACCGTGACCTTCCCCGATGGGACGACCGCCACCGTGCTGGTCGGCGAAGATGGCACGTTTGGCCCGGTAACCTCGGCTGTGCCGCAAACGTCGGGGACCGTCTCGGCCACGCAGACCGATGAGGCGGGCAATACCTCTGCTCCCGCGGCGACGGAGGCCTATTTCGACGAGACGCCGCCGCTGCCGGTCAACCTGATCGTGACCCCGAATGACGACGGCACGATCGATGTGAGCGGCACGGGCGAGCCGGGCTCCACGGCGACCGTGATCTTCCCGGATGGCACGTCCGCAACCACGACGATCGGCGATGATGGCGCGTTCGGCCCGGTGACCTCGGCTGCGCCGCAGACGACGGGTCCCGTCTCGGCCACGCAGACGGATGAGGCGAACAATGTCTCCGAGCCGTCGACAGAGGACTATGTGGACACGAACGAGCCGCTGAACCCGACCGTCGGTGCAGTCACGCCGAATGACGACGGCACGCTGTCGATCTCCGGCACGGGCGAGCCGGGTGCGACCATGACCGTGTTCTTCCCCGACGGCACGACGGCCACCGCGCTGGTTGAGGCCGATGGCACCTATGGCCCGGTGACCTCTGACGCGCCGCAGACCTCGGGTGACGTGATCGTGAACCAGGTCGATGAGGCTGGCAACCAGTCGGATGACGTGGTCTCGCCCTATACGGACGAGACCGCGCCGCTTGAACCAGTCATCGAGCCGGCGACGCAGAATGAGGACGGTACCTTGTCGGTGTCGGGCACCGGTGAGCCGGGATCGACCGTTCAGGTCACCTTCCCCGATGGCACCGTGGGCAGCGCGCTGGTCGATGACAGCGGCAATTTCGGCCCGGTGACCTCGGCCGCGCCACAGACCAGCGGCGAGGTATCCGCGACCCAGACCGACGAGGCGGGCAACACCTCCGATCCGGCGACCGAAGCCTATAGCGATACAACCGCACCCGAGGCGCCGAGCCAGGTGGTCACGCCGAACACCGATGGCACGCTGAGCGTGTCGGGCACGGGCGAGCCCGGCTCGACCGTGACGACCGAGTTCCCCGATGGAAGCACCGCCACGGCGCTCGTGGCGGCAGATGGCAGCTATGGCCCGATCACTTCGGAGGCGCCGCAGACGACGGGCGATGTGTCCGTGACCGCAACCGACGCGGCGGGCAACACCTCGGTGCCGTTGACCGAAGCCTATTCGGACACCACGGCGCCGCTTTCGCCCTCGCAGGATGTGACCACCAACGATGACGGCACGCTGAGCGTGTCGGGCACGGGCGAGCCCGGCTCCACCGTGACGACGACCTTCCCCGATGGAACGACCGGCACGGCGGTTGTGGCTGATGACGGCAGCTATGGCCCGATCACCTCGGAGGCGCCTCAGACGACGGGCGATGTGTCCGTGACCGCAACCGATGCGGCGGGCAACACCTCGGAGCCGTTGACCGAAGCCTATTCGGACACCACGGCGCCGCTTGCGCCGAGCCAGGATGTGACGCCGAATGAAGACGGCACGCTGAGCGTGTCGGGCACGGGTGAGCCTGGCTCGACCGTGACCACGACCTTCCCCGATGGAACGACCGGCACGGCGGTTGTGGCCGATGACGGCACTTACGGCCCGATCACCTCGGAGGCGCCGCAGATATCCAACGATGTTGTGACAACACAGACCGATCAGGCGAACAATACATCACAGCCTGCAGTCGATGAAACTGCGCCATTCGCACCTGATGTGACCAGTGCCAATGCGGACGGTCTGAGCGGGACGGCGGAGGCGAACAGCACGATCACGCTGCTGGACTCCAATGGCGCTCCGGTTCTGGATGCGAACGACGAGCCTGTGACGGCGACGGTTGGCGAAGATGGCACGTGGTCGATCCCTGCCGATGATTTCCCCGACGGGACGACGGAGGGCTTTACAGGCTCCGTGACGGCGACGGATGCGGCGGGCAACGAGAGCACGCCGACGGATGTTCAGGCGATTGATGGTACCCCGCCAACAATCACGATTTCGACCCCGATCGAAACTGATGGTGTCGTGAATGCTGCGGAGGATGCGGATGTCCTTGTCGTGGGCACGACGGATGCGGAGACCGGTCAGATTGTCACGGTGACCTTCACCGATAGCGCCAATGCGACGGTGACCGCGACGGCGACGGTGTCCGAAGGGAACTGGAGCCTGAACGGCAGCGGGGCGGATATCTCCGGCCTTGCCAATGGCGAGATCACGGTTACGGCGAACGTGTCGGATGTTGCGGGTAACGCGGCGACCGAGGCGAGTGCAACGGCGACCTTGGACAATACCCCGCCGACAATCACGATTACGACCCCGATCGAGGGCGATGATGTCGTGAATGCGGCGGAGGATGCGGATGTCGTCATCGCGGGCACGACGGATGCCGAGAATGGTCAGATTGTCACGGTGACCTTCACCGATAGTGCCTCTGCCACGGTGACCGCGGAGGCGACGGTGTCCGAAGGGGGCTGGAGCCTGAACGGAAGCGAGGCGGATATCTCCGACTTTGCCAACGGCGAGATCACGGTTACGGCGAACGTGTCGGATGCTGCGGGTAACGCGGCGACCGAGGCGCGTGCCACGGTGACATTGGACAATAGCGCGCCGACGATTGCGATTACGCCCGGGATCGCGGGTGATGATATCGTGAACGCTTCTGAGGACGAGGATGTTTTCGTTGCTGGCACGACGGATGCCGAGGATGGTCAGATTGTCACGGTGACCTTCACCGATAGCGCCAATGCGACGGTAACGGCGACGACGACGGTGTCCGAAGGGGGCTGGAGCCTGAACGCCAGCGGGGCGGATATCTCCGGCCTTGCGGAAGGTGAGATCACGGTTACGGCGAACGTGTCGGATGCCGCAGGTAATGCAGCGACTGAGGCGAGTGCGACGGCGACCTTGGACAATACTGTCGCCCTTCCCACCATCAATCCCGGCATCACCGATCAGGCCAATACGGTCAGCGGGACCGGGGAGTGTTGATTTCCGTTGAGAACTGACCCGGTATTTTCACCGAGAACTGACCCGCCTAAGTAGGTTTATCAACGGTCAGGTTTTGGTCAATGCGTGTGCCTCCTTTCGCTTTTTCTTGGCGGCTTCAGAGCTGGCTTTGAAGCGATAGCTGTCGTTGCCGGTCTCGAGGATGTGGCAGCGGTGTGTCAGGCGATCGAGGAGTGCGGTCGTCATCTTTGCATCGCCGAAGACCTGGGCCCATTCCGCGAAGCTGAGATTGGTTGTGATGATGACGCTGGTACGCTCGTAGAGCTTGCTGAGCAGGTGGAACAGCATCGCGCCACCGGACGCACTGAACGGCAGATAGCCGAGCTCGTCGAGGATGACCAAGTCGACCTTTGTCAGTAACTCCGCCATCTTCCCTGCCTTGCCGGCAGCCTTCTCTTGTTCAAGCGCGTTCACAAGCTCCACGGTTGAGAAGAAGCGGACCTTGCGCCGTTGATGCTCGATGGCGTGGACACCGATGGCCGTCGCGACATGGCTTTTTCCGGTGCCGGGTCCACCGATGAGCACCACGTTCTCGGCATTTTCCATGAACTCGCCGCGATGGAGTTGGCGGACAGTGGCCTCGTTGATGTCACTGGAGGCAAAGATGAAGCCCGCGAGATCTTTGTATGCCGGGAAGCGCGCAACCTTCATATGGTAGGCGATGGATCTCACCTCCCGTTCCGCCATCTCTGCCTTCAGTAGCTGTGACAGGATCGGTATTGCGGCCTCGAAGGCGGGGGCGCCCTGTGCGACGAGATCCTCGACGGCCTGCGCCATGCCATACAGCTTGAGGCTGCGCAGCATGATCACGATCGAGGCGCCTGCTGGATCATGACGCATGACGCTTCCCCTTGGGCTGTCTCAGACCGTCATATCGGTCGACATCTGCCTTGGGAGCTTTAGCCAGGACCAGTGCCTCCGGTGGATCTATCTCGGGATGATCGGTCTGTTTGCGATCCACCAATCTGTGAAGCAGGTTCAGGATATGTGTCTTGGTTGGCACGCCAGCTTCCAATGCCAAGTCCACGGCGCATAAGACGGCATCCTCGTCATGGTGGAGCACAAGCGACAGGATATCGACCATCTCGCGGTCTCCGCCTTCCTTGCGCAGCATGTGGTCTTGCAGGCGGCGGAAGGCTTCAGGCATCTCCGTGAACGGTGCGCCATTGCGCAGAGCGCCGGGCTTGCGCTGGATCACCGCGAGATAATGGCGCCAATCATAGACAACCCAGCCAGGTTTGCGATGTGATCGCTCGATGATGCGCGCGTGCGTACAAACCGTCTGGCCCTCGGCCACGAAGACCAACCGATCTGGGTAGACATGCAGGCTGACACGACGGTTCGCGAAGCTAGCTGGCACGCTGTACCGGTTGCGCTCAAAGGTGACCAGGCATGTTGGTGAGACGCGTTTGCTGTGCTCGACGAACCCATCAAAAGCGGGCGGGAGCGTCATGAGCGTCGGCTTCTCAGCCTCCCAGGCATCTGCGATTGAGCCGGGCAATGTCTGATGCGCCGTCTCTGCCCATAGGGCGATGCAGCGGTCCTCCAGCCACTGGTTCAGCTCGTCCAGCGTGTCGAAGACCGGTATCACCTGCCACAGACGGGTCCGAGCATCCCGGACGCTCTTCTCGATCTGGCCCTTCTCCCAACCGGCCGCAGGATTGCAGAACTCGGGCTCAAACACGTAATGGCTGGCCATGGCCTGGAAGCGCGCATTGATGTCGCGCTGCTTGCCTTTGCCAACACGATCCACTGCCGTCTTCATGTTGTCGTAGATCCCCCGGCCAGGCACGCCGCCAAAGACGCGGAAAGCGTGCCAATGAGCGTCGAACAACATCTCATGGGTTTGCAGAAGATAGGCCCGCACCACGAAAGCGCGGCTGTGCGATAACTTCGTATGCGCGACTTGCAGCTTGACGCGTTCGCCGCCAATGGTGGCCCAGTCTTCGCTCCAATCGAACTGGAAAGCTTCTCCGGGCTGGAAAATCAGCGGCACATATGTACCGCGCCCCGTCGTCTGCTCAGCAATGTGCCGATCTGCGCGCCAGGCACGGGCAAACGCGGCAACGCGCCCGTAGGACCCGTCGTAGCCGAGCTTCACCAAATCTTCATGCATCTGCTTGAGGCTGCGGCGCTCTTTGCGCGGCTTGCGCGTCTGCGACAACAGCCACGCCGATAGCCGATCCGCATAAGGATCCAGTTTGCTGGACCGGGGCGGTGTCTTGAACTTCGGTTCCACTGCGCCCTCGCGCAGGTACTTCTTGATGGTATTGCGAGAAAGGCCCGTGCGTCTGGCGATCTCTCGAATGGGCATCTTGTCTCGCAAGGCCCAACGTCGGATGACACTCAAAAATCCCATGTCGATCACTCCATATCTCCCTGACAAATCCGTCAGGTAAAGGTGTTCACATGGGTCAGTTCTCAGTGAAAATTTACTTACCTACCGGGTCAGTTCTCAACGGAAATCAACACGGGGAGCCCGGAGCGACGGTTTCGGTGTCGATCATGTCGGAGGGGGTAAGTGAAGCGGTTGGCTCGGCGGTTGTCTGGACAGATGGCACATGGAGCTTTGTTGCCGACACCCCGATTGCGGATGGGGCGACGCTGCATGCAGTGCAGCAAGATGCGGCGGGTAACTTGAGTATGCAAGCGTCACAGGTCACCTTCACCGATACGGATGGAGATGGCACGTCGAATGCGGACAGTGCCGACGATGACGGGGACGGGATCTCGGACACCGATGAAGCGGCAACGGAATCGGAGTCGGTCATCACCTATCCCGCGCAAACCGTGGCTTCGAACATGAGCATAGGGTCACCGACCCCGGGCTATAGCAGCGGCACGACGACCGACAATTCCTCGGGAAGCCTGATCGACATCACGGCGGTTGCCCTCGGTGAGAGCGGGACCGGCACGACCACGTCAGCGCTTGGCACGGGGACAATCTCGCGCTTCAACTACAAGGCAAATGTTGTCGAGGGCGAGACGGTCGAGGACCTGACCATCGGGATCGCTATCGGATCTTTCGATGACGGCCTTTATGTCGAGATCGACGGCACTGTGATCGTGGATTTTAGTGGTAGAGACTACCAAGGCCTCGATCTGAGTTTTTACGATACCTTCGACTATGATGCCGATAGCAACCCTAATACTGGAAACTTCGGTTTTGATTGGGCGCCGTTTAATGGCGAGGGCAATCCAGAGCTTGTTATCGACTTGGCAGCCGGAACCGTTCAGCTTTTGGTTGATAATACGGACGGCGGAAGATCGGATATTTTTGGTGTTAGTGGGTTCGACGCACTTCCGAACCCCGTACCGACGGTGGATGCGACCAGTGCCAATGGTGTGACGATCGGAACAGGTTTCCGGAACGCGAACATCAATAATGGCGATGGCGGGTCGATCAGTGATCAGACCATCACCGTGACCGGACGATTTGCCGGTGCCGATGATGTCGATGGTGATGTCGTGGCCGGTACGAGCGTGTTGATCGAGAACTGGGTCGATATCGACAGCGACAACGATCGGGTCTGGGACAAGTATGAGCTCACCACCGATAGTGATGGCGATGGTGTGTCTGATTACCGCGATCCAGATAGCGACAATGACGGCACGTTTGACGGTGTGCAGGCCAGCCTGAACCAGGCACAGGTCAACGCCCTTGTCGCGGGCGCTATGTATGCGGACCAGTTCATCGTACTGACCGATGCCGTCACGATGGACTTAACGGCAATCGGGAATACCGCCTTCAGCAATGTCGAGTATATCGACATCAATGATGGCGCGAACGCCCAGACGGTGACAATCGATGCCGACACGCTGACCGCGATGACCGATACCGACAATGAGCTGATCATCGTCGGTGACAGTAACGATACGGTCAATGCGATAGGGTTTGTCGATACGGGCAAGGACCAGTCGATCCAAGGGCAGAGGTTCAACATCTACGAGTCCAATGACGCCACTCTGCTTATCCGAGATGGAATTAACGTCTCGCTGACCGAGGATGGCCCCATCTCTCGCCCGGACACGCCGACCCTTGACGCCAGCATCACCGATCAGGCCAATACGGTCAGCGGGACCGGCGATGCGGGGGCAACCGTGACGGTGTCCGAAGGCGACATCGTGATCGGCAGCGCCGTTGTCTGGACGGACGGCATGTGGTCTTTCGTGACGGATAGCCCGATTGCGGATGGTGCAGAGCTGACGGTGACGCAATCCTTGGATGGCTTTACGAGTTCTGCATCGACGGTGACCACTTTCACCGATACGGATGGGGACGGCACGGCGAATTCGGTCGTCGACGACGCTGACGGGGATCTTGTCACCGATACTGTCGAGGATGATCCTTTCCTCAATTCAACGGGCGGGTCCGGAACAGAAGACCTGCGCTTCGTTCAGTGGGGGGCGGATTTCGACAATGGCGTGCAGGTGGGTGACAGCCAAACCATGCTGTTGCCGGATGGATCGGTCGTGACGTTTGAGGTCACGGGTGTGACGGGTGCCACGGGAGATTTGCTGCCCTCGTCGACGGCAACATGGAATGGCGCGACGCTCGATGATCTTTATCTGGTGCCCAATGGCGCGCTAAACGGACCCATCAGCACATCAGGTGTTGTGGGCACCGAGAGCATAATTTTCTCAATCTCTGGTCTTGACTCCTTAGGAAATAGTTTCAACCCAACGGTATTCTGGGCTGAGGCTGAGACCAGTGGCACTCAAGAGTATGTCGAAGCGACGACCAATGGTGGTGCTTGGACGCTTGTGGAACAACTCGGTAGGCCGGATATCACGGGTGCTAACACATCGACGGTCAGAATCGTCGATTCATTCAATGAAGCGGCCATCTACAGCTCGAGCGGTGCCACCCAGGTAACTGTGACGTTGCAATCAAACGGTGGTGGACAGGGCTTCTCGCTTGGTGTGGTCGCCGATCCGAACTTCGATTATCAAGATCTTGACCAGGATGGTATCGCCAACAGCCTTGATATCGATACCGACGGCGATCGACTCTGGGACAAGTATGAGACGGGCAGCGATGCCAACGGGATTCCGAATTACCGTGATGCCGACAGTGACAACAACGGTACAGAAGATGGTGTTGAGGAAAGCCTGACAGCGGCGGAAATCACTGGTTTGACCAGTGGCTCTGACACGTATGATGAAGGCTACATCCTGCTGAGCGAGGATGTGACACTGGACTTCACGCAGATCGACGATGCCAGGTTCACAGCGGATGTCGAATATATCGACATGAATGATGGCAATCGGCAGGTCGTGGAGTTGAATGAAAGCGAGGTCATCGCGCTGACGGATGCCGATAATGAACTCATCATCGTCGGTGACGACAGCGATGTCGTCAATGCGACCGGGTTCGTGGACACGGGCAAGGACCAGTCGATCCAGGGGCAGAGCTTCAGCATCTTTGAGGCCAATGGCGCCACGTTGTTCATCGATGACGAGATCACCAACATCGTCACGACTTGATATGAAACTGCAGGGCGGCCCATCTACCGGGGGCCGCCCTTCGCCATTTCGCGTCTCGTTGGTTGAACGCTCGGCGTGTCGGCAAAGTGACACGGTCCAGAACTGTGGAATAACTGATGGCTTTTGACGAAAGGTCGGTTATTTTTTCCTACAACCATCGCATGGCACGACCGTTGTGAACCATGCGAGGCGTGAGGCGGGTAAAATGGTAACAAGTTCGACGGCGTCCGGTCCTCCGTTCCGGTTTTGCGGACAAAGCGGTTCAGGGGTATGTCGCGTTGCATGTGCTGCGCTGACTGCCGTTTGCCTTTTGGCGGGCTGTGTCCCGCAAGATGGCGGGTCAGCCCTGTTGGCCGACCCGGCTCATACTGGACAAGCCCCCTCTGCGACAGACGATCCGGGTGATGCCTCGCTGACGACACCATATGTGCTGAGTGGCGCATATCTCGAAGATTGGCAGCCGGCATTGCGCAATGAAACGGCAATCGCCGAGGTCGCGCTTGAGGCCAACCGGATGTCGATTGACCGGTCGCCGACCCTGTTTTTGCTGCGCGCTGCCGAGGCCGAGAGTGCCGCCGAGAAGGCGGCCTGGTTCCCCCGCATACGGCCCACGGCCTCGTTGGGGGTGGGATCGACGGGACCGGGCATTGGTATTTCCGTCACGCAGATGATCTATGATTTCAGCCAGACCCGGACCCGCCGGGAAAAGGCCGAGATTTTGCGCGCCATGACCGAGATCCAGTTCTGGCAGGAGCGAAACGAGGATGTGCGCGACGCGCTGCTGTCCTATGTCGATGCGGTCGAGGCGAACGAGATCGTTGCTGCGCGCCAGGACCTTGAGCAAAGGCTGATGGAATTGGCCATGCAAGAGGCCGACCGTGTGCAATCCGGTGTGACGGGGCAGGGCGACACCCTGTTTCTGGATGTCAGCCGACAGGAAAACCGACGCGACATGATCCGGCAACGCGCCAGGTTGACCGATGCGCGCGCCCGTCTCTTGCGTGACGCGGGGGTCCGGTTGGATCAGGCGCCGCAGTTGCGGTTTGCGGCTTTGTCGGGGTCATGTCAGGCACCGCAAAAGCGCGATCATGCGCCCGATCTGATGCGGGCGCGGCTGGCGGTCGAGCTGGCCATGATGTCCGAGCAGGAAGCGCGGAAAACCTTTTTCCGCGTGTCGTGGCGGCAGCCGATCTGACGACTGGGACCGATGGGTCACCTGAGGATAACGCCCGGATTGCGTTCGAGGGCGGCTCTATTGCTGGTGGCGGGGCACGCCTGCGGATCGAGGCGGAAAGACAGAAAACTTTGGCGGCAGAACGTGGGTTCACGACCGCGCGTCATGACCTTGCGCGCGAATTGGAGCGTTTGGAGATCGACACGCACGCCTTGCGCAACACGCTGCGGGAATATGGCGAGCTCGTGCAGACCACCGAGCGGAGCTTGGCGCTGTTCAAGGATCGGTTTCTGGCCGGCGCGGCATCCGTCTCGGAGGCGGTGCGACTTGAGGTGGAGCGTAATGCCAACCTTGTCGCGATTGCCGAAACGCGCGGTGCGATAGAGCGCAACTGCGTCGAGGCCGCGCGTCTTTACGGGGCTCTGTCGGCGGCCGATATCGATCTGGAATGAACATGTTTTGGAAGCGCAAGCGACGGGATGCGAAGACGCTGGCTAAAGGGCAGTCCAGCCGGATTTCCACAGCGACCGATCTGGATCAGGTCAGCTATTCCGGCCTTGACCGATCCGCCGCCAGCTACCTGTCGCATCTGGGCCAGCCTGTCACGGTCGATCGTCTGTGGACCGGATTGCCGAGTGCCGCCGGTGGGATGGATATGGCCTTGCTGGCGCGCGCCTTGGGAAATGTGGGTTACGAGATGTCGCATCACGCGTCGGTGGGCCTGTCGCGTATCGAGACCCCGTGCCTTCTGCGCCTGACCGATGGGCATTATGTTCTGGTCATCGGACGCGAAGCTGATGGTCAGTATTTCGTGGCGGCGGATCCTGCCTGCGATGCCAAGGTTTTGGTTGCCCAAGAGCTTTTTGCGGAAAAGTACACTGGTGAAACTCTGTCCTTTTTTCCGCGTCTTGATTCCTTGGCCGAGCGCCATGTCGGACAGCGCCCCAACAAGCATTGGTTCTGGCGGCATTTTGAACCGATGCGTGGCCGGGTATTCGATGTCGTGTTGTCCTCGGCCTTCGCCAACCTGCTGGCCGTTGCGGTATCGCTGTTTGCCCTGCAGGTCTATGACAGGGTCGTGCCCAACCAGAACGAAGCGACGCTCTGGGTTCTGGCCAGCGGTGCCGCGCTTGCCATCGGTTTGGAATTCATGCTGAGGATCTCAAGGGCGCGTCTGATCGACAGCGCCGGCCGCGAGATTGAAATTGCCGTGAATCGCGATCTATTCGAGCGGTTGATCAATATGCGTCTGGACGCGCGCCCCATGCCTCCGGGCTCTTTGGTCAACACCATGCGCGAATTCGCCTCCGTGAAAGAGTTCTTTGCGGTCTCTGCCGTCGGCGTCGTTACCGATTTGCCTTTTGTGCTGATCTTTTTGTTGGTGATCTACGCCATCGCCGGTCCGCTTGTGGTGATCGTCGCATTGGGCGCTTTGGTCATGATTATCGCAGGTTTGATTTTCCAATATCGTATTCATGCTCTTTCGCGTGACATGCTTGGTGGAGCAACCGCTGCGCTGCGGCTGTTGACCGAAACCGCTTACGGGCTTGAAACCTTGCGGAGCCACCGCTTTGCGCCCTTGTTTCAGCGCAATTGGGAAGAGGTGACGACGCTCAACGCTCTTCAAAGCTCACGGCATCGACGCCTTTCGGCAGGTCTTTCCTTTCTATCATCCTCACTTCAGATGCTCACCTATGTCGCTGCAATCACGGGTGGGGTTTATCTGTTCTTTGCAGATGCTCTGTCTGTTGGCGGCATCATCGCGGTGTCCATTCTGACAAGTCGAACCCTTGCTCCGATTGTGCAATTGTCTGGGATTCTCTCACGTTGGAAATACACGACAGCAGCGCTCGAGGCGCTGGAGGCGATCGCTGAGGCGCCGCAGGATCGTGACGCCGCACGAAGCTATATTCGTAGGACGCATATTGCAGGCGACCTGCGGTTGCGCGATATCCGCAGCGCCTATCCGGGCGTAAAGGATGTCCAGCTCGTCATCCCCGATCTCAAGCTGAAGCCGGGCGCGCGCGTTGCAGTCCTGGGTGAGAACGGGTCGGGGAAATCTCTGCTTTTGCGGATATTGGCAGGGCTTTATGTGCCCAATCAGGGCAGCTATCTCGTTGATGGCCTTGAGGCGCAGCAGATCGATCCTGATGACCTCCGAAAGGCGGTCGGATACCTCCCGCAGGAGCCGCGCCTGTTCAAGGGCACCTTGCGCGAGAATCTATCGATGGGGGCTTCGCAAGTCAGTGATGCCCGACTGTTCGAGGCCTTGGACTTCGCTGGCTTGGGCAAGTTGGTCGCGTCGACCACCCGAGGACTCGATCTTGAGATTCATGATGGCGGCGAGGGCCTTTCGGTGGGGCAGAGAGCCGCTGTTGGGTTGGCCCGATTGCATCTTCAGAATCCCTCGATCGTGCTTCTGGATGAACCAACCGCCGCCATGGACAGCCGTAGCGAAGTCACATTCGTTGCACGCTTCAAGGAATGGCTGGCCGAGCGCAGCGCGATCATCTGCACGCACCGCATGGCTTTGATGGATGCGGTTGATGAGGTGATCGTCTTGTCAGATGGTCGCATGCTGGCACATGGGCCAAGAGAGGAAATTCTTGCAAAATTCACGCGCGTCGGCGTTGGCGCACAAAGCCCTAAAGTGCCCGAACCGCGGGTCGCTCTATGAAGTCGTTGGGCGTTATAGACGCGACTGCACCTTCGGTCGCTCGGTCCCGGAGTGTCATATATATCGTCATCGGGGTAATACTGGCTTTTCTGCTCTGGAGTTATTACGCGCCGCTCAATGCCGTTGTTCGGGGCACAGGCCGGGTCGAACCGCGCGATGCCACGCAGAGCATCCAGAATCTCGAAGGTGGGATTGTCCAGTCTATCCTTGTTCGCGAAGTCGACTTGGTGACTGCAGGGCAGCTTTTGGCACAGATGGACGACACCGCCTACAGAAGCGCCTATGATGAACTTCTGGGTCGTGAAGCACTGCTCGAAATGCAGATCCTGCGCCTTCAGGCGGAAGCCAATCCCGAACAGTCGGGTGCCCTTGCCATCCCCGAACGCCTTGCTGAACGCGCGCCTCAGGCGGCCCTAACCGAGCAGAGTCTGTTCATTGCCCGCATGGATCAATATCGTGAAACGCTTGGTGTTCTATCTCGGATAAAGGAGTCGCGCGATGCAGAGCTGCTTTTGCTCGAGCCTCTTGTCGAACGGGGAGCCATTCCTGAAACCGATCTCATCCGAGTGCAGCAATCTGTTCTGATGGTCGCACAGGAAATAACCGAGCATCGAACAGGCGTTGAAGCCGCGCGGATGCAAGCGCTTTCCGAGCAGCAGGCTGAACTAGCCCAGATCCGTCAACAGTTGCGCGTCCGGGCTGCCCAAGTGGAGCGGGCTGAACTTCGGGCGCCGATGGATGGGATCGTCAATCGCGTTGTGGTCCGTACGGCCGGCGGCGTGATCGCCCCGGGTGGTCCGATCCTCGAAATCATTCCGCTCGACGATGCGTTGGTGGTTGCGGGTCGGATCAAACCGCAGGACATCGGACCGGTATTTGTCGGTATGGGGGCAAGCGTCAAATTGACGGCCTTTGATTATCGAGACTATGGCAGTCTGGCCGGCGCAGTGGTTCATCTGAGCGCAGACACAGTGACCGATCCGGAAACCAACGATCCCGAACCCTATTACGAAATCGTGGTCGAACTGGACAGTCAGACCCTGACCGGTCCCAAGGGCGAGGTCTTCATCCGCCCGGGCATGCTGGCCACAGTCGAGTTGGACGCAGGGCAAAATACCGTCTTCCACTATCTGTTCAATCCGATCCTGCGCGCGAGCGAGGCGTTTTCCGAACCTGACTGAAAGTGGTGTGGGTTTGGGGGCTTCCCGTCGAACAGGGCACTGCGTCAGTGGCCGGTTTGTCGAGCGCTCAACTTTTTTGCACAAAGCGTGTTCACAGGCTTTGTCGGGCGCCTGCCGGAAGTCTTGGTACATGCATGGTCGTGATTTGGAATTGTGGTGATACGGCTGCCATCACCTTGGCGCGCTGCGGAAGACCGACAGATCCCTTAATTTATTGGAGGCGAGTACCGGAATCGAACCGGTGTACACGGATTTGCAATCCGCTGCGTCACCACTCCGCCAACTCGCCATCCAAGTGGTTGAGATCGGTTATCCGATCATTGCACTCTGTGCAAGACCTGCCGAACAACTTGGCCAGCAGCAATTGCGTTGCCGGCTATCAGCGTATATGCGAAAAGCAGGTCGTCATTTCATAGCACAAGAGCCCGGTCGATGACAGATTACGCAGCCCGCCGCACCGTCATGGTCGATACACAAGTCCGACCATCCGACGTGACGAAGTTTCCCATCATTGACGCCATGCTTGACGTGCCGCGCGAGGCCTTCGTGCCGCGCCACCTGCGCGAGGCTGCCTATATGGGTGAAAACATCGATCTGGGTGGCGGTAGGGTGATCCTGGAACCGCGCACCTTGTCCAAGCTTTTGGATTCTCTCGATATCCGGTCCAGTGAGCTGGTTCTGGATGTGGGCAGCGCCCTTGGATATTCCGCAGCTGTCATTGCCCGGATGGCCGAAGCGGTTGTCGCTGTCGAGGAAGATCGTGACATGGCCAATGAAGCGCAGGGTCTCTTGTCCGAACACGGCGCCGACAACGTTATCGTTCATCATGGGCCTCTGGCAGAAGGGGCGCCGGAGCATGGGCCCTATGATGTCATCGTCGTTGAAGGCGGGGTTGGTGATCTTCCGCAAACCCTGATCGAGCAGGTCAAGCAGGGTGGGCGCATTGCATGTCTGTTCATGGAGGGCGCTTTGGGTGCGGTGCGCATCGGGTACAAGATTGATGGAGACATATCATGGCGCTATGCCTTCAACGCCGGTGCCCCTGTTCTGCCCGGGTTCGAACGGTACAAGGTTTTTACGTTTTGATCCTTGCCAAAGTTGGGGCATGAAGTTGGAGAGCAAATTGAAAAGAATTTTGACAAGACGTTTTCTTGGTCCCGTGCTTGCAGCGGCACTGGCGGGAACAGCGCCTGTTGCGGCAAACGCGGAAAACCTGGCCGACACGTTGGCGGATGCCTACCGCAACAGCGGTCTACTGGAACAGAATCGCGCTTTGCTGAGGGCCGCTGACGAAGATGTCGCAGTCACCGTGTCGCGTCTGCGACCGATCCTGAACTGGTCTGCGAATATCACTCGCAACTTTGGCCGCAACCGCACCGGGAATGGCAGCACGTCTATCGATTCCACGGATGCCGGCATCGGTGTGACCGCACAGCTTCTGCTGTATGATTTTGGGCGCACCGGCCTTCAGGTCGACGCGGCCAAGGAAACCGTTTTGTCCACGCGCGAGACCCTGCGCAGCATCGAGCAGCAGGTTCTTTTGCGCGCTGTCGTGGCGTTCATGAATGTGCGCCGGAACAGCGAATTCGTCTCGCTACGCCAAAACAACCTGCGACTTCTGGAAGAAGAACTTCGCGCGGCGCAGGACCGTTTCGAGGTGGGTGAAGTGACCCGTACGGATGTGGCCCAGGCCGAGTCGCGGCTGGCGTCGGCGCAAAGCGGACTGGCTTCGGCGCAAGGCAATCTGGCCCGTGCGATCGAGGAATTCACAAGTGCGGTCGGGCGCCAGCCGGGCCCGCTTCGGACGCCGCAATCGCTTCCTAGCCTCGCGGGTGGCGTTGATGCGTCCAAAACGGTGGCGCTGCGGAATCATCCCGATATTCTCAAGGCGCAGCATGATGTTGCCGCGGCGGAACTGGCCATCAAGGCGGCCGATGCCGCAACCCGCCCAAGGGTGAACCTGAACGCAAGGGCCGGAGTCGAGGATGAGTGGAGCGGTGGTGATTATGTCCGGTCTGGCAGTATTGGCGTCGAGATCACAGGCCCGATTTATCAAGGCGGTCAGCTGAGCGCCCTTGAGCGGCAGGCCGTGGCGCGCCGTGATGCAGTGCGCGGCGGGTTGCTTCTGGCGCAACTGGCCGTTCAGCAGGAGGTCGGCAATGCCTATGCTGATCTGCGCGCCGCCCGGGCCAGCCGCGAAGCCAGCCAGGAAGCCGTTCGCGCGGCAACCGTGGCCTTCCGCGGTGTCCGGGAAGAGGCACAGCTGGGCGCACGGACCACATTGGACGTTCTGGATGCCGAACAGGCGCTTCTGGACGCGCGCACCAACCTGATATCGGCGGAAATCGATGTCTATATCGCGGCTTATGCGATCTTGTCGTCGATCGGGCAGTTGACGGCAAGAGACCTCAATCTTGCGGTGCAGACCTATGATCCGGCGGCCTATTACAACCTGGTCAAGACGGCTCCGACCGAGCTCAGCCCTCAGGGCCGGCAGCTTGATCGGGTGCTGCGGTCCTTGGGGAAAGAGTAAAAAGCGTCCTATTCTGTTGTGTGACCATGCCGGCAAGGGTAAACTCGGGCGAGGCAAGAGTGGTGCAGAATTATGTCAGATCCCGTCAGTAACGCGGAAATTGAGGACGTGCTGTCTTCTATCCGGCGGTTGGTTTCCAACGGCGACCGAGACAAAACCCATGTTTTGCCGGCTGCAAAGACGGAATCGGCTGACAAGCTGGTTCTGACGCCAGCGCTTCGCGTGGACGCGTCTGAGGATGATGGCGACAGGGAATCGCATCAGGCCGAGAACGACTCGGATCTTTCCGCGATCAGTGACAGTTTCGAATTTCATCATGTTCCGCGAGACGACGAGGCTGCAACCGGCGATCATCCCCAAGATGCCCTTCTGCTGAAAGAGGGCGACGAGGTTCAAGCCGAAGAGGCCGCGACATCGGAAATGTCGGATGCTGAAACCACGTCCGAGACTATGTCCGAACCCGAGCATCATGACAGCGCGGAGACGTCCGATGATCCTGTGTCGCAGGAACATTCGTCTGACAATGATGAGCCGGATGCCGAGCATCACGCGGGCGACCAGTCGCCTGAGCCTGAGACCCAGAACCACGAAGACGCCTCCAAGAAGGTTGTCCTTGGAGATCGGATCGCGGAGGTCGAAGACGCAGTCGCAGCGCGCGAAGACGAGTGGGAGCCTGACGGAGAAACCGACGATCCCTATTCCGGTTCAGAAGTCACTCCCATGGCGTGGGAGGATTACGGTCCCGAACCCGAACATAATGAGAGCGCGCCCGTCATGAGAGGTCCGTCCCTCGTGTATGCGAGCTCTGACACGAGATCAGCGGGTGCCGACGATCGATCGGCCTCTGAAGGTAATGACGACGCGGCGTTATCCGATAGCGCGAACGACCCGGAGGATGGATCCGCAAAGACTCGCGAGAACGAAGCCGGGCTTTGGTCGGATGAGGGTGAAGCGATCATCGATGAAGACACGCTGCGCGATATGGTCAGCGAGATTGTGCGCCAGGAACTTCAGGGTGCCTTGGGCGAAAGAATAACGCGCAATGTCCGCAAACTGGTCCGGCGCGAAATTCACCGCGCTCTGACCAGCCAGGAATTCGACTAGGGCGCGGGTTCTTCAGCCAGACTGAGCAGCATGTCGAGATCAAGATGTGTCTCGACATGCCGAGCCAAGTTATCAAGCGTCTGATCCACACTGTCCGAATAGTCCAAGCCCGTCTGGACGCCGAAATCCTTCAGGAACGCGGCACGGAATTTGTCCGATGCGAACAGACCGTGCAGATAACAGCCGCGCACGCGCCCTGAAGGCGATGCAGCGCCCTCGTCAAGCGGACCCACTCCGAGCCACGCGCGCGCGCAATCCGGGCCGGTCGTCTCACCCAGATGGATTTCATAGCCCGAAACCGCATCTCCGGTCGGAAGATAGACAGCCTCGGTCAAAGCGAGCCGTTTTTCCGGTTTCATGACCGTGACCACATCCAGATGCCCCAAGCCCGGCACCGAGCCCGGCGTACCTTCGATGCCGTCGGGATCGTTGATTTCGTGGCCAAGCATCTGGTAGCCGCCACAAATCCCCAGAACATGGCCTCCGCGCCGGATATGGGCCGTGAGGTCGATATCCCAGCCCTGCGCCCGGAAATGCGCAAGATCGGCAATCGTGGACTTGCTTCCGGGGATCAGCACCAGATCGGCATCGCCGGGTAGGGGTGTTCCGGCTTCGATGATTTCGACGCTGACATTAGGTTCGGACGACAAGGGATCAAGATCGTCGAAATTCGCGATCCGGTTCAGGCGGGGAACGACCAGTTTGAAGGCACCGCCGCGTGTTGAGCGGATATCCATAACGTCCTCGGCGGGCAGGCGCCATGCGTCGGCAAACCAAGGCAGCACACCAAGCGATGGCCAGCCGGTGCGTTTCGTGATTTCGACCAACCCCTCGTCGAACAGGCTGACGTCGCCACGGAACTTGTTGATCGCATAGGCCTTGATTCGTGCGGCATCTTCAGGCGGCAGGATATATTGCGTGCCGACCACCTGAGCGATCACACCGCCCCGGTCTATGTCGCCGATCAGGACCACCGGCACCCCGGCGGCTTCGGCAAAGCCCATATTGGCGATATCTCCGGCACGCAGGTTGATCTCGGCGGGGCTGCCCGCGCCCTCGATCAACACGAGATCGACCCCGGCACAGAGCCTGCGAAAGCTGTCGAGTGCGGGGGCCAGAAGCTGCGGTTTTGCCTTGGCATAGTCGCGCGCCCGCAATGTGGCAAAGCGTTTTCCCTGCACGATGACCTGTGCCCCGGTGTCGGTCTCAGGTTTCAGAAGAACGGGGTTCATGTCGGTATGGGGCGCGCGGCGGGCGGCCAGCGCCTGCAGGGCCTGTGCGCGTCCGATCTCGCCGCCATCCTCGGTCACGGCGGCATTGTTCGACATGTTCTGCGGCTTGAAGGGTGCCACCGATAGGCCACGGTTCACGAAGGCGCGCGCCAGTCCCGCGACAAGCATGGACTTGCCCACGTTCGATCCTGCGCCCTGAATCATGATGGACCGTGTCATGACGATGCCTCCTGTCGCCGGTCAGAGCGTGATACAAACAGGCGCCGCACAAGGAAAGCCGTTCCGGCGGCTGCCCGAGAAATTCGGTGTCTCGAAAAGAAAAAGCCCCGCCGCGTTGGGCAGGGCCATTTCGCAGGAATCTGCAATTGCGTCAGGCGGCTTCGGCCTGAGCGGCGGCATTCCGACGTTCACTTTCCTCACGTGAGAGGGCGACCGAGGTGCGCACACCCTTGCCCACAAATTCCATCAGACCCTGAACCACACGTTCATTGGGGTCGATGCCCGCACAGGACAGCACTTCGCGCCCATCACGAGACCGAGCCCACCGAGCGATCTGCTCGGGGCCATTGCCATATTTTTTGTCATCTGCGATGGCGTCATCCAGCGCAGCCAATACAACGGCAGCAAATAGTTTACGGGCACGGTTGCCCTGTTCGGCATTGAAGGCCGTGCCGTCAACGAAATCCGTCATGGTTCGTCCTTGATGTTATTGCTCTTGTCTTTCCGGCGTGGCGATGGTTATGGCGAAGTTTGAACGATTCGGATAGAGCACAAATGCATAGCATGTATGCTCTGGGTGCATATCGTTCCGATGCTCCATACGATATATCGTCGTCTTGCCAGTCATCCCCTCCCCAGATATAGGGATGGTGAACCCCCCATCAACCTTATGTCACGGTTTTGCCCAATGCCAAAGATCAATGGAAACGAGATCAGACCAGGCAATGTCCTGGAACACAACGGCGGTCTGTGGACCGCAGTGAAAGTCGATCACGTAAAGCCCGGAAAAGGCGGAGCTTTTGCTCAGGTCGAGATGAGGAACCTGCGCAATGGTTCCAAGTTGAATGAACGGTTTCGCAGCGCCGACAAGGTCGAGCGCGTCCGTCTGGAACAAAAAGACCAGCAGTTTCTTTATGAAATGGACGGCAACCTTGTGTTCATGGACACCGAAACATTCGAGCAGATCGAGCTTCCTGCTGACATCTTGGGTGAGCGCCGCGCTTTCCTTCAGGACGGCATGACCGTGTTGATCGAGTATCACGACAACGAAGCGCTTAACGCTACGTTACCCCAGAAAGTCATCTGCAAGGTGGTCGAGACCGAGCCTGTGGTGAAGGGGCAGACCGCGGCCAATAGCTTCAAGCCGGCGATTCTCGACAATGGCGTCAAGGTGATGGTGCCGCCCTTTGTCGGACCTGACGAGGATATCGTCGTCAACACTGAGACCATCGAATATTCCGAACGCGCCTAAGCTCTATCGGCAGATGCCAATATGGTCCGGCAAAGGCTGATGTCCTTGCCGGGCTTTTTCTTGTCACCCTGCCGGATATGTGACCGTGGCACTTTCGGCCTGCATCTGGCCTGAGGCGCGGTCGAACCGCAGATAGGCGATGCCCTTGCCGCCCGATTGGGTGAACAATGTGCCCGCCGGCTTTTCGGATGATGTGATCTGTGTCCCGACGGGCGCTGTGCCATGGACCTCAACCGTTGCCAGCCCTTTGCGTAACTCTGTCTTGTGCTTCATGCGAGCGGTCACTTCCTGCCCGACATAGCAACCTTTCTTGAAATCCACGCCGTTGAGACGCTCGAACCCTGCCTCCAGAATGAAGGTGTCGGCCGACAGCTCGATGCCGGTTTCCGGGATGCAATGGGCCACGCGAATGGCCTCCCAGTCGGTGCCGTCATCCCCGCCTTCTGCCCCATAAAGACGCCAACCCAGATCGGGGTGGCGCGGATCGGCAAGCGCGCCGTCCGGGGCAGGGCCGGTTCCGCGCTTCACCTGCAACTCGCTTTGCGTGATCGTCACATCAGCCCTCAATTTGTACATCGAAAGCCGCTGCATCAGCTGTGCCGACAGACTTTCATCAACGTCCAGAAGAATCGTCTCCCCATGCCCAGCAAGAAAGAAGTCCGCGATATACTTGCCCTGAGGCGTCAGCATCGCCGCATAGACAAGACCGTGATCCAGTTTGCGCATTTCGTTGGTCACTAGGCCTTGCAGGAAGTCCTGCGCCTCGGATCCGGTGATTTCCAGAATCGTGCGTGTCATTGCCACTCCCGTCAGCTTGTGCCTTGTAATATAGCTCATGACGCGCGGCAAAACAGGGGGCGTGAATGCGGGCGAAACTCTCGGTGGTGATGCCGACGCTGAATGCGACGCAGGGGCTGGCGCGCAGTCTTCCGGCACTGGCCGAAGGGCTTGATGCGGGCCTGATCCGCGAGCTGATCATCTCGGATGGCGGATCGACCGATGCGACCCTGACGATCGCGGATGAGGCGGGGGCGCATGTGGTGTCGGGGCCAGCGTCGCGCGGAGGGCAATTGCGTCTCGGGGCCGATGCAGCGACAGGGGAATGGCTGTTGTTCCTGCACGCCGATACGGTCCTGCCCCCAGGGTGGGCCGAGATGGTCCAGGACCAGATATCCACCGGGCGGCCCGCTTATTTCCGGATGCGGTTCGATGCAGCCGGGCTTGCCCCGTTGCTGATCGCAGGATGGGCAAACCTGCGCGCAAGGCGGTTTCATTTGCCCTATGGCGATCAAGGCCTGCTGATCTCGCGGGCGGAATACGATGCAGTAGGCGGATTTCGGGATATCCCCCTGATGGAGGATGTTGCTATGTCCCGTGCGCTTGGCGCGCGGCTTGAGGGTCTGCCGGGTGTCGTGACCACCAGTGCGGCGCGCTATGCCCGTGATGGCTGGCTGCGGCGTGGGGCGCGCAACCTTTCCTTGTTGCTCAGATACCTGATGGGGGCCGATCCCGAGAGCCTGGCGCGCCGCTACTAGCTCCGACAGGCGTGGCCAGGCGTCACCTTGGCCACAGGCCGACACCCTTAGAAAATCGGCTTATGGGTCGCTTCGTAATCGGCCTGCATCGCGTCATGCTGATACTCGGTCTCCAGCCAATCCTCAAAGCTGATGCCGGTCGCCTTGTGGCTTTGCTCATAGCGATCGAGGATATGATCCAGAACGCCGGTCTTCGACCATTTGAGATGGATATACTTCACCCCCAGCATCCTGCGGGCCTCTGAAACGGGGCGTCCCTCGATCACCAGCAGGTAGATGGCAGCGGCAAAGCCAGCGCGATCCGCACCGGATTTGCAATGCATGACAAAGGGCTTTTCAATCTCGCGGAAGGCGCGGATCAGAGCCTTGATTTCGGTTCCCGGCGCGGCCTGACGGGCCATCAGGTTCACATTGACCAGTGTCAGACCAAGGGTGCGGCAGCTTTCCTCTTCCACCAGATAATGTGCGGTCCCGCCTGCGCCACGAAGGTTGAGGATCGTCTTGATCCCCTTCTTCTTCAGCTTGACGAAGCGTTCATGGGTTGGCTGGTTCGAGCGATAGACATCCGGCGCCACCTGATAAAAATTGGTCCAGACCTTGCGGAGAACCGCATGGTCGAACCACAGATTATAGATATTTGCACGGCGGCGGTTTTCCGGTGTCGACAGGTCCGTGTCGAACGAATTTCGCAGATTTCGTTCCCAATCGACGAGTCTTCTAAAAAGTTTCATGAAAGGGAAGCGCTCCATCCGGCAGGTCCGATTGCCTGAACGCCCCATTTATTCGGCAGCGGCCCTCATGGCAAGGCGCGCGGGGCCGATTGACGGCAGGCTGATGCAAGGTAATGTCACCCCATTCATGTCAGGAGACCCCATCCCGTGAGCCTAAGCCAAGGACGCCCCTATCTGGCCATTCCCGGCCCGTCAGTCATGCCCGATGCCGTGTTGCGCGCCATGCACCGCGCTTCGCCCAATATTTACGAGGGCGATCTAATTGACATGACCGCCGGGCTGATCCCCGATTTGCAGCGTGTGGCCCGCACCAAGGGCCATGTCGCGATCTATATCGCCAATGGGCATGGGGCGTGGGAAGCCGCATTGGCGAATGTGATCATGCCGGGTGACGGTGTACTGGTGGCGGCTACAGGGCGGTTTGGCCACGGTTGGGGCGATATTGCCACCGGCCTTGGTGCAGAGGTCGAAATACTTGATTTCGGCAAGCAGACCCCGCTTGATCCGGGGCGCGTGGAGGATGCGCTGCGCGCCGATAAAGCCCACAAGATCAAGGCGGTGCTGGTCACTCATGTGGATACCTCGACCTCGATTCTCAATGATGTGGCGGCCGTGCGCACAGCCCTTGATGCCGCCCGGCACCCTGCGCTTTTGATGGCTGATTGCATCGCGTCGCTGGCCTGTGACCGGTTCGAGATGGACGCCTGGGGCGTGGATGTGATGGTGGCGGCAAGCCAGAAAGGGTTGATGACGCCGCCCGGTCTGAGCTTTGTCTTCTTCGGCGACAAGGCGGCTGAGGTGCGCGCCGGCATGGAGCGGGTCAGCCGCTATTGGGATTGGAGACCGCGGGCGCAGCCCGAGATGTTCTATCAGTATTTCGGTGGGACCGCCCCGACACATCATCTGTTCGGGCTGCGCGCCGCGCTGGACATGATCCACGAGGAAGGGATCGAGGCGGTCTGGGCACGCCATGACCTGCTGGCGCAAGCCATATGGGCGGCATGTGAGGCCTGGGGGCAGGATGGACCTTTGCAGCTGAACGTGGACACTCCGGCCTGCCGCAGTCGCGCGGTGACGTCGCTGAGGATTGGTGCGCCGCATGGGTCGGCGCTGCGCAAATGGGTGCAGGACAAGGCCGGCGTGACCTTGGGCATCGGGCTTGGCATGGCCGAGCCGGGTGATCCCGCGTGGCATGGGTTCTTTCGCATGGGGCATATGGGCCATGTCAATGCGCATATGGTTCTGGGAATGCTGGGCGCGGTCGAGGCGGGGCTGTCGGCGCTGGAGATTCCGCATGGGTCAGGGGCGCTGGAGGCGGCGACACGGGTGATCGCGCAGGCCTGATGCTTAGCCGCGGCGCGCGATCCAGGTGATCAGCAGATTGAGACCATAGCCCACCGCGAACACGGCGGGCAAGCCGAAGGCTGCCCATAAGGCCATGAAAATCCACAACAAGTTCACAAGCCCCATGATAAGCGCCGGCACTGTGTAGTTCGGCGCTTCGGGCATATTACCGCGTCTCATGACGCGATCTTAGCGCAGGATTGGCACTTGTCAGCGGAAAATGTGAGGGGGACATCCGCTCAGTCGCGGGCGGCGGCAAGGGCTTGGGGCAGGGTTTCGGCCAGAACATCAAGGTCTTGCGGGCGGCCACAGCTGATGCGGATGCAGCGGTCCTGCGGGGGCACCACGGGCTTGCGGACAAAGACGCCGCGGGCCAGCAGCGCGTCCAGAACACGGGTTGCGAAGGCCCCGTCGGCGCCGCAATCGACGGCGACGAAATTGGTGGCCGAGGGCAGGGCCACAAGGCCGTTATCGGCGGCGATGGCGGTGATCCGGGCGCGAGCGGTGGCCACCTGATCCTGCACATGGGCAAGCCAGGCGGTGTCGTGCAGCGCGGCCAGGGCGCCGGCCTGAGCCACCCGGTTCATCCCGAAATGGTTGCGGATGCGGTCAAAGGCCCGGATCAGGTCCGGCGCCCCCACAGCATAGCCGATCCGGGCGCCTGCCATTCCGTAACCCTTTGAAAAGGTTCGAATTCTAATCACGCGCGGGTCATCGGCATCAAGCGGGGCCGCAACGCCCGTTGGGGCGAATTCGATATAGGCTTCGTCCAGAAGCAACAGACAGCCATCCGGAAGGTCATCGAGAGCGGCCAGAATATCAGTGCCGGGATGCCAGCTGCCCATCGGATTGTCGGGGTTGGCCAGATAGACCAGCTTGGCATCAACTTCTTTCGCGCGGGTTAACAGGGCGGCGGGATCCTCGCGGTCGTCGCGGTAGGGCACCTTGTGCAGCACACCGCCGAATCCGGCCACGTGATAGTTGAAGGTCGGGTAGGCGCCATCGGAGGTGACGACCGCATCGCCGGGCGCCACGAGAAGCCGCACGAGATTGCCCAGAAGCCCGTCAATCCCTTCTCCCACAAGGATATTTTCGACCCGCGCCTGCATGTGATCGGCCAGTGCCGCACGCAGGTCATGGCTGGTCGGATCGCCGTATTTCCAGATCTCGAGCGCCTCGGCCTGCATGGCCTTGACGGCTGCGGGCGAGGGGCCAAAGAGGCTTTCATTGGCGCCGAGCCGCGCCCGAAAAGGCGTGCCACGGCTGCGCTCAAGCTCTTCCGGGCCGACGAAAGGCACGGTCGAGGGCAGGGAATTCACGAGGTCGGTATAGCGGGGTCCGGTCATGTGGGGCAGCTAAATCCATTGCGCGGCAATGTGCAAGTCTTGCGTCCGAAGGCCGAAAAACGGCCTTCGGTACCCTGTCGGTATGACGTCGGTATCGCGTCGGTACTGCAGCGCAGCATCGGGCGCGGCCAGAGCCTCAGCCCAGTTCGGCCAATCGGCCGAGTGCGGCGCGCAGCTTGCCCTCTTCCTCTTCGCGCAGGGCGAGGGTTTCGCGCGCCTCTTCGACCACGTCCTCGGGGGCGCTGGCGACGAATTTGGGATTGTTCAGCCGACCGCGCAAACCGCCCAGTTCCTTTTCCAGCTTGCCGAGGGTCTTTTCCAGCCGGGCCTTTTCCTCGGCCACGTCGATGATATCGGCCACCGGCATCCCGAAGCTGCCGCCTTCGACGGCGACGGTGATGCAGCCCTTGGGCAGCGCCTCGACATGGGTGAACTCGCCGATCCGGGCCAGCCGGGTGATCATCGCCTGATTGTTGTCCCAGGCGCGCTGACCTGCGGCATCAAGCTCGGTGCACAGGAGCGGCACATGGAGACCCGCGGGCACATGCACCTGCGACCGGGCGGAGCGGACCGCGTCAATCAGGGTGATGACCCAGTTCATTTCGCGGTCGGCCTGTGGATCGACCAGATCGGCGGCGATGTAGTCGGGCCAATCGGCATGGACCAGCATCTTGGCGCGGTTACCAAGGGTGCCCCAGAGCTCTTCGGTGACGAAGGGCATGATCGGATGCAGCAGGATCAGGCACTGGTCGATGACCCATGCCATCGTGGCCTGTGTCTCGGCGCGGGTGGCGTCATCGCCATCCAGAAGAAGGGGCTTCGAGAATTCCACATACCAGTCGCAGACCTTGCCCCAGACGAAGGCATAAAGCGCGTTGGCGGCATCGTTGAAGCGGAAGGCCGCAAGCGCCTCGTCCACGGTTTCACGGACCTTGGCGGTTTCGCCGATGATCCACTTGTTCACGGTGGCGTCGGGTTGCGGGATGGTGCCGTCGCTGCTGGTGGCGCCGTTCATTTCGGCAAAGCGCGCGGCGTTCCAGAGCTTCGTGGTGAAGTTGCGATAGCCCGCGATCCGGTCTTTCGACAGCTTCAGGTCACGGCCCATGGCGGCCATCGCCGTGAGGGTGAAGCGCACCGCATCGGCGCCGTAATCGTCGATCAGGTCCAGCGGGTCCAGGACGTTGCCGAGCGATTTGGACATCTTCTTGCCCTTCTCGTCGCGGACAAGGGCATGGACATAGACATGGCTGAACGGCTTTTGCCCCACGACGGCGTATTGCATCATCATCATCCGGGCGACCCAGAAGAAGATGATGTCGAACCCGGTGATCAGGACCGATGTGGGGAAGTATTTCTTGAGTTCCTCGGTGTCGTCGGGCCAGCCAAGCGTTCCGATGGGCCAGAGGCCAGAGGAGAACCATGTGTCGAGCACATCCTCGTCACGGGTGAGCGCCTTGCCGCCGGCCATAGCGATGGCTTCTTCTTCGGAGGCGGCGCAATACTGGGTGCCGTCCTCGTCATACCAGACGGGGATCTGGTGCCCCCACCACAGCTGACGCGAGATGCACCACGGCTCGATATTTTCGAGCCAGTGGAAATACACCTTGCGGTCGGCATCGGGCATGATCGTGGTTTCGCCCGAGCGCACGGCGTCGAGCGCGGGGCCGACGATCTTGGCGGTGTCGACAAACCATTGGTCGGTCAGCATCGGCTCGATCACCACTTTCGAGCGGTCGCCGAAAGGCTGCATGATGGGCTTGGATTCGACCAGTGGGACAAGCGACAGCTCGCGCGGGTCGCCGCCTTCTTCGGGGGCGACAGGTGTGTGTGCGGCCTTGCCCAGACGGGGATCGTTTTCAGGCACCATGACGGCGAGGCCCTCATGGGAGATTTCGGCGATCACGCGGGCGCGCGCCTCGAAGCGGTCCAGTCCGCGCAGGTGATCTGGCACGAGGTTGAGGGCATCGACCTCGGCGGCAGTGAAGGCCGCGCCATTGGCGATCTCTTGCGCGCGGGCGGCGGCCTCGGCATAGGGCAGGCCGTCGCCGCGCATATGGGCGCGGGTGTCCATCAGGCGGTACATCGGGATGTTGCCGCGCTTGGCCACCTCGTAGTCGTTGAAGTCATGCGCGCCGGTGATCTTGACCGCGCCCGAGCCGAAATCGGGGTCGGGGTACTCATCTGTGATGATCGGGATCAGGCGGCGGTGTTCCTTGGGGCCAACGGGAATCTCGCAGAGTTTTCCGACGATTGGCGCATAACGTTGATCCGATGGATGAACGGCGACGGCGCCATCGCCCAACATGGTTTCGGGGCGCGTGGTGGCGATCGAGATATAATCGCGCTCTTCCTCGAACAGGATAGTCCCGTCCTCGTCGCGCTCGACATAGGTGTAGGTCTCGCCGCCGGCCAGCGGATATTTGAAGTGCCACATATGGCCGGGATTTTCGATATTCTCGACCTCGAGATCCGAGATCGCGGTTTCGAAATGGGGATCCCAGTTGACCAGCCGCTTGCCGCGATAGATCAGCCCCTTGTTGTACATGTCCACGAAGACCTTGATCACGGCGTCGTGGAAATTGCCTTCTTCACCGGCGGGAGCACCGGGCGCGCCGGACATGGTGAAGGCGTTGCGCGACCAGTCGCAGGAGGCGCCGAGGCGCTTGAGCTGATTGATGATCGTGCCGCCGGATTCGGTTTTCCATTCCCAGACCTTTTCGAGGAATTTGTCGCGGCCCAGTTCGCGGCGGCCGGGCTGGCCTTCGGCGGCCAGCTTGCGTTCGACGACCATCTGCGTGGCGATGCCGGCGTGATCCTGCCCCGGCTGCCACAGCGTGTCATCGCCGCGCATCCGGTGCCAGCGGATCAGGATATCCTGCAGCGTGTTGTTGAACGCATGGCCCATATGCAGGCTGCCCGTCACGTTGGGCGGCGGGATCATGATGCAGAACGGCTCGGCGCCGGGTCTGGCATTGGCGCCGGCCTTGAAGGCGCCGGTCTGTTCCCATGCCTCGTAGATGCGGCCTTCGGCCTGTGCTGCGTTGAAGGTCTTTTCCATCGCCATGGTCTTGATCCCGTGGTCATTCCGCTTGGTCCTGACCCCCTTAGCGAAACTGGCGCGCGAGTGGAAGCGGTTAAGGCTTAGGTGTTGCGATCCAGCTTGGTGGACAGGTGGATGAGGCTTTCCGAGCCCTTGACGCCACGGGTTTCGCCGATCCGGTCGAGCGTGTCGTCGAGCGCCTCGGTGGTGTCCGCCTCGAGCCCGACGATCAGATCGAACCGGCCCGAGGTGGTATGCACGGTCTTGACGCCGGGCAGGGATTTGAGCCGGGCCAGAACCGTGGGCGCGCTGCGCGGCTCGATGCTGAGCAGGGCCGTGGCGTGCAGGGGCGCGCGCTGGCTGTCAGCAAGGCGCAGGGTGTAGCCCCGGATCACGCCCGAGGATTCGAGCCGGTCCAGCCGGGCCTGCACGGTGGTGCGCGCCAGATCCAGCCGCCGCGCGAGAAGAGCGACCGGCGCCCGCGCGTTTTCGGCCAGAAGGGCGATGAGGGCGCGGTCTGTGTCGTCGATTTGCATGATAGCTCCGTCATTCTGGCGATCATGAGAGTCAGTTTATGCAATCTGACGCGCGGAATCGACGTCTTTTGGCGGCACACTTCAGGAAACAGGCAGGCAAACAGGGGACCAACATGCGCGAGACACCGACTTGGGCGACACCGATCGCCCATATCGTGAGACACCGGCCCGATACCGCGCAGCTTTATTTCAGCCCCGCGGCCTTGCAGGACACGGCGCGGCGGTTTCAGCAGGGGTTCGATGGGATGGTGACCTATGCGGTCAAGGCTAATCCGGGCGAAGAGGTGCTGGCCAATCTGGTGGCGGCGGGCATCCGCGCCTTTGATGTGGCCAGCCCGCAGGAGATGGCCGCGGTGCGCGCGGTCTGTGGCGATGCGGTGCTGCATTACAACAATCCCGTCCGCTCGGGCGACGAGGTCGCGGTGGCGCGGGCCTATGGCGTGGCGTCCTGTTCGGTGGATTGCCCAAGGGAGCTGGACAAGCTGGAGAGTTTGCCGAGGACCACGGAAATCGCCGTGCGCCTTGCCTTGCCCGTTGCGGGGGCGGCCTATGATTTCGGCGAGAAGTTCGGGCTTGATCCCGAGCGCGCGGCGGTCTTGTTGCGCAAGGTGGCCGAGCGCGGCTTCGTTCCGGCGATCACCTTTCATCCCGGCACGCAATGCGCCGATCCGGGTGCCTGGGGGACGTATATCGAAGCGGCGGCAGAGGTGGCGCGCGCGGCGGATGTGCAGATCGCGCGGCTGAATGTGGGGGGTGGGTTTGCCTCGCATCGCGGCGGAGACGCGCCCGATTTGGAGGCGATATTCGCGCATATCCGCGCCGAGACGGATCGCTGTTTCGGGGCACAGGCGCCAAGGCTGGTGTGTGAGCCGGGCCGCGCCATGGTGGCCGATGCGCTGACGCTGGCCACGCGGGTCAAGGCGCTGCGCGCCTGTGGTGCGGTGTTCCTCAATGATGGCATTTATGGCGGGTTGATGGAGATGCGCGATATCGGCGCGCCGGGCCGTCTCCGGGTGATTGACCCGCAGGGGCGCGCACGCCAAGGCGCCCCGGTGCCGCGTGTGGTCTTTGGCCCCACCTGCGACAGTCTGGACCGGCTGCCTGAACCGTTGGCGCTGCCGGGGGATATCGCCGAGGGGGATTATATTCTCTTTGATGGCATGGGTGCCTATTCGCGCAGCTTGACCACGCGTTTCAACGGCTACGGGTTGGAAGATATGGTCACGGTGGCCGATCTTATGTGACTGGCTCTGGACATGTCGGCCCGTCCCGCTAGGGTCCGCCCTGACGATGCGGCAGACATGCGAAAGGGCGGATCATGGACAAGTTCGGCAAAAGCCAGCCGGTGACACGGGTCGAGGATCAGAGATTTCTCACCGGTCATGGCCGCTACGTGGATGATATCGCCCCGAAAGGCGCGCTTGTGGCGTATGTTCTGCGCGCTTCGGTGGCCCATGCCGAGATCACGGCGCTGGATGTCGAGGCGGCGCGGCAGGCCCCCGGCGTGCATCTGGTTCTGACAGCGGACGATCTGGCGCAGGATGGCGTGACTGAGGGGATGGCCTTCAACCTTGTGCAGAACAGGGATGGCACCAAGGGGGCGGCCCCGCGCCGACCGATCCTGGCCGAGGGGCGGGTGCGCTTTGTGGGCGAGCCTGTGGCCCTGATCGTGGCCGAGAGCCTGATGGCGGCGCGCGATGCCGCCGAGCTGATCGAGCTGGAGCTCGAGGATCTGCCGGTCCATATGGAGATCGGTCCCGGCGGCACGGCGCTGCATGACGAGGCGCCGGACAACCGCGCCTTTGACTGGGGCATGGGCGACGAAGTGGCGGTCGAGGCGGCGGTGGCGCGTGCGGCGCATGTGGTGCGCATGAGCCTGCATGACAACCGGATCATCGCCAACCCGATGGAGCCGCGCGGCTGTTATGCCGAGATCGAGGGCAACCGCCTGCATCTGGCGGTGAACGGGCAGGGCGTCTGGGGCACCAAGCGCAATCTGGCGCGGGTTCTGGGACTGTCGCCTGACGATATTCGCGTGACCAACCCGGATGTGGGCGGCGGGTTCGGCACCAAGGCGATGGATTATCCCGAAACCTATCTGGTGGCCCATGCCGCGCGCAAGCTGGGGCGGCCGGTGCGCTGGATGGCGGATCGCACCGAGACCATGCTGAGCGACAATGCCGGGCGCGGGCTGGATCACGATCTGATGATGGCGTTCGATGCCGATCTGAAGATCACGGCCTACCGTGTGGACAGCCGGGTGGATCTGGGCGCCTATAACAGCACGATGGCCCAAGCGATCCAGTCCGAGCTTTTCTCCAAGGTTCTGATGGGGGTCTATGACGTGCAGGATACATATCTGCATGTCGAGGGCTATTACACAAACACCACGCAGGTCGATGCCTATCGCGGGGCGGGCCGGCCCGAGGCGATCTATGCGCTGGAGCGGATCATGGACCGCGCGGCGCGCGAACTGGGCGTGGATACATGGGATCTGCACCGGCGCAACTTCATCCCGAAAGAGGCGTTCCCTTATGTGTCGTCCACGGGCGAGACCTATGATGTGGGCGATTTCGACCGGGTGCTGAGCCGCGCCGAGGCCGAGTGCGACCGCGCGGGGTTTGCGGCGCGCAAGGCCGAGAGTGCGGCGCGCGGCAAGCTGCGCGGCATGGGGCTGTGCTATTACATCGAGAGCATTCTGGGCAATCCGTCGGAGACCGCCAAGGTCGAGTTCAACGCGGATGGCACCGTGTCGATCTATGTGGGCACGCAATCCAACGGGCAGGGCCACGAGACGGTCTATGCGCAGTTCCTGTCGGATCAGACAGGCATACCGGCGCATCTGATTTCGGTGGTGCAGGGGGATAGTGACCGGATCGCCACGGGTGGCGGCACCGGCGGGTCACGGTCGGTTACGACGCAGAACAACGCGACGCTTGCGACGGTGAGCCGGATGATCGAGCGGTTCACGCCCTATCTGGCGGAGAAGATGGGGGTGGAGGCCCGCGAGGTGAGCTTTGACGACGAGACGTTCCGCGCAGCTGGATCCAACCTGACGCCCACGATGATCGAGGCGGCGGCGATGGCGCGCGCGGATGGGCGTACCGATCTTCTGGTGCATGAGGAAACGGCGACGCTTCCTGCGCGGTCCTTTCCCAATGGTGCGCATGTGGCCGAGATCGAGCTGGACCCCGATACCGGCAAGGTGACGGTTGAGCGCTATACGGTGGTCGATGATTTCGGCAATCTTATCAACCCCATGCTGGTTGAGGGGCAGGTGCATGGCGGGGCCGTGCAGGGTATCGGGCAGGCGCTGTGCGAACGGGTGGTGCATGACGAGGATGGCCAGCTTTTGACGGCGAGCTTCATGGATTATGCGATGCCGAGGGCCGATGACGTGACCATGATCCGCTTTGCCACCGAGGCTGTGCCTTCGACCGCGAACGTGATGGGGATGAAGGGCTGCGGCGAGGCGGGGACCGTGGGCGCCATGGCCGCCACGGCGAATGCGGTGGCGGATGCGCTTTGGGACAAGGGCGTGCGGCAGGCGGATATGCCGTTCACGCCGCACCGGGTCTGGATGATGATGAACGCTGCGATGGCTGCGGAGTAGAGGGTCATATGCCCCTATGTGTCCCGGCCCGTGCCGGGACAAAAAAGGGCCCGTGATCTGCACCACGGGCCCGGATGATGTCGGGATGACAGGATGTCGGCTCAGGCGACGTCGCGAAGGGTTGCCTTGGGCGTCACGCCAAGCGCATGGCAGACATCGCGGGTCAGCTCGGGGCGGTTGAGCGTGTAGAAATGCAGATGCTCCACCCCGCCTTCGATCAACTCGCTGCACAGTTCGGTGGCAAGCGCCGTGGCCAGCAGATCCTGCCGGTTGTCGCGGATCGCCTTGTCGAACGTGTCGTCGAGCCATGCGGGGATCGTGGTGCCGCAGGCGGTGGCGAATTTGCGCACGCCGGTCCAGTTCTCGATCGGCAGGACGCCGGGGATGATCGGCGCATCGATCCCGGCCTTGACGCAGGCGTCACGGAACCGGAAGAACGTCTCGGCCTCGAAGAAAAACTGGGTGATCGCTTCGGCGGCACCGGCATCCAGCTTGCGCTTGAGCCAGTCGATATCGGCCTTGGCGTCAGCGGCTTCGGGGTGTTTCTCGGGATAGGCGCCGACGCGGATGGTGAATTTGCCCGTATCCGCCAGCGCTTCGATCAGCTCGCAGGAATTGGCAAAGCCGTCCGGATGGGCGGTGAAGCCGCCTGAACCCTTGGGGGGATCGCCGCGCAGTGCTACGATCTCGGTGACGCCGGCCTCGTGGAAGCTGTCGGCGATGGCGAGAGTTTCTTCGCGGGTGGCTTCGACGCATGTCAGGTGAGCGGCGACGTTGAGGCCCGTGGCCTTGTGGAGCGTGCCCACAGCCTCGCGGGTCAATTCGCGGGTGGTGCCGCCAGCGCCGTAGGTGACCGACACAAAGCGCGGGTCGAGCGGGGCGAGAACCTGAATGGTGTCCCAAAGGCGGAATGAGGCCTCAAGCGTTTTGGGCGGGAAGAATTCGAACGAAACCTTGGGCGCTGTCATCTGAGGTATCCTGAGGATTACATTGTTCGCCTCTTGTTGCAGGCGCCGCACTGTGAGACAACTTCATAATATTCATGGTTACAATGAGGCGCGTTAATATATGCATATCGAGCTTCGGCATCTGAGGACGATCCGGGCCATCCATCAGGCGGGCGGAATAGCGCGCGCGGCGGATCTTCTGCACATCACCCAATCGGCATTGAGCCATCAGATCAAGGGGTTGGAGGATCAGGCAGGGGTCGAGCTTTTCGTGCGCCGCTCCAAGCCGTTGAAGCTGTCGGCGGCGGGGCACCGTTTGCTGCGGGTGGCCGAGAAGGTGCTGCCCGAGGTCGAGGCGTTGGAGGATGAGTTCGGCGGCTTGCGGCAGGGCAGCGCCGGGCGGATGCATATCGCCATTGAATGCCACGCCTGTTTCGAATGGCTGTTCCCGGTGCTGGAGCGATTCCGCAAGGCCTGGCCGGATGTGGATGTGGATATCAAGCCGGGTCTGGCTTTTGACGCCCTGCCGGCGCTGCGCAAGGAGGAGGTGGATCTGGTGGTCTCGTCGGACCCCGAGGATCTGCCCGGCATCGGCTTCAAGCCGCTCTTCGATTACGAGCCGGTCTTCGTGGCCTCGAGCCTGCACCCATTGGCCGACAAGGCCTATGTGGAGGCCGAGGATTTCCGCGACGAGACGCTCATCACCTATCCGGTGGACCGCTCGCGGCTGGATGTGTTCACCGAACTGCTGACACCTGCCAAGGTCGAGCCGCGCGCGACGCGGCAGGTGGAGCTGACGGCGGTGATCCTGCTGCTGGTCGCGTCCAATCGTGGCGTGGCGGTCTTGCCCGACTGGGTGGTGCGGGAAGTGCGCACCAGCACCGATTACGTGACCCGGCCGATCACGGAAAAGGGTTTGACCAAAAGGCTTTACGCGGCGATCCGCGAGGATGATGCCGACAAGCCCTATGTCGCGCACCTGATCCGGCTGGCCCGCGAGATCCCGGTCAGGATGCAACGCGGAGAGGTGCAGGGGGAACGCCCCTTGTAAGCAAGGCCGGGGCGGCGTATACGCGCGGCCTGAACCGATGGGAGCCGATACGATGCCGGGCAGTGCCAACCTCAACATCATGATCAAGGCCGCGCGCAAGGCGGGGCGGTCGCTGGTCAAGGATTTCCGCGAGGTCGAGCAGCTTCAGGTGTCGATGAAGGGTGCGGGCGATTTCGTGAGCCGCGCCGATCTGGCGGTTGAGAAAATCATCAAGGACGAGCTGAGGGGCGCGCGCCCGACCTATGGCTGGTTGGCCGAGGAAAATGGCGGCGAGGATGGCGAGGATCCGACCCGGCGCTGGATCGTCGATCCGCTGGACGGAACCACCAACTTCCTGCATGGCCTGCCCCATTGGGCGGTGTCCATCGCCTTGGAACACAAGGGAAAAATCGTCTCGGGCGTGATCTATGATCCGGCCAAGGACGAGATGTTCTTTGCTGAAAAAGGCGAGGGCGCATGGATGAATGACAGCCGCTTGCGGGTGTCTGGACGCGGCAAGATGATCGAGTCGATCTTTGCCACGGGGCTGCCTTTCGGGGGGCGGTCGGACCTGCCCGAAACGCTGCAGGATCTGGCCCGGCTGATGCCAGTCTGTGCGGGGGTGCGGCGCTGGGGATCGGCGGCGCTGGACATGGCCTATGTGGCGGCCGGGCGCTATGAGGGGTTCTGGGAACGGCGGCTGAATGCCTGGGATTTGGCGGCGGGTATCATCATCGTGCAGGAGGCGGGGGGCTTTGTCGAACCGCTGAACGAAGGCGATGACATCCTTGCGGATGGCAATGTCATTTGCGGCAATGAGCTGATTTTTGACAAGTTCACCAAGGCGGTGCGCGGCCGGTAACCCGAATCAGGGTTAATGCGCGGAAAAACAAGCGAAAAGAGCGTTCGGTATCACGTCGGCAAAACGTCGGTATCGCGTCGGTGCAGGGGTCTGTGCGGGCCGGGGTTAACGCGGCGTGCGCTGTTGCGGAGGGGCGGCCTTGCCGGCCATCACAGGCCGTCGCGGACGCGGGATCGCCTCGGCTCCGGCACTGTGCTCCCGGTGCGATCTGCGATGCATATCTGCAGGGTCATGCCGTGAGGTGAGGATTGTCACAGGCCCAAGACGCGGGTAATCGTGGGTCATATGTTTTTTACAAAATCGAATATGTGCGTGTTACCTGCTTCCGCCCATCCAAGCTTTGTAGAGGATCCCGGTGAGAAACCCAGATGCAGCCCAAAAAGCCGCGCTTTTGGACAGGATCAGAAGCAATGAGTGGTTCGACATCGAAGATTTCCTGTCAGAGCCGGAGCTTCTGACCAGCCTGTGGGCGGATGAGGTCGCCAAGGCGGCTTCGGAGCATATCGCGGATAACCGGTGGGAGGCGTTCGCACTGGCTGGCATCCGGCAATATGCACATGCCAACAGTCTGGCAGAGGTCAAGATCGCGAATATCGTCAAACAGGCCGGGTATTCCCGATCCACGTTCTTTCGCATTTTCGACAATCTGACGAAATATCAGCTGCGCCTTTATCAGCTTGTGTCCCAGCTGTCGGTGGATGTCTACAAACAGCGGGTTTTCGCGAAACCCCGATCGCCGCTCGACTTCGCTAATTTCACCATCAATCTTTTCTATAGCGCCGATTGCACCATCCCGAATGACTGGGTCGCCATGTTGTGGAAGAAATACGGGCATCTCGGGCATGAAAGCTTTCATCCGCAACTGGCGGATATTTCGAGGATCATCACGCAGTTCACCCAGAAACACCGCGCCCTTGGCTATGCCGAGCTGACGGTATCCGACGTGCATCCGGTTGTCTGTCTCTATGAGAGGGAGGTTCTTGAAAGCCGGCTTGGACCCCAGCCCTCGTTTCCGTCTGCAGAGCAGTCCTTGAGGTGGAAACGCATGTTGTTCGGGCTTGTCGCGGATCCCAAGGTTTTGGAACGCGCCTCATCGGGCGGGCGGCATCCTTCCTTCCTTGATTATTACAAATAAAGCGTTCCGCGAAAAACCTGTCTCACGGATGTTCGCGACATGCAGTGCTTCGTTCAATCGGTGCATGCGGTCGGCCTTGAGCTGCTGCCTCGGGTTGAAGGCTGAACGCTGCAGGCCAGCGGCGCTTGGCGTGAGGGGGTCAGGCGGCCGGTTACCGGCATGTCGGAGGCGCTGGTACCCGCGGCCGGAAGTTCTGGTCCTGTTACAGGCACCGCATCAACTGGTCGCTCCAGTAAAATAAGAGTTACCAGCAGCGGCGATGACCTGTCAACAGGCACCATCTGGTCTACGATATGGTCTACAGTCGAAGGATCGCCCGCGCTCAGATCCAGTCGGGTACCATCAGTTGAGACCACACCAGTTCTGGAGCGTGATGCTCCCCCACCGGCACCCACACGGGGGGACGCAAAAGGGACTGCGCTATTGAGAAGCCGCTCACATGCGCGACCCCAAAACATTCTGGGGGTAGGGCCTAGAAATCCCAATCAGAGGCGTCGGTGTACACATCGTCGCCTTCCTCGATAGGAAACGGTGACAAGTAAGCTCGGACACCCTTCTGACCTCGAGCGCCAACCTCAACTTCCTCAAGGCGTCGCTCTTGCAGGGCGTTCTGAAAACGGACGTCATACCGGATGGTTCGCTTGAAGTTCTTCCGGTCCACCCCAATGGCAGCCGCCAAGTCATTATATGTGAGGACGGCGTCCCCTAGGTGCTCGTCGAAGAAGGCGTCCAGGTGATCAACTGCTGCCTTGAGCTTACCCTTCATCTTGCTGGGGATCGGCTGCCAGTCTTTCACATGACAACCAGGGAAAAGCTTTGGGAGCAGCTGAGCGATGCCTGAGCTTGGGCTGGCGATTATATACGCCCGGCACGGCTTGCAATGACCATCGGCATTGAGACCCCGCACAGAGGCGCGACAAAGACCCTGTAGGATGACATGGGCGGATTCCCCTTGCTTGGTTGCTCTGAGTTGCCAATGGCTGAGGCAAGACACCTGCTCAAATTCCGATAATTGCTCGTGCGCTCATACAGGGATTTTTCACGGCAGGTTAGGAATGCACGGCCTTGGACTTTCGTATCGGCCAACAATTACATTCAATGATGTATCACGACGTGCTGGCAGAGCAGGAGGGGGGGACGCATCAGACGCCATGAAAAATGTTGCAGATCATTTCACAAACAGACGAGATCGGAGGTTCTCTGTTCAAGCAATACCTTGCCTTATGCCGAGTGTGGCGGGCCGCTTCATCTATGTCAGGCAACAAAGTCTTCGATAGGCTTCTTAGTGTTTAGCTCCAGAAAATATGTACACTTTTGATACATAATTTCCAGAATTGAGCGCTCAAATTCCGTGTGACAACTAAGCCCATGCGAAACACGGAATTTCTTCATCGCATGGGGAAATCCGACAGAGAAGCCTCAAGGAGCGTTATCAACATGGCTAAAGACTTTGCGGAACTCAACCGCTTGGAAAACGAGGCTGGTATTCAGGCACCTGAAGCCGGCACGAAAGAACAACTTGTCAACAAATTCGTTAAGGCATGGGAAAACGAAACAGCACGGCGTGCTGTGAAAGGCGGTACTGGCCTTTCCATGGCACTGACACTGGCTGCATGCGGTGGATCCAGCGGTGGTGGAGTTGTGTCTACCCAAGACGATGGCGGCACAGTGCCGACTCCCACTCCTGTGTCAGATCTCACAGTCGGTATTGATACCGAGGTTTTCGCAGGCGTTCTCAATGCCATCCGTGAATATACGCCCGGCGGAAACGACCTCGTAAACACTCTGCAGTCTGGTGACATTATCACTGGCACTGGCGATGCTGATGTTATGAATGTTCAGCTTGGCAACCCTAACGATTCTGCAGACACAATCATTACTCCTACGATTACAGGCGTAGAGACGGTAAATGTTGAAAGCGTCGCGGATGTTGAGCTCACTCTCAATCTTGCTTCGGCGACAGGATTGGAAACTGTTAGCGCTACGACCACAGCTGCTGATTTCTTCGTCGCTCTTGGTGATGTGGGCACTGCTGTTGAAGTGCGTGACGTTGACGGTTTCAACGATGCCGTTGCGACAAATATAGGCTTCGTCTACAGCTCGACTGCTGTGGCTGGATCGGCTGACGCGGTTTCGTTGTCCGTTGATGGCGTGAACGGCGGCGTTAACATCATCCTTGGTGACAGCAATCAAGAAGGCGTCGAGTCTGTCACGGTCAACGGGACCGGTGCGGCATCTGACATCAACCAGCTTGTCTCTAATGACGTTGAGACGCTTATCACCACCGGCTCGGTCACCATCTCAGGTGTAAGCTCCGGTTCGCTGACGTTGCTGGATACAAGTGGCGCAACCGGCGATACAGAAATCAACATCGGTGCAAATCTTGTAAACGCTGGCTTCACCTATGTGGGTGGCGACTCCGATGACACGATCATCGCTAACACCGCGTTCGTCGGTACTGCTAGCCTTGATGCAGGTCTTGGGACTGACACTTTGAGCATTCGCACAGACGCCGGTGTGGTTAACAATGTTGGCGCTCTCGATGCGGCAGATGCTCCGGTTGCAGCTGGCTTTGAAGTACTGTCCTTGCGGTCCGTTGATGGACAAGCGGGCGTTGCTGACTTCACGGTGGATATGGATATCCTACCCGGTGTCACTTCGATTGAGATGGATGCTCGTGATACAGATGCTCCGGGCAGCACCTTCACGCTAAACGACCTGACTGTGGCACAAGCTGGTGCGTTGTCGTTGGACCTGAGCAATGAAGCTGGTGCAAACGCGACTGTCGTTTCTGACATCAAGACTGATACTACTGCTGACGCAGTTGTACTGGATGTCGCCTTTGCCGGTGAGGGCGGTCAAACTGCAACCTTGACGACGAACGCCACTACTGAAAGCGCGACAGTAAATGTCAGCGGTTCTGCTGTTGGTGCTACCGACACGCTTGAGGCCAGTGGTGCAGGTTCTGACAGCTTGACTGTTACTGGTGGTCTTGCGGGCGCTACGCTTGCAATGGAGCCGGAAGCACCTGCCGTCGCCTTTGAACAAGAGACGCTCGATTTGTCTGGTGTTGCTTCAGACATCACTATTACGCTCGGCGCAGCCGATCAGGCCGTAACAACCGGTGCGGGTGACGATACTGTTACAGCGGGTGGAAACCTGACCCGGGCTGACAGTATTGACATGGGCGAAGGTGTAAACACTCTGGAAGTTACTAACGCCAGCGTTCTCACCGTGGATTCGTATACTGGTACTGCAGCAGCTGTTGCGGCAATGGAAGCGGCAATTACAAATATCGACACGCTTGTTGTCACTGACACCCTCAACGACGCTTTTGCTGGTGGTGACAGCGTTGTCGATATCGATGTCGATCGTTTCGGCGGTGTCCAGGATGTTGTTATCCAAGGACATAGTTTTCCGGGTGAGTCGACAACCATTAGCAGCCTGCAGAGCGGTGCTTCCATAACAGTTCTAAGGAATGTCGATAATCTGACCCTGGCTGTGGACAATGCTACTTTGGCTGGTAATGAGGCGGATGAGCTCAACCTTACTGTTGGTGATGCTGATGCTGGAACTGGCATGTTAGTCGATGGAACCCTTGAACTTGCGGGCATCGATATCTTGAACATCAGTTCCGAGGGGACTGGCAGTAACCGCTTTGATGCGATGGACGCCAGCGCATTGGACACACTGACTGTAACCGGCGACAACGCTCTAGTAATTTCCACGCCGCTGATTGATACTATCGAAGTTGTTGATGCGTCCGGAATGACCGCAGGTGGTCTCGATGTTCAGGTTGCTGCCGGGGGTACGACTGGCGTAACAATGACGGGTTCAGACGCTGTTGATATTCTTACCGGTGGTAGCGGGGACGACATCGTTTCCGGTGGTGAAGGAGCTGATCAGCTCGTTGGCGGTGCAGGTGATGACCAGATTACCGGCGGCATCGGCGCCGACCTCATCACGGGGGGTGCCGGTGGTGATACAATCGATCTTACTGAAGCTGTTGCTTCCGGGGATGATGTATTCTTCGCACTCGGTGACGGTTCCGCAGCTGGCGTAGCCGGTGGCACTTTCTCTGGCTTCGATGTCATCACGAACTTTGTGTCTACCTCTGATGATGTGGATGTGACTGGTGTCATTGGTGCGTCCACTGGTGCTGCTACCGTAGTAGGTCAGAATGCTGCTACCAACAACGCTAACGATCTAGCTGACGCTGATTACACAGACGTGGACGCGGTTGTTGCCTTCCTCAACGATGGCGGAGCTGCGCTCGCTCCGGGCGGCACGGATATCGATGTTGTTGCAATCACGTTCAGTGACTTCACAGCACTGTACTCCATTGACGATACAGCTGGAGCGACCGTAGGCACCGTGGAAGCTGGAGAACTCGCGCTTCTTGGTACAGCGGATGATATCCTTGTAGCTGCTGACATCGTCTAAGCGCAAACAATCATCGGCCTCGCCGCGCGCGGCGGGGCCACGTTGTCCCCCAAGCAGAGACAGTATCTGAGTCGCTCATTGTCTCTCTCTGCATCTGTACGAGTACCGCTGAAAATACGCTCCTTATGGTTACAGCGCAGAAGATCCTCAGGCCCCCTGGGGGTCTTCTTTTGAACATGGTGCAACTGGATAAATCTAGGAGAACCACCACATGGCGAATGCTGACCTTCCAGCTCCCAAAATCTCGATTGACGGTGTTGAGTACGAGCTGAGTTCGTTGACTGAACAGGCCCAAGCCCAGATGCAAAATATCCGCTTTTGTGAAGAACGGATCCGACAGCTGGAAAGCGAATGGGCCATCGCTGATACTGCGCGTCTGGCCTACAGCCAGGCACTGATGTCTGAGCTGAAGACCAAATAGGCAAACCGACATGGTCAAGACGCTGAAGATTGAAGGTCAAGAATATGATGTGTCGACGCTGAGCGAAGCAGGGCGAGCAAACTTGGCCCAGTTTCAGCACGTGACGGCACAGCTGCAAGAAGCCCAAAATCTTCATGCCGTGCTGACCAAAGCCCGTCACGCTTATATCGCCGACCTCAAAAACGAAATCGTCAAAGGCAAGAGCGGCATTGATCTCAGCGCCCTGTTTGATGATTAACTGAAAAGGAAAATACCATGCCCAAAATCACTGTAGACGGAACTGAATACAACACCGAAGACCTCAGCGACAACGGCAAGGCGCAGCTTGCCAGCCTGCAGTTTCTGGAACAGCAGATGGCGAAGCTGAAAAGCGAGATCGC
>NZ_ABCR01000009.1:0-181902 GCF_000170875.1 Roseobacter sp. AzwK-3b
GGATGCACGTTCACATCCACCAGCATGGGATCGCACTCGACAAACAGCGCCGCCGCCGGGTGCCGATCCCGGCTCAGCACATCCATATACGCCGCGCGCAGCGCGCCGATCATCATCCGGTCGCGCACCGGCCTGCCATTCACGAACAGGTATTGCGCCACCGCCGATCCCCGTGAATAGGTGGGCAGCGCGGCATAGCCCGTCATCCGCAGCCCGTCGTGCGTGGCGTCGATCCTCAGAGCGTTATCCGCGAAATCGCTGCCCAATATCCGCCCCAGCCGGCCATGCAGCGCATCGAACATATCGCCCGTTTCGGCATAGGCGCGAAACACCATCCGCCCCTGGCCGCCGCCCGACACATCGCGCAGGGTAAAGCCCACGAAGGGATCGGCCATCGCCAGCCGTCTCACGATATCGCCGATGGCCTGGGCCTCGGCCCGATCCGAGCGCATGAATTTCAGCCGCGCAGGCGGGGCAGAGCCCCCTAATCCACGATCTCCGCGGTCTCGACGACCGCATGCATGAGTACATCCGTTCCCGCCGCGGCCCAGTCCCTGGAAATCTCTTCGGCCTCGTTATGGCTCAGCCCGCCGACACAGGGACACATGACCATGGCCGTCGGGGCCACGCGATTGATCCAGCATGCGTCATGCCCCGCACCTGAGACAATGTTCATATGGCTGTATCCCAGCCGTTCGGCAGCGTTGCGCACGGCCTCGACGCAACTTTCGTCGAATTCCACCGGGTCGAAACCGCCCGCCTTCTCGAAGGCCACCTCCAGTCCCATGGCCTCGCAGATTTCCGTTGCCGCCGCTTTCAGACGTGTTTCCATGTCCTGAATGACGGCAAGGTCCGGTGACCGGAAATCGACGGTGAAAACCGCCTTGCCGGGGATCACGTTGCGCGAGTTGGGGAAGACGTCGATGTGACCCGCGGCGCCGACCGCATGGGGCGCGTGGCTCAGCGCGATCTCTTCCACCTTCTCAAGCACCCGCGCCATGCCAAGACCGGCGTTGCGGCGCATCGGCATTGGTGTCGATCCGGTATGCGCATCCTTGCCGGTGATCGTGACTTGCGTCCAGCTCAGGCCCTGCCCATGGGTGACCACGCCGATATCCTTGCCTTGCGCTTCGAGGATCGGTCCCTGTTCGATATGCAGCTCGAAAAACGCATGCATCTTGCGCGCGCCCACCGGCTCTTCGCCGCGCCAGCCGATGCGGTCCAATTCGTCGCCGAAGCGCTTGCCTTCGGCATCGCGGCGGTCCTCGGCCCAGTCCTGCTCATGCACGCCTGCGAACACCCCCGAGGCCAGCATGGCCGGGGCAAATCGCGTGCCTTCCTCATTGGTCCAGTTGGTCACCACGATGGGGTGTTTTGTCCGGATGCCCAGATCATTCAGGGTCCGGATCACCTCCAACCCTCCCAGCACGCCCAGCACGCCGTCATATTTTCCGCCCGTCGGCTGGGTGTCGAGATGGCTGCCCACATAGACCGGCAGCGCCTCGGGGTCGGTGCCCTCGCGCCGCGCGAACATATTGCCCAGGCTGTCCAGCCCCATGGTACAGCCTGCGGCCTCGCACCAGCTCTGGAACAGCGCGCGGCCCTCGGCATCGGCATCGGTCAGGGTCTGACGGTTGTTTCCTCCCGCCACGCCGGGACCGATGCGCGCCATCTCCATCAGGCTGTCCCACAGCCGGTCGCCATTGATCCTGAGGTTCTCGCCGGGTGCGGCCATGATGCATGTCTCCCTGTGTCATCCTGGATACGGGCCTTGTCGCAGGCCTCTTGCCAAGGGTCTTATCCTGACCATATGGTCAGGTTGATCGCATCACACGTTGACCAACCGGTCAAGAAATTTCTGGAACCTGCCCGGCATGACCCCGTCCGCCCGACCCTCCAGCAAAAAAGACATTCGCCGCGAGAATGAAAAGCTCATTCTTGAGGCAGCGGAAAAAGTCTTTGCAGAGGCGGGGTTTGGCGGCGCCACAATGCAGTTGATCGCCGATATGGCCGGTCTGCCCAAGGCCAATCTGCATTATTATTTCCCAACCAAGGAATCTCTCTACCGGCGCGTGGTGCAGAATATCTTTCACGATTGGCTCATGGCGGCGGATGTCTTCGATGCTGCTCCCGGTCCGGTCGAGGGCTTGGGCGCCTATATCGACGCCAAGATGGAAATCAGCCGCCGGCATCCCGCCGGCTCCAAGGTCTGGGCCTCCGAGGTGATGCACCGCGCGCCGGTCATCCAGGACTATCTGGAAACCACCCTCGTCGCATGGACCGAGGGGCGCATGGCCGTGATCCGGCGCTGGATCGACGAGGGCAAGATGGACCCGATCGATCCGCGCCATTTGCTGTATATGCTCTGGGCGACCACGCAGCATTATGCCGATTTCGGCCATCAGATCGAAACCCTGAATGGCGGGCAGCCTCTGTCCGATCGCCAGTGGGAGGCGGCAAAACAATCCGTCAAGACGGTGATCCTCAAGGGAATTGGCGCGCTCCCCGAAGGCTGATCGGGGCATGACGGGCCTTTCGTCTTTGCCGGAAATGCCGCAAGCTGCGTGGGGGTGACAGGGGCAGGGGACCGCATGACCGATATGAACGCAGCGAAAAAGCCGACGCGCATTCAGCTGCGCAACCGCAAACGTATTCTCGATGCGGCGCTGGATGTGTTCTCGCAGCACGGCTATCGCGGTGCGACGCTGGATCAGATCGCCGCCGAGGCGGGGCTGTCCAAGCCCAACATCCTCTATTATTTCGAGGGCAAGGAAGACATCCATGTCACGCTGCTCAACAAGCTGATGGACGCCTGGCTGGACCCGCTGCGCCATATCGACCCGGCAGGCGACCCGCTCGAGGAAATCCTGCGCTATGTGCACCGCAAGCTTGAGATGAGCCGCGAATTTCCTCGTGAAAGCAGGCTCTTCGCCAATGAGGTGCTGCAGGGCGCGCCGCGCATGGGGCCGCATCTGCAAACCGGTCTCAAAGAGTTGGTGGATGACACTGCGCGCGTGATCGAAGACTGGATCGCCCAAGGCCGGCTGGCGCCGGTCGATCCGCGTCACCTGATTTTTTCGATCTGGGCCACGACCCAGCATTATGCGGATTTTGACGCGCAGGTGCAGGTGCTGATGGAGGGCCGGGATGTGCACAAGGGCGCATCCGAGTTTCTCGATACGCTGTATCGACGGATGCTTGCGCCTTAAGCGGTTTTTAACCGTTGTCGGTCAAGCTTGTCCGATGCAGATCGTGACCCGCCATACCAATCCCGATATCTGGATCGATCAGATGTTTTCCGCGCAGGCGGCCCGTAAGGGCGGCGTTGTGCGCCGATCTTTGGCCTGGGTCGATCGCGAGGTCGGACGCGACCGTTTCATGCAGGAGGTGCGCCGCCGCGGCTTTCACCTGATTGAAACTGCGGATCAGTTCCTTGTGGTCTGCCACAATGGACCGATCCGCATCCTGTTTTGATACAGAATCAAAAGGGAGAAAATTCGCAGAATTTTCTCCCTTGATGATTTTTCGCGAAAAATCTCACTCGGCGGCGCATTTCATCGGGTTGTTGGGATGCGTCGTCCAGTTGGCATGGCTGTCCGACACGGTCAGCCCGGTGCGTGGATCGACCTCGCCAGCCGCCAGCCGCTCCATCGTGATGCAGCCATCCACCGGACAGACATTCACACACAGATTGCACGCCACGCATTCGGCGTCGATCACCTCGAACACGCGATCCTCGGACATCGAAATCGCCTGATGGCTGGTATCCTCGCAAGCCGCATAGCAGCGACCGCATTTGATGCAGGCGTCCTGATCGATCCGTGCCTTGGTGACATAGTTGAGGTTCAGATCCTGCCAGTTCACGACATTCGGCACCGCACGCCCCACCAGCTCGTCAATCGAGGCGAAGCCCTTTTCGTCCATATATTGCGACAACCCCGAGATCATCTCCTGAACGATCTTGAACCCATAGGTCATCGCCGCCGTGCAGACCTGCACATTGCCCGCGCCAAGCGCCATGAACTCGGCCGCGTCGCGCCATGTGGTGACCCCGCCGATCCCTGAAATGGGCAGGCCCCGGAGGTTCGGATCACGGGCGATCTCGGCCACCATGTTGAGCGCGATCGGTTTGACCGCCGGGCCGCAATACCCGCCATGTGCGCCTTGCCCGTCGATCATCGGCTCTGGCGAGAACAAATCCAGATCGACCGAGGTGATCGAATTGATCGTGTTGATGAGGCTCACCGCATCCGCGCCCCCATCCTTGGCGGCCTGCGCGGGCTTGCGGATGTCGGCGATATTCGGCGTCAGTTTCACGATCACCGGCAGGTCCGAGTGTTTCTTGCACCATTCGGTCACCTGCTGGACATATTCGGGAACCTGCCCCACGGCGCTGCCCATGCCGCGCTCACTCATCCCGTGCGGGCAGCCGAAATTCAACTCGACCCCGTCGCAGCCGGTTTCGATCACCCGCTCCAGGATCGATTTCCAACTGTCCTCGTTCACCGGCACCATCAGGCTCGCGATCAAGGCGCGGTCCGGATAGTCGCGCTTCACGCGGGTCATCTCATCCAGATTGGTCTGGAGTGGCCGGTCGGTGATCAACTCGATATTGTTAAGCCCCAGAAGCCGCCGGTCCGCGCCCCAGATCGCCCCATAGCGCGGCCCGTTCACATTGACGACGGGCGGGCCGTCCTCGCCCAGTGTTTTCCACACCACGCCGCCCCATCCCGCCTCAAAGGCGCGGCGCACGTTGTATTCCTTGTCCGTGGGCGGCGCCGAGGCCAGCCAGAACGGGTTGGGTGACTTGATGCCGACAAAGGTCGTTTCGAGATTGGCCATCTTGCTGATCTCCCTGTGATCCGGTGCGTTTCAGCCCATCAGGCTGGCATGAATGTCTTCTGCGGCGTCGCGGCCTTGCGCCACCGCCGTCACGGTCAGGTCATCGCCGCCCGCAGCACAGTCGCCCCCGGCCCAGACCCCGTCCAGACTGGTGCGGCCTGCGCCGCTGACCTTGATCTTGCGACCCTCTAGCTCCGGCAGATCGCCGCCTTCAAGCGTCTGGCCGATCGCCTTGAACACCTGATCGGCGGCCAGACGGAAGGTCTGGCCCGTCGGGGTCAGATCGTTGTCGGTATATTCGAACTCGATCTCGCGGACTGCGCCATTGCCATGGATCGCCACGGGCTGCGCATTGGTGATGATCCGCACCCCTTTCGAGGCCGCCAGATCCTGCTCATAGGGGCTGGCGTTCATCCGGTCGCGGCCCCGCCGGTAGACAAGACTGACGTTCAGTGCGCCCAGCAGTTTCGCCTGTACGGCGGCATCCACCGCCGTCATGCCCCCGCCGATCACCACCACGTCGCGGCCTACGGGCAGGCTGGTCAGATCGCTGGTCTGCCGCAACTCTGCGATGAAATCCACCGCGTTGGCGATGCCGTCCTTGTCCTCGGCCTCCAGCCCAAGCGCGTTAACGCCGCCCAGACCAATACCGAGGAACACCGCGTCATGCGCGGCCTTGACCTCGGCCAGCGTCATGTCGCGCCCAAGACGTTTGCCGGTCTCGACCGTGATGCCACCGATCTTGAGCAGCCACTCCACTTCGCGCTCGGCAAAACCCTCCACGGTCTTGTAGGCGGCGATGCCGTATTCATTCAGCCCGCCGGGCTTGTCGCGCCCGTCATACATGGTCACGTCGTGGCCCTTCATCGCCAGCCGATGCGCACAGGCCAGTCCTGCCGGCCCCGCGCCCACCACCGCGATCCGCTTGCCCGTGGGCGCGGCACGGGTAAACGGATGTGTCCCCGCCTCCATCAGCGTATCGGTCGCATAGCGCTGCAATTGCCCGATCAGCACCGGCTTGCCCTCGGCAGCCTCGCGCACACAGGCCTGTTCGCACAGCGTTTCGGTGGGACAGACGCGCGCGCACATGCCGCCGAGGATATTCTGGCTCAGGATCGTTTCGGCGGCCGCCTCGGGTGTGCCGGTCGCGATCTGCCGGATGAACAGTGGTATGTCGATCTCGGTGGGGCAGGCGGCGATGCAGGGTGCGTCATGGCAGAAATAGCAGCGATCCGCCGCGACATGCGCCTCATGCCCCTGCAGCCTTGGATGCAGGTCCGAGAAATTCTCGGCATAGGCCTTGGCGTCAAGCCTGCCCGCGACGATACCGGGGGTCAGCGAAGTGTCACTCAAAGGAACCTCCACAAGTTGGTGTGTATTTTCCTCAGTATTCCACGATTTAGTTTTTTATCAAACGGTAAAAATATAGCGAAAAAGGTATTGGAATCCCAATGGCTTGGCTTGCCAATCGGCGTGGGTGTGCACAGGATGGGCTTGCCTTCGGCCTCGGCCCTCGGCCCTGTCAGCGCGATTTTTCGTGGTCGAACCGCTGGCGCGCGATGGCCTCGTTGCGCTCGGCCTTCTGCTGATCGGCCAGCGCCTTTTCGACATAGTTCATATGCGCGATCACCGCGTCTCGGGCGCCTGTGGCGTCGCGCGCCTGCAATGCGCTGTTGATCTGGCGGTGCTGATCCAGCAGCGCGCCGCGCGTGGTGCGCTGCTTGAACATGACCTGACGATTATAAAACACGCCCTCCTGCAACAGCTGATACATCGAGCGCATCATATGCAGCATGACCACGTTGTGACTGGCCTCGATGATGCCCATGTGAAATTCGGCATCCAGACGGGCTTCATCCTTGGGGTTGGGCTTGTCATGCGCCATTTCCATCTTTTCGAACACCGTCTGGATCACCTTGAGATCGGTATCCGATGCCAGCCGCGCGGCCCGTTCCGCCGCCAGCCCCTCCATGTCGCGGCGAAAGGCGATGTAATCGAACACCGCCTCGTCATGACCCGCGAAGAGGCGAATCAGCGCCGGGGAAAACGCACTGCCCAGAACATCGGCCACGAAGATGCCCGCACCAGCGCGCGTGCTCAGAAGCCCCTTGTCCTGCAATTCGGCCACTGCCTCGCGCAGCGACGGGCGCGAGACGCCAAGCCGCTCGGCCAGTTCGCGTTCGGATGGCAGGCGCTCGCCGGGGCGCAGGATGCCGCGAAGAATCAGCTTTTCGATCTGGCGCGTGACCGCGGTCGACAGTTTTTCTGGCGTGACTCTTTCGAATGGCATGGGGCTGTCCTGAACCAACTGGTCAGATCATATGACCGGATCATTCATGCGGCAAGCGTCGCGGTGGTCAGGTTTTCGACAACCGCCAGCGCCCGATCTGTTCGGGCAGAAACGCCTCGACCGCCGCGGTCGCGATGACCAGGGTCTCGCCGGTTTCGGGGTTGGTCACGTTCTGCCCGCCCTTGACCGCGCGCACCTCGGCCCTGCCGCGCGGCAGCCCCTGCGCCAGAGCCGTCGTGTCCAGCCGGTCGGGGTTCTGCACGCCCACGGTGACCTGTACCCGCATCTGGCCATGCTCCAGACCCGTCGTCTCGAAGATCGGCAGGGTGGAATGGCGGATCGCGTCCTCGATGGCCCGCGCTGCGGCCTTCTGGTAATCCATGCCGTGCAGATCGTTGCCCATGCCCATCTCGATGATCACACGCCGCTCAGTCATCTGCCCGCTCCATGTCGAAACTCACCGAGATCGCGGCATTGGCGATGACCGTGGGGTTGCCGTCGCCATCGGGGCGCGGGATATCCAGCCCGCCATGGGCGGCCCTGACGCTGATTTGTCCATAGGGAAAGACCCTGGCCACCGCCGCGCAATCGACCGCGTCGGGGTCTTGTACCGCGATGTCCACGTCGATCATCATCGCCGATTTGTCGAAGCCATAAAGCTCGGCCATGTTGATCGAGTTGCGCCACAGCGCATCCTGCACGGCGCGCGTTGCGGCCTGCGTGTAATCGCGCCGGCGCAGGGACGTGCCCATGCCGAATTCTGTCAATACGCGGTGCTTGGTCATGTCACCCCCCTTGGCGATTGCCCTGACTGATTGCCCGTTTCGCCTGCCCTCGTCAATGCGAGGCAAACAGCGCCACAGCCCCCACCACGATCAGGCTCAGTGCCCAGACAACATCCAGATTGAACCAGCTTTTCTTCAAAAAGGCCAAGCCCAGCCAATAATAGACGCCCACCGCGATCAGCCCCCCGGATGCCGCCATCGCCAGCGTATGCGCCAGCGCCACAAGCCCTGCGCGCAGTGCGTCGCTGCCCATCAGGCGGGCGGCGGCGACATGCCCGGCCTCTTGGGCCGCCGCATCGCACAGGCCCAGATAGATCGGCACCAGCATCAGCCCCGCGCCATGCGCCATCGCCGCCAGGAACGACCACAGCATCAGCCGCGAGGGGGGCACCCGCGCCAGAAACCTCGGATGCCGTCTGTTGATCAGCAGATAGACCCCAAGTCCGATCACCAGAACCGCCGCGCCGATGCGCAATTCGCGCTGCCACTCGACCAGCGTCACCATCACCGAGAACGGAAACAGCACCATCGCCATCGCCAGCAGATGCCCCGCCGCCAAGGCCAGCAGCGCCTTGTAAAGCGCCCCCGCCCCGCGCTCCATAAGAGCTGCGGACACCGCCAGCGGCCAGCCCATGCCGGGATTGATGCCGTGATATATCCCCGAGGCGACAACGGCCCACCAAAGGGCCGTTGCCGTGCTTGCGTCCTCCACGCCTCAGACGGACGGGTAGCAGAAGCTGTCGGTCGAGCAGTCCCCGCCTTCAAGGCGGATCTGATGTGCGCGATAGCCCTCGGGGAACTCCACCCAGAAGTCCTTGTCCAGTGTCAGCCCTCCATCGGCGCCCACATCGGCCTTGACCATCGCCGCCCCGCGCTCGCCGGGATAGAACTGATCGTCCCATGTCGAATAAAGCGAATTGGTCCAATAGACCCGCTTGCCGTCGCGGCTGATCTCGACCATCTGAGGCCCATAGCCGAACGCCTTGCCGTTGGGGTGCTTGGTGCCCTTCACGATCCCGCCAAGCTCCACCTTGCCGGCCAGCTTGGGCGCCATCGGATCGCTGACGTCGTATTGATGCATCTCGCCCGTGCCCCAGCAGGCCACGTACAGGAACCTGTCATCAAGGCTCAGGTCGATATCGGTGACCAGCGGCGGCACCGCCTCGAACCCCTTGAGCAACTCCGGCAGGTCATCGGCGGCGGCGGGCTGGGGCGGGATGGTCACGGTTTTCTTGGCCTCGAAGGTGCCGTCCTCCTTGCGCCACCAGGTCCAGATCGACCCTTCGAGATTGGTTGTGTCCACGACCACGCCACAGAACCCGTATTCCTTTGCCGGGTCATGCGCCGGGCGAATTTCGAGCGCCATCTGATGATTCTCGCCGAGATCGATGGTCTGCACGTTCTTGCGTGCCCGCAGGTCCCAGAAATGGATGCTGTGGCCGTATTTGTTGGACAGCAGGTCCTCGGGCACGATGCCGTTCTCGTATTGCGGCGGAAGGCCCCATTCGGAACTGACCATGTAATTGCGCGGCAGGTTCCACCAGAAATCATACTGCTTGTCCTGCGCGCCCCGGTCCATCTCGTAGCGCCCGAGGATCTCGAAAGTTTCGCAATCCATGATGAAGATGCCCGGTGGGCCATCGGTGCCGTCCGGGCCACCGCCGCCCAGTGTGCTGACATAGATGCCCTCCGGGCCGCAATGGATGGTGTGAGGGCGCGAATAGCCGGTCTTGGCAAAGACCTCTTCGGGTTCGATGATCTTGTGGATCTTGGCCTTGAGCGGCTCTTTCACATCGATGATGTAGATCCGGCTGGACCGGATGCCGGGAATAATCAGGTAGCGCCGTTCCAGAAAGGCATGACCACTCAGCGGCGACAGCGACGAAGAACAGGCGTTCCAACCGAAATGGTGAAACTCGTCGCCCGTATTGGGCATGATGACCTGATGCACGATCTGGCCATAGGTCTTGGATGTGGGGTCCACATCGACAACCGCCAGCCCGTCGGGTCGGCTTCCGTCAGGGCTCAGCATCAAGGTGAAGGCCAGCGTTTCGGCGGGCGCCTCCATGGCCAGTTTCGGTGTGGCGTGGAATGTCGGATCCGGGCGTAAATTCATTGTTGTTTCCTCCCTCTGATGACGCGTGTCGGCGCAATGACCGCGACGCGTCCAAGGGAAATCCTGCCACGGATTTTCGAATCCACCAACGGTTTCCGGATCGTCGCCCTGTCAGGAAGCGGAAAACCGGCTTCATTTACCTGAAGTTTCAGGAATTTTTTCTTAGAATTCGACGCCGATCTGGGCCTTTATTCCGGATCGGAACGGGTGCTTGATCAGCTCCATCTCGGTCACCAGGTCCGCGATCTCGATCAGGTCGTCCTTGGCGTTGCGGCCCGTCAGCACGACATGTGTCATATGTGGCTTTTCCTCGGCCAGAAACTGCACCACTTCGTTGATATCCAGATAATCATAGCGCAGCGCGATGTTGATCTCGTCCAGCAGCACCATCTTGTGGCTCTCGTCGCGGATCAGCTCCTTGGCCTTTTCCCATGCCGCCTGTGCCATTTCGATGTCGCGGTCGCGGTCCTGCGTCTCCCAGGTGAAGCCCTCGCCCATGGTGTGAAACGCGCAGATATCGCCGAATTTCGACAGGATCAGATCGCGCTCACCGGTGCTCATGCCGCCCTTGATGAACTGCACGACCGCGCATTTCATGTCATGCGCGATACAGCGGAAGATCATCCCGAACGCAGCCGAGGATTTGCCCTTGCCCTTTCCTGTGTGGACGATGATCAGGCCCTTTTCATCGGTCTTGGTGGCCATGATCTTGTCGCGGGCGGCTTTCTTCTTGGCCATCTTGGCGGCGTGGCGGTCGCTGTCATCGGTCATCTGGCGCGCGTCTCCCTATTGGAACAGGCCCAAGACATAAGGCGCAATGAGGGCGGTAAGCAAGGCATTCAGCCCCATTCCGATCCCCGCAAAGGCGCCCGCCGTCTCATTCACCTGAAACGCGCGCGCCGTGCCGATGCCATGCGCCGCCGTGCCCACCGCGAAACCGCGCGCGCGCCAGTCGGTGATGCGCAGCGCGTTCATCAGCGGCGTCACCACCACCGCCCCGATGATCCCGGTCAGGATCACCAGAGCTGCGGTCAATGTCGGCAACCCGCCCAGCTGTTCCGCGATGCCGATGGCCACCGGTGCCGTCGTCGATTTCGGCGCAATCGATGCCAGCGTCGCTCCCTCGATCCCAAGCGCCGAGGCGATCCACAAAGCCGACGCCACCGCCGTCACCGACCCCACGATCAGCGCGCCCGCCATCGGCAGCAGCGCCCGACGTACATGGTGCAGGTTCGCATAGAGCGGCCCCGCCAGCGCCACGGTCGCCGGTCCCAGCATGAAATGCACGAATTGCGCGCCCTCGAAATAGGTGGCGTAGGGCGTCGCCGTCGCCCACAGCACCCCCGCCAGCACCAGCATCGCCACCAGCACCGGATTGACCACCGGATTTTGCCCGCTGGCCCGATAGGCCGCATCCCCCAGCAGATAGGCCACCAGCGTCGCTGTCAGCCACAAAAGCGGTCCCTCTCGCAGATAGGACCAGATCTCGGGGAACTCGGTCATGCGCTGTCCTTTCCGCCATCGCCGGTCAGCCGTGCCAGACCCACGAAGGTCAGCGCGCCGGCGGCCAGCGCCAGCACCGTGCTGCCCACCAGCGCCGCCAGCAGGGCAGGGCCGGACTGTCCAAGCGCCTCGGCATGACTGATGACGCCCACACCCGCTGGCACGAACAGCAAGGACAGATGCTTCAGGATGCCTTGCGACGTGGGCAGAACCCGCTCGGCCAGCTTGGGCCGGATCAGGAACCCCGCCAACAGCAGCGCCATTCCGATCACCGGCCCCGGCACCGGCAGGGCAAGCGCGCGGGCCAGCACCTCACCGGCCAGCTGAAACCCCAGTATGATTGCGATATTCAGGATCATGCGCGCCCCTTCTCTGTCTTGGCTGCGGCAAGCATAATTTGGCCCGCCTCCCTTGCAGTGCCGCTTGTCAATCGGCCCTTCGTCAAGCCCTTAACCCTTCCTTAACCCGATTTGGATCAAGCTTCGGCCATGTATCTGATCCGCGTCATCGCTGTCCCGGGCCTGTTGGCCCTTGCCGCGTGCAATACGCCCGGTCCCGCCTTTCGCGGGATCGATCCGGTGCGTGTCACCGTGGCGCAAAGCACCTTCGATGTGCGTGTCGATGGGCTGCGGGCTCAGGCGATTCGCCTCAACATGGAATGGGCGCCGCGCCGCGATGCGGTGGCGCCGCGTGCGGTTGCGGCCATCGAACAGGTCAGCGGCTGCAGCGTCAGCCGTCTTGACGGCGACCAGGCGGTGATCGTCGCGCGGCTGGACTGCGGCGGTGGCGCCCCTCCTGCCTTGCCGGACCCGACCAGCCTCGATTGCGAAGTCGTCTTCGTCGGTGGCACCGAAGCCGACCTTTTCTGCGACCCGATACGCTGAGCGCCTGCGGGTCCCGCGACACCGTCCGTCAGGACGCAGGAGCACCACCGCCCCGCAAGGCCTCGATCCGCGCCCGCGCCGAGTTCGAGCGCGGCATCCAAAGCCCGCGCTCGATCGCCTCGGCCAGCCGTTCCGCGATCTCCCGCAGGGCGGGCGCGTTGTGCTCGGCGATGAAATCGCGCGTGTCCTCATCCTCGACAAAGGCCGCCTCGACCAGATCGAAATGATGGCTGCGCACCGCGCCTGTGGTGGCCGCGAAGGCAAACAGATAATCCACCGTCGCCGCGATCTCGAACGCGCCCTTGTAGCCGTGTCGCTTCACGCCCTCGATCCATTTCGGATTGACCACGCGTGATCGCACCACGCGCCCGATCTCGTCCTCCAGCGTGCGGATCACCGGGCGTTCGGGCCGCGAATGATCGTTGTGATAGATCGGCCGATCCTGCCCCTGCAGCGTGCTGACGGCGGCCGCGGCCCCGCCCTCGAACTGGTAGTAATCGTCGCTGTCCAGCAGGTCATGCTCTCGGTTGTCCTGGTTCTGCACGATCGCCTCGGTCTGCCGCAGCCGCGCCTCGAACCCCTCGCGGTCGGGCCGGCCCTCTTCGGCGGCGCCGTATGCATAGCTGCCCCAAGTCAGATAAGCCTCCGCCAGATCGGCCTTGCCCGCCCAGAGCCGCTCGTCGATCAGCGCCTGCAGCCCCGCGCCATAGGCGCCGGGCTTGGCGCCATAGACGCGCGCGGTCATGCCCTCGCTGCGCGCGCGGGCAGCGGCGGGGTTCAGATCCTCAGGCTCGTCCATCTCCATCACGGCGCGCGCGGCACTGTCGAAAAGCGCGATCAGCTGCGGAAAGGCGTCCCGGAAAAACCCCGAAATGCGCAGCGTCACATCCACCCTTGGCCGTCCCAGCACCCCTTGCGGCAAGACCTCGAAGCCGGTGACGCGGCGATTGGCGCTGTCCCATCGGGGCTTCACGCCCATCAGCGCCATGGCCTGCGCGATGTCATCACCGCCCGTGCGCATGTTCGCCGTGCCCCAGGCGGTCAGCAGCATCGTGCGCGGCCAGTCCCCATGTGTCTGAAGGTGCTTTTCAATCAGCAGGTTGGCTGATTTCCACCCCAAGGCCCAGGCCGTCGGTGTCGGCACCGCGCGGCTGTCCACGCTATAGAAATTCCGCCCCGTCGGCAGGGTGTCGAGCCGGCCGCGCGTCGGCGCACCCGATGGGCCGGGCGCCACAAAGCGCCCCGCCAGCGCGGTCAGCAGCCCGCGCCCCTCCTCCGGCCCGCAGGCGCGCAGGGCAGGGCGCACATGCGTCTCCACATGCGCCATCACCGCGCCGCTTTGCGGCCCTTGCGGGCGCGCCTCGCCCTCCATAATCCGTGCCGCCAGCGCCTCCAGCCGTTCCACCGTATCGCCCGCGCTGCGCCATGCGCCCTCGGCCAGCCCTGCCAGCACCTCGGGCCGCGGCTCGTCCCACGCTGCTGCCATATCGCAGTCCAGCGGATCGAAGCCCAGCTCCAGATCCTCCGCCAGCGCCCGGATGATCGAGGCATCTCCGCCCTTGCCCTGCCCACGTGGCACCCGCAGCAGGGCAATCATCAGGTCCCGCTCCAGCCGCCCCTCGGGCGACTGGCCGAACACATGCAGCCCGTCGCGGATCTGCGCCTCTTTCAACTCGCACAGATAGGCGTCGAGCCGGGCCAGATCGCCGTCCTCGTCCTCGCCGGTCAGGCCCACATCCTTGTCGAGCCCCGTGGCGGCACTCAGGCTCAGGATCTCGCGCCGCAGATGGGCGATCCGTCGCGGATCGACGCCCGCCGCCTCGTAATATTCATCGACCAGCGCCTCCAGATCGCGCAGCGGCCCATAGGTTTCCGCGCGGGTCAGCGGCGGGGTCAGGTGATCCACGATCACCGCCTGCGCGCGCCGCTTGGCCTGCGTGCCCTCGCCGGGATCGTTGACGATGAACGGATAGACATGCGGCATTGGCCCCAGCACCGCCTCGGGCCAGCACCCCGCCGACAGCGCCACGGCCTTGCCCGGCAGCCATTCCAGATTGCCATGCTTGCCCATATGCACGATCGCCTGCGCGCCGAACCGGTGCCGCAGCCAGATATAGAACGCCAGATAGTTATGCGGCGGCACCAGATCAGGGGAATGATAGGTGTCGGTCGGATCGATATTGTAGCCGCGCGCCGGTTGCACGCCCACCACGACATTGCCGAATTCCAGCACCGACAGCGCGAAATGCCCGTCCTCCCTTGCGCCGGGGATGAAGAACGGATCGGCCTCGGGTGGGCCCCAGCGGGTTTCCATCGCCTCGCGCAAGGCCCATGGCAATTGGCCATAGGCGTGTCGGTACTCGGCCAAGGGCAGACGCACGCCCCCCCGGCGCTCGGCCCGGTCGGTCAGCCAGTTGGTCGGCCCCGCCATCACCGCGCGCATCAGCGCGTGGCTGTCCTCGGGGGCGTCCGTCACCCGGTATCCGGCCTCCTCCAGAAGGCGCAGCACATGCACCGTGCCCGCAGGTGTATCAAGCCCCACGCCATTGGCCAGCCGCCCGTCCTTGTTGGGGTAATTCGCCAGCACCAGCGCCACCTTGCGCTCTGCCTCTGGTGTGGTGCGCAAACTGGCCCAGTTGCGCGCCAGCTCGGCCACGAACTCCACCCGGTCGCCCTGCGCGCGGTAGGTCGCGATCGGGCATTCCGTCGCCTCATCGAAGAACGCCTCGCCCTTGAAACTGACCGCCCGGCTCAGGATCCGGCCATCCACCTCGGGCAAGGCCACGTTCATCGCGATGTCGCGCGCCGATAGCCCGCTCAAGCCCTCGGCCCATGCCTCTTCGCTCGATCCCGCCAGCACCACCTGAAACACCGGCGCCGCCTCTGCCGCCGCCATCGTCAGCGGGTTTGCCGGGCCGCTGTCGCCCTCATGCGGCGATCCTACCGCGAACGAGGTGCAGTTCAGGATCACCGACGGCGGCGCTTGGGTGAACAGATGCTCCAGCGTCGCCACCGATACCGGATCCTTGAGCGAGGCGACGAACACCGGCAACGGGTTCAGCCCCGCGCGCAACAGCGATTTCACCAGACGGTTGATCGGATTGAGCCCCGCGCCCTGCACCAGCGCCCGGTAAAACACCAGCGGCACCACCGGCGCGCCTGTGCTCCAATTGGCCTGCGCCGCCGTCAGATCGGCGACACCGGCACCGGGCCAATAGACGCCGGCCCGCAGTAGGGGCCGCGCCGCCTCGGGCTTCGGCCCGTCCTCCAGCATCGCCTTTGCATAGCTCAGGAAATTGGCCGCGTTCTCCGGCCCGCCTTCCACCAGATAGCCCCAAAGCGCATCGTAATCTTCATCCTCTACCGTCGACAGGTCGCGCAGCTCGGCATCGGGCTTGTCATCGCCGGGCAACAGCGCCAGCGGCACCCCCGCTTCGGCGCAGCGGGCGGCATATTGCTCGGCGCCGTATTTCCAGTAGCCCACGCCGCCAAGCACCCGCGCGATCAGCAGCCGCGAGCGTGTGGCGCATTGATCCAGATGCAGATCGACCGACATCGGATGTTGCAGATGTGTCAGGTTGGCCAGCCGCAGACCGGGAGGTGCTGCCATCTCGGCGCGCGCCGTGCTCAATGCCGCCAATTCGGTATCGGCGGCCGAGATGAAAATCACATCTGCCGGGCTTTGGCCCAGATCGACCGGTTCCTTGCCATCGTCGATCGAGCCGGGTGTGGCAGCGAGCAGATGCATCTGTCTTGGGCCTTTCTGTTGCGGCGGTCGCTCCGCCTGTCTGGTGGCATGCAGACCGGGATCGGATCAGCACGCGCTCAGGTGTTTTTCCATGAACACGCTTGTGGTGTTGGGCCTGTAGTCGCCGAAAATCCCGCAGGGCGCAAACCCGTGCCGCTCGTAAAGCCGCATCGCGTCATCAAGCCCCTCGCCGGTTTCCAGCCGGATCATCGGCAGAGCGCGCGCGCGCGCCTCATCCTCGATCCGCCGCAGCAGCGCCGCGCCCACACCCTGTCCCCGGGCCTCCGGTGCAGTGAACATCGCCTTCACCTCGCCATAGCCGGGCCGGATCGCCAGCGCACCGACCCCAAGGATCGCCGTGGCGCGATTGGCCCGCGCGGTGAAGAACGCCACATCCTCGCCGCACAGATCGTCGATGGGCAAGCCATAGCACTCCTCGACCGGAAAGAGCGCATGCATCAAAGCATGGCTCGCCTCCAGCAGGGCGCGCGGGCCGGGCGCGCGCGGATCACCCGGCTCGACGATCAGCATCAGGCCGACAGCGCCTGTTCGATCGCGGCTCGGTCAAGCCCTGCCTGACCGATCACCACCAGCCGCGTTTCGCGGGCCTCCGTGCCGAAGGGGCGGTCGAAATAGCTGTCCACCCGTGGCCCCACCGCCTGCAGTGTCAGGCGCATCGGCTTGCCCTCGACCGCGGCAAAACCCTTGAGGCGCAGGATATCATACGCGCGGATCACCTCGGCCACCTGTGCTGCGAAACGGGTCGGATCGGCAATCTCGGGACGGGTCACGACAAAGGATTCGAACGCGTCGTGATCGTGGTCATGGTGATGATGGTCATCGTGCTCATGATCGTGATCGTGATCGTCGTGATGATCGTCATGATCGTCGTCATGCGCGTGGTGATGGTGGATCTCGTGGCGCGCCTCCATATCGGTCTCGGCGCCCACACCCTGACCCAGCAGAACATCCAGCGGCAGTGCCCCCATCGTGGCCTTGATCACCTGCACCCCGTCGCGGCTGTCGCGGCGCAGCTTGTCGACCAGACCGGCCGCCTCGGCCTCGTCAAGAAGATCGGCCTTGTTCACCACGATCATGTCGGCGCAAGCCACCTGATCGGCGAACAGCTCGGACAGCGGCGTCTCATGGTCCAGGTTCTCGTCCTGTGCGCGCTGCGCATCCACGGCGGCCACGTCATGCGCAAAGCGTCCCTCGGTCACGGCCTTGCCATCGACCACCGTCACCACCCCATCCACCGTCACGCGGGTGGAAATCTCGGGCCAGTTGAACGCCCGCACCAAGGGTTGCGGCAGGGCCAGCCCGCTGGTCTCGATCACTATGTGATCGGGCGCATTCTCGCGGTCCAGCAGCTTTTGCATGGTGGGGATGAAATCATCGGCCACGGTGCAGCAGATGCAGCCGTTGCTCAATTCCATCACATCCTCTTCGGCGCAGCCCTCGATGCCGCAGCCCTTGAGAATGCCGCCATCGACGCCAAGATCGCCGAATTCATTGATGATAAGCGCGATGCGCTTGCCGTTGGCGTTCTCCAGCATGTGCCGGATCAGGGTGGTCTTGCCGGCCCCAAGGAAACCGGTCACGACCGTTGCGGGGATCTTGGCGGGCATCAGGGTCTCTCCTTGATAAATGGACATGCGCGATCTGCGTTCAGTCGATCACCACGGGTATCGTGGCCTCGATGGGCTGGCCGTTGCGGGCCAGCTGTGAATGGTCGTTCGCGTTCAGCGTGACGCGGATTTCATGTGTCCCTTGCGGCAGCGCCAGAAGCTGCACCCAAGGGTTGTAGGCGCGGGGCATCTTGACCCCGTTGACATAGACATGCGCGTGGCCGTGACCCGGCACATGCGGGCCGTTCACCCCCTCCGGATCAAAGATGAAGCCGGTCACACCGATATGGAGGTTCCGGCTTTGCGGCCCGTCGGGATGAATGCTCAGCGTCAATACCGGCGCCACGTCCCCCTCTTCGGTGAGGGTCTTGTGATCGTGGCTGCCATCCTGTCCATGATCGTGGGCCGCGTGGTCATGTGCGATATCCGCCGCCGCCGAAGGCATGGTCTGGGGTTGTGATGCAGCCCCCAGCACAAAGCCCAGCCCGACCCCCAGAAACAGACCTGTCGCCAAAAGGATCACGCTCCGCGGCATGGCTCTCTCATCAAACGGGTCCGGGTGGGTGCGGACCGATCAAGGCCCGCACCCGCCCGTGGCACATCCTTGTCAGCCGGCGATCATGCCCACCAGCGGGCCTTCCGCGATCTCGAGGCACAGGAACACGCCGACACCGGCAATCATCGCGCCGACAAGGCGCGCATTCACCGACGCGGCCTCGGTCGCGCCAAGCAGCTTTTCAGCCGCCCAGCCCGCGGCGATTGCGACGGCATACTGGATCACGCCCAGACCGATCAGGTATCCGCTCAGCACGGCGGCGTTCACGCCGCCTTCCTGTGCTGCGATGCTGTCGCCAAAGGCCGAGCCGTGGAACAGGCCGAACGCCGCGAACAGCGCAACCGCCGTGCCTGCGCCCAAGCTGCGCCCCGACAGCACGATGCCGCCAACCGCCAGCAGCGAAACCGCGATCATCGCTTCCTTCACCGGCATGGCGATCCCGGCATACATCAGGCCGCAGCCCGCCAGCATGGCGGCGACATAGGCTGCCGGCGCCATCAGGCGACGTGTGGTGAACAGCGCCGCAATGCCCATGGCGATCACGAAAAACAGATGGTCAAAGCCCAGAACCGGATGCCCGACGCCCGACATCAGGCCCTGCACGAACGTGTCCATGGGCTGTCCGGCCAACGGGTGATGCGCCAAGGCAGGTGTCGCGGCAAGCGTTGCGGCGGCGATGGTGATGTATTTCTTCATGTCTGTCCCCTTCGGGTCTTTGCTGAAGGGGGGTAGCGTCCGAAGGTCCGCCAGACGCACTGCGCCTGTCTCGGTCCCTCAACGGCACACCCCGTCCGTTGTTTGTGGGCCGGGCGCGAACGCCCGTTGTATGGCCGGTCTCCTGGCTCGCGGGTCACTACGGGCATCGGCCTTCCCGGGACACGCCCAGTGGCAAAGTGATGCCCGCTCTCCGCACACAGTCGCGGGGGCGGCTGACGATTGGGCGCCCGACATGGGTCCGCCATCACGTCATTCCCTGATTCATCCCTGATGCTTTGCACCATTAGTGGGAACCATACGCTATCCGGTATGACCGCGCGGGTCATTTCCGTCAAGAACGATTCCGACCGCTGCCGGCCCATCCGCGCCATGCGCCGCCGCGCGCGGCCCGCTTCCCGATCCCTGTCGCCCTCGGGCGGAAATCTGCCATTCGAGGCATATATCTTGTGGATAACTGCCTCTTGCCACCCATATGGTGGGGTTTGCCGTTGACAGACGCGCCAACCGCCCTCCACACTTTACCCCATATCGCGGAATCATCCCCCGAGGTGCCCTTGCAGTTCACCAAGCTCAGACTGACCGGCTTCAAAAGCTTCGTCGACCCGACCGACCTGCATATCAAGCATGGTCTGACCGGGGTGGTGGGGCCGAATGGCTGCGGCAAGTCGAACCTGCTCGAGGCGCTGCGCTGGGTGATGGGCGAAAACCGCCCCACGGCCATGCGTGGCGGCGGGATGGAGGATGTGATCTTCGCCGGCGCCGCTTCGCGCTCGGCGCGCAACTTCGCCGAAGTGTCGATCCATATCGACAATTCCGACCGTCTCGCGCCCTCGGGCTTCAACGACAGCGATCACCTCGAAATCGTCCGTCGCATCACCCGCGACGTGGGCAGCGCCTACAAGGTCAACGGCAAGGACGTGCGCGCGCGCGATGTGCAGATGCTGTTTGCCGATGCCTCGACCGGCGCGCATTCTCCCGCTCTGGTGCGTCAGGGCCAGATCTCCGAGCTGATCAACGCCAAGCCGAAATCCCGCCGCCGCATCCTCGAAGAGGCCGCGGGCATCTCGGGCCTCTACCAGCGCCGCCACGAGGCCGAACTCAAACTGCGCGGCGCCGAACAGAACCTCGCGCGCGTCGATGACGTGATCGAACAGCTCGCCAATCAGCTTGCACAGCTTGCCCGGCAGGCCCGCCAGGCCGCCCGCTACCGCGCCATCGGTGACGAATTGCGCCTCGCCGAGGGCCTTTTGCTCTATCGCCGCTGGAAAGAAGCCGATGAGACCCGCGCCCGCGCCGAGCAGGAACTCCGCGAGCGCACCTCCGCCGCCGCTCAGGCCGAATCCGCCGCCCGTGCCGCCGCCAAGGCCCGCGCCGCCGCCGATGACGCTCTGCCGCCCCGCCGCGAGGAAGAGGCGATTGCCGCCGCGATCCTCCAGCGCCTTCAGGTCCATCGCGACACGCTCAACGAGCAAGAGGAAAACGCCCGCGCCCGGATCGAAACCCTGCAGGGCCGGATCGAGCAACTGACCCGTGACATGGAGCGTGAAGCCGGGCTCAACCGCGACGCGGGCGAAACCATAGACCGGCTCGAATGGGAAGCCCGCGAACTGGCCAAGGCCGGCGAGGGCCATCAGGACCGCCTCGCCGCCGCCGCCGAGGATGCCCGTGACGCTGCGCAAATCCTGCAGGACCGTGAAACCCATCTCAGCGAACTGACCGAGGATGTGGCCCGCCTTGCCGCCCGCCACCAATCGGCGCAGCGGTTCCTGTCCGACAGCCGCAAGACGCTCGAGAAAAGCGAAACCGAAGCCGCCCGCGCCCGCGATGCCGCAGGCACCGCCCGCGAAGCGCTCTCGCAGGCCGCCCGCGATTTCGAAACCGCCCAAGCCGCCGAGTCCAAGGCCGTCGCCAAGGCTGCCGCCGCCGAAGAGGCGCTCAATGCCGCCGACGACGCCCGCTCCGAAACCCAGAGCCGCGAAGCGACCGCCCGCTCGGAACGCTCCGAGGCCGAGGGCGAGCTGAACGCGCTCTCCGCCGAAGTGACCGCGCTGGCGCGGCTCGTGCAGCGCGACACCGCCGAAGGCGGCCAGATCCTCGATCTGCTGCAGGTGGCACCCGGTTATGAAAAGGCGCTCGGCGCGGCTCTGGCCGACGATCTTCGCGCGCCCCAGGTCGATGCCGATGGCCCCTCAGGCTGGGCCGTCCTTCCCGGCTATCCGCAGTCTCAGACCCTTCCCGATGGCGTCACGGCCCTCTCGGCGCATGTCAACGTGCCCGAAGTTCTGGTGCGCCGCATGTCCCAGATCGGCCTTGTCGACCCCGAGGATGGTCCCCGCCTGCAACCCCTGCTCAAGCCCGGTCAGCGCCTTGTGACCACCGAGGGCGATCTGTGGCGGTGGGACGGGTTCCGCGCCTGGGCCGAGGATGCGCCCTCCGCCGCCGCCTTGCGCCTCCAGCAGCTCAACCGTCTGGAAGAGCTCAAGCAGCAGATGGCCCATGCCTCCGCCCGCGCCGAAGGCGCCGTGCAAGCCCATGAAACCCTCCGCCAGCGCCTTGCCGATCTGACCGAGGCCGACAGACAAGCCCGCGAGGCCCGCCGCGCCGCCGATGCCGCGATGACACAGGCCAACCGCGCCCTCAGCCGCGCCGAGGCCGATCGCAACCTCGCCGACTCCAAGCTCGAATCCTTGGGCCTTGCCGTCACCCGCCACGAGGAAGAGGCGCTTGCCGCCCGCACCCAACTGGCCGAGGCCGAAAAAGGCGTCAAGGATCTGGGCGATCTCGATGCCGCCCGCGCCGAGGTCGAAGATGTCAAGATGACGGTCGAAGCCGCGCGCATGACCATGATGGCCAAGCGCTCCGCCCATGACGAACTGCGCCGCGAAGGCGAAGCGCGCATCCGGCGCTCGCAGGAAGTCACCAAGGAAATCAGCGGCTGGCGCCACCGTCTGGACACCGCCGAAAAGCGCAGCGCCGAACTGGCCGAACGCAAGGAGGCCGCGCAGGCCGAGCTGACCGAAGCCTCAGCCCGCCCCGAGGAACTGGCCGCCAAACGCGCCGAACTGGGCAGCGAGATCGACAAGGCCGAAGCGCGCCGCGCCGCCGCCGCCGATGCACTCTCCGTCGCCGAAGGTGCGGCCCGCGACGCCATCGCCGCCGAACGCGAGGCCGAACGGCAGGCCTCCGAGGCCCGCGAGGCGCGCGCCCGTTCTGAGGCCCGCGCCGACGCCGCCCGCGAAGGCGTCGCCTATGCCGCCGAACGCATCGCCGAGGATCAGGACACCACACCCGACAAGCTGCTGGAACAGCTCGGGGCCGATCCTGACAGCATGCCCGCCTCGGATGCGATCGAAGCCGATGTGAACCGCCTCAAACGTCAGCGCGACGCGCTCGGCGCCGTGAACCTGCGCGCCGAAGAGGATGCCCGCGAGGTGCAGCAGGAACACGACACCCTCGTTGCCGAGAAAGACGATCTCGAACAGGCGATCCGTGAATTACGCAACGGCATCGCCGGTCTCAATCGCGAAGGGCGCGAACGCCTTCTGACGGCCTTCGAGCAGGTCAATTCCAACTTCGCCATGCTCTTCACCCACCTCTTTGGTGGCGGTGAGGCGAATCTGGTGATGGTCGAAAGCGATGACCCGCTCGATGCCGGGCTCGAGATCATGTGCCAGCCGCCGGGCAAGAAACTGGCCACGCTCTCGCTTTTGTCGGGGGGTGAACAGACCCTCACGGCGCTGGCGCTGATCTTCGCGGTGTTCCTCGCCAATCCCGCCCCGATCTGCGTGCTGGACGAGGTCGACGCCCCGCTTGATGACGCCAATGTGGGCCGCTTCTGCGATCTCTTGGACGAAATGTGCCGCCGCACCGAAACCCGCTTTCTCATTATAACGCACCACGCCGTCACCATGAGCCGCATGGACCGCCTCTTTGGCGTGACGATGGCCGAACAAGGCGTCAGCCAGCTGGTCTCGGTCGATCTCCAGAAGGCCGAGGCGATGGTCGCCTGACCGCAGGATCACCGCCTGTCATTTGCAAAATTTACCTTTCCTTCACTTCCGTGATGTTCCGTAATGTTGCTGCAATCCTTTGCAGCGAAAGGAGGTGGTGGACCTGACCGAAAAAAACTTTCGTAAATGGATGGTGGCCATTGCAGCGGGATCGCTGTTGATCGCCATCATCCGGCTTTGGATAGGGCGATGACCCCTTGAAAAAGTCAGGCCCGGCAGAGTAGCAGCTCTGCCGGGCCATCTGGTTCAGTGGTGAAACTGACCAAACTTTCGTATACCCAGCATCCTGTACAAACCTTACCAAAAAGTAAACCCGTCCCCGCGCCCTTGCTTCGTCACGGCGCACCGGGGCGCGTTAAGCGTTTCTTCACCGCCTTGTGCCCCCCTCATGGGGCTGCAATCCGTTGCAGTGGAATGAGGTGATCGATCTGAAGGAAACCACTTTCTGAAAATGGATGGTCTGGCTTGCGGCAGGCTCGCTGCTGGTGGCGATCATCCGTCTTTGGATAGGGTAATCCACCCTTGAAAAAGAAAAGGCCCTGCGGAGCAGCAACTCCGCAGGGCCACGTTTTCGGTGATGATCCGAAACACTTTCCGCATGAGTAATATCCTGCACAAACCTTGCCAAAAAGTAAACCCGTCCCCGCGCCCTTGGTTAACCGCCTTCTGCGGCCCAACCGGCTGTCTTTCCCGTGCCACATCCGCCCGGTCTTCCATCCGGATAATCTCGACAAGAAGAGCCTCTCGGGCTAGCACCTTGACCTATCGCACCCATGCCGGAGACTGCGCCCCGATGACCCTTCTGATCCGCCTTGTCGCGCTACTGGCCCTGCCGTTGCTCGCCGCCTGTGCCGCGCATCCCAACGGCCCGCCCCCCGGCACGCCGCAGGACACGGCGCGTCTTGAACAGGCCATCCTCGCCATGGGGCCCGGCATCGACCCCGTCGAGGCCAGCCGCGCCGCGCAGATCGCCTATGACCACACCCATCAGCTTGCCCAAAGCTATCAGATCACCGATCCGCCGCTCGTCCATAACACCAAGGTCAATATGGGTCTCAAGCCGCGCGGCCTGTGCTGGCACTGGGCCAAGGATATCGAAGAGCGGCTCAACCGCGAAAACTTCGCCACGCTCCAGATGCACCGCGCCATCGCCAATGCCGACAATATCCGGCTCGAGCATTCCACCGCCATCATCAGCCGCGCGGGCCACAGCATGTATGACGGCCTTGTTCTCGACCCGTGGCGCAAGGGGGGCGTGCTGTTCTGGGCGCGCCTGCCTGACGACACCCGCTACGACTGGTATCCTCGCAACGAGGTTCTGGCCGCCAAGCTGGGCCATGACCGCGCGCAGGCGCTGCTGGCGACGATCGGCGAAACCATCGACACGCCGCGCGTCACCGCGCCCCCGATCAACTGACCGGACCGCTTCAAAGCCGGTTCAGCAAGTCCCGCGTCGGCCAGGCATCGGCGGGCAGGCCCAGCTCCTGCTGGACATCCTGCACCGCGGCGCGTGTGCCCGCGCCGAGGATCCCGTCGATCCCGCCCACATCATACCCGCGCGCCGCCAGCTTACGCTGCAGCGCTTTCATGTCCTCGCCAGACAGTCCTTCGGCGGGATTGCCCGCCTCGAACACCGGCGCACCCTGCAGCCGATTGGCGAAATAGGCGGCGGTCATCACATAGACAAAGCTCTGGTTCCACTCGAAATAGACGCGGAAATTCGGATAGGCCAGAAAGGCCGGACCGCCGCGCCCCTGTGGCAGCAACAGGCTCGCCTGCAGGCCCCCCGCAATCTCGCCATGCCTCGGGCGCAGGCCCATCGCCGCCCAGTCGGCCCCCGGCATTTGCGTGCGCAGCCCGCTCTGCGACCAGTCCATGTCGCCCGGCACCGTCACCTCCTGCAACCACGGCTCATTGGGCCGCCAGCCAAGCGCGCTCAGCATCCGTGCGCCCGACAACAGCGCATCCTCGGGCGAGCTGGTCAGGCTCACATGCCCGTCCCCATCCCCGTCCGAGCCGTGCTCGATGATGTCGCGCGGCAGCATCTGCACCATGCCGATCTCACCGGCCCAGGCGCCTGTGGTCGTCGCCGGGTCCAGATCGCCGTTTTCAAATAGCTCCAGCGCCGCAAAGACCTGCGGCCGGAACAGCTCCGGGCGCCGGCAATCATGCGCCAGCGTGACCAGCGCGTTGACCGTGTTGTAATCGCCCTGAAACGCGCCGTAATCCGTCTCGAACGCCCAGAAGGCCAGCAGCACACCCCGGTCGATCCCGTAATCGCGCTCGATCCTGTCGAAGATCGCATCATGCCGCTGCGCCAGATCGCGACCCTTGGTCATGCGGTTCTGACTGATCAGCCTCCGGGCGAAATCCGTGAAGGGCATCTGGAACACCCCCTGCCTCCGGTCCGCCTGAAGAACCGCAGGATCCTGCCGGACCCCGGCAAAGAACCTCTCGACCGTAGCGGGCGCATGGCCGCGCGCCACCGCCTCTTGCTTCATCGCTCCGACGAAACCGGCAAAACTGCCGCCGCACTCCTCGGCGCTCAGCGGCCCCGCAGTCAGGGCCAGAACACAGATCAGGGGCAAGATACGCATGACAGGACTTTCCTTTAACCGACACGGCACACCCTAAGCCAACCGGATACGCCCGCAAACACTCGAGAACATCACAAAACCGACAGGCCGCTCAGCCCGCGATCACCCCGATCACCACAACCAGCGCCAGCGCCGCCGCCCATGTCCGCCACAGGGCGGCACAGGCCGCCTCGATGCTCGGCGCGCCGATCTCTTTCTCACCAAAACCGTGCACATAGTCGAAATGCTGCAACCGCCCGTCATAGGATCGCGGTCCCGACAACGCCACATTGAGCGCGCGCGCCATCGCCGCCTCGGGCCAGCCTGCATTGGGCGAGCGGTGCTTTCGGGCATCCGCCGCAATCCCGCTCCAGTCTGCCCGCACGCCCGATAGCCCGCCATGCGTCACCGCGATCAGCACCGTGGTCAGCCGCGCGGGGATCACGTTCAGCACATCGTCCAGCCTTGCTGCCGCCCAGCCGAACGCCTCGTGGCGCGGCGTGCGGTAGCCGATCATCGAATCGGCGGTGTTGGTGATCTTGTACAAAAGCAGCCCCGGCAGCCCCGCCACCAGAAACCAGAAGGCCGGCGCGATCACCCCGTCGCTCAGGTTCTCGGCCGCCGATTCGATGGCCGCGCGGGCGACATCGGCTTCGCCCATCTCCGCCGTGTCGCGCCCCACGATCATCGCCACCGCGCGCTTGCCCTCACCCAGCGACAGCCGCAGCCCATCGGCCACCGCGCGCACATGATCCACCAGCGATCTTTGCGCCAGCAGCACCGCCGCCACCAGCACCTCCACGGGCCAGCCCGCCAGCCCCAGCACCCAGCCCAGCACCATGGCACCGCCCGCAAGCGTTGCCATCGCCGCGATGCCCTTGGCGCGCCGCGCAGGCCCGCCGTTCAGCCGCGCATCCAGCCAGCCCACCGCGCGCCCCATCAGGACCGCCGGATGCGGCGCCCGCGCCCACAGCCAGCGCGGCTCGCCCAGCAGTGCGTCCAGAACCATCGCCAGCGCCAGCACGAGTGCCGTGCTCATAGCGCCGCCTCCACTTGTGGCCATTGGTCCGGTCCGGGCAGACCAAGGCGCAGCCACCTGTCCGAATAGGGAAACACCCGGCTCCAGATGTGATGCCGCGCCAGCCGCTCCTGCCAGCCTGCGGCGTCGCCCACATCATAGAGCCGAAACAGCGCGCAGCCGCCGACAAGCTCTGCCCCGGCCTCCGTCACCAGCCGATCGAGACGCGCCGCATCCTCGGTCAGCCGCATGCGCGTGTCCTGAGCCCAAGCCCTGTCGCACAGCGCCGCGCGCCCGATCCGAAGCGCCGGGCCAGACACCGGCCACGGCCCCAGCAGCGTCTCCAGCCGGGCGATCAGCTCCGGATCGCCAATCGCGAACCCCAGCCTCAGCCCCGCCAGACCCCAGAACTTGCCAAAGCTTTTCAGCACGACGACACCGGGCCTTGCCGCATGGCCGATCAGCGACCGCTCGGGTGCGACATCGGCGAAACTTTCATCCACCACCATCAGCCCCGCATCGAGGCTTGCCGCGTCATGCCAAAGCCCAGTGGGATTGTTGGGATGCACGATCACCCGTGCCTGCGCTGCCGACCCATCGGTGTCGATCACCTCCCAGCCATGCGCGGCAAAACCGGCGGCATGTTCGTTATAGGTCGGTCCCGGAACATGCACCCGGCCTGCCGTCATCAACCCCGGCAGCCGCGCAATCAGCGCCGAGGCGCCGGGTGCCGCCAGCACAGCCGCCCCCTCGGGCACATCCCAGAAATCGCGGGCCGCCGCGATCAGCGCCTCCTGCGCGCCCCGGTCGGGCAGGGCGGTCCAGACGTCGTTCGGCAGATCGGGCAGCGGATAGGGCACCGGGTTGATCCCGGTCGAGAGATCGACCCAAGCCTCCCGCGTGCCACCATGGCGCGCCACGGCCGCATCCAGACCTCCGCCATGATCGCGCGGGGTCGTCACGCCGGTCAGTCTCCGGTGTGCGGCAGCGGCGGGTGGCGGGTCACGAAATGGCCCTTCACCCCTTGGGGCCACTGCTTGAACGGCACCTGCCCGGTTTCGCTTTGCGCGTGCAGCTCGGCATAATCGACGATCGCCGCCGCGGCCTCGTCATCCGGGGTGAAGCGGCCCAGCGTATAGGCCAGCTTGCCCTCGGCCTGAACAGCCACGTTGCAGCCATGCCCGCAGCCCATCAGGCACGACACCCGCCGGGTCCTTACATTGCGCCCTTCGGCGTGGCGCTCGACCCTCTCGGCCAGGTCTTCGCCATGACTGCGCGAATGTGTCGCCTCGTCCCAATCGTCGCGCTTGCAGGTGTCGCAGATCGTGATCCAGGTGGTCATGTCATGCCTCTTTTGCGGTTCGGTGCCTTTCAAACCCGGATTCGGGCGCGGTGACAAGCGGGGTTTGGCCTCTACCGGCCTCCTCCACGCCCGCGTTAACGATTTGTTAATACTTTGGGCAAGACAAGAGGGGGGACCGCGTCGCACATACCCGCGGGGCAGGGGGAAAAATGCAGATTCTGATCGTCGAAAGCGATCCGGCGCTCGGCGCGCTCTGGCAGCGCCATATGCAACGGCAAGGCATGGCCGTGCGCCTTGAAACCAGCCAGTCAGGTGCTGCATCGGCGCTTGGCGCGCGGCGCTTCGATGTCATCATCCTCGATCTGATGCTGGATCAGGGCAGCGCGCTCGCGGTGTCTGACCTGGCCAGCTACCGCCATCCCGACACGCGGGTGATCTTCGTCACCAACAGCGCCTTTTTCTCGGATGGCTCGATCTTTGCGATCAGCAAGAACGCCTGCGCCTTCCTGCAATCCGACACCCCGCCCGAAGATCTGACGGCGATGGTCGAACATTACGGGCGTTTTGCCTGAGCCTTGCTGCGTCGCGCGCGCTCTCAGCCCGCTTTCGTCACGATTTCCGAATGGCGCTCCAGCGTACGATGCACCGGGCAACGATCCGCGATCTCGAGGAGCCTGTCGCGCTGCGCGTCATCCAGATCACCCTTCAGACGCACCACCCTCGTGAACCGGTCCGCCTTGGCCTCGCTGCGGGCATTGGCATCCTGCGCATGGACCTTGTCATGGCTCACATCGACGCTCACATGCGTCAGCGGCCAGCCCTTGCGCCGCGCATACATCCGTATCGTCATCGACGTGCAGGCCCCCAGCCCCGCCGCCAGAAACCCATAGGGCGACATGCCCCGGTCGGTCCCGCCATAGGCTTCGGGCTCGTCGGCCTGCACATGGTGCCGCGGGCCGGACTGGATATCCTGCAGGAACCCGCCCGGATCCGCCTCGGTCACGCGCACGATCCCCTCGGGCGCGCCGGGCGGCGGGGCAGGGGCCTTGAGCTCGAGATAGCGGGTGGCCCAGGCGGCGATCACCGAGGCGGCATATTCGGCATCCTGTGCTTCCGAGATCAGGTGATCGGCATCGTCCAGCGTGACAAAGCTCTTGGGGTGGCGGGCGGCCATGAAGATCTCGGTGGCATTGTCGATGCCCACCACCGTGTCGCGCGGCGCGTGCAAGACCAGAAGCGCGCGGTGCAGATGCGCGATCTCGTCGGTCAGGCTCTCGGCCTTGACGCTCTCCACGAACTCGCGCCCGATCGTCACCTTTCGCCCGCCCAGATCCACATCGGCGCGGCCCTCGCTGTCGATCTGCTCCAGCGCATCGTGGAAATTATGCATCACATGGCCCGGATCATAGGGCGCGCCGATGGTGACCACCGCGGTGACACTGTCGATCCGCCTTGCCGCGGCCAGAACGGCGGCCCCGCCAAGCGAATGCCCGATCAGCAGCCCCGGCGCCATGCCACGCGCCGCCAGCGCCTTGGCGGCCAGCTCCAGATCGGTGATGTTCGAGGTGAAGGAGGTATTGGCGAATTCGCCCTGCGAATGGCCGAGGCCCGTGAAATCGAAGCGCAGCACGGCGATCCCGGCCCCGGCCAGACGCGCCGCGATCCGGCGCGCGGCGGGAATGTCCTTGGAGCAGGTGAAGCAATGCGCCAGTACGGCGGTCGCCAGATGCGGCCCTTCGGGAAGGTCGAGCCGCGCGGCCAAAGCCTCGCCGGAATGGCCGGTGAAGGTGAAACGCTCGGTCGGCATGGCGCATCCTTTCGTGCTCTTTCCCCTCAACCTAGGTCCTGCCACCGCCCGCTGCCAGCCATGTGACGGATCCGTCACGCAGTGGTGAAGTCTCGCTTTATCCGACAGGGGCGCGTCTTCGTCGCGCGCGGCGGCGCGTTCGGCACCGCGTGATCCGCCGCGGCAGGGCTGCCCCTTGCCGATCCTGCCGGATCGTCGCGGCGATCCGGGGTGCTGGGGCAGGGCGGTGTCGCGAAGGGCCATTGTCACAGGAATTTGTCCAAAACGTCACATGACGGTCGACATGGCCCTGTCGTGTGAAACCCCATGGATCAACACCACTCGGAGAGATTTTCATGCGCTTGATATCCGCCACGTCCACCGCCATGGCCCTTGCCCTTTGCGCCAGCGCTTCGCTTGCCGCGGACGGCCTTGGTTATGGGCCGCGCCCTGCCTATCTGATCGACCGGATGGCCGATGGCCCGCTCAAGGACAAGCTCGCGTCCTGCATGGGCCAGACGCCCGAGCGTTCGGATTTTTCCATCGGACATCGTGGCGCGCCGCTCATGTTTCCCGAACATACGGTCGAATCCAACCGTGCCGCCGCGCGCATGGGGGCGGGCATCCTTGAATGCGATGTGACCTTCACCGCCGATCATGAACTGGTCTGCCGCCATGCGCAGAACGATCTGCACACGACGACCGATATCCTCGCCTCGGATCTGGCCCAGACCTGCGTAACACCCTTCACGCCAGCAAATGGCGACATGCCGGCCCGTGCCGAATGCCGCACGTCCGAGATCACGCTGGCGCAATTCCGCACGCTGACCGGCAAGATGGACGCCGCCGATACCAGCGCCACCACGGCCGAGGGCTACATGGACGGCACCGCCAAATGGCGCACCGATCTTTACACGACCGAAGGCGGCACGCTGATGACCCATGCCGACTCGATCACGCTCTTCAAGGCGCTCGGCGCGAAATTCACGCCCGAGCTGAAATCCCCGTCGGTCGAGATGCCGCATAACGGCTTCAGTCAGGCCGATTACGCCCAAAAGCTGATCGACGAATACAAGGCCGCAGGCATCCCCGCCGCCGATGTCTGGCCGCAAAGCTTCAATCTCGGCGATGTGCTCTACTGGATCGAGAACGAGCCTGACTTCGGCGCTCAGGCCGTCTATCTTGACGGGCGCTATGATGTGGAGGGCTTCGACTACATGGATCCCGCCACGTTCGATCCCTCCATGCAGGCGCTCGCCGATATGGGCGTTGTCTATATCGCGCCGCCGATGTGGATGCTGCTCACCACCGAGGGTGACGAGATGGTGCCGTCGCCCTATGCGCTGGCGGCGAAAGAGGCGGGGCTGAAGCTGATCACCTGGACGCTGGAACGCTCGGGGCCGCTCACATCGGGGGGCGGGTGGTATTTCCAGTCGGTCAAGGACGTGACCGACACGGATGGCGATTATTTCACGATCCTGCACGCCCTGCATGACAAGGTAGGCGTCGAGGGCGTGTTCAGCGACTGGCCCGCCACGACGACATATTACGCCAATTGCTTCGGTCTGGACTGACCGCAGCGGTCGGCTCAGCGGTGCGCGCGCTTTGGGCGCGCGCGCTGTTTTCAAGCTCAGGGGGCTCTGCCCCCGCCGGTGAAATCCGAAGGGGGATTTCACCGCCTCCCCCGGGATATTTCCGGCCAGAAGAAACGCCGGCTTCACAGAAGCCCATCCCGAAGCATCCGGAATTCGCGCATCCGTTCGGCATGGCGCTGTTCGAGAAAGATCTCGCGGTTTTGCTCGACCGATTCGAGCGCGGCAAGATCCGCCATCCGCACCAGCGCCGCGACGCTGCGCCCATGCCGGGTCAGGATCAGCCGTTCGCCAGTGGCGAGCAGATGATCGACATGCGCCGAAAGCTGGCTGCGCAGCCTGTCGCTGGAAACTTCGATGACCATGGCGTGACCTCCGGGTGTCGGGAAAGGTCAGCTTGGGTCAAAAAGGTTAGGATTGTCTGAAGGCGGCGCACGGCGGGGCTGGATCGGCGATTTGCGAACGGGATGGACACAAATCCGGGCCGAGGCGCCGGATTTGGTCCCAAAGACGTGTAGGTTTCGTACGATCCGTACGGGCTCAGGCGCCGCGCACCGTGTCGATCATCAGCTGCACGTTGTCGGGATCGGCCTCGGGGGTGATGCCATGCCCCAGATTGAAGATATGCGGCCCGCCCCGGAACGCCTCGACGATGCGGCGGGTCTCGCGCACGAGGTCCTCACCCCCCGTCACCATATGTTTCGACGCCAGATTTCCCTGCACGCAGCCCGAGACCTGCACATGTTCGGCGGCCCATTCAGGCGTGACCGAATCATCAAGCGCGACACAGTCGGCGCCGGTTTTTGCGTGGAATCCGATATACTTGTCACCGGCTTCGCGCGGAAAGGCGATGATCGGGATATCGCCATGACGCGCCTTGAGTTCGGCGATGATGCGTGTGGCGGGGGCGGTCGCATAGGTATCGAAATCTTCACCCTTGAGCGATCCGGCCCAGCTGTCGAAGAGCTTGACGCATTCGGCGCCGGCCTCGATCTGGGCCGAGAGATATTCGATCGTGGCCTCGGTGATCCGCTCCAGCAGGGCTTCGAAAACCGCTTTGTTTTCAGCCTTGAGCGCATGGGCGGGGCCTTGATCGGGCGTGCCGCGCCCGGCGATCATGTATGTGGCCACCGTCCAGGGCGCGCCGGCGAATCCGATGAGTGTGGTTTCGGGCGGAAGCGCCTGCGACAGATTGCGCACGGTCTGGTAAATCGGATTTAGGGTTTCATGGATGTCGCTGGCCGGTTTCAGAGCGTTCAGCCCGGATTGGTCGGTGATCGTCGACAGGCGCGGACCTTCGCCGGTCACGAACCAAAGGTCGGCGCCAAGCGCTTGTGGAACCAGCAGGATATCGGCAAAGAGGATGGCTGCGTCAAAGCCGTAGCGGCGGATCGGCTGAAGCGTGACTTCGGTTGCCAAGTCACTGTTATAACACAAAGAAAGGAAATCTCCGGCCTCGGCGCGGGTGGCGCGGTATTCCGGCAGGTAGCGGCCTGCCTGGCGCATCATCCAGATTGGAGGGGTGGTCTGTTTTTCCCCTGCAAGTGCCTTGAGTATCGTCTTTTCCGCAGCCATATCGCCCTCCGTTTGCCTTGGTGGTCACCCCAAGGCGACACAATGTCAAGCACCCTGCGCTTGTCAGGCGCGGTTTACACGTCTAGACCGTTGTCATGACACGTGATTTACCCACACCCGACACACCGATGAAGCTGGGCACGCGCGGCTCCCCGCTGGCGCTTGCGCAGGCGTATGAGACACGCAGCCGGCTTTCCGCTGCCTTCGATCTGCCGCCCGAGGCATTCGAGATCGTCGTCATCAAGACGACCGGTGACAGGATCATCGACCGCCCTCTCAAGGAGATCGGCGGCAAGGGCCTGTTCACCCGCGAGATCGAGGAGGCGATGCTGAGCGGCGAGATCGACATCGCCATCCACTCGATGAAGGACATGCCGGTGCTGCAGCCCGAGGGGCTGGTGCTGGACACCTATCTGCCGCGTGAGGATGTGCGCGATGCGTTCGTCTCGCCGCATGTGGGCGGGCTGGCCGATCTGGAACCGGGCGCCAAGGTGGGGACCTCGTCCTTGCGGCGCAAGGCCCAGGTTCTGGTCGCCTATCCGCATCTCGATGTGGTCGAGTTCCGGGGCAACGTCCAGACACGGTTGAAGAAACTCCAGGATGGCGTGGCGGCCTGTACCTTCCTGGCGATGGCCGGGCTCAATCGTCTTGGCCGGTCAGAAGTGGCCACCGCCGCGATCGAGACCGACGAGATGCTGCCCGCCGTCGCACAGGGCGCCATCGGTATCGAGCGGCGTCGCGACGATACCCGCACCGCCGAAATGCTCGCGGCGATCCACGACACGCCGACTGGCCAACGCCTTGCGGCCGAGCGTGCTTTCCTGGCGGCGCTCGATGGCTCTTGCGAAACCCCGATCGCCGGTCTGGCCGAGTTGGATGGCGGCACGCTGCGTCTGCGTGGTCAGGTGCTGCGCCCCGATGGCAGCGAGGCGCTCGATGACGATCAATCCGCTCCGATAGAGGACGGCGCAAAGCTGGGCCACGAGATGGGGCGCAAGCTTCTGGAGCGGGCCGGGCCGGGCTTCTTCGACTGGCGCGGCTGATCCGCAGCGTTTCGCGAAAAACCTGACTCCCGGTCTTTCGCGGAACACTGCGCTGCATCTCATCGTTGGACACGTTCCAACTTGCGCCGATGTCTCAGGTTGAAGGCGGAACGCTTTGATCCCCGGCGGGAAGCACCTTGCCGGGATTCATGATGCCCTTGGGGTCCAGTGCCTGCTTGATCGCCCGCATCGCCATCAGCGCCACAGGATCCTTGTAACTGGCCATCGCAGGGCGTTTCGCCAGCCCGATGCCATGTTCGGCGGATATGCTGCCGCCCAGGCGGATCGCCTCGGCGTCGACCGCTTCCTTGACGGCCTTCTGCACCGCCGGATCCTCGGTCGAGGGCCAGCCTGCGAAATGCAGATTGCCATCTCCCAGATGCGCCACGCAGATCGGGCGCAGGCCGGGATCGATCTCGAGCGCGCGGGCGGTCACCCCTTCGACCAGCGCCTGCATCTTGTCCAGCGGCACGGCGATGTCATTATCCACCACATTGGGCCGGAGCCGCGCCACACTGGCCGAGGCTTCGCGCCGCGCCCACATTTCCTGACGCTGCGTATCCGATTGCGCCACGACCGCATCCAGCAATTTGCCCTCCTCGAACAGCCCTTCCAGAACCTCCTCCAGATGGGCTGCGACAGGCACCTTGCCATCTGGGCCGGGGGTGGCATCGCGCGGCGACAGCGCACCAACCTCGACCAGAATATTGACGTCATGGGGCGTATCGAAGGGCGCGCGCGCCTCGGGATAGCGTTCCAGATACGCCTCGATGAAGGTGCCGGGCATGAATTCGAAGGCCTCGACCGCGCCGCCTGTTTCGCGCTGAAGCCGGTTGAGCAGCGCCAGTCCGTCATTCAGCGACAGCACCGCCACCATCGCCGTGGCATAGGCCAGCGGCTTGGGATGCAGCTTGAGCACGGCGGCGGTGATGATCCCCAACGTGCCTTCCGCGCCGATCAGAAGATCGCGCAGGTCATAGCCCGAATTGTCCTTGTGCAGCTCACTCATCAGATCGACGATTTCGCCCGTGGGCAGCACCGCCTCGATCCCCAGGCACAGATGCCGCGCGCTGCCATAGCGCACCACGTTCGAGCCGCCCGCATTGGTCGACAGCGCGCCGCCGATCATCGCTGAGCCGCGCGCGCCGAAAAACAGCGGAAAGATCAGCCCCTCCTGCTCGGCGGCGTCATGGATGCGCGACAGGATCGCGCCTGCCTCCACGATGGCGATCCGCGCATCTGCGCGCAACTCGCGAATGGCCGACATCCGGTCCAGAGACAGCATGATCACATCTTGGGCCACGGTGCCTTGCACCAGACCCGTATTGCCCGAGACCGGCACGATGGGGGTTCCTGCGCGGTTGGCGAGCTTGACGATCTCCGACACCTGCTGCGTGTCGGCGGGGCGCACCACGGCAAGCGGCGTCCATTGGGCCTGCCCTGTCCATTCCTGGCTCCAGGGGGCGGCATCCGGGCCGGTCGCGACATGGCCCGCGCCAACGATCTCGATCAGGTCCCGGAGAATATGTGAGGATGTCGTTTCGGTCATGTCGGCGAAGATGCGCCAGCCCCGGGATGGATACAAGGCCTCATCACCGGCGCATCTGGACCTTGCCGCAGGCTGGCCTAGATCACAGGCACGCATCTCGCCACGGAGTTTGATGGAATGTCGAATATGCTTCGCCGCAAAGTTCTTTTGGGGATCGGCCTTGGTGCCGGTTTGCTGGCTTTGCCCGCCTTGGCCGCACAGCAGGACTGGCAGTTCGAGTCGATAGATGGCGGCACGCTGTCGCTGAAACAGTGGCAAGGGCAACCCGTGCTGGTGGTGAACACCGCCTCGCGCTGCGGCTTCACACCGCAATATGACGGGCTGCAGGCGCTTTATGATCGGTATCGTGATCGCGGACTGGTCGTGCTCGCCGTGCCGTCGCAGGATTTCAAGCAAGAGCTGTCCAGCAACGAGGAAGTGGCCGAGTTCTGCGAGATCAATTTCGGGCTCGATCTGCCGATGACCACGATCACCCATGTGCGCGGCCCGCAAGCGCATCCGTTTTACAAATGGGTGGCCAGCACATCGGGGTTCGAGCCGGCGTGGAATTTCAACAAGATCCTGCTCGGCCCGGATGGGTCGGTCGTCGAGACGTACGGATCGGTCGTCAAACCGGACTCGGCGAAAATCACCACCCAGATCGAAGCGCTTTTGTCCGGGGGATGATCTGCCGGATCGGATCGGGCTTTTTCGCCTTGACCTGATCCAGCGGCTGTCATAACTAGCCTCTCGTTCTGGCGGAGTAGCTCAGTTGGTTAGAGCAGCGGAATCATAATCCGCGTGTCGGGGGTTCAAGTCCCTCCTCCGCTACCAAAAACCCCCTAAAAACAAAGACTTAATATTTTGGTTGACGCATTTTACGCGTAGCGCACCTGTAGCGCACTTTTCCGTCGCGCAGCTGCGCTTTTGAGCGTAGAATCGACTGTGTTGAACACAGTGTTTGCAACAGAGTTTTCGAACACAGTGTTTGGCAACAACGTCACGAACACAGTATTTGGAAACACTGCCGCAACCCGAGGCCATGCCCAAACTCAGCACCCAAACTGTGACACTGCTGGATGGCGATGTTCGCCTGTTCAAGCGTGACCGCAGCAGGGCATGGCAGGCGACTTTCAAAATTGATGGGCGTTGGGTGCGTGTTAGCACCAAGTGCAAGCAGCTGGCCGAGGCCAAGACGCGGGCTCGCGAGCTTTATGTTGAATACCAAGTGCGCTTGAAAAACGGCCTGCCTGTGATCAGCAAGCGGTTTGCCGATGTTGCTGCCGTGGCCATCGCCGACATGGATAAGCAGCTTGAGGTAGGGGCAGGCAAGAAGAGCTACCGCGATTACAAAATCGTGTTGGAGAAGTATTTCATTCCATACTTTGGCGATCGTTTCATCACCAGCATCACCTACGAAGATCTTCAGCAGTTCGCTAAATGGCGTGAACAAAAGATGGGCCACGAACCACGTGCCTCGACGCTGAATACGCATAACTCAGCGCTGAACCGAGTGTTCGATGAAGCCGTAGCCCGTGGCTATATGAACCGCACCCATGTGCCAGTGCTGATCAATAAAGGCAGGGACAGCGAACGCCGGCCAGACTTTCGACGTGAAGAATATCGCAAGATGATCGCCACATTGCCCTCATGGATCAACCGGGGGCGTGACGGCAAATCGCGCGATATGCGCCATCTGTTGCGCGACTATATTTTGATCTTGGCCAACACAGGTATTCGGCATGGCACAGAGGCGCAGAACCTTCGTTGGAAGCACATCCATCTGTTCAAGGAAGATGGGCTGACCTATCTGGAAATGCACGTGAACGGCAAAACAGGGCCACGCGATCTGATGTGTCGGATCGGTGTGATCAACTACCTCAAGCGCATTCAATCCCGCTCGCCTGATATTGCGGATATGACGTTCGAAGAGCTGCTCAAAGCACAGGTGGACAAGCCCGTGTTCCGCTTGCCCGATGGCACTGTGACCAAAAACCTGCGTCAGACCTTTCGGCTGCTGATGGAAGACACTGGGCTGCTCAAATGCCCGCGTACAGGGCAGAGCAGGACACTGTACAGTTTCCGGCACACCTACGCTACCTTTGCGCTGCTGAATGACGGCATGGATGTGCATACGCTGGCTATCCAAATGGGCACGTCGATCCAAATGATTGAGCGTCACTACAGCCATCTCACCCCACGTCTGCGCAAGGACATGCTCACTGGCAAACGGCATGATCTGCCTGCAGACGAATTCCGTAAGCGTTACAATGTTCAATCACATGCTGTGTCCCAAAAAGAATTGAGGGATGCAGATCCTGACGCCGTGATTGAAGCTGAACTGCCGGAAGAACCCCAAGGAGAGGAGAGCGTTGATCCGCAGGGTGCTGCTGCCGTTCAAAACCCCTCCAAGCCAGTTGACGAAAACCAGCCAACACCATCGGAGCGAGCTTTTGATCTGTTCGATGCTGGCAAGCTCGGAGAGGCGGGTTTGTTGGCGGCAGTTGGTGTGTCGCGCGATGGCTACGTGCCCAGCGATATCATCACACATCGCGCGCTGGATGCCGTCGAACAAGGGCGGCTTAGCGAAGAAGGGTTGGTCAAACTGCTGGGTTGAATTCGGCCAATATCGGACATTCGTGTAGCTTGTGGTAAAAGGCGGTATCTAGCCCATTAGCGGCCTATCCAAGCCAAAAGGGGTTGTTTATGTGCTTGCACATTTGAGGAAAAGACCTATCCAATCAAGCCCACGGTAGGCAATATTAACTTGGGGTGGATAAATGCGTAACTTACAGCTCGGTTTTAGATTGGCAAACCAATACCTGAAGCTTTTCCAAAAATCGCCTGAGAAAGATCCGTTAACCAAGCACAATGCAGAGGCAACTGAGATTCTTCGAAAAATAGAAAACGCAAGCGTATTAGAGATTGGTTCTAGAGATGTTTCAGGTAATATCGATCGTGGAAGATTTCCAAATGCCGCCGAATATGTTGGCTTTGATGTACTTGATGGTGACAATGTGGATTATTGTTGGTGATGTGCATGAACTATCCAAATTAGTTCCCAATAATCACTTTGATATTGTCTATTCTACGTCTGTTTTTGAGCATCTTCTGTTTCCATGGAAAGCCGCGCTTGAAATTAACCGGGTCTTGAAGCCGGGCGGTTTTGTGTTGACGCAAACGCACCCTGCTTGGCCAGAGCACGAGATGCCTTGGGATTTTTGGCGGTTCCCGCACCAATCGTTCATATCAATTTTTAACGAGTACACGGGTTTTGAAATTGTTTCGAAAGCTGAAGGCCGGCCAATGAGGGCATTTTCCCTTGTGAAAGATGCTCCCATGGCAAAGATGTATAGATTTAATTTGAATGGCGCGGTCCAGTGTTTGGCACAAAAATCTGGACCTTATCGAGAGGATCTAATTAAATGGGATCTCGTTGCAAATGACGTGGTTGAAAATCTTTATCCCGAGAAGGACCGCTGACCGCTATCTGTACGAATTTATTTCAAGTGCTCAATTCATTTGGCATATTCCCATTTCTCCTTTCGGCTGAGAGCATTGTTTGATTTTCTCATTGCAACACTAGATTGGAAGATAATTGGCTTGTACCAAGCGATAATGCCAGCCAAGTTCTAACTAAGATTGGCTCATGTCCGTCGCCGCAAAGGTACGTCGTGCGGTCATTGACCGACGATGCGGCGAATGGCGTCTCAGTCCGCTGAGCGAACCTTCGTGGTGAGCGCGGCGAAAGACCGCTTCCCGCCCAACTTTACAGCAGCTCAACCGCGGCACTCAGTTGCTCGGCGTTCACATCGATGTATCTTTGCGTAGTTGAGATGTGTGAGTGCCCCGCCAGTTCGGCCAGCAACCTGACACCCACACCCTTATTCGCCAACCTTGTGATGTAAGTGCGCCGACCTGAATGGCTGGATGCATCTTTCAGGCCAACAGCCCGGTAAATATCCAAAAACAACTGGCACATGGTGTTGGCTGAGAAATGTCCGCCCTTTTGACTTTCGAACAAGGGCCGATTGGGATCGTGTAAATTCAAGTCTGCAGCATATTCCGCCAATGCACGACGCAAGCGCTGGTTCACGTACACTGTGCGTGTCTTACCGCCCTTGCTCTGCACGGCTGACAGGATGAATTGTTCACGCACAGCGCCCGCTTCGTCGAACACGTCCCCACGTTTCAGCGCAGCGATTTCCTTGGCCCGCAGTCCTGCGTAGAAGCTGAACAGCACGATGGTTTCGTCACGAGTTGGATGACGACGACTGCGGCAGTACTGTATAACGCGACGCAGCTGAGCTTCGTTCAATGTCTGTGCTTGGCGCATGGTGCGATCCCCTAAAGCATCCGACTTTTAACCTGAGACATATCCGGCAGCCTTGAAGTAATTCCAGCACTCGTCTGGGGAGAAGAGGTCACATATTTCGGCGAGAGCGCTGAACATGTCAGTAAATGTTCTCGCCCCTATCCTGCGCAGGTGCGCCTTGAGCTTCGAGAAGGCCATCTCGATCGGGTTCAGGTCTGGGCTGTATGGTGGCAAGAACAGGAACCAGCATCCGGCTTCGCGCATGGCTTTGGCAGCGGCAGTATTCCTGTGTGTGGCTAGGTTGTCCAAGATGACGACGGTGCCTGGCTCCAGTTCGGGAAGCAGGACTTGCGTGACGTATGCTGCAAATGCTTCGCCGTCCATCGCCCCCTTGATGACCCACGGTGCGATCAAGCCATTGGCACTGAGGCCTGCGATGAAGGTTTGCGTCCCCCATGATCCGAACGGAGCCTCCATCACCAACCGCTCACCGCGCTGTGACCAACCTCGTTGGCGGGTCAGGTTGGTTTTGACGGAGGTTTCATCAATAAAGACAACGCGCTCTGGCTGGGCTGTGACGGCTGGAAGGCGGTGCCTGCACCACTCGTCACGCAGCTTTCTTACCCGTGCGTGGCGCCGTTCGGTGGCGACCAGTGTCTTTTTTTATACGTGTAGCCAAGTTTGCGGAGGAACCGGCCAATCGCATCGGGGTGCGCCTGCACACCGGTTGCATCAACCAAAGCTCCCGCCAGTTCGGGCATGGTCATGTCGCCGTCCTGATCAATCAGCTCAATCAAAAAGGAGCGATGCGGATCAAGCTTGCCCCTTCCCCGAGGCCGACCCTGAGGCGCAGCCCTTGCCTGACCCGTCCGCCGGATCGCGAGCCCCCAACGCGCCCCGGTGGCTGGCGAAAGTTTCAGGCGCAACGCTGCCGCACGACCGCTTAACCCTTCCTCAATCAACTGCTGAAACCGCGCCCGGAGCGCATCCGGCAAAGGTGCTGACATGATCCATCCTCCCAAACAGGATGAATCACAGATCAGCGATCAAAGGAATCCCAATGATTCAGGTTTTGGGTCGAACGCTCTAAAAACCTCATGCTTTCATATGCTTGACTATAAAGTCTGAGGTTTTGGATGGTCGACCAGAAATGGCACTGATTGGTCATGCAATGAATTCAATGACTTAAGCCAAAATCTCATACAATGCATGTTCTATGAGGTTTTGGCAGCTGCTGCGCAGCACAATGAAAACCACGCGGCAGTTGCTGCTTACAGCTTGCTGTGTGCGCCGTCGCAAAGGGGTTGCTTGCTGCTGTGCTTGCATCCGCAGAAGAAGACCCGCTTGCTGGCCTTGGCCGTGTATTTGACGGGTGCGATGCCGGTGTCTTTGTGGCTGCCGTCGCAGAATGGTTGTTTGCTGCTCTTGCCGCAGGCGCACCAGAAATAGCTTTTGCCTTCTTCAACTTCGACAGGGTAAGGCGCTTTCTGCGCGACAATAGGTGCTGTCATGGGTTCTGTCCTCGTTTGTTTGACCGATTTTTCACGAGGTAGAGTGCGCTCCGCTGTCTGCAACGCTCTCCTCCCAAATCGCGGAGACAGCGGAGCTGCACGACAACTGAGTTGCCGTGAATGCGCGGCAACGTGGCACATCATAAGAATGCCGCCAAGCGGAAATTCGTTGGACTACTCGTTTGAAACAAGACGCTTACAGGCTCGCGCGATCCGGTATGCTGCAAATGCATTGCTGCTCTGCAGCATGGGTGCTTGCGGGTGTGATATGTCATACCCATATCGTCGCCAATGGCAGCTTCTATCCTCCTCCCTGGAGTTGCCGACACTTTCAAGGCGGCGCACATCTCCTCCCTTTGTGCGTCGCCTTTAGTTTTGCCCAGCACGTTCTACGCCGTTTTTGCCGGTTTTTCGCTCAAGTTGATAAATAAACATGTAAGGCAAGACGCAACTCAAGGCACCAGAACAGGCTACAAACGAGATCAAGGTTGGCACGCCGACGATAATTGTGCTGCAAATCCGTCCTGATGTGAGGGGGTGAGTAAATCCGAACTGCTCGTTGTTCGTCTTCTTCGCACTACCCTGTGCTCAGCGCAGGATGCCTGAAACGCAATCCCACTGGAGAGACATCCTTTTATCCTGAAAAATTGGAAGTGATATGACGTTTGCGAAGTCGTAATGGTTAGCCGGGAACGCTCGGCGCAAAGTGACACGGGTGTCAACCTCGCAAGAGAACCGTGATGACATAGGACAGCCCTGCTGTGTGGGTCCTATGTTTGCGTGGTAGCTGGTAATAGAGATGATCGCAAAACCTGCTCTTCCCAATTTTGGGTTCAGTTATACAGCCTGATGCGCGACTGCAGATTGCAGCGATGCGCTTTTAGACCAACGCCCAAAGGGGCGTTGGTCTGATGGCTCATTGCAGATGCCAAAAGAAAATAATCAAACAAATTCAATCACGTAATTCATTCGATGTGTTTGAGCTCTTCGAGTTGAAAACAAACAGCGGCGATTGACCTGTGAGGCGCAGCGACAGCAAGTACGAACAGCAAGAGCAGCACACAGATGCGTAGCAGATGTGTTATAACTCCAAAAAAACGACAATTGAGGCCAGACAAATGGCGAGATGACCTATTCGAATGAGGTTATTTCAATATTCGTCGGCCAACATCACAGTTAAAACTCGAGCCGTGACAGCTGGATCGCTTGCGTCAGGTGAGTGCATCGTGAAGTCCAGATCGAAATAGTCAAACTTCCAGAATACAGTTTCTCCGCTGTGGCGGAACGAGCCGAAGTCATGCTCGCCATAAGGGTCATTGTTTTCGGTGAATTCATCGAACAGCTGCACCGCACGCAACACAGCATCGATATCCGGCAATGCTTGTATGCCGGGGGTGATCATGACCCGACAGCCTGTGAAGGTCTGCCGAGCCAGATCGTTCAATTCGCGAATGCGGCTTGTCACCTCGTCTGTCATTTTGCCGCTCGCTTGCGCTCAGCCGCACGAGCGATAACTGCGTCCAGCTCGCCTGCTTTTGCCGCAGCGCGAAAGGCGTCCAGTACAGCGCTAACCTGTTCCAGCTTACCGACGAAGACTGCATTGTTTTCGCCGTCCACCAACAGCACCCGAGCGCCATACCGGCACTGCACATACCAACCGCCATCTTGTTCAAAAAACCACGGTTTGACCTGCCGCTGTTTTTTCACTTGCACGCGGTCGCCTGTTGGTTGGTCATCCATTTGGCATGCTCTTTGGCGTAGGTTTCGCCTTTGAGCTTGGCGGTGAGTACCAGTTTCTGTTCATCCAGTGCTGCCACCAGTTTGTTGCGTCGATCCAGCACGGGGTCTTTGGTTGCCCCCACACGTTCCACGGTCTTGAAATTCAACTTTGTGATCTGGGTCATTGCTTGCTCCTGTGTTTGTCTACACAGCAAGCGTATGGTCTCACCAACAGTATGGTCGGCCGAAAACTGTTTTATATCCAACCTTTGGCGGTTTCGGGCAGGCGATGCGACTATCATCGCGCAATACTTGGCGAACACTTTTGTAAAACTGCTGCTCGCTAACACTGTGTTCGTTATTCGTGGTTTTCCAACAGCGTTTGCAAATACCTGCTTTAAAAACAAAAAGGGCACACCGTTTCCGATGTGCCCATGTGTTTTCGTGTTTCGCTGTGCTTAGATCGCGCGCGGGTATCGCAACGCGGCATCCTGTAGTGTACGCAGCAAGTCGCGTATGCTGCCATCGCAAGTATCTAGTAATGCTTTCAGCTTCGCATCGCTCATTCGCACACCTTCCTGCTCCAACATCCACCGTGCGCGATCAAACCAGTGATCTGCATTTACAGCCGGCAGCTCGATGACATCGCACCGATCCACCAAACCTTTCTCCACATTATGCAGCTTGTTCGTCGTAAAAATAAAGCAGCCCTGATCACTACGCATGTCTACTTCCCATCGCAACTTGTACTGTATTTCAGGTGGGATCTGATCGACCTCATCGATAATGGTTACTGGCATTTCCATAGTACTCAGACGCAGTAGCGTTTGATCGTTGTGAATGTGATCAAAGCTGTCAAATGTCATATCGCACCCCTTGTAAAAGCTAAAGTTGTTGTAGTCGTCACCCGTTGCTCGCGTTTTGTCCACAATACGTGCCGTAGTGGTTTTTGCCGTCCCGTAAGGGCCATGCAAAATCAAACTGTCATGCCGCTCGTTGTTGGCATATTCCCAAACGCGCTGCTTCGTGCTCGCGTCCGGGAAAATCAAATCCCCAAACGTCTTCGGGGCGTACTTCTTTTCAAAAATCATCATCTTTTCATTCCTTGTTTTGTGTGGGTTATGGTGGAGCGGCACGCAGCCGCTCCTGCCTGTGTCACATTACGCAGCAATCGTTTGATCAAGTTCGAGATCATCAGCGTCTTCCAGCAGCGCGTCGCGTTCCTTGCGCTTTGTGCTGTGCTTGCTTTGCTCGTCATCTTCAGCTTTACGTTCCGCCAGTTTCTTGCCAGCCTCCGTAATCACTGCTTTCACAAGCGCGTTTTTGTTCGTGCCAAACACCAAGCTTGCTTTGCCGTCAGCATCCACGCGCACCAGCGCCACCGTGTATGCGTAGTCGCCACCGTCATCCGGTTGTAAGCTGTCGTCCGGAGCGAACCGCTTGCCAATGTGCGGTGCATTCGCCAACTTTGCTTCAGCAAGTTCCCTGTACTGCTTCGCTTTTTCAGCTGCTGTTGGTCCTGCTTTTGGCTTGCGCCGCACTTCCTCAATACCACCGTGCTCTTCAATCCATTCCGGCAGTGTCCAACCTTTCGGCATGTCCGTCTTAGCAAGTTGCAGTACGCGCACATAAGCTTGTATGCGCTTGTTCTCTACGCCGAACACAGCGCGCACCACTTTCAGCTCAATGCTTGTGTTGCTGCGTACTGTGTAGCCTGCTGCTTCAATCGCATCGTTCAGCTTTTTGCGCAGCTTAATTTCGCCGCGCAGCTGCACCAGCAATGTGTGGCATTCTGCCAAAATCCCATACAGCTCATCGTTGCTGCGCTTGTACGTGCCGTTCTGCCACGTCGTGCGCTTGTCGTGCAGCCGCTGCAGTGCAGCAGACAACATCTCAACGTTTGCTCTTGCTTCGCTTTTCTTGCCATTTTTCAGTTTCTTAGTCATTTTTACTTCCTTTTCTAAAGTTTAAGTTCATGTCGTCATCGACAAGAATGGGTATAGGCCACAAAAACACACAGCATGGATAACAGTGATGTTTTGAATATTATATGTTAGTGTTTTGGGTCTCGTGCTAGAACAAGCTATGTTGCTGCGCTTGCCAAACACGATTGGGGAACTCACCGCCAAAGACCGTCGAAGTGGCGGGCTGTGGGTGAAACAGATCAGCATGTATTTGCTGTGGTTTGAGTACCTGGCCATCAGCCCCAGCTACGAGCTGGCTCGCCGTCATCGCTCAGGCGAATCTATTCCGTCAGACCTGCTGCCTGCGGACTTTGACGCTGTGCTGCGCGTGTATGACGACTTGGGTGACGTACAGCAGGCGCTGTTCCGGCTGTGGTGGAAGGACGTGGGCCTCAAGCATTTTGGCCATCAAGGCTCACCCCCCGCAGTGACGCAGGTTGCATATGCCAAGCATGATACAAAACGTGTTCCAAACGTAACAGCAGAGGTGGCGCAGTACTTCGATGAGGATTGGATCGACCAAGGTCGACAGCGTGTGATGTTGCTGGCTGTGCCGGTTGGCTTGCCAGAGGGCAAGATCAATCGACAAATCAAAAAGCAGCTGGCACGGGTCAAAGCAGACCGCCGAAAACTGATCGACCCAGTTGTGAAATATCCGCTGGTCGGTCAGCGCCACCACAAAGATGCTCTGATGCGGTATCTTCGAATGACATGGTTGCGCAGCGCAATGTATCGCAAGTCACTTTGGCGGGCGGGAGCGCAAGCGCGTGTAAGCTTCACGTATAGTCCGGTCTTGGACCCGAATATGACAGGGGTCGGTGTCGAAGATCGCTACGACCGAGAAATGCTAACCATCATTGCCAGCCGTGCGCTGTTACGATCGCGTATGATTGCAGAGAATGCAGCACGTGGCCGGTTTCCCACACATGAGAAATGCGAGACGGCGTTGGACTTCGATTTTACAGAACTGCGCCAGCGTATCCATCGGCGCAACAGATGGCAGGAACGTGAGATCAAACGCCTGCAAAAACAGTATGGTGAATAACGCTGCCGCAAAACCGCCTTCGGCCAACACTGTGTTCGCAAACACTGCGTTTCAAAACGGTTTCGTAAAACGCAGGTTCCGCAACGGTTGGGATAAATACCTGTATTGCAAACGGGAGTATGAGTATGTCGAGACAGATATTGGAACAGGTGCGTGATGAATTGACCAGCTGCGGGGTGATCAGCTCCAACAGGGAGTTTTGCGTCAGCTGGTTGGCCAAAGACCCCAGTTATATGCGTGGTTTACGGTTCCGCGATCTGCCGCCAAGTGCGGATGCATTGGCCACCTGTGCCAGCAAGTTGGGGTATTATGCTTATCACTTCAACAAAAGCAGCCAGCCGGAACAGCGTGACTGGAGCGAACGCTTCTATCGTCTGCGCAGTCTGTGCCAGCACGCCATGGAAACCCAAGCCCGCGCCAAATGGATGACCGTGGAGCGCATGGGATTATGACGGGGAAATGCTGGGTGAAATTCCCCCTGCACGTCAAAACCTGTGCCGCGCGAAATCTTGTGGCCAGTTACTTATCGTTTCAGGGTGGTCGTTTGCTGCCCCCCCCAAGCTATGGGGAACCCCGTATGCGTGTGAGCGAAGTGGTTGTTGGGCAGTGGAGCATACCCAAGCCCAAGAAGTTGCCCATACCAAAACCTGCCAAGCCCAAGCCACGCAAGTCGCCAGATGCGGATAATTTCAAAAAGCCCAAGCGCAAGCGACCGTTTAACAAGCCAAAGCCAGATGAGTTGAGCTGACGGTGTCAGCGAAGCGCTGTGCTGCGCCTGTAGCGCCTGACTACATCCAGCCTGCACACAGTGTAGCGGGCAACAACCGAACGTTGCTGTGTGTGCGTATTTCCGTCGAAGTATCACAGACTTGGATGGTGTGAGGCTCTCTGACAGAGCTTGACAGAACGACTGGCATACAAAGCGCAAATACCCTTACCAGCTGCTCAAAAAGATGACATGAGAAATGGGTGAGGCTCATGGAGCAAATTTTGAAGCAGGATTTGGTAAAGCCCACCAATAAGCGATCGGCAACTGCCCTTCATCCACAGCATAGCACAGGCTGTTACTACCGCGCACAGGCGGGCAGCGGCCCAGAACAGTTTTTTAACACCTCCCTCTCATCCTGAAGCATGCGGTTCTCTTTCCGCAGCTCGGCGACCTCGCGCTCGAGATCAGACTGGGCGGACGGCACTTGCGGATCGCACAGCAATACATAGACAATGTGGTGTGGTGTGAATTTCCCAAACGGACCAATGGTTAGCAACTCAAAGTTGTTCCTTATTTTTTAAATACAGCCCTGATACCTAAAATGTTCCACGAGGAACAGGAAAACGAAGATGGTTTATTATCAGCTATTGTTTTTGGGTCGCCCTTAAAGTGTTATCAGCGTAACCAAGGGCTGTTTTGAGAGATAGGCGTCCATAAACTGTAAGTGGGAACGGAGAAGTATAATGAAGATTTGGAAGTCGTTTTTGGCATATTTTCAATTGATGCCTTCCCGCTGTATGGTGTGTGGCAAGCAAGATAGCGAACTCCAATCTATGCCAGACGGCGGAGCTGGTGCTTGTTGTGCTGAGTGCCGCGCTGCGTTATAAAATTCGATACTACTTGTTAGACGGCAGGTTAAAATGAACTGTTCCTTAGAGTGACTAATTTTTCATGATTTTATGAGGCGTTTTTTAAGATATAGTATAAGCAAAGGATTATCGATAAAATAAATTATTGTGCATATTAGGACAGCACCTGATATGCTGGGTACATACATTAAAAACCAAAGGCCGCTGTCGTTTAGCACGTGCGCGGACACAGCGCTCTCAACCAGTTTTAGGCCTACCAACAAGAAAAATGCTATTCCGATTTGACGCCAAACACCAAATCGGCTGTATGATCCGGTTAGCAGCGTTGTGGCGCCTAAGACAGCGGCGATTGCACACAAGATTGGCTGTGCAAAGCGATTATGAAGCTCGAAAGCAACTTCACCCAGCGTTGCTTTAGTAGAAGCGATCACTTCGCTTGGTTGCTTGATGAGTTCGACAGTTTTTGCCTGGGTTACCGTCTTTTGTGTGCTGTAAGTCGTTTCGACTAATTCACTTATATCCAATGCATATTCTTCAAACCGACCAACGAAAAGTTTGTTGTCGTTTTCTCGCAGGATTTGCGTTGTTCCGTCTACCATCAAAAGCTGAACAGTGGTTGGACTGTGCTCTGTATAAGCTTTTTCCGCCGTTATAATAATAGTTTCGCGTAGGTCGCGTCGATCAGAAAGAAATATGCGCCTCAGTTCTGCGTCTTGTGTGACCTTGCCTATAAATAGTGTCACACCCGGCGTTGGGTGCAGAAACTCACCTTCAGTCAAAAAGCTGCTTGTGATGTTTTGATCGACTTGAGAGCGTAGCGAGCTGAGCCTTTTCCCGCTTTCTGGAAGTATTGAATTTGTCAGCCACGCCATTAATGATGTAGTCAGTATACCAAAAATAAAAATAGGACGGATTATCCTATAGGTTGAACAGCCTGAGGCTTTCATGATGGTTATTTCGGCCTCTGAGCTCAAGCGATTGGTCACGGATACAGCTGATGCAAAGCTTGCTATTGGGAGGATGGAAGCAACCACTGGCGGTAAGGTTAGCAATATTAGCTCTAGTAGAAGCCAATTTGACTGGCCCTTTCCTAGTAACCTCTCGAACATCCGTAACGCTTTGTCCAACCAAAAAATTGCAATAAGGATAAGCGCGAAAAAGGCAAAGAGGGTAATGAGTTTCCTAATCACATATTGGTCGAATTTGGTCACTTGTTTTCTCTGCCCAACTACACTCCGCAACATGACTATCAAAACAACCGCTGGGGACAAGTACTATGAGTTTGAATGTATGAGCTGCTGCCGGTTTGGTTTGGTCGGCGCTGATCGCAATCGCCTTTTTGGCGTCCGTTAAGGTGCTAAGGTGCTTGCTACAAGCGCCTCGTTAGTCATTCCGCACGCCGAGTACAGAGCAACACCCAACCAGCACTGTGCGTGGGTTTTTGAGAGCTATGCCCAAAAGTTGGTGACGGCCTTGGTCAGGCGGCGACTTGAAGTTGCTTGATGCCGTCTTTGAAGGCAACCCCCTGAATGACCTCGGGCAGACGGTTTGGCCCTGAGATTTTCCGCCACTTCTTCTTGGCTGACATCATCAGTCTGAAGACCATGGCGAGGGCGGTTTTGCGGTTCAGGCAGCCCTTGGTTTTCCGGGTGCGATTGCGGACCGTGGCGAAGACGCTCTCGATCGGGTTCGTGGTCCGGATGTGCTTCCAGACCTTATGATCGCGTCCAACGTCAATTAGACCGGTGGCCTCTCCTGCGGCATTCTGTTGCGAGGGTTGTGCCGATTGTTCTGGCGCAGAGCCTCAAGAATGGAGGAGAGACCACATGAAGGATAGCATGTTTATTGGGCTGGACGTCCACGAATCGACAATATCTGTGGCTGTAGCGGATGGCGAGCGCGGGGGAGAAGTGCGAGACTGGGGCAAGCTACCCAATCGACCAGATCGTGTGCGCAAACTTGCGGAGCAACTGGGTTCCAAAGGTCATCAGTTGTATTTCTGTTATGAGGCGGGACCTTGTGGTTATGGCCTTTACCGACAGCTCGTCGAGCTTGGCCATGATTGCTTAGTTGTCGCCCCCTCGCTGATTCCTGTGAAAGCTGGCGACCGTGTGAAGACCGATCGTCGTGATGCACGCATGCTTGCCAAATTACATCGCGCCAACGAATTGACCGCTGTTTGGGTTCCGGACGTCGAGCATGAAGCGATGCGTGACCTAGTGCGCGCACGCGCGACGGCTGTGCGCGTCGCAAACCAGGCCCGCCAACATCTTCAGAGCTTTCTGCTGAGACATGGCCGCCAGTACCCCGGAAAGAAGAGTTGGACCAAGGCCTATCGGCGCTGGTTGTCGACAAACCGGTTTGAGCATTCAGCTCAGCAGATCGTTTTCCAGGATTACATTCACGCGGTGACGGACGCCGAAGCACGCGTCGTGCGGCTTGAGGCGCAGATTGCCGAGCTGCTCCCGGATTGGAGCCTCGCGCCCGTTGTTCAGGCAATACAGGCTATGCGTGGTGTTGCCTTCATTGTCGCGGTCACGGTGGTGGCAGAAATTGGAGACTTCCGCAGGTTCCCAACGCCTCGCCAGCTAATGGCCTATCTCGGCTTAACCCCGACCGAGCATTCCAGTGGCAACACAGTTAGGCGCGGCGGCATAACGAAAGTCGGTAGCAGCCTCGCGCGCCGCGTACTGATCGAAGGCGCCTGGAGTTACAGGATGCAACCACGTGTCGGTCGCAAGCAGGTAGATCGAATGGAAGAGCTCCCTCAAGCCGTTCGCGACATCGCTTGGAAAGGCCAGTTGCGCATGTGCCAACGCTACAAACACCTGGTGGGGTCCGGTAAACCGCCGGTGGTGGCGAACACAGCAATTGCACGAGAAATGGCCGGCTTCATCTGGGCGATTGCGCAGGAGGTCACCCCCGCCTGACGCTCATTCATCACAAACGCAACACCCCGTTCAGCTGATGTGCAAATCTGGGGGTGGAACACGGTGGAGAATCCTTGGGAAGCATTGTGAGCCAGTCCTTGAAAGGCTGACGCTCGTTTCCAGAAAGAGGCAGCTCCAAGACGCAACCACGGTCATGCGGTATCCAACCCGCGCATGAGAGTATGCTCAACCGTCGTCTCAGTTCCACCTCCAGCCTTGCACATCTATACAAAATACCCCCGGCGATTGAGCAGGTTGATCCAGCGTGACAAAATCATTGACTGCGATCATGAGAGTGCTCAGCCGGGAAGTCGTAGAAGGCCAGCAGCTCGTCGCGGTCTTTCACCAGCTTGCCCACGGCCTTCTCATACTTCACGCCGTAGGTTTCGACGAAGAGATCGAAGGCGGCTGTCGCCTCCTTCTTGGTCTCGGCCATCCAGATGTCTTGCAGTTCCGCCTTCGCCTTTTCGTGCAGGGATTTGGGCATGGCACCCAGAACGTTCGCTGTCTTGTGGACCCAACAACGCTGCTCGCGCGTATTGGGAAAGACCTCGCGTAGCGCCGTCCAGAACCCAAGCGCGCCGTCGCCAATGGCCAGTTCCGGGGGCACCGTCAGGCCACGCTTCTTCAGTCCCTTCAGCAAATCGAGCCAGCTGTCCGCGTTCTCGCGGAACCCGTCCGTGATCGCCAGGACATCCTTCTCGCCGTATTCATCCGCGCCAATAATCACCAACATACATTGACGATCGCCGTCCAGGCGCGGCGTGAAGTAGACCCCATCTGCCCAGATGTAGACATAGCGCTTGCTCTTCAGATCACGCTTGCGCCAGGCCTCGTACTCTTCCCACCAGGTCGCCTTAAGGCGCGTGATCGTCGAAGACGACAACCCCTCGGCATCCGGCCCCAGAAGCGCCGCCAGCGCCTCACTGAAGTCGCCGGTGGAGATACCCTTCAGGTACAGCCACGGAAGAAGCTCCTCGACCGACTTGGCCTTGCGCAGATAGGGCAGGACCAGCGACGAGCGGAACCTGATCTTGCTGCCATCGGCATTCGACCCGCGATCACGGACGCGCGGAACCTGAACGGGGACCGTCCCGATCCCAGTCATCATCTCCCGCTCGGGAAGAAATCCGTGGCGCACCAGACGTTGGCGTCCTTCTTCGTCCAGCAAATGCGCGTGCTCGGCGATGAACGCCGACACCTCGGCTTGGACAGCCGCGCGCAGCAGTTCCTTGGCGCCTGCCTGGATCACCTCGGTCAGTGGATCAGGCGAAAATTCCGATGGCAGTGCGAACGGGACAACGGTAGATTTGGCCATGGTGGCATATCCTTTCTCTCTGAGAACGACGGCGTCTTGAACACCGCCATGATATGCCGCCTACCTCAGCCCATCACCAACTTTCGGGCATAACTCGTTTTTGAGCGGTGTATGCGCAGTGGTCTGACCCCGTAGCCTACAATGTATTAACGATTAAACTGGACCACCCGATGGGGGCACGCCATACTTTGTGACATCAATTTGATTGTTCGTGTGTTCGCCCTCAGCTTTGGAGCGTTGACGGATTGATCGGATCCGCTCTGGGTTGGCGAAAGCGGTTAAGCTAGCTTTTTAATTGTGGACGTGTTCTCGCGAGTGTTCCAGGAAACTGTGTTCAAACACTGTGTTTGGTTTACTGTGTTGAACACAGTGTTTTGTGTTCAGCGCTGCAATAATAAATTTAAATAATGCGCCGTAAGCGTAGCGCACTATGTAGCGCACCGTAAAAATAATTGATTAAGTTATTGATTTTGAGAAACTAAATTATGTGTGTTGAAATCATAATCCGCGTGTCGGGGGTTCAAGTCCCTCCTCCGCTACCATCACTCCCCCCGCATGGCCCGGCACAATCCCGATCAGGGACTGTAGCCACCCTGTCACTTCGATGGTAACCCCTTGATCTGTAGCAGGAAAAACCGTGATCCTCGCGATGATCTTGTGAAGCGTTTCGACCAGCTCGCGGTCAAATTGGGGGTTCAAGTCGGTTAGCTTCCAAATAAGGGTGTCAATCGTTTCGAAATACCGCTTCAAAGTGGCTGGATGAAGTTCGACCACTTCGGGCTCTTCCTGCTCTGCGAGTCGGGCTTCGAGAGCTTTTCTTTTGGCAGTTGCCTCCGCGATGTCCTTTTCTGCGGTAGGGCCGTTGGACCTGTCACGCTTTCGTGCCGCTCCGATTGCTCACTTATGCAGCCTTTGCTTTGAAGGCCAAGGGGCTTTTCCAGCCGAGTGCTGAATGTCTTCGTCGCGGATTATAGAAGCCATTGATGTATTCAAAGATGGCAACCTGATGGTCGACACGTCAACGCAATGACACGCAGTCAATCGTAGCATGGGTCAGACCATCAAGCCGCAATACCACATTCACAGTCGTGGCAGTTGCCGGATCGCCGAACAGCTTCATCCACTTGTAGGGCGAATGCGTGCTGACGCCCAATCGACGGGACACCTCCCAAACCGGATAGCCCCGCACCGTGATCTGATGCACCGCATCGCGCTCGAACTCGTCACTGTAATTGCTCGTCCCCATGTCGGCCTCCTTGCCTCAAAGTTAGGGGGCAACGCGTCTACAAATCTAGCGGCACCTCACTCGCCCTTCTTCTTGTGTCGTAGATGGCAAAACATGCCGAGTGATCTGGTGAATACCTTTGAGCCGGCATTCCCCAGGTGGCTCGCAACGATCAACTCACCGGCTGGGCACAGGTTGCTTCGATCAAGGCAATATACGCCTCGAGTTCTTCGGCGGTACGCCCGCTCACGATATCCGTCTTGTCGCGGTTCTCACCCTTGATCGCGCCGGTAGCAAGGCCAACAGGTGTGACGAGACGCACCGCGCTTACAGCGCGTTCGCCGCGCTTTGGCATGGCGGCTTGCAGGGCCGCAATATCCGCCTGGGCGGTCATGCAATCCACCGGCTGTTCAAGCAGTTGCGCGCGCTTTTCTGTCTTGGACGTCCCGCAACCGGCAAGCAGTGCGACACTGAGCAGGACAAGCAGTTTATTCAGAGCCATCTTAATCTCTTTTCAATTGATCCATTTGCCCAGGGGAACGCCGCGGCGCGAGGGGCAACTTGTTTTTGGGGTTACTGTTTCATCGCCGCGCTAAGTTTCCTGACCGCAGTCACGCAGACCGCCTCGATCTCTGCCGCGTTCCGCATGAGGCAGGCCATGATCCGACCATCGCCCTGCGCCACATCCGCGCAATGGGTTTGGATATCGGTCGCGCAGGTTTCATAGGTCCGGGCGACAACATCGAAGAACGCCTCTATGATACTGTCAGTTGCCGTGGTCGCCACATGGCAGGTCCCCGTCACGCGGTCGCTGTGGGCGTAGAGGCAAGCTGCCGGCCGGCCATCTCGCGGCGTGACAGAGTTGCAATAGGTGGCGATGTCAACCTCGCAGGGCACTACAAAAGTTTGTGCAGAGGCGAGCGGTGCCACAGCCGGTGCGATGACAAGGGCAAGGGTTTTGGAATACATAAAGCTGCCTTAACGAGTGACGATGATGTAAGCGGTTTTGCCGGTTCCGTCGGTCACGGGCTGGTAATAGACCCCGCCGCAATAGGGATAGACCACACCGCTCACCGTGCGCGTTACGCAGCTTCGCGGTAGGGAACAGTAATAGTTGCTCCGGCGCACCTGCCGGCGGGTCGTACGAATGATCCGCCCGGTCGCTGCCGCGCTGATACCCAACGGTAGCGCGACCGAAACACCCGCTATTCGGATTTCCCCGGACCCGTCCCCATCAAAAGGCCCATGGCGACTGCAGCGCAAAAGGCGTTTTTGATTTTAAATTGCTCATCCCCATCGGCCTTTCAAGATCAGAGTTTCTCTAGACAGGCTATCACCGCCTTGGCATTGGCGCGGGCATCCACCTGTGTCAGACTACCCGACTGCACCATGGGCTTGAGGATGCCACGCATCTCACTTTTCATGTTGTCCCCGGACGAGACACTCGGTGCCACGGCGGCATACATGGTCTGGCCCGTTGCCGTCAGGGAGGCGGCGCAGGCATCGGCTTCGGCCTGACCGGCGATAGCGGCTTGTCCCGTGGCGGTTATCAGGAATGTCACGGCGGCCGTGCGAATGGCGTTTCTCATCTCGAAGGTCCTTTCAAGGCCAATGGAACCGGGTCGGTATGCCTGACCGCCCCTTCCTGAATTGTTCGTCAAATACATCTCTCGATGACGGCGCAGGATGTGTCAGGATCGTGCCGTGCGCTGATCGCGCCGAAATATGCACCGGATAACATCTTGTAGCTTTACGACGCCGCTAGAAACCTATCTTGCGAGTTTCTTCTGCCCAAAGCGCTGCTTTACGCTCTTTGGGGTAAATTCTGGCTGAGTGCAGGATGACACGCTACAGGCATCGTCCGAATGCTAAGAGTATTAGGGGGAGATAACGCGCTCAATGAACAGGCCAGCGTAATGTCAAAAAGGGCGATCCAAAGGCCGCACCTTTCGTTCTCGTGGGTTGCGTTTTAGGGTCAGGACCCATTGAATTCAGCACCTGAGCGTGGTTCACCGCGCAAAAATGGACCGGTGATATGTCTGATATTTTCTGGCTGACCGATGCTCAGATGGTGCGTCTGGGGCTTTATTTTCCGAAGCCCCACGGCAAGCCATGGGTGGATGACCAGCGTGTGTTGAGTGGGATTATTTTCACAAATCGCAATGGCTTGCGCTGGCGTCATGCCCCGAGGGAATACGGGCCTCACAAGACACTCTACACTCGATGGAAGCGATGGAGTGATAAAGGCATCTTTGCCAAGTCATGATCGGTCTGCCCGCCGAGCAAGGCGAGAAAAAGACCGTGATGATCGACGCTACTTATCCAAAGGCTCACCGGACAGAGACCAGCATGGGCGTAATAAGGGTGGCAATGATCAACCGGGGCGCCTGATCGGTCGCACCAAGGGCGGCATGAACACCAAGCTACAGGCTATCTGCGACAGCAAAGGCTGCCCGCGTTACCTCTTCGTCACTGCCGGTCAGGTCAGCGACTACATGAGTGCCCGGGCAATGCTCAAAGGTCTTCCTCTCCGCCACCGCTCTTGCAGAAATCGTCATCTATTGGCTATGAATCCTGCCCCTAAGCGCCCTGTTTGTGTTGGTTGAGCACGAGCACGCATCCATCTACCGGGCAACGATCAAGACTTGCTGTGTGTGCAGATTTTTGGCGAGGGATGTGGTGGGTGTGAGGTCCCTTTCTAGAGCTTGACACTAGGGCTGTGACACATAGCCCAAATGGCCTAACGTGCTTGGCGAACTGTGAAGCACAGCAAGCATCAATCAGCCCAAATCGAGTTTTCCTAGCCAGACCCTACCGCGCAGCGCCAACTGAACACTCTATCTGCGTCACATTACATACGGTGAAAAAGGCTTTGGACCCGACCAAATGATGGATCACCTGAAGATCGCTCATGCAGGACGACGACACCGCAAAAGACTGCCCGAGGGCAGCTTACTTGGGGCGGGGCATCCATCCGAACGGAAACGGGCGTATCCCAAGGATCACCACGGTCATGCGTGTCACGAAGGTGCCGATGACCGTGATCACGATGGCAAGTGCGATCTCTTCCGGTGCCAGCACATTGGGGCGGGTCAGCAGGAACAGCGAAAAGGCCAGCCCCCAGAAAAACGGAACTTCAGCGTAAAACTCAGTCTTGAGAGTTCCGACCTGGCCGGATTGCCGCACGATATCACGCAGGATCCCGCCACCGGCGGCTGTCAGCATCGCGAGGATCGGCCCCCATAGCCACAATGGCTCTGCATCCATGGATATTGCTATGGCAAGCCCCGAGACCGTGAAGACGGCCATCCCAAGTGAATCGGTCAGCTCCTGAACATTGGCAATCGTGACAATTCGGGGTGCTTTGGGCAGGCGTGACAGTGTCCAGCCCCGGCTAGCCATAAGTCGTAGCGCAAGAATAATCGCAAAACCCACCAGAACGGTCACGCCGACAAGGCACAGGTAAAGCGGCGATGACATCATGCCCATCGGGTGCCGGTCCAACAGGATGTCCCGCAATGCCCCGCCGCCAAGGGCCGGAAGCGCGGACAGCACCAGCGCACCGAAGAAACTGAAATTTTCCCGATAGGCGATCAACACGCCCGACACGGCAAAGGCCACTGTCCCAACAATGGTCATAATAAAGAACAGCCGCGTGTCGAGCACGTAACTCATCAACACCGAGGAAATGCTTGAATGGAGGCGCCTCTTCAATTGTCCATTGTCGTCCAGTGTCTCGATTGCCTGATCGATGGCGGCCAGCGATGAAGGTTGCATGGTGGTCTTGCTGAAAATGAAATGAACACTCGTGATACCAGGCATCATGATTTCGGCCGCCTGGAATTTCAGCCCAGCCTCAAGGGCCGCTGTCGATACGCCAAGCCTGTCTCCGACAAAACCATCGATCCGTCCTGCCAGCAGGTTGCGAAGATTTTCCTCGTCATTCGACGCGGGAATGACCCGCCGTTCCCGTGTCGCGGTTTCGATGCTTTGATTCAGCGCGGAGTCCGCGAACAGACGGCCAGGAATGACCCCTAGCCGGAAATCGGGCGTTTCGATGATTAACTTGGCGATATCGGTCGTGTCATACAGGCTGATCTCGTCCTGCTTGACATAAAGCGCGATCCGCGCCCATCGATAGGGCAAAGAATAATGAAACCTGTCATCGCCATTCTCGGGCTGAAATGCCCCAAGCGCAATGTCACCTCGGCCTTCGCCGAGATCTTGCAACTGATCCTGCCAGGACTGTCTGCGAAGATGGGCGTCCATTCCGGCCAAGTGCAACACATCGGCCAGGATTGCGATGTCCAGCCCCTCGACGCCTTGAAGCTGTCCGACCGCCGCTGTCTGATAAGGTTTCGACATGATCCAGCCGCCGCGTAGGCTGGTCATGTCATTAGTCTGATGCAGTGGCTCAAGATCTGTCTCCGAGGCATTGACCATGTCCTGTGCCATCGCTGGTGATGTGATCGAACCACACAGACCCGACATTGCGGCGAGGCCGAAGGTTGCGGAAAACAGGAACGACCAGAGGCAGGATCGCATCTTCAAGCCTGCTTTGGCCGGCCACTCGTCATGGCGTCGCGGGCACACGGGCGGTCTCGTTGCTTGTCGCAGTGATGGAAGGGATCACAAGGCAGCTTTTGTCAAAGTCGTTCAAGGTCAAATTCCTGAGTGGCGTCGCCTCGGAAATGGTTGGAGCATTCAGCCCCCGAATACAAGGCCCAGGCGTTCTGGCAGCTTGATACGCCGACTCGCCAGCGCCTCAACCCGCTGATATTTCGTGAAAATCCACCTTGGCCTCCGCTATCGATCGACCTATTCAGACAATAAAAACCTGCTGCCTTTGGCGTATTGGTGCCATTGTCCTGACATCGATATGCAAACGCCTCCAGATGGCGCGTCATTTCTCTTTGGATAGTGACGACACCGCCTCTGAGAAGTCTTGTTTCAGGATCTCAACCGGCATTCCCCAAGTGGCCAGCCGAAGCACGCCTTACGAAAACCTGCTTGAGCAAGCATCCGAATTAAAGCGTTTCGCCTTTAACCTGAGGTATCAGCTAAAGGCGAAACGCGCGCAAAGATTGAACAAAGCCCTGCATTTCGCGAAACGCTTTAGATCAGCCATTCGGGAATTTTGGAGTGCAGGGTTTGAGCAGGCCATGCGTCTGCGTCCAGAGGCTTGCCGGGCGTACTTTGATGCTGAAGACACGCGGGTAGAAGTTGCGTTTTCTTGTATGTGCGGTTTTCTTGCAATGCAGCTTGGTGAAAGCTCTTTGCCCCAAGAGCGGCGGGGCGAATTACAGAAATGCGCCTGCAACCTGATACCTGAAATGGTCATGGTGATGAACGACTGGATCAAATCACAGGCACCCGTTCCTATGGGTGCTGTAGCGGATTGGCTCAGTGCAGCGAACGTGAATTTAGGTCCAGCGCGATCAAACAAGTTTGGGCGTAAGAACAATGCGCTTGTGGAGGCGGTGGAAAGTACAAGCGATGCTGTGGGGTAAATTGAGGCTTTGAAATGCGTCACGCGCGTAGCTCACTATAATTTTCAAAATCCAAGTCATTGAAAGTAAATATTTAAAGAGCGCGCCCTGAAATCATAATCCGCGTATCGGGGGCTTAGTTCCTCCTCCGCTACCATCACCGTCATTCTCGTGTCGCGATCGTATCTCCGTGCTGACCGCAAGCGCGCAGGACATCCCGCACTCTTTCGGCGTTGTCGGTCGCTTGTCGGCCATCGCCATGCCACAGCGAATTTTCGAACCCGACGCGGAGTTTGCCCCCGCGTTTGTGCGCCTCCACAAGGCAGGCCGTTTCGCCCCTGCCGAAAGCGCAGACGGCCCAATCCGCCTCGGGGTTCACGTCAGACAAACGCTCGGTGAATGGCACAAGGTCTGATGGCGCGCTTTCCTGATCGCGACTGTAGCGCCCCAGCACAAAGATCAGCTGCAATCCCGGATCCCGAAGCAGGCTTTCGGGCAGAAGGCGGGTCAAAAGGTCGAAGTCACTGGTATCATACAAGATATGCTGAACCGCGATGCCCTGCTCGGCGCAGTTCCGGTAAAAGGCCGTGGCTATCGCGTCTTCGGTCTGATGCGTCATTTCCCGCAAGGCGGCCGAAACTAGAGTTGCGCCAGAATGAAGGGCGACGTGCCGTTGATGCGGTGCGTCATAGATGCCTACCGCTTCCGTGGTGATCTGAACCACGAGGCCCGGCAGGGCGCTCTGCAATTCGCCAAGCGCTTCGCGGTACAGTCCCGCATCCAGCAGATGGCGACCGGCCGCATCGCGCAAATGCAGGTGCAGACCGTCTGCTCCCGCCGCGGCGCAATCGCGCGCCGTTTCGATAAGCTCCGGTAGCGTCAGCGGAATGGCCGGATGATCCGATGTCACACGCCGCGCCCCGTTCGGTGCGACCATCAGATGTGGCAGCGCCGTCATGGAAGCGCCGCGCCGATGGCTTTCGACAGCTTGTCCACCAGTTCCCCTGTTTGATCCGCGCTCAGAATGCGGTAATGCGCATCGGTCGGCACGCAGTCGGCGCCATTTATCGGCAGCATGTCCTGCGGGCAGGCGGACATCGCCACGATGCAATCCATCTGTGCGCGCAAGACCACGACATCCCCGGGTTTCGACAAGGGCTCGCCCCAGCTGGTCGTGCCATCCTGCGCCACCGGAATATTCATCCAAAGGTTCAGCGGGCTTGGGCAGTCATGCGTGATGACCCCGATCCTGCGCATCGCGGCGTGCAGGTTGTCGGTGCAGTTGTCGTGATAGTCTCGGCAGCCCAGAAGCCCGTAGCGATAATCGTCGCATGCCGCGATCAGCGTATCGTGCCTGCCCGGAGACGTGTCTTCTTCGAGAATGAGGATGGGGCGGCGCCGGTTCGTGATCAACGGATCCCCCTTGGCCGGCCACAGCTTGCCAAGGCTCGCGCGCATATGCTCGTTCGACAGGAACTCCGAGATGTCTTCCGCATTGAAGGCCCATGTGTCCACCACCTGTGATCCATGGGTGTTGATGATCTCTATGGCCTCGCCCTTGGTCAGACGAACAGCGCGCCCTTTGCGGGCAGGAAGAAGGGTCAGGTGGGGGGCAGGGGACATCGGCATGCTCCAGTGGGTGCGAAGGTCTTCGAGCAAGCACGCCCAGATGACCGTATCTGAACTATAAATCTGCATCTTGCGCGGGGCGGCACAAGCGCTTTCGGGCAGAACCCATCGCCTCGCCCGAGCGCATCCGGCAAGGCATTCTGGTTGTCATGCCATGGCCCCGCCTAGCCGCGCGCCGTGCTTGGGCCATGACCCGAACAAGACCTGCCTTCGGATTGTGCAGATCGAGTGGCCGAGCAACGATTTTGCTGCACTGCAGCGCGAATCATCTTGTCTTCGGGTGATCGGCTTACACAAATAAATTATGACACCGATGGGGGATCGCAATGCCGCAATTTGATGAAAGCGCGCTCGAGTTTGCGAATTTCATTTTCGACCGGAAAAAAGTGGTCTGTTACGGCCTGCAGAACGCCGCCGGAGGGACGACGACCATCCTCAACTTTCCGACGGCATCCCTGGCGGATGCGTTCCGCACGGCGTTTCTCGAAGGCCGCAATTTCCGCATCGTCCAGAACGGTGCGCAGATCATCTGCCTTGCCGATTATGAGACCGTGATGCGGTGCTCATCCGATGATCCCCGGGTTCAGCCCCTGAGATACAGTCGCGATTACATGATGGGCACGCTGTCGCACATGGTCTGCTGAGCGAATTGTCCTGATTGATCAACCGGCCTGGATCAGAGCGCCTTTGGCACCCTGTCCGAACCGCCCACATCTTCGGGCGCGATAGCCACGGATTTGACAATGGCATAACAGGACGCGCCTTCGGTCAGATCCAGCAGTCGCGCCGATCTCTGGGTGATGCGCGCCAGAAGAATGCCTGCCGGCGTGGCCACGGAAACAAGCGCACCCGGTCCGGCGCCCGAGCGGATCGTCGTGATCTGCCCAGGCAAGATATTCAAAGCCGACAGCCCCTCGGGCCGGGTGCGCGACAGGATCACCTCCTGCGCCGCAATCCTGATCCGCAGCGGTTGCCCCGCCGCCTGCGCCACACGCGGCACGAACAGCGCCACGCCCCCGGCACTCAGTTCGGTCAGCCCGTCGTCATGGTGCCGCGCCACCTTGGTTTCCAGCACGGCACCTGCCGCGCGCGCGCCAAGCGGTGTGAGCATCGGATCGCCCAAGATTCCAGTCGCCGGGCCTTGGCCGGTAACCTGCCCGTTTTCCAGCGTCACCACCGTGGTCGCCAGACGCGCCACCTCGGTGGCGGAATGGCTGACATAGAGGATCGGCACCGAGATCTCGTCTCGCAGCCTTTCGAAATAGGGCAGGATCTCGGCTTTGCGCGGCTCGTCGAGTGCGGCAAGCGGCTCGTCCGCCAGAATGATCCGAGGATCGCCCAGCAGGGCGCGCCCGATCGCCACGCGCTGCTTTTCGCCCCCCGAGAGGGCAAGTGGCCGGCGATCCAGCAGCGCGCCGATCCCGAGCATCTCCACCACCTCGTGGAAATCGGATCTGGCGCCCTTGCGGAACCAGCGGCTGAACATGAGGTTCTGGCGCACCGTCATATGCGGAAACAGCTGCCCCTCCTGAAAGACATATCCAAGTCCCCGGCGATGCGGCGCAAGATCGATGCCTTGGGTCCGGTCGAACAGCGTCTTGCCCTCGACCGTGATGCGGCCCGTATCCGGGCTCAGCAGCCCCGCGACCGCATTGATCACTGTCGATTTGCCCGATCCGGAGCGCCCGAACAGCACCGTCAGGCCCGGCGGCGCCTCGAAACTGACATCCAGTGTGAAGTCACCGAAGGCATGTCTGATATCCACCGACAGGGTCATCAGCCCGCCATCCTTTTTGCAGCCCTGCGTGCCAACCACTCCGACAGCAGCAGCGCGCCCATCGCCACCACGACCGATACCACCACCAGCCGCATCGCCGAAGTCTCGCCCCCCGGCACCTGCAGGAACGCATAGATCGCTGATGGCACCGTGCGCGTCTCGCCGGGTATGTTTGAGACGAAGGTGATCGTCGCGCCGAATTCCCCCATCGCCTTGGCAAAGCCAAGGATGCTGCCCGCGATGATCCCGGGCAGGATCAGCGGCAGCGTCACCGTCGCGAACACCCAAGGGCGCGACGCTCCCAGGGTCGAGGCCGCCTGTTCCAGCTTGGGATCGACCGCTTCGATCGACAGGCGGATCGCGCGCACCATCAAGGGAAACCCCATCACCCCCGCCGCAAGCGCGGCCCCTGTCCAGCGAAAGGCCAGAACGATGCCCAGATCCTGCAGAACGCTGCCGACTGGGCCTTTGGTGCCGAAGGTCAAGAGCAGCAGGTACCCGGTGACGACCGGCGGCAGGATCAGCGGCAGGTGCACCAGCCCGTTCAAGACCTGCTTGCCGGGAAACGACCAGCGCGCCAGCGCATGCGCCACGAAGATGCCAAGCGGCAGCGATACCAGCGTCGCCCAGAACGACACCCGCAGCGACAAGGCGACCGCCTCCCATTCCTGTGGGCCAAGCCACCCCATGATCAATGCCGCCTATCGGTCAAGGACTGTGAATCCTTGCTGCTCAAAGACCCGGCGTGCATCCGGGCCGCGCAGGAAGTCCATGAAATCTGTCGGGGCCTGTGCCGCGCGACCGGCGATCCTGGCGGCGGGATAGATGACGGGTGGATGGCTGTCTTCGGGAAAGACGCCAAGGATGGCTACCGCGTCATCGGCTGCTGCATCGGTTGCATAGACGATCCCATAGGGCGCCTCGCCGGTGGCGACGAGGGCCAGAGCCGCGCGCACATTGTCGGTTTGCGCCACGTCGGCCGCCACGCTGTTCCACAAGCCCAGGCGGCTCAGCGCCGCTTTGCCGTAGATTCCCGCCGGCACCGCCTCGATCAACGCCATGGCCAGTTTGCCGCCATCCAGAAGCGCCGCAAGATCAAGTTCGGGGCTGATTTGCCCGATGTCCGAAGGGGCTGCAACCGATCCATGAGCGACAAGCACGATCCGGTTGCCCAGAAGATCGACCCTTGTGCCCGGTTGGATCAGCCCATCGGATTCCAGCGCGTCCATCCAATCGCTATTGGCCGATATGAACACATCTGCCGGGGCGCCTTGCTGTATCTGCCGCGCCAGTGCCGAAGACCCCGCCAATGACACGACAAGGTCATGCCCGGTGTCGGCCTCGAACAGCTGTTCGATCTCCTGCAGGGCGTTGGTCATGCTGGCGGCGGCAAAGACCGTGACCCTGTCCGCCAGCGCCGCGCCGGGCTGCAGACTGACCAGCACGGCGGCGGCAAGAAGCGTCTGGCGAAGGACTGGCGGAATCATCAAGGTCTTTCCCACATGCGATATATCCACATGGGAATATCGAATGCCCCACCGGTCTGGCAAGCGTTATTTCTGGTCGGGAATATCGCGAAGCATGGCTTGCAGCCGGTCGATATGCGCGGCGCCGGCCTTTTCGGCCACCGCTTCGAGGCTGCGGAATTCGGTCAACACGGCCTGTCCCGCTTCTGTCAAAACCGCACCACCGCCCTTGGCGCCGCCGCGGGTGCTTTCCACCAGCGGTTGGCGGAACATGGCATTCATGGTCTCGACCAATTGCCATGCCCGCTTGTAGCTCATGCCCATGTCGCGCCCGGCGGCTGCGATGGACCCGGTGCGCGCGATCCCCTCCAGAAGATCGGCCTTGCCCGGCCCAAGCATCTCGCCGGGGGCAAAGACAAGGCGCAGGCGAAAGCGCGGATCATGGGGACTGCCTTGGGTCATGCCTTTGACCTTGCGCTGAAATACGGCCCGGCACAAGCCGCCCGACTGCCCTATGATCCCTTGCGCAGCGCCGAGGGTGTTGTGTCATAGACCTGCCTGAAAGCCCGGGCCAGAGCCGCCGGGCTGTCATAGCCGCAGCGCAGGCTGATCTCGGCGATGCCGAGTGCCGTGGCCTCCAGCATCCGCCGTGCCGCAGCCAGCCGAAGATGCCGGTAGACCGTTCCCGGAGCAGCACCCAACCGCGACTGAAAGCGGCGATTAAGGGTGCGGGGCTGGCACGACAGCGCCTGCGCCAGGCTGGCCAGCGGCAGGGGGCGTTCGACGGTTTCACGCATCAGCCCAAGCGCGCGATGCACCAGAGGATCGCTGATTGCCTGTCGTTCACGCGGCATGGTGACCGGCGGATCGCCATGAATGAACAGCGATTCCACATCCAGCCGGGCGGCGATCCCCAGATGATCCGCGATCAGCCCAAGTGTCAGGTCCAGCGCCGACATCGCGCCCGCACAGGTCCACCATGCCCCGTCGCGCAGCACCCGTGCGCGTTCGGCCTCGGTATCAAGAAACCGTTCGGTGAAGGCATCCAGCAAATCCCAATGCACTGTCACACGTCGTCCGCTCAGCAACCCCGCCGACGCCAGAAGCCATGGCCCCGCATCCAGTCCCACCACTGTGCGTGCCTTTTTCGCGGCCATGCGAAGTGCCTGCCGGTTCTGTCGCGAATCGTGGGCCTCGTGGTGATAACTGGCCAGAACGAAAAGATAATCCCGCTCGCGCATGTCGGACAGGGCGGCATGGGGCATCACCTGCATTCCGCTCGAGGACAGCACCGGCGCGCCAGATGGCGTCACGATCTGCCAGTCGAAGGCCCGGGTTCGGGTGATCGTATTGGCGGCGCGCAGCGGCTCAAGGCAGTTGGCCAGGCACAGGTTCGAGAACTCGTCGAACAGAAGGAAGGTGATGCGCACGGGCGCGTCGGCTGATTTGGTCCATTCCGGCATGATATTTGTCCGATACAGCAAAACATGACTGCGCGCCAGCGCGATACGCTGGCCTTGATCGAGAACAGGAGGGGTCGATGCCGTTAGCCATGAACCGCGAGGTTTTCATCACCTGTGCCGTCACCGGATCGGGTGCCACGCAGGATCGCAGCCCTCATGTGCCCCGGTCTCCAAAGCAGATCGCGGATGCCGCGATCGCGGCGGCCAAGGCGGGGGCGGCGGTGGTGCATTGCCATGTGCGCGACCCCGAGACGGGGGCGCCGTCGCGGGATCTGGGGTTGTTCCGCGAGGTGACGGAGCGGATCAGGGAGGCGGACACCGATGTGGTGCTGAACCTGACCGCGGGCATGGGTGGCGACATTACCTTTGGCGGGGTCGAGGCGCCGTTGCCGCTGAACGCCGCTGGAACCGACATGGCGGGGGCCACGGAACGGGTGGCGCATGTGGCCGAATGCCTGCCGGAAATCTGCACGCTCGATTGCGGCACGATGAATTTCGCCGAGGCCGATTACGTCATGACCAACACGCCCGGCATGTTGCAGGCGATGGGCCGCATGATGACCGATCTTGGCGTGAAGCCCGAGATCGAAGCCTTTGACACGGGCCATTTATGGTATGCAAAACAACTGGTTGCGGATGGTATCCTGGACCCTGACGCGCTGGTGCAGCTGTGCATGGGCGTGCCATGGGGCGCGCCGGATGATCTCAATACCTTCATGGCGATGGTCAACAATGTGCCGCCCGAATGGACCTTTTCGGCCTTCTCGCTGGGGCGCAACCAGATGCCTTACGTGGCCGCCAGCGTGCTGGCGGGCGGCAATGTGCGCGTGGGGCTGGAGGACAATCTGATGCTGGATCGCGGCGTGCTGGCGACCAATGCCCAGCTTGTCGAGCGGGCCGTGAGCATCATCGAGAACCTCGGGGCACGGGTCATCGGGCCAGAAGATGTGCGCCGCAAGCTGAACCTTCGCAAACAGGCGCCAGCGTGAAAATCGCGCGTCGGTATCACGTCGGTATCACGTCGGTATCGTGTCGGTGCGCGCAGCCCGAAATGGACCGCCGATGAGTGCGCAGCGGGTCGTCATCACCGGCGGCGCGTCGGGCATCGGCCTGACGCTGGCGCGGCGCTTTGCGGCGCGCGGCGACTGGGTCGCGCTGTGCGATGCGGATGCGGCGGCGGTCTCGGCGGCGCAGGAAGCGCTGCCCGACACCATCGCGCGCCATGTCGATGTGACAGACGCCGCCGGCATGGAGGCGTTTCTATCCGAGGTCGAAACATCCTGGGGCGGGGTCGATGTGGTCTGCGCCAATGCCGGGACGGGCGGTCCTGCGGGCCGGATCGAGGATCTGGACTATGACGCCTGGCGCGCCTGTCTGGACGTGAACCTGAATGGTGCGTTCCTGACCTGCCGGTGGGCCGCGCGGGTGATGCGGGCGCAGGGCGCGGGGCTGATCCTGATCACCTCGTCCACCTCGGGGCTGCATGGCGTGCCGTATCGCAGCCCCTATGTGGCGGCGAAATGGGGGCTGATCGGGTTGACCAAGACGCTGGCGATGGAGCTTGGCCCTGCGGGTGTGCGCGTCAACGCCATAGCCCCCGGCGCCGTGACGGGCGACCGCATGGATCGCGTCGTGGCGATGGAGGCCGCCGCCAGTGGCCTGACCGAGGACGCGGTGCGCCAGATCTATGTCAAGGGCACCAGCCTGCGCACATGGGTCACCGCCGACGATCTGGCCGATATGGCGCTGTTTCTGGCCTCGCCCGCCGCCGCCCGCATCAGCGGGCAGGTGCTGGCGGTGGATGGCCATACCGAAAGCATGGTGCCCTGATGCGCGCGTTCCTGTCCGCCATGCTGGCCTGTGTGATGCTGACGGCTTGTGCGCAACCGCCCGGAGATGGCGTCTATCGCGACACCGGCCAGTCTTTGTCGGTCACCACGCGCAGCGATGCGTCGCGGCTGGCGGGCGATTGGGTGGTGCGCAGCGCCACCCCGGACGAGGCGGGGCTGACCCATGTTACCTATCTTGGCCGGACCGGGGCCGAAAGGGGCGAGGCGTTTGCCCTGACGCGGCGGGTCTGCGACGAAAGCGCCCGCTGCGAGCTGCGCCGCAGCACCCGTGCGGCCATGCCCCTTGGCATGAACCGCTGGCGGTTGGCGGGCAATGAGGCCCCGCGCGAGATCTGGGTTGTCTGGGTCGATGAAGGCTATCGCACCGCCGCGATCGGCACGCCGGATGGCAGCTTTGGCTGGATCCTCGACCGGGCCGCCACGGGCGGTGCAGACCGGATCACGGCGGCGCGCGAGATACTCGAATTCAACGGATACACCGCCGGCGCCCTGCGGGCGCGCGGCACGGGAGGCGAGACATGACCAGAACCGCAGCGATCATCGGGGGTGGCGTCATCGGCGGCGGATGGGCCGCGCGATTCCTGCTCAATGGCTGGACCGTCCGCGTGTTCGACCCCGACCCGCAGGCCGAGCGCAAGATCGGCGAGGTGCTGGAGAATGCGCGCCGCGCGCTGCCGATGCTCTATGATGTCGCCATGCCGGAGGAAGGCGGGCTGATCTTCTGCCCCTCCATCGCCGAGGCTGTGACGGGGGCGGATTGGGTGCAGGAAAGCGTGACCGAACGGCTGGACCTCAAGCACCGGGTCTTTGCCGAGATCCAGTCGGCCGATCCATCGGCGCTGATCGGATCCTCGACCAGCGGGTTCAAGCCGTCGGAGTTGCAGGAGGGGGCGATTGATCCCTCGCGGATCATGGTGACCCATCCGTTCAACCCGGTCTATCTTCTGCCGCTGATCGAGCTGGTGCCGTCGGCTGTGACGGACGCGGGTGCTGTCGAGACCTGCAAGGATATCCTGCGCGCGGTCGGGCTTTATCCCCTGCATATCCGCAAGGAGATCGACGCCCATATCGCCGACCGGCTGATGGAGGCGGTCTGGCGCGAGGGGCTGTGGCTGGTCAATGACGACATCGCCACCACCGAAGAGATCGACAATGCGATCCGCTATGCCTTTGGCCTGCGCTGGGGGCAGATGGGCCTGTTCGAGACGTTCCGCATCGCAGGCGGTGAGGCGGGGATGCGCCATTTCATCGCCCAGTTCGGCCCGGCTTTGGCCTGGCCCTGGACCAAGCTGATGGATGTGCCCGAGATGACCGATGCGCTGATCGACAAGATCGCCAGCCAGTCGGACGCGCAGTCGGGCCATCTGTCGATCCGCGAGCTGGAGCGCAAGCGCGACGGCAACCTCATTGCGATGATGCGCGCGCTCAAGCAGCAGGGGCATGCGGCGGGGCGGCTGATCCTCGAGCATCAATCGGCGCTGCGACCCGGGCCCGAGATGGCCTGCCCCATGGTCTCGGCGCGCCGGGTGATCCCGATCGACTGGACCGACAACAATGGCCATATGAACGAGGGGCGCTACGGGCAGCTTTTCAGCGATGCCTCGGAAACGGTAATGGCGGCGGTGGGGGCGGATGATGCCTATATCGCCAGTGGCAAAAGCTTTTTCACCGTCGAGAACACGATCCGCTTTCTCGAGGAAACCCATGCCGGCGAGAAGATCGAGGTGCATAGCCGCGTGACCCAGGCCGAGGGCAAGAAGCTGCGCTGCCTGCACGAGATGCGGCGGGTGGCGGATGGCGCGGTGCTGGCCACGTCGGACCAGTTCATGCTGCATGTGGATCTGGAAACGCGGCGCAGCTGCGTGCCGTCCGAAGATGTGGCCACGCGGATGGCGGCGCTGGCCACGCTGCACGCCGCGCCCGAGACGGAGGGCTGAGCGATGCATTTCGGACTGAGCGAAGAACAGGAGATGATCGTCTCGACGGTGCGCAGCTTTGTCGAGAACGAGATCTATCCCCATGAGGCCGAGATCGAGCGCAGCGGCGAGGTGCCCCCCGAGCTGGCCGACGAAATCCGCCGCAAGACGCTGGAGCTGGGATTTTATGCCTGCAACTTCCCTGAGGAGGTGGGTGGCGCCGGGCTGGGGCATGTGGATTTCGCGCTGGTGGAACGGGAGCTGGGTCGTGGGTCGATGGCGCTCACGCATTTCTTCGGGCGACCGCAGAACATCCTGATGGCCTGCACCGGGGCGCAGCGCGACCGGTACCTGCTTCCGGCGGTGCGCGGCGAGCGGATGGACGCGCTGGCGATGACCGAACCCGATGCCGGATCGGATGTGCGGGGGATGAAATGTTCGGCACGGCGCGAGGGTGGCGACTGGGTGCTCAATGGCACCAAGCATTTCATCTCAGGCGCCGATCACGCGGATTTCGTGATCGTTTTCCTGGCCACCGGCGAGGACATGACCGACCGGGGACCGAAGAAGCGCATCACCACCTTTCTGGTGGATCGCGGCACGCCGGGCTTCACGATCCGCGACGGCTATCGCTCGGTCAGTCATCGCGGCTACAAGAACATGATCCTCGAGTTCGACGATTGCCGGCTGCCGGATGACAAGGTGCTGGGCGAGGTGGATGGCGGGTTCGCGGTGATGAACGAATGGCTCTATGCCACGCGGATCACCGTGGCCACGATGAGCGTCGGGCGCGCGCGGCGCTGTTTTGATTATGCGCTGGGCCAGGCCGCAGAGCGGCGCCAGTTCGGCCAGCCGATCGGCAGGTTCCAGGGCGTCGGCTTCCAGATCGCCGACATGATCACCGAGATCGACGCGGCCGATTTCCTGACCCTCGCCGCCGCCTGGCGGCTGGATCAGGGCCTGCTCGCCAATCGCGAAATCGCCAGCGCCAAGCTCTATGCGACCGAGATGCTGGCGCGGGTGAGCGATGCCACGCTGCAGATTCATGGCGGGATGGGACTGATGGATGATCTGCCGATCGAGCGGTTCTGGCGCGATGCGCGGGTCGAGCGGATCTGGGACGGCACCAGCGAGATCCAGCGCCACATCATCAGTCGCGAGTTGCTGCGACCGCTGGGCGCCTGAGGTCGACCCCGGTGACAAGAGATTTCATGCCTCCGGCGGGGATATTTTCAGCCAGAAGAAACGGGGAAGCGCGCGCGGCCCTTCCCCGTCCTGCGAAACGCTGGGGGGCGTTTCTCCTGGCGCGGTCATCGGCGTCCCCGCCTGTACCGCCCCGCGAGACTGGCATGGAATGGTTAAGAAACCCTTGTTTCTTCTGGCTGAAAATATCCCCGCCGGAGGCTCCCGTCGGTTCCGTGCGCGCGAAGGGGCGCAGATGAGGCGCGATCTCAAACGTCTGCTGCGGCCGCGCTCGATTGCGGTGATTGGCGGCGGGGCCTGGTGTGCCAATGTCGTCGAGCAATGCCGCAAGATGGGCTTTGACGGGGCGATCTGGCCGGTGCATCCGACGCGGCACACGCTGGCCGGCGTGCCGGCCTTCGCCGGCATCGAGGATGTGCCGGGCGTCCCGGATGCGGCGTTCATCGGTGTGAACCGGCATGCCACGGTCGAAATTGTCCGGCACCTCGCCGGGATCGGCGCGGGCGGGGCGGTGTGTTTCGCCAGCGGTTTTCGCGAGGCGCAGGCCGAGACCGGCGACGGCGCGGGGCTGCAGGAGGCGCTTTTGCAGGCGGCCGGCGGGATGCCTATCCTCGGGCCGAATTGCTATGGGATGATCAACTATCTCGACGGGGCGCTCTTGTGGCCCGATCAGCATGGCGGGCAGCGCTGCGACCGGGGCGTTGCGATCGTCACCCAAAGCTCCAATATCGCGATCAACCTGACCATGCAGGCGCGCGGCCTGCCCATCGCCTATGTGGTGACCGCGGGCAACCAGGCGCAGACCGGGCTGGCCGATCTGGGCCGCGCGCTGTTGGCTGATGACCGGGTCAGCGCGCTTGGACTGCATGTCGAGGGGATCGGTGATCTGCGCGCCTTCGAGGCGCTGGCCGCAGAGGCGCGGGCAAGGGGCAAGCCGATTGTCGCGCTCAAGGCCGGCAGATCGGATCACGCAAGGGCCGCGGCGGTGTCGCATACCGCGTCGATGGCGGGCAGCGATGCGGGGGGGCGGGCGCTTTTGGACCGCCTTGGCATCGTCCGGGTCGCGAGCCTGCCCGCGCTCCTGGAGACGCTCAAGCTGGTGCATTTCGCGGGGCCGCTGCGCTCGAACCGGATCGCGTCGATGTCCTGTTCGGGCGGCGAGGCGAGCCTTGTGGCCGACAGCGCCGAGGGGCGCGACATCGTCCTGCCACCGCTGAGAGCGCGCCAGCGCGATGGGTTGCGCGCGGCGCTTGGGCCCAAGGTGGCGCTGGCCAATCCGCTGGATTACCACACCTACATTTGGGACGACACGCCCGCCATGGCGCGCGCCTTCGCGGCGATGTTGACAGGGGATCTGGGGCTTGGCTGTCTGATCGTCGATTTTCCGCGCACCGACCGGTGCAGCATGGCCGCATGGGATTGCGCGATCGAGGCCAGCCGCCTTGCGGCGGGCAGCGGCACCACGCCTCTGGCGCTGATCGCGACCTTGCCAGAGGGGATGTCCGAGCCGGTGGCGCAGCGCTGCATCGATGCCGGGCTGATCCCGCTTCTGGGGCTTGACGATGCGCTGAGCGCCATCGAGGCGGCGGCCTTTCTGGGGCAGGCGCGTCGAGACCCCGCGCCGCTGCTGTTGCCCGGAACGCCGGCGGCGCTCCGGACCCTGAGCGAGGCCGAGGCCAAGGCCGCACTTGCCGGGCACAGCCTTGCGGTGCCGCGCGCCGAGCGCGCGGCGGAGGCGCGCGCGCTTTCAGCGGTGGCCCATCGGATCGGCGCACCGCTGGTCATCAAGGCCGAAGGTCTGGGGCATAAATCCGATCTGGGCGGTGTCGTTCTGGCGCCCGACGATCCGCAAGCCGCGCTGGCCGCCGCCCGAAGGATGCCCTGCGACAGCTGGCTGGTGGAGGAGATGGTCACCGGGGCCGTGGCCGAGCTCTTGATCGGGGTGCTGCGCGATCCCGCGCATGGCTTCGTGCTGACGCTTGCTGCGGGCGGCACGCTGACCGAGATCATCGCCGACAGCACACAGCTTTTGCTGCCCGTCACGGCGCAGGAGATCGACGCGGCGCTGAACGCCTTGCGCATCGCGCGCCTGCTTGAGGGCTATCGCGGCAAGCCGGCTGCGGATCGCGAGGCGATTGTCCGCGCCGTTCTGGCGGTGCAGGATTACGTCATCGCCCAAGCCCATCGCCTTGAGGAGGTGGAAATCAACCCGCTCATCTGCACGCCCGATCGGGCGGTCGCCGTGGATGCGCTTATCACCATCGGAGAGCCGACATGACCGACAGTCCCGTCAAGACCCACCGCCGAGGCCATGTGCTGGAGGTGACGCTGGACCGGCCCAAGGCCAATGCCATCGATCTCGCCACCAGCCGCATCATGGGAGAGGTGTTCCGCGAGTTCCGCGACGATCCGGATCTGCGCGTGGCGCTGATCACCGGCGCGGGGGACAAGTTCTTCTGTCCGGGCTGGGATCTCAAGGCCGCCGCCGATGGCGATGCGGTGGATGGCGATTACGGTGTCGGCGGGTTCGGCGGGCTGCAGGAGATGCGCGCGATGAACAAGCCCGTCATCGCCGCCGTCAACGGGATCTGCTGTGGCGGGGGTCTGGAATGGGCGCTGTCGGCGGATATCATCCTGGCCGCCGATCACGCGCAATTTGCCCTGCCCGAGATCCGCTCGGGCACCGTGGCGGACGCGGCGAGCGTCAAGCTGCCCAAGCGCATCCCCTATCACATCGCCATGGAGATGCTGCTGACCGGGCGCTGGATCGATGCCGAAGAGGCCGCCCGCTGGGGGCTCATCAACCAGATCCATCCGGCGGGCGAGTTGATGGAGAAGGCGCGCGCGCTGGCCGATCACCTGGCCTCGGGGCCGCCGCTGGTTTACGCCGCGATCAAGGAAATCGTGCGCGAGGCCGAGGCGATGACCTTTCAGGAGGCGATGAACCGCATCACGCGGCGGCAGTTCGAGACGGTCGATACGCTTTACGCGTCCGAAGATCAGCTGGAGGGCGCGCGTGCTTTCGCCGAAAAGCGCGATCCGGTCTGGAAGGGGAAATAAAGCGTTTCGCGAAATGCGGCGCGCCGTTCAATCGTTGCACGCGGTCCGCCTTGAGCGGATGCCTGAGGTCAAAGGCAGACCGCTTTAGCCCGCAAAGGTCGCGAGGAGGAGGTCTGCGCCGGGCTCAGTCCAAGGCGAGAGCGCGGCCAAGTGTGACCGCCTCGGGCGTGATCCGCGTGTCGTAGATCAGCACCTCGACCCCGGCGGCGCGGGCGGCGTCGAAGCCCGCCGCATAGGCCGGGTCGATATCCGAGGCCAGCCGGAAGGCGCGGGCATCGGTGCGCTGAACCAGATAGAACATCACCGCGCGGTGCCCCTCTCGGACCATCTGCGCCAGCTCTGCCAGGTGTTTGGTGCCGCGCGCGGTCACGCTGTCGGGAAACTCGGCGATGCCGGGCTGTCGCTGCAGGGTCACCGATTTGACCTCGACATAGGCATCCCGCCGCCCGTCACCCTGCAACAGGAAATCGATCCGGCTGCCGGTGCCATAGGCCACCTCGGCGCGCAGGCGCTCATAACCGGCAAGCTCGGGCACCTCGCCTGCCTCGAGTGCTGCACGCAACGCGCGGTTGGGCACGGATGTATCCACCCCCGTGAAATGCCCGTTCCCGTGATCCACAAGGCGCCAGCCGTATTTCAGCTTTTTCTTCGGGTCGTCATTCGGCTCGACCCAGATGCGCATGCCGGGATCGGCCAGCCCCATCATCGAGCCGGGATTGGCGCAATGCGCCGTCACCTCGCGCCCGTCCATGAGCCGGATATCGGCCAGGAAGCGTTTGTAGCGCCGGATCAGGGTCGCCGGCTCAAGAGGGGTTTGAAAGCGCATGGCGACAGGCCTATACCGAAGCCACCATCCCATCAAGGAGCGCGCCTCATGCCCAACCCCACCGCCGCCATGCTGGTCATCGGAGACGAGATCCTTTCCGGGCGCACCCGCGACGCCAACATGCATCATCTGGCCAAGGAACTGACCCATGTGGGCATCGACCTGTGCGAGGTGCGGGTGGTCAGCGACAAGGCCGATGCGATCACCGATGCGGTCAAGGCGCTCAGCGCGGCCTACACCCATGTGTTCACCTCGGGCGGGATCGGCCCCACCCATGACGACATCACCGCCGACAACGTGGCGCGCGCCTTTGGCGTGCCGATCGATGTGCGCCACGACGCCCGCGCGATTTTGCAGGCGCATTACGACCGTCAGGGGCTCGAGCTGAACGAGGCCCGGCTGCGCATGGCCCGCATCCCCGAAGGCGCAAAGCTGATCGACAATCCGGTGAGCGCCGCGCCGGGCTTTATCCTTGGCAATGTGCATGTGATGGCGGGCGTGCCGTCGATCTTCAACGCGATGCTGGCCAGCGTGTTGCCGACCCTGACAGGCGGCGCGCCGGTGCTGTCGCAATCGCTGATGATCCATCGCGGCGAGGGCGATATCGCCGGGCCGCTGCGGGCCTTGGCGGAACGCTATCCCGATCTGTCCTTCGGCTCCTATCCGTTCCAGCGTGATGGCGCCCATGGCGCGCAAGTGGTGATCCGCGGTCAGGACGGCGCGCGTCTGGATGCCGCCATGACCGAGTTGCACGCGATGTTCCCCGCATGACGCCCGAGACGTTCCATGCCGTGATCGAGGCCACGTGGCCTGCCGCCGAAACCATGCCGCAGGGTCCATGGACGATCCGCAACGGGCAGGGCGGCGGCAAGCGTGTCTCGGCGGCCAGCGCCCGACAGCCGGTGACGGCGGCCGACCTCCCCCTCGCCGAGGCGGAAATGCGCGCCTTGGGCCAGACGCCGCTGTTTCTTATTCGCAACGGCGATCTGGGGCTGGATGCGATGCTCGAAGGCTATGGCTATGACGTGGTCGACCCGGTCAACATGTATGCCGGCCCGATCGACAGCATCGCCGTGCCGCCGCCGCACGCCACCAGCTTCGCCATATGGGAGCCGCTGGCGATCCAGCTCGAGATCTGGGCCGAGGGCGGTATCGGCCCCGCCCGGATCGACGTGATGCGCCGCGCCAGCTTTCCCAAGACCTCCATTCTGGTGCGTGACGGTCAGCGCCCCGCCGCCACCGCCTTTTGCGCGATGCATGACGGGGTGGCGATGATCCATGCGCTCGAGGTGCGCGCCTCCTGCCGTCGCCGCGGCATGGGCCGGCACGCGGTGCATCAGGCCGCGATCTGGGCGCGGGCCAATGGCGCCACGCGCATGACGGCCCTGTGCACGCAGGCCAATCAGGGCTCGAACGCGCTCTTTGCTTCCCTCGGGCTGACGCCTGTGGGACAGTATCATTACCGGATCAAGACCTGAACCACCCAAGGAGGCGCCCCGCCGATGACCGACACTTCACGACCCACGGCGCTGGATCTGCCGATGGCCGATCCGCTTCCCGATGCGACGCGGAAATATTTCGACATCTGTCAGGACAAGCTGGGCATGGTGCCCAATGTGCTCAAGGCCTATGCCTTTGACATCGCCAAGCTGGATGCGTTCAACGCGATGTATAACGACCTGATGCTGGCCGAGAGCGGCCTGAGCAAACTGGAACGCGAGATGATCGCGGTGGTGGTCAGTTCGATCAATCGCTGCTGGTATTGTCAGGTGGCGCATGGTGCGGCGGTGCGGCAATTGTCGGGCCGTCCCGAACTGGGCGAGGCGATGGTGATGAACTGGCGCGCCGCCGATCTGGACGCGCGCCAGACCGCCATGCTGGGCTTTGCCGAAAAGATCACCCGCGCCAGCGCCGAGATTTCCGAGGCGGACCGGGAGGGCTTGCGCGATGCGGGCCTGTCGGATCGCGACATCTGGGACATCGCCAATGTGGCGGGATTTTTCAACATGACCAACCGCGTGGCCAGCGCGACGGGCATGCAGCCCAACCCCGAATATCACGCTCAGGCACGTCAGGGCTGATGCTGGCGCGGCTGGTCCTTCTGCTGCTGTGCCTTGCCTTTCCTTTTGTCGGCGCACAGGCTCAAAGCCCGGCCCAAACTTCGGCCCAGACCCCGGTTGCCGGACTGTCGATGCCGGGCACGGCGGTTCTGACCCGTGAACTTGTCGAAGAGGCGGGCAGCTACCGGCTTCCGGTGGGACCGTTCAGCGATGGCATCATGCGCACCCTCAGGGTCGAGGGCCGCATCGTGCAGCAGGCCTGGCGGATCGAGGCGCAGGGCATGACCACGCTGCAAATGCTGGCGCCCTTGCGCGACCAGCTGACCGGCGCCGGGTTCAACATTCTGTACGACTGTGCGGCGACCGCCTGTGGCGGGTTCGATTTCCGCTTCAACACGCGCGTCATGGCGGCGCCCGATATGTTCGTGGACCTGCTCGATTACCGGTTTCTGTCGGCGCGGCGCGATGGCCCGAACGGCGTGGGGCAGTATCTGTCCCTGCTGGTCAGCCGCTCGGGCGCCAGCGGCTATATCCAGATGATCCATGCCGGCGGTGCGCGGATCGGCCTTTCGGACGATGCCGGCACCATCCCGGCCAGCAACACTGGCACCAACACTGGCACCAACACTGGCACTGCCACGTCCATCCCAACCCCTGCGCAGGATCTGGCCCTGGCCGAGGCCCTGCTTGACTGGGGTCATGTCCGATTGGCCGATCTCGAATTCGAAACCGGACGCTCGGCACTGGGGCAGGGGCCGTTCGCTTCGCTCGCGGCGCTTGCCGCCTTTCTGACCGAAGACGATGGCAGGCGTGTCGCCCTTGTGGGGCATACCGATTCCGTAGGCGCGCTCGAGCCGAATATCGACCTGTCGCGCGCCCGCGCCACTGCAGTGATGACCCGGCTCATCGATAAATACGGCGTGCGCCCCGAGCAGCTCGAGGCGCGCGGCGTGGGCTATCTCGCGCCCATCGCCTCGAACCGCACCGATACCGGCCGTGATGCCAACCGCCGCGTCGAGGCGGTGCTTCTGAACACCGAATAACCCCGCCGGGTGGGCGATCAGCGGGCGAGCGGTTGCGCCCGCGGGCGCCTTGCGCTATGCCGCGACGCAGCGAACATGGAGCCGGGTGCGATCCCCGGCTGGCTCTTCCGGCCGCCGATCCGCCGGACAACAAGACCACAAGCCATAACCGCGCCGTTCCTGCTGCGCCGGCACGGCTCAAGGGAACCTAAGTCTCATGATCTCTCTCTCCGCCTACCGGCGCGACTGGACCGGGAATATCCGTGCTGATCTCTTGTCCGGCCTTGTCGTGGCCCTTGCCCTGATCCCCGAAGCCATCGCCTTTTCGATCATCGCGGGGGTTGACCCCAAGGTGGGGCTTTATGCCAGCTTCTCGATTGCCGTGATCACCGCGATCACCGGCGGGCGGCCCGGCATGATCTCGGCGGCGACCGCCGCGACGGCGGTTCTTATGGTCACGCTGGTGCGCGATCACGGGCTGGAATATCTGCTGGCGGCCACCGTGCTGGCCGGTCTGTTGCAGATCGTCGCGGGTTTCCTGCGTCTGGGCTATGTGATGCGCTTCGTGTCGCGCTCGGTGATGACCGGCTTCGTGAACGCCTTGGCGATCCTGATCTTCATCGCGCAGCTGCCCGAGCTCGACCCCACGAGGGTGCCGATGCTGACCTATGCTCTGGTCGCGGGCGGTCTGGCGATCATCTACCTTTTCCCGCGGATCACGACCGTGATCCCCTCTCCGCTGGTCACCATCATCGTGCTGACGGCGCTTGTTGTGGTGATGGGGTGGGACGTGCGCACCGTGGGCGATATGGGCCAGTTGCCCGATACGCTGCCGGTTTTCCTGATCCCCGACATTCCGCTCAATTTCGAGACGCTGCAGATCATCTTCCCCTATGCGCTGGCCGTGGCTGTCGTCGGCCTGCTGGAAAGCCTGATGACCCAGCAGATCGTCGATGACCTGACCGACACGGCCTCCAGTCGCAATCAGGAATGCATCGGGCAGGGGCTGGCCAATACCGCCACCGGCTTCATCGGCGGGATGGCCGGTTGCGCGATGATCGGGCAGTCGATCATCAACGTGAAATCCGGCGGGCGGGGGCGGCTGTCGTGCTTTGTCGCGGGGATTTTCCTGCTGATCCTGTGCGTGGTGCTGGGCGATATCGTGGCGATCATCCCGATGGCCGCGCTGGTGGCGATCATGATCATGGTGTCGATCGGCACCTTTTCGTGGTCTTCGATCAAGAACCTGCGCGATCATCCGCGCTCGTCCTCGATCGTGATGCTGGCGACGGTGTTTTTCGTGATCTACACCCATAACCTTGCCATCGGGGTTCTGGTCGGCGTGCTCTTGTCGGGCATCTTCTTTGCGTGGAAGATCGCGCAGCTGTTCCGCGTCCGCTCCGAGATCACCGCCGACGGCACCCACCGCACCTATATCGTCGAAGGTCAGCTGTTCTTCGCCTCGGCCGAGGACTTCATGAAGGCGTTCGACTTCCGCGAAGCCCCCGAAAAAGTGACCATCGATGTCAGCCGCGCCCATATCTGGGACATTTCCTCGGTTGCGGCGGTGGACATGGCCGTGCTCAAGTTCCGCCGCGAGGGGGCCGAGGTCGAGATCATCGGCATGAACGAAGCCTCCGAGACCATCGTCGACCAGCTTGCCGTGCATGACAAGCCCGGCGCGATGGACAAGTTGCTGGGCCATTGAGGAAGGACAGGACCATGACAACCGACACACTCATCGCCCTTGTCGACGGCTCGGCCTATTCCGAAAGCGTCTGCCACCATGCCGCATGGATCGCCGCGCGCGCCGGCTGGAGCGTCAAGGTCTATCACGTGCTGGGCCGGCGCGATGCGCCCGCCACAAGCGATCTGAGCGGCGCGATCCGGCTTGGGGCGCGCAGCGCGCTGCTGGAACAGCTCTCGGATCTCGATGCGCAGCGCGCCAAGCTGGCCCATGAACAGGGCCGTGCGATCCTCGACGATGCCCGCGCGATCATCGAAGGGGCGGGCGACATCGTCGTGGAAACCCGTTTGCGTCAGGGCGATCTCGTCGAAACGGTCACCGCCAAGGAAGAGAGCGGCGACATGATCGTGATCGGCAAGCGTGGTGAGGCGGCGGGACTGGCCTCGGCGCATCTCGGCTCCAATCTTGAACGGATCGTGCGGGCCAGCCACAGGCCGGTCTTCGTGGCCAACCGCGCCTTTCACGAGATCAAACGCGTGCTGGTGGCCTTTGATGGCGGCGCGTCCTCGCTTCGGGCGGTGGATTACATCGCGCGCAGCCCGATCTTTGCCGGGCTCACGGTGAAGCTGGTCTTTGCCGGGGTCGAAACCCCCGCCGTTGTCCGATCGCTCGAGGATGCCGCGGCAACCCTGCGCGCCGGTGGCTTCAGTCCCGAAACGGTGATCCGTCCCGGCGAGCCGGAAAAGGTGCTGGCGGCGATGACCGCCGATAGCGGCGGTGCGCCCGGGTCCGATGCGGGCCATGATCTTCTGGTGATGGGGGCTTATGGCCACAGCCGGGTGCGCACGCTTCTGATCGGTTCCACCACGACCGAGATGATCCGCTCATGCAAGGTGCCCGTGATCCTGATGCGCTGATGCGCTGAACCGCTGCGGCGCGGATATCCCCGGCCGGGGGGGGCGTTCAGGCCCCCGGATGCTCGGGGATAAGCTGTTGCGCGATGCCCGCGAACAGCAGGTAGACGCTGGTCACCACCAGCCCCCAATGCGCCCAGCTTTCGGGGTGGAAATCCACCCAAGCCGCCCATCCCGCAAAGAAGGTCCAGGCGAATGTCATGGGCAGCGACAGCCACCGCCAGCGTTCGGTGCGCACCGGATGGATGAATTTCAGCGGCAGGAACATCGCCACCGACAACAGCGTGACCAGCAGCAGGATCAGCCATGTGGGCGGCTGCACGGCGAACATGACCAGCACGGTCATCTGCCAGCAGCCGGGAAAGCCGGAAAACGAATTGTCCTTCGTTTTCATGTTGGTATCGGCGAAATACAGCGCGCTGGCATAGGTGATGATGATGATCGCCACCCATCCCGTCCAGCCGGGCAGCAGATCGGACTTGAACAGCGCGAAGGCTGGGATGAACACATAGGTCAGGTAATCGATGATCAGATCCAGCAACACCCCGTCAAAGCGCGGGGCGTTCTGCCAGACCAGATAGCGGCGTGCCAGCGGCCCGTCGACCCCGTCCACCGCAAAGGCCACGACCAGCCACAGGAACATCATCGCCCATTCGCGATCCATCGCAGCCAGCAGCGCCAGCATCGCAAACACCGCACCCGAGGCCGTCAGGAAATGGACCAGTAATGCCTTGTAGCTCAAACTCATGACGTCCTCTTCGCGCAGCTGCGCGCCCGATGCAATCACCCTTTGGGGTGCGCCTTGCGATAAACCTCCATCAGGCGGCTGGTATCCACCGCCGTGTAGGCCTGCGTCGTCGACAGCGAGGCATGGCCCAAAAGCTCCTGAATGGCGCGCAGATCGCCGCCCGCATTCAACAGATGGGTGGCAAAGCTGTGGCGCATCGCATGCGGCGTGGCGGTTGCGGGAAGGCCCAGTTGGGTGCGGGCCGCCTCGGTCACCTTCTGCACCGCCCTCGGGTTCAGCGGGCCACCCCGCATGCCGCGAAAGAGCGGCGTGCCGGGGCGCAGATCGAACGGGCAGAGCCGCGCATAATGCGCCACCGCATCGCGCGCGGGCGCGATGACCGGCACGATCCGTTCCTTGCCGCCCTTGCCGGTGATCCTGAGCGCCTCGCCCATGGGCAGATCACCGCCTGTCAGGCCAAGCGCCTCGGAAATCCGCAGCCCGCAGCCGTAAAGCAGCGTCACCACCGCCTGATCGCGCGCCGCCACCCATGGCGTGGCCGATTGCAGCTCGAGCGTGTCGATCAGGTCCTGTGCCGCCTCGGGCGCCAGCGGGCGCGGCAGCTTGCGCTGGAACTTGGGCGCGCGCGCCGACAGAACGGCGGTCGCATCGAACCCCTCGCGCTCGGCAAGCCAGCGATAGAAGCTTTTCACCGCCGACAGCTTGCGCGCCAGGGACCGGGGGCCAACATCCTCACCCCGGATAAAGGCCATCCATGCGCGCATGTCGGTGACGCCGATCCGGGTCAGCGGCGCGATGCCCTGCATCTCGCCCTTGTGCCCGGTCATGAAGGTCAGGAATCCGGCCACATCCCGGCCATAGGCCTCGAGCGTGTTGTCGGCGGCACCCTTCAGGGCCTTTTGCGTCTCCAGCCAGCCCTGCAACGCATCGCGGGCCGCCGGGCTTATCATGACAGCCAGCGCCGCATCGCGCGCTCGAACACGCCCGCGAAGAACGCCAGAAGATCGGTGCCCTGCTGCGGGCTGAACTGATGCGGATCCTCGGCACCCATGGCCAGCATGCCCGGCAAGCGTCCCTCGCCGAAATCCAGCATCAAACAGGCCTCCGAGCGCAGATAGGCCGCGTCCTGCCCATAGACGCGCGGATCGCCCTCGTGGATCTGGCGCAAGGTCACCTGTCGCGGCGCGGCGTTGCGCCCATCGGTCAGGTAGCGCCGCACAAATCCCGTTTCGGCCACCGACAGCACAGTGCCGAGGCGCTTGATCGTGGGGTCGTTTTCATTCTGCACGGTTTCCAGAACCAGCTTCATGCTGTCCACCCGCAGGATATCGGCCACCTCTCCGCCCAGATCGCGCAGGAACACTTCGAATTCGACCGGGTCCAGCATCCGCAGGATCGCACGGTGCACCTGATTCGTGCCGGCAAGATTGTCATAGGCCGCCGCGATCACTGATCGGTGGGTGTCCTCCAGCCGGTCCAGACGCGCCTCGAGACGTTCCATCGCGATGCCGCGCAGATCGACGATATTGTTGCCCATCGACCGCTCGTTCGCCGCGATGAGCGCGCGCATCAGATCCTGATCCTCGAGAATCACATTGGGCTGCGCGATGATACGCTCACGCAGCTTGTCTTCCATTTCCGGCGTACCGCTCATACTGGCCTCAGTCTTGTTTTCCCGGGGTTATAACATGGGTCACAGAATTTTCTGCCCTGTTTTTTCCCAATCTTTCATGAAGGCCTCAAGCCCCTTGTCGGTCAGCACGTGCGACGCCATCGCCTTGATGACCGAGGGCGGCGCTGTCATCACATCGGCGCCGATCTGGGCCGACTGGAACGCGTGATTGACCGTGCGGATCGACGCGGCAAGAATCTGCGTGTCGAACGCGTAGTTGTCATAGATCTGGCGGATATCCGCGATCAGCTCCATGCCGTCGAGGTTGATATCGTCCAGCCGCCCGATGAACGGGCTGATGAAGGTGGCCCCCGCCTTGGCCGCCAGCAGTGCCTGATTGGCCGAGAAGCACAGCGTGACATTGACCATCCGGCCTTCGCCCGACAGCACCTTGCAGGCCTTCAGCCCGTCCCATGTCAGCGGCACCTTGACGGCGATATTCTCGGCGATCGCGGCCAGCTTGCGGCCCTCCTCGATCATCGCATCCGCCTCCAGCGCGACCACCTCGGCGCTCACCGGGCCATCGACCATCTCGGCGATCTCGCGGGTGACTTCGAGGATGTCGCGCCCCGATTTCAGGATCAGCGATGGGTTGGTCGTCACACCATCCACCATGCCCAGATCATTCAGCTCGGCAATGGCATCGACATCGGCGGTATCTACGAAGAATTTCATGTCAGCGGTCCCTTGGCGCGGGTTGGGGTTTTTCATCCCCGGCTTTACCCCATAGAGTGACATGCCGAAACCCCTCACTTGGAGTCGCCGCCCCCGTGTCACCCTCAGGTCCGGACTTTTTCGCCGAAGGCGACCTTGTGGGGGTGCTCACCACCCAGCCGCTTGACCGGCTGCTGGATTACCGCGCGCCCGAAGGCGGCTGCCATGTCGGCGCCTTCGTCGAGGTGCCACTGGGTCCGCGCAAGGTGCCGGGGGTGGTCTGGGGGCCGGGGCGCGGGGATTTCGACATCTCTAAGGTCCGGCAGGTGCTGCGCGTGCTCGACGTGGCGCCGATGCGCGCCGAGATGCAGGAGTTTCTGCGCCGCGCCGCCGACTATACCCTGACGCCGATGCCCGCCATGCTGCGGCTCGCGACCCGCGCGCCGGGCCTGTCGAACCCGCCCTCGATGCAGAAGATCTACCGCTCGGGGACAGCCGCGCCCGACCGCATGACCGATGCGCGCCGCCGGGTGCTTTCGGTCCTGTCCGAGTATGGCACGCTCTCCTTCACCCTGGGCGAGCTGGCCGAGCAGGCGGGCGTCACCACATCCGTCATCAAGGGGCTCGTCAAGCAAGGCGCCGTGCTGGAAGAGGACTGCCCCCGCGATCTGCCCTTTCCGCACCTTGATCCGGCCCTTGGTGGCAAGGATCTGACCGACGATCAGTCCAGCGCCGCCGCCACGCTCTGCGCGGCGCTGCGCGGCGGGGGCTATGGCACAACGCTTTTGCGCGGTGTCACCGGATCGGGCAAGACCGAGGTCTATCTCGAAGCCGTGGCCGAAACCCTGCGGCAGGGGCGTCAGGCGCTGGTGCTTCTGCCCGAGATCGCGCTGACCTCGGAATTCCTCACCCGGATCGAGGCGCGCTTCGGCGCGCGCCCCGCCGAATGGCATTCGGGCGTCACCATGACCGAACGCCGCCGCACATGGAAAATGCTGGGCGAGGCGGGGTGTCAGGTTGTCGTCGGCGCGCGCTCGGCGCTGTTCCTGCCGTTCCGCGATCTGGGGCTGATCGTGGTCGATGAGGAACACGACACCTCCTACAAGCAGGAAGACGGCGTGCTCTACAACGCCCGCGACATGGCTGTTCTGCGCGCCTCGATCTGTGGCGCTCAGGTGGTGCTCGCCTCGGCCACCCCGTCGCTCGAAAGCTGGGCCAATGCCGAGGCCGGGAAATACACAAGGCTTGACCTGACCGCGCGGTTCGGTGCGGCGGTCATGCCGCAGATGCGCGCCATCGACATGCGCAACGAGACGCTGCCCGCAAGCCGCTGGATCTCGCCCAGCCTTCAGGCCGCCGTCACCGCGCGCGTTGACGTCGGCGAACAGGCGCTCTTGTTCATCAACCGCCGGGGCTATGCGCCGGTGACGCTGTGCCGCGCCTGCGGGCATCAGATCGGCTGCGATCACTGCGACGCGCGCATGGTCGAACACCGCTTCCAGCAACGCCTCGTCTGCCACCAATGCGGCGAGACGAAAGCCGTGCCCAAAGCGTGCCCCTCCTGTGGTGTCGAAGACAAGCTGGCCGCCGTCGGCCCCGGTGTCGAGCGTCTGACCGAAGAGGCGCAGGCGCTTTTCCCGCAAGCCCGCATCGCCACGCTCAGTTCCGATCTCTTCGGATCGGCCCGCGCCCTCAAGGACCAGATCCGCGCCATTGCCGAAGGCGACAGCGATATCGTCATCGGCACACAGCTTGTCGCCAAGGGCCACAACTTCCCGCGCCTCACGCTGGTGGGGGTGATCGACGCCGATCTGGGCCTGCAAGGCTCGGATCTGCGGGCCGCCGAACGCACCTTCCAACTGATGCGGCAGGTGGCTGGGCGCGCGGGGCGCACCGAAAAGCCGGGCACGGCGCTGTTGCAGACCTTTCAGCCCGACCATCCGGTGATCCGTGCGATCCTGTCGGGCGACGAGGAAGGCTTCTGGCGCGCCGAGGCCGAGGAACGCCGCCATGCTGGCGTGCCGCCCTATGGGCGCATGGCCGGCATCATCCTGTCCTCCACCGATGCGCGCGAGGTGTTCGATTTCGCGACCGAGCTTGCCCGCCGGGATGGGCCTTTGCGGGCGGTGGGGGCGCAAGTCTTCGGCCCCGCGCCTGCGCCCATCGCGCGCATTCGCGGGCGGCACCGGGTGCGGCTTCTGGTCAAGGCGGCAAGGGGCGTGGCGCTTCAGGGGGCCGTGGCGCAATGGGTGGCGCAGCTCAAGCCGCCGGGACAGCTGCGCCTGAGCATCGACATCGACCCGCAAAGCTTCCTGTGATCTGTGCGCGGGCAAGCGGCTTGCAAGCCGCTGTCACGCGCTTTTCAAAGCGCGTTCGCCCCGATCACGCCGCAGCCCGCACGCCGCGTTGATCCACCAGAACATCCGTCACCATGGCACCCACCCACATGCAGAGCAGCGCAAGCCATGCCGTGCCCGCAAAGACCGATCCTCCGGTGACGCCATTGCCGATGGCGCAGCCGCCCGCCAACATGCCGCCGAACCCCATCAGGGCCGCGCCGGTCAGCGCGCGGCGCATGTTGGCCTCGTCCTCGAACCCCTGGAACTTGAATTCCCCGGTCAGCCACGAGGCCACGAACGCGCCCAGAAACACCCCCGGCACCAGCCCGATATCGAACTCCAGCACCGTCGTATGATCGAGGAAAAACATCAGCGTATTGGCCGACGGCCCGGTGAAGGTGGCGCTTTCAATGGCCACGGGATCGAACGCGATCTGTGACAACGCATAGGTCGACACCCAGCCCACCGCCACTGCGAACCCCACGCCCGAAGCAAAGATCAATCGCCACCCGCCGATCCGGTTATGCGCCGCCACCGCCAGTGCGACGCCCGCCACCACGATCCCGAACATCAGCCCGGCGATATCCGGCAGACCAAGCGCCGCCAGCAGATCCATGTTCTGCCCGCCCGCCGTGACCGACAGCGCCGCCAGCTTGTCGCGCGTCGGCGCCAGCCAGCCCGACAGGCTCATCTGCGCCACGACCGCAAAGACCAGCCCCGACACCACCGATCGCAGGTTGCCCGTTGCTGCCAGCACCAGAAGACGCCCCGAACAGCCCCGCGCCAGCACCATGCCCACCCCGAACAAAAGCCCGCCGATCACCGCGCCCGACCAGCTGCCCGGCACCGCCATGATCCGCGCATCCTCGGCGCGAAACAGGCCCAGATATTGCGCCGCCTGCACCCAGACCACCGCGGTCGAGAAGGTCAGCAGCCACACCGCCACCTTGTCGCCCATCCGCCCGCGGGCGAATTCCACCGTCGCCGCGCGCAGGCAGAACCGCGAGCGCTGCGCCGCCACGCCGAAGATCACGCCGGTCATCACCCCCAGCAGGGCCGCCGCAGGTGCTTCGCCGATACGTTCCACGAGTGTCAGAAGATCCATTGTCTGGCCCTTTCGCGTTTCGCGCGTGCATGACATGCAAAATCCTGAATGTCCTTGATCCAGATCAGGCGCCGCCGGGCCTCCCGGCGCGCGCCCAGCCCGCAAAACCGGCCCGCAAAACCAGCCCGCAAAAACGCAGCTTGCCTCTCGCCAAGACCGCGCGATGGGCGTAAAGCAGTCCCATGATCCGGATCGTCCCCCTGGCCCACGCGCGGCACCTGCCGTTCTGGCGCCGTCCCGTGACATTGCTGTTCCTGATGGCCGCCGCCATGCCGGTGGCCTTCGCCACATGGTCGGCGCTTCTGAACAATTTCGTGATCGAGGCGGCACAGTTCGACGGCTCGGATATCGGCTGGCTGCACACCGTGCGCGAAATCCCCGGCTTTCTGGCCATCGGCGTGATCGCGATCATCATCTTCATGCGCGAACAGGTGCTGGGGCTGGTGTCGCTCATCCTTCTGGGCGTGGCCACGGCGATGACCGCCTGGTTTCCCTCGCTGGGCGGCATCCTTGTCATCACCATGCTCAGCTCGATCGGCTTTCACTATTACGAGACGGTCAACCAGTCGCTGCAACTGCAATGGATCGACAAGCTGCGCGCGCCGCAGGTGCTGGGCTGGCTCATCGCCGCCGGGTCGGCCGCCACGCTCGTGGCCTATCTGCTGATCGTGCTGACATGGGAAACGCTCGATCTGAGCTACAACACCGTCTACATGCTGGCCGGCGGCTTTACCGCGCTGGTCGCAGTTTTCTGCCTTCTCGCCTATCCCCAGTTCGAAGCGCCCAACCCCCAGATCAAGCGCATGGTGCTGCGCCGCCGCTACTGGCTTTATTATGCGCTGCAATTCATGGCCGGCGCCCGGCGGCAGATCTTCGTGGTCTTCGCCGGCTTCATGATGGTCGAGAAATTCGGCTTCGCCGTCCACGAGGTCACCGCCCTCTACATGGTCACGCTGATGGCCAACATGGTCTTTGCCCCGCTGATGGGCCGGGCCGTGCGCGTCTATGGCGAACGCGCCACCCTAACCTTCGAATATGCCGGGCTTGCGCTGGTGTTCCTGGCCTATGGCGGGATCTACATGTTCGGTTGGGGCGTGATGCTGGCGGCCGCACTCTATGTGGTGGATCACCTGCTCTTCGCGCTGGCCCTGGCACTCAAGACCTATTTCCAGAAGATTGCCGATCCCGGCGATATCGCGCCCACCGCCGCCGTGGCCTTCACCATAAACCACATCGCGGCGGTGTTCCTGCCCGCGCTTCTGGGCTATCTGTGGCTGGTCTCTCCGGCGTCGGTCTTCATCATGGCGGCGGGCATGGCGGGCGTGTCCTTTCTGCTGGCCATGCTGATCCCGCGCCATCCCTCGCCGGGGCATGAAACCATTCTCAGCCCGCCGGCGCCCGCGCCCGCGGAATGATCCAGACCTGACAAAAGGCACGACACGACATGGCCACCTTCACCGCCCTGACGACCCTGACCGGCAAGGACCAGGCCGAGGCTTTGGCCGCGGCCCTCGAAACGCTCCATCCAGAACCCACAGGCGTCGGCATCTTCGAGATGGAGGACGGCTCCGGTCTGTGGGAGGTGGGCGGCTATTTTGACACCGACCCCGATCAGGCCGGTCTGGCGCTTCTGGCCTCGATGCATGGCGCGCGGCCCTTCGCGATCTCGGAGCTGCCGGACACCGACTGGGTCGCCAAGGTCCGCCGCGAGCTTGTCCCGGTCGAAGCGGGGCGCTTCTTCGTCTATGGCAGTCATGACGCCGACAAGGTGCCCGCCGATGCCGAGCCTTTGCTGATCGAGGCGGCGATGGCCTTTGGCACCGGCCATCACGGCACGACCCAAGGCTGCCTGCGCGCCCTCGACCGGCTGGTCGGGCAGGGCTTTGCTGCGCATTCCGTGATCGATATCGGCTGCGGCACGGCGGTTCTGGCGATGGGTGCTGCGCGGGTTTGGCCCGACAGCGTTCTGGGCACGGTTCTCGCCAGCGATATCGACGAGGTCGCGGTCGAGGTGGCGCGCGCCAATGTGATCGCCAACGATCTGGGCGGGCGCGTCACCTGCCTCGAGGCCATGGGCCTCGATCATCCGGTGATCGCCTCGGCCGCGCCCTTCGATCTGATCTTCGCCAATATCCTAAAGGGGCCGCTGATCGACATGGCGGGGGATGTGACCGCCGCGCTGGCGCCGGGCGGGCGGGTGATTCTCTCGGGGGTTCTGAACGAGCAGGCCGACGAGGTGATCGCGGTTTATCGCGATGCCGGAAACAGTCTTGAGTACCGCGAAGAGATTGGTGACTGGACGACGATAACACTGGCCAAATAGGCCTGATAATTCCTTGATATCTTTTGGTAAATGAAGGCAAGATTGTGGCAATTGCCATAAAAGCGCCGTGTTTTTTCAGTATGTATGTTGATTATTTTGAACGGCTCGACACCAAGAGGATTGGATATGTCGGAGATTTTCAAGGATTTTGACGACCGGATCGAGCGTATTACCAGCAAACGCGCGAAGATGCGCGATGGCTATGTCGGCCGGGTCAACAAGGACGGGCTTGTCGTGTTCCGCCCCAAGCGCCGTTCCCTTTCGGTCTCGCCGCGCGGCATCGCGATGGTTGTTTTTGCCTTCATCCTCTTCAAGGCGCTGATCGTGTCGCATCTGGGCATGGCGCTTTATCAGGACCGGATCGACACGCTGCGCTCCGGCTCGCTGGTCGAACAGGCCGGCGCCTTCATCATGCAGCCCGACCCGGCGACGCTTTGGCTTGCCGACAAGATGCGCCCCTACCTGCAATAGGCGTCGGGCCAAGGATTTCTTTGAAAGAAATCCTCCCGGAAACTTTCAAAGTTTCCGGAACCCGCGAAACCCGCCGAAGGCCCTGTGGATCCCCTGTGGTCCTGACGCCCCTTCCTTCGATCACCGGCCCTCTGCAGTGCCGGCCTGCTTCCTCGCCCGTCCATGCCTGGTGATGTGCCTTGCACCGGCGCGCCGCATAGCAGCTTGGCCCGGCATCAAGGCGACGCGCTTGCAAAAAAGCCCTGCACGGGTCTCCGCACAGGGCTTTGGATGTCGCTGTGTCCGATAGCTCCGACCGTGGAAAGCGCACCGGGTCCACGCATCGGTGTATCGGTGACCCTGTCACAGGTTGCGGGCAACCGTGTCGATGTCGCCGCGTGTCAGGCCGATATCGTCCAGTTCGCGGTCGGTCAGTTTGGACAGCGCCGAGCGGGTCGCGCGGGCGTCGTTCCAGCTTGCGAAGCTGTGCAGCAGATGGGCTAGCACGCCGCGCAGGCCGGGTGCGGCTGGGCGGGAGGTGTCGATGGCGGACATGGTCATGTTCCTTGATGAATGAATGCTTTGTGCGGGATCCCCCGCGTCTGAGCGGCAGGTATGCCGAAGCCGCTTTGCTGACAAGCTAAGCTTTTTGCATAATCCTTATGCAGTTTGTGCATGACTTGCGGCCCCTCTCTCGTGTCGCGCCCATCACGCATTCTTCTTGGTCTTTGTTCCCGTTTCGTGCTAATCCTCTGCAAAAGCCAGAAGAGCGGGGCAGGACATATGCGGGTATTGGGGATCGACCCCGGATTGCGGAACCTCGGCTGGGGTGTGATCGACGTGGATGGCAGCCGCCTGTCGCATGTCGCCAATGGCATCTGCAAGTCTTCGGGCACGGATATGGCCGCGCGGCTGATGTCGCTGCATGTCCAGCTGACCGAGATCTTCCGCCAATTCGCGCCTCAGACAGCGGCAGTGGAGCAGACCTTCGTCAACAAGGACGGCGCGGGCACGCTCAAGCTCGGGCAGGCGCGCGGGATCGCCTTGCTTGTCCCGGCGCAATTCGGGCTGGCGGTGGGCGAATACGCACCCAATACCGTCAAGAAAACCGTGGTCGGCGTGGGCCACGCCACCAAGGACCAGATCGCTCATATGGTACGTGTTCAGCTTCCCGGCATCACGCTTGCCGGCGCCGATGCCGCCGACGCGCTGGCCATCGCGATCTGTCATGCCCATCACGCGCGGATGCCTGCGCTTGCCCGGAGGGTGGGGGCATGATCGGGCGGATCGCGGGGCGCATCGACTACCGCGCCAGTGACCATGTGCTGATCGATGTGCGCGGCGTGGGCTATCTTGTCTATTGTTCCGACCGCACTCTGCAATCGCTGCCGCGCGTGGGCGAGCATACCGCCCTCTACACCGATCTCGTTGTGCGCGAGGACCTGCTTCAGCTTTTCGGCTTTCCCACGCTCATCGAAAAGGAATGGCACCGCCTGCTGATGAGTGTGCAGGGCGTCGGCGCCAAGGCGTCGCTGGCCATTCTCGGCGCGCTTGGCCCCGATGGCGTGGGCCGCGCGATCGCGCTGGGCGACTGGAATGCGGTCAAGGCCGCCCGCGGGATCGGCCCCAAGACCGCGCAGCGCGTCGTCAACGAACTCAAGGACAAGCTGCCCGAGCTGATGGCCATGGGCACGACCCCGACGGCTTCGGCCCCCGCGCCACCCTCCGATGCCGAGGATGCGGTCATCGAACCCGCCAGCCTGGCCGCGGCCCCCCCGCCGCCGCGCTCGGATGCGCAGGCCGAGGCGCTGTCGGCCCTCACCAATCTGGGCTATGCCCCCGGCGAGGCGGCGCGGGCCGTGGCGCAGGCCGCCGAGTCCGACCCGCAAGCCGAGACCGCCGCGATGATCCGCGCCGCCCTCAGGCTGCTGGCACCGAAAGGCTAGGCCATGGACAGCCCCGATCCCACGCTGCGCCCCGATCCTCTTCCCGAGGATTCCGACCGCTCCCTGCGGCCACAGGCCCTGAGTGAATTCATCGGTCAGGCCGAGGCCCGCGCCAATCTGCGCATCTTCATCCAATCCGCCCGCCAGCGCGGCGAGGCGATGGACCACACCCTGTTTCATGGCCCCCCCGGCCTTGGCAAGACGACGCTTGCACAGATCATGTCGCGCGAGCTTGGGGTGGGGTTCCGCATGACCTCGGGGCCGGTTCTGGCCAAGGCTGGCGATCTGGCGGCGATCCTGACCAATCTCGAACGCAACGACGTTCTTTTCATCGACGAGATCCACCGCCTCAACCCCGCCGTCGAAGAGGTGCTTTATCCCGCGATGGAGGATTTCGAACTGGATCTGGTGATTGGCGAAGGCCCTGCCGCGCGCACCGTCCGGATCGAGCTGCAGCCCTTCACCCTTGTCGGCGCCACGACACGGCTGGGCCTTCTCACCACCCCCCTGCGCGACCGATTCGGCATCCCCACAAGGCTCGAATTCTATACCGAGGATGAACTCCACGAGATCGTCACCCGCAACGCGGTGCTGCTGAACGCCCCCGCCGATACCGAGGGCGCGCGCGAGATCGCGCGGCGCGCGCGCGGCACGCCCCGGATCGCGGGCCGCCTGCTGCGCCGGGTGGTGGATTTCGCGCTGGTCGAGGGCGACGGGCGCATCACCCGTGATCTGGCCGATCACGCGCTGACTCGTCTGGGCGTGGACAAGCTGGGCCTCGATGGGGCTGACCGGCGCTACCTGCGCCTCATCGCCGAGGCCTATCAGGGCGGTCCCGTCGGCATCGAAACGCTCAGCGCAGCACTCAGCGAAAGCCGCGATGCCCTTGAAGAGGTGATCGAGCCGTTCTTGCTGCAACAGGGGCTCATCCAGCGCACGCCGCGTGGCCGGATGCTGGCGCAGCGCGCATGGGCGCATCTGGGCATGGCCCCGCCAAGTGCGGCCGGGCAAAGCGATCTTTTCGGCAAATAGCCCCATGCGCCCTGGCCCCTCCATACCGGCACGCGACGGCCCGCGCGGCGGGCCATGCCCCATGCTTTCATGGCCGTGCCTTTCCTCATGCTTCGGGACCTGCCGCCTTTGCGCCTCGTCGACACTCCTCTGATCCCGCTGCTCGCGGCGCAGGCCGCCTGGGTCGCCATCCGCGCCCGCCGTCTGCCCGAGGCGCGCGGCCCCCGGTCTGGGCAGACCGGCAATGGCGCCCCCCTTCGGCTGCTGGTGCTGGGCGACAGTTCCGCCGCGGGGGTCGGCGTCGCCCATCAGGACATGGCGCTTGCCGGTCGGCTGGTGGCGCATCTCGCGCCGCATCGCGCGGTGCGGTGGCGGCTTCATGCCCGTAGCGGCGCCACCGCCCGCAGCACGCTCAAAAGCCTCGATACCCTGCCGCCCGGCGCCTATGACGCCGCCGTGCTGGCGCTTGGGGTGAACGACACCAAGAACGGCCTTTCCGCCGGGCGCTGGCGGCGTGATTATGCGGCCTTGCTCGATGCGCTGGCCACCCGCTTCGGCGTGACGCTCTGGGTCGCATCGGGTGTGCCGCCGCTCGATCGCTTTCCACTGCTGCCGCGCCCGCTGCGCGATGTTCTGGGGCAAAGGGCCATGGTGCTCGATCACGAACTCGCGCGGCTCGCGGCCTCGCGCCCGGATGTCATCCACCTGTCCGTGGGCGACGCCCTGGACCCCTCTGGCATGGCCGAAGACGGCTTCCATCCAGGCCCGGCGGTCTATGATGCCTGGGCGCGGCGCGTGGCGCAGGCCCTGCTCGATCGGCCCGTGCCCGGCGTCGCTCCCTGAGCCCCGCCGCGTCGCGGGCATATCCCGCAGGGTCGCCCAAGGCCCGATCCGAAGGGCGCAAACCCGGCCAGCCCGTCGTAATCCCGCAAGGCTCCGGCCCGGCCATATGCCTCGAAACAGCGCCTTGCCTGACAAGACCCATCCCGCGTCAGCTGTCGCCGACACCAGATGCCCCACAGCCCGGATCCTTGCCACGGCTTTGCCGCAGTATCGCCGCATAGGCGACCAGATGCCGATCTGTATTAAGGGTGTTTCGAGTCTGCTCAGGTTAGAATATGCTCTCGCCATGATTGTTCAGTGTTTACTCTTAAGTATAGGTATCGTCGCTCTGGTGACCGCGCATGTTCTGCCTGTCATGCCGGGCATGGTCATTGTGGCCGAGGCTTGGGTCATCGCCGCGCTCCTGTTGCTGCTCAAGGCGGTGTTGGGCCGCCGCGCGCGTGTGGTCCCGGTGGTGGTGGACGGCTCCAACGTCATGCATTGGCGCGATGAAACCCCAAGCGCCGAAACGCTGCGCGAGGTGGTCGACCATCTCAAGCAACTTGGCCTGTCGCCGGATGTCGTCTTCGATGCCAATGCGGGGTATCTGCTGGCGGGGCGGTATCTTCGCGGGGACGAGCTGGGCCGGATGCTCGGCCTGCCCGGAGCGCAGGTCCGGGTCGTTCCGCGCGGTTGCCCGGCCGATCCCGAAATCCTCGACATGGCGCTCGACAAGCGGGCGCGCGTCGTGTCGAACGACCGGTTCCGCGACTGGGCGCAGGACCATCCCGAACTCACCCGCCCCGGCCATGTGATCCGTGGGCGCTATGATGGGGACAAGCTGGTTCTCGACATGCACGATTCTGGCCTCCCTTCGATTGGACCGCATCGGGATCAGAGGCCTGATACTGGCCTGCACTGATTAAGATCGCGTTACCGCAGGGCGCGAAGGGGGCGCGAAGGGGGCGCGCTGGGGTGATTTGCGTACGGGATGGACACAAATCGCGGGTTTGCATCCGTATTCCGTCCCAAACGCGTGTCTGTTCCGTACGAGTCCTACACAAACCGTCCTTGCGCGATATTTGCCTCCGTGCCGGGCTCTGCTAAGGGGGGGCATGTGGAAGGAGGGGGATCATGACCGCAGCTCTGAGCGCCGAACAGATCGAACGACTTTTCACTCGCTCCGATGGCTCCTACATGTTCGCCCGCTGGGGGCGGCCCATCGCGCCTGTCGTTTTTGGTGTGGATGATCAGACACTTGGCATCGTCAAAGGCGCGATCGAGGCGGTCGCCACGCTGGCCAATCACCAGATGGCCGAGACCGATCCCGAACTGGGCATCAACCTCATGGTGTTTTTCATCCGCGATTGGGAAGAACTTTTGCAAGTCCCTGATCTGGATAGATTAATTCCCGATCTGGCGCCTCTGGTCGCGCGTCTTGTCGCGGCCGATGCCAACCAGTATCGCATCTTTCGCTTCGATGCGGCCGGTGCGATCAAGGCCAGCTTCGTTTTTCTGAGGATGGACAAGGAGTTAAGCTCTGTCCCGGCGGAAACGCTGGCGCTGTCGCAGGTCGTTCAGACGATCCTCCTATGGTCCGATACCGCCTTCAAGGACGCCTCTCCGCTGGCCCGCGTGCCTGAGACCGGCGCGGTCATCCTGCGGCCCGACATCGCCTCGCTCATTCGCGCCGCCTATGATTCGGTGATGCCGGTTTTCGCGCAGGACAGCAGCCATGCGATGCGTCTGGCGGCCCGGATCATGCCCAACTAAAGGCTTGGTATCATGCGGCTTTTCGTTGCCATAGGTCTGCCCGATGTGGTGCGCGCGGCGCTCTCGCGTCTGCAATCGGATCTGCGTGTGGGCCGTCTGGTGGAGCCGGACAACCTGCATCTCACCCTCGCGTTTCTGGATGAACAGGACCTGCCCACCGCCGAGGCCGTTAACGAATTGCTCGGTGACATCCGCGCCCCGGCCTTTGATCTGCGCATCGCCGGGCTGGATGTGTTCGACCGCGCCAGACCCCGGCTTGTCTTTGCCGCAAGCGACCGCCCCGAAGCCCTTGTTTCCCTGCGCAAAAAAGTTCGTGTGGCGGTTCGTGACGCAGGGGTCGACCTGCCGCGCGAGCGGTTTCGCCCGCATGTCACCCTCGCGCGCCTCAACCGCGCCTTGCCGCAATTCGAGCTCGACAAACTGGGCGCTTTTCTCGAGTCGCACGGGGATTTCAGCCTCGATCCTTTCCGGACCGACCGCTTTGGTCTTTATCGCTCAACCCTTGGTCCGGACGGCCCGGAATATGACCTGCTGGCCGAGTACATGCTGGACGATCCCGCAGCGCGCCCCTAAGGTTCTCCCCCATGTCCCACAGCTTTCCGATACGCGTTTACTACGAGGATACCGACATGGCCGGTATCGTCTATTATGCCAATTATCTCAAATACATAGAGCGCGCCCGGAGTGACTGGGTCCGGCAGTTGGGCATCGATCAGAACGCCATGCGCGAGACCGAGGGGCTGGTTTTCGCCGTCCGCCGTCTCGAGGCGGACTACCTTGCGTCGGCGAAATTCGATGACGAGCTCGAGGTCCGCACCCGCACGCAGGCCGTGACAGGCGCGCGGCTGGTGCTGGAGCAGGTGGTAACCCGCGGAAAGGACACTCTTTTTTCCGCCGTTGTGACCCTTGTCTGCATCAACGACACCGGCCACCCGGCCCGCCTTCCCGCGAATATCCGGCTTTTGCTGCACTGACCCTTCTCGGCAAATCCGGCGATTATCCGCCGGTGTCCGACCCGTGGTCGCATTTCCCTGCATGGTCACGCGGATGTTGTTGGCTTTCCCTTTGAAAATCGGGTAGTTTGCGGCGCAATTAAGGCCGCAAAACAAGGCCACCCAAAAAAGAGCAGGCAAGATGGAAGCAGAAACCCTGGCATTGGCACAGGAGATGGATTTCTCACTGTGGGGCCTCTACGCTCGCGCTACGATCATCGTGAAGTTGGTGATGTGGATGCTTGTGATCGCGTCGTTCTGGGCGTGGTCGATCATCATTCAGAAGATCATTCTTTACCGCAAGGCGCGGGCCGACGCCGCCGCCTTCGACCGCCGCTTCTGGTCGGGCGAGCCGCTGGATGAGCTGTTCGACGAAATCGGACCCGAGCCTTCGGGGCGCTCCGAACGGATCTTCGCCGCCGGGATGATGGAATGGCGTCGCAGTCATCGCAATGACGGCGGTCTGATCGCCGGCGCCACCGCCCGTATCGACCGCAGTATGGATGTGGCCATCTCCAAGGAAACCGAAGAGCTTCAGAGCAGTCTGCAAATCCTTGCCACCATCGGATCGACCACGCCTTTCATCGGCCTGTTCGGAACGGTCTGGGGGATCATGAACGCCTTCATCGAGATCGCCGAGCAGCAGAATACAAGCCTTGCCGTTGTCGCCCCCGGCATCGCCGAGGCGCTTCTGGCCACCGGGCTTGGCCTTCTTGCCGCGATCCCCGCGGTGATCTTCTACAACAAGCTGAGTTCGGATTCCGACCGCATCGTGGGCAGTTACGAGGCCTTCGCCGATGAATTTGCGACGATCCTCAGCCGCCAACTGGATTCCTGACCGATGGGCGCAGGTGTAGCCGAGAAATCAGGCGGCAGTGGCCGCAGGCGGCGCGGACGGGGCCGGTCGCGTCCGATGGCCGAGATCAACGTCACGCCCTTCGTGGACGTGATGATGGTGCTGCTCATCATCTTCATGGTGGCGGCCCCGCTGATGACCGTGGGTGTGCCCGTCGAATTGCCGAAAACCGCCGCCAACGCCTTGCCGGGCGAGGAAGAGGAAGAGCCCCTGACGGTCACTCTGACTGCCGAAGGTGTCGTGACCATCCAGACATCCGAAGTGCCGCGCGAGGAATTGGTGACGCGGCTGCGCGCGATCGCGGCGGAGCGAGACAGCACCCGTGTCTTCCTGCGTGCTGATGGCGCGGCGCCCTATTCGGATGTGATGCAGGTCATGGGGGCGCTCAACCGGGGCGGCTTCTCGGATATCGGGCTGGTCACGGATATGGGTGGGCCCGAGCTCGACGGGCAGGACAGCTGAAGGCGCTCAGGTGAACACCGGCCAGATCATATCCGGAACGGCCCATATCGGGCTGATCGCCTTCGCGGTGTTCGGCGGGGCGTTCAAGTCGGATCCTTTGCCATTCGAAGTCACCTCCGTTACGGCGATTTCCGCCGAGGAGTATGCCGCATTGATCGATGCGCCGCGCGCGCCCGAAGCTGTGGCGAATGTGGACACGCCCGAACCGCCCGCCGAAGGGCAGGGCCTGCCGGAGCTGACCTCGACCAGTGATGCGGCGCCGGATCTTTCGCAACCCGAGGTTACGCAAACCCCGCCGCCCGACGATGTCCCCGAGGTTGTTGATCCCGTTCCCGTGCCGGAAGCCGAGGTCAGCGATGAGCCGCCGGTGATGCAACCCCCGCAGGAGGACATCGCCGCTTTGGTGCCCGAAGTCTCGCCCCGTCCGCAGCCCAGACCCGCGCCGCGTGTGGCCCCCGAAGCGGTGGCCCCTCCCGAGCCGGATGTCGCGATCGACGAGGTCGAGCGTCAGGAGACCGTGCCCGATGCCGAGGCCGCAGAAAACGTCGAGCCCGAGACCGAGGCCACAGCCCCCGAGGAATCCACAACCGAGATCGTGACCGAAGCCGAACAGGTCGATCCCGCCAGCGCCGCCCCGTCGCGGTCGTTGCGGCCCAAGACGCGGCCCGCACAGCCCCAGACTGCACAACCCCAGCCCGCCGAGCAGACGCAGCCGGCCGAGGACACCCGGACTGCCGCAAGGCCGCAGCCCGATGAAAGCGCGGTCAACGACGCCTTGGCCGAAGCTCTCGGTCAGGCCGGTGGCGCGGATCAGGGCGCGCCCTCGGGGCCGCCTCTGACGGCGGGTGAAAAAGACGCGCTCAGGGTTTCGGTGCAGCAATGCTGGAATGTCGGATCGCTCAGTTCCGAAGCGCTGCGCACGACCGTCGTTGTGAAGGTGCGCATGGGTGAGGATGCAAAACCGGTCTCGGGCTCGATTGAACTGCTCAGCTCGTCGGGCGGAAGCGATGCCGCGGCAAGACAGGCCTATGAAGCGGCGCGACGGGCGATCATCCGCTGTGGCGCGAACGGCTATGATTTGCCGAAAGACAAATACGATCACTGGCGTGATATTGAAATGACGTTCAATCCGGAGAGAATGAGGATCAAATGATGCGTTATATACTGAGCCTCTTGACCGTCCTGATGCTGTGGTCGCTGCCCGCGACGGCACAGACCGGCCCGCTTCGGATCGAGATCACCGAAGGCGTGATCGAACCGTTGCCTTTCGCGGCGCCGGATTTCGTGTCCGATAGCACGACAGGGGCGGAATTCGGGCGGCGCATCGCCGAGGTCATCGCGGCCGACCTGACGGGCACGGGCCTGTTCCGCGAAATCCAGCCAGAGGCGTTCATCAGCCGGGTGACCAGTTTTTCCAGTCCGGTGCAATATGCCGACTGGAAGGCGATCAACGCTCAGGCGCTTGTGACTGGCGCTGTGTCGGTCGACGCGGGCGGCCAGTTGGTGGTGCGTTTCCGGCTTTATGACGTGTTCGCGGGTCAGGAACTGGGGCAGGGCCTGCAACTTGTCGGCACGCAGGACGGCTGGCGGCGCATCGCGCACAAGGTCGCCGATCAGATCTATAGCCGGATCACCGGCGAGGCCCCGTATTTCGACAGCCGTGTGGTTTATGTCGCGGAAACCGGACCCAAGGACCAGCGGATCAAGAGGCTGGCGATCATGGATTATGATGGCGCCAATGTCAGCTATCTGACCGACAGCGCCTCGATCGTGTTGGCGCCGCGCTTCTCGCCGGATGGCAGGCAGGTGCTCTATACCAGCTACGAAAGCGGCTTTCCGCGGATTTACGTGCTGCAGGTCGGCAGTGCGCAGCGCCGCGTGCTCGAGCAGCAAGACGGCACCATGAGTTTTGCGCCGCGCTTTGCGCCGGATGGGCGCAGGGTGGTCTATTCGCTGTCGAGTGGCGGCAATACGGATCTCTACATGATGGATATCGGCAGCGGGACAAGCACCCGGCTGACCAATGCGCCGTCGATCGAGACCGCACCCAGTTTCAGCCCCGATGGCAGCCGGATCGTGTTCGAATCCGACCGCTCGGGCAGCCCGCAGCTCTATATCATGCCGTCCGCTGGCGGCGAGGCGCAGCGCATCAGCTTCGGGCAGGGGCGTTATGGCACGCCGGTCTGGTCTCCGCGCGGTGATCTGATTGCCTTCACCAAGCAATCCAAGGGCCGGTTCCATATCGGGGTGATACGCACCGATGGCAGCGAAGAGCGCCTGCTCACGGCATCGTTTCTTGACGAGGGGCCGACATGGTCACCCAATGGGCGGGTCATCATGTTCACCCGCGAAACGCAGGGCGCACAGGGCAGCGCCAGCCTCTATTCGGTGGATATTTCCGGGCGCAACCTGCGCAAGGTGCCGACCGAGGCCGGGGGCAGCGATCCGTCATGGTCGCCGCTGCAGGATTAGGACACCCGGGACCGGCGCATTCCCAAGATGCAGTGGCTATGATAGATTTGACGACAGCAAGACACCAGAAAAGAACGAGGCACCCAATGACCTATCTGAGCAAGACCCTTTTGCTGTGCGCCGGGCTCGCGCTGGCGGCCTGCTCGAACCCCGACCGGTTCGACGATGGCACGGGCGCAGGCTTCAACAATGGCGGCATGAACGCCGGCATGGCCGGATCGGCCAGTGATCCCACCTCGCCGCTCTATTTCCAGCAAACCATCGGGGACAGGGTTCTGTTCGCCGTGGATCAATCCACCCTTTCGTCCGAGGCTCAGGCCGTTCTGGACGGTCAGGCGCAGTGGTTGATGACCAATATCGATTACTCGGCCGTGATCGAAGGCCATGCCGACGAGCAGGGCACACGGGAATACAACCTCGCTCTTGGCGCGCGCCGAGCCAATGCCGTGCAGGAATATCTTGTCAGCCGCGGCATTGCCGGTAATCGCCTGAAGGTGGTCAGCTACGGCAAGGAGCGCCCCATCGAGCTGTGCAGCAACGAGGCCTGTTACGCCAAGAACCGCCGCGCCGTGACGGTCATTTCCGCCGTCCCGAGCAGCTGACGCCACCACGCGCATGAGGGGAGTGCCGATGCACCGGATCGTGACGATTCTGACAGTTCTTGCGTTAAGTCTTCCGGGGCAAGCCATGGCGCAGGCAAACACGGAAACCCTGGCGGATATCCGGCAGGAACTGTCAGTGCTGTTTGTCGAGTTGCAGAAACTCAAACGGGAACTGAACACCACCGGCGCCGCAGGACAGTTGAGCGGCAGCGGCACGGTGATCGAACGTGTGAACGCCATCGAAAGCGAGTTGCAGCGTCTGACAGCCAAGACTGAAGAGCTGCAATTCAAGGTGGAACGCGTGGCCGAGGACGGGGCGAACCGGATTGGTGACCTCGAATTCCGGCTGTGCGAACTTGAAACCGATTGCGACATCGGAGCACTTGGCGACAGCACCACGCTTGGGGGCATCGACACGTCGGCCAGTGGCGCAAGCGGGGCCGCACTTTCGGCTCAACCTTCAGAAGGCGGCGAGCCGGAAGCCCCCCAGCTTGCGGTCAGCGAAGAGGCCGATTTCAAACGTGCCAAAGAGGCGCTTGATGCCGGCGAGCATGCCGCGGCAGCAGAGCAATTCGCGACGTTTCAGCAGACCTATCCGGGCGGTCCCTTGACCGCGCGGGCAGGTCTGCTGCGCGGGCAGGCTCTGGAAGCTGGAGGACAGATGAAAGAGGCCGCGCGCGCCTATCTCGACACGTTCAGCAGCGACAACAACGGCCCCGAAGCCGCCGAGGCGCTGTTCCGTCTGGGCTCCGCGCTTGGCGCTCTGGGGCAGACCGAGCAGGCCTGCGTCACCCTGGCAGAGGTCGGCAACCGGTTTCCGGGCGATTCCGCAGTCGGACAGGCCCAGGCGGCGATGAGCAATCTGGGCTGTCAGTGACCACGGAACCGGACGCGCTGCGCGACCGGTTCGCCGGCCATTTCCTGCCAAATGCACCAGAGCGGCTGGCCGTGGCCGTCTCGGGGGGGAGTGATTCGCTTGGCTTGCTGGTCGTTCTGAATGACTGGCGGTTGGCCGGGGGGCCTGCTCTTCATGCGGTGACCGTGGATCATCGCCTGCGACCCGAAGCTGCGCAGGAGGCTGCCAAGGTCGCCGCCGATTGCAAGCGTTTGGGCGTGCCGCATGATATCCTGACATGGACGGATTGGGACGGCCGCGGCAATCTGTCGGATCAAGCCCGTAGGGCGCGATATGGCCTGATGGCTCAGTGGGCGCGCGGTCAGGGTATCGCCTGTATCGCCATCGCCCATACGGCGGACGATCAGGCCGAGACGTTCCTCATGCGGCTTGCGCGTGGCGCGGGTGTTGATGGCTTGTCCGCCATGTCGGAGCGCTTCGAAAGCCATGGCGTAACCTTTTGCCGTCCGGCCCTTGCCATCTTTCGGCACGAGCTGCGCGCCGCACTTGAAGGCAGGGGCATGACTTGGGTGGAGGACCCCAGTAACGAAGATCCCCGCTATGAGCGCGTCAAGGCGCGGGCGGCCTTGCAGGAACTGGCCCCTCTCGGGATTACGACGGCGGGCCTTTTGGCGATGGCGCACCGGATGTCCGATGTGCGGCAAACCCTTTATCTCTATGCGCTTGAGGCGGCGCGGCAGCATGTGCGCATCCAGTCGGGTGATCTGATTGTCGACAGGCCGGGCTTCGACGGCCTGCCCCGAGAAACGGCTCGTCGCATCATGCAGACCTCGTTGAAATGGATCAGCGGCGCGGAATATGTCCCCCGTGGTCGGGCGGTCGATGATCTTCTCGACGCCATTGCCGAGGGGCGCGACATGACGTTGCAGGGGTGTCTTGTGACGCTGCGAAAAGACCATCTGCGGATCACGAGGGAATGGAAAGCCGTCGCCTCGGAACGCTGTCAGGTGACGCATGTCTGGGATGGACGATGGCGGCTGGAAGGGCCTGACATCGCGGGCGCCGAGCTGCGCGCCTTGGGCAAAAACGGCCTGTCCCACTGTGCCGGGCGCCGGGAAACCGGTCTGCCGGCTACGTCGCTGATCGCCGGCCCTTCGGTCTGGCGAGAGGATGAGCTGTTGGCCGCACCGCTTGCCGGTCTTGAAAACGGGTGGCGCGCCATTCTGATCCGCGACGAAGAGGCATACTTCACCTCTTTTTTATCGCATTGAAGTAATCGATGTGATCTCTATTTTAGTTGGGTGGGTCTCGTGGTAGGTCCGCTCTATCCGAATTTTAAGGAGAGTTTCCTTGGGCAACGCAAGAAATATCGCCTTCTGGCTGGTTCTGTTCCTGCTGATATTGGCACTGTTCAATCTGTTCAGCGGCCCGGGCAACACGCTCCAGAGCAAGGCGATCAAGTATTCCGAGTTCGTGACCGCGATCGAGGACGGCAATGTGAGCCAGGTCACGCTGGATGGCGAAAACGTGCGCTTCCGCGGTGCGGATGGCAAAGAATACGTCACCATCAAGCCCCAGGACGCCGAACTGACCAACATGCTGATCGAGGCGGATATCCCGGTCAATGCCGAGCCGCAGGAGCAGTCGGGCTTTCAGACCTTCCTGATCTCGCTCTTGCCATTCGTCCTGCTGATCGGCGTGTGGATCTATTTCATGAATCGCATGCAGGGTGGCGGCAAGGGTGGCGCGATGGGCTTTGGTAAGTCCAAGGCCAAGATGCTGACTGAAAAGCATGGGCGCGTCACCTTCGACGATGTGGCCGGTATTGATGAGGCCAAGGAAGAGCTGGAAGAGATCGTGGAATTCCTGCGCAATCCGCAGAAGTTCAGCCGTCTTGGCGGCAAGATCCCCAAAGGGGCTTTGCTGGTTGGCCCTCCGGGCACCGGTAAGACGCTGCTGGCGCGCGCCATCGCCGGGGAGGCCGGGGTTCCGTTCTTCACCATCTCCGGCTCGGATTTCGTGGAAATGTTCGTGGGCGTCGGTGCCAGCCGGGTGCGCGATATGTTCGAACAGGCCAAGAAGAACGCGCCCTGCATTGTCTTTATCGACGAGATCGACGCTGTGGGTCGGCACCGCGGTGCCGGCTATGGCGGCGGGAATGACGAGCGCGAACAGACGCTCAACCAGCTCCTGGTTGAAATGGACGGGTTCGAGGCGAATGAGGGCGTGATCATCATCGCGGCAACCAACCGCAAGGACGTTCTTGATCCTGCGCTTCTGCGTCCGGGCCGGTTCGACCGTCAGATCACGGTTCCCAACCCCGATATCAAAGGGCGCGAGAAGATCCTCGGCGTGCATGCCCGCAAGACCCCGCTTGGCCCCGATGTGGACCTGCGGATCATTGCCCGCGGCACCCCCGGCTTTTCCGGTGCCGATCTTGCCAACCTCGTGAACGAAGCCGCCTTGATGGCGGCGCGCGTGGGCCGTCGTTTCGTGACGATGGAGGATTTTGAGAACGCCAAGGACAAGGTCATGATGGGCGCCGAGCGCCGGTCGATGGTTCTGACTGATGACCAGAAGGAAAAGACCGCCTATCACGAAGCGGGCCATGCCGTGGTCGGTCTGGCGCTGCCGAAATGTGATCCGGTCTACAAGGCGACGATCATTCCGCGCGGTGGTGCGCTTGGCATGGTTGTCAGCCTGCCCGAGATCGACCGCCTGAACTGGCACAAGTCGGAATGCGAACAGAAGCTGGCCATGACCATGGCGGGCAAAGCGGCCGAGATCCTCAAATACGGTCCCGATGACGTGTCGAACGGTCCGGCGGGTGACATCCAGCAGGCCAGTGGCCTTGCGCGGGCGATGGTCCTTCGGTGGGGCATGTCCGACAAGGTGGGCAATGTGGATTACGAGCAGGCCCATGAAGGGTACATGGGCAATGGTGCGGGAGGCTTCTCGATTTCCGCCCATACCAAGGAACTCATCGAAGATGAGGTCAAGCGCCTGATCGACGAAGCCTACGCCTCGGCCTTCAAGATCCTGACCGAGCGCAAGGACGAGTGGGAGCGACTGGCGCAGGGGCTTCTGGAATACGAGACCCTCACCGGCGAGGAAATAGCCCGCGTCATCCGGGGCGAGCCGCCCGAGGCCGGTGACGACGAAGGCAGCGCCCCTGAGGAGAAGAAAAAGCCATCGTTGACCGCCATTCCCAAGACCAAACCCAAATCCTCGCCTGGATTGGGTGAAGGCGGGCCGGAGCCCGAGCCCTCAGTGTGATCGGGTCTTCTGTAAAAACCGACTGGAATCCCGGAGCCTATGCAAGGTTCCGGGATTTGCGGTTGCGACCCGGGTTGGACCTGCTGAATGCGGTTGGCCAGATGGGGGCTGGGGATGTCGTGGATCTGGGCTGTGGCAACGGGTCCATCGGCGAGGCGCTGAAGGCCCGCGCCGGTGGGCGTCAGGTGATCGGCGTGGACGCATCGCCCGCAATGCTGCAAAAAGCTCGGCAAGCGATGGGATATGACAGTGTGCAGCAGGCGGATATCAAGGACTGGCATCCGCGCCGCGCGCCGGGTTTGATCTTCTCGAACGCGGCTTTGCACTGGGTCGGCAATCATGAGCAATTGATGCCGCGTCTGGCGCGGATGCTGGGCAAGGGTGGCACTCTGGCGGTGCAAATGCCGCATCAGAACAAGGCGCCGTCGCATCGCGTCTGGCTGAGTCTGGTTGAAGAATTGGTGCCGGGTCGCGTGGACAAGATGGGCACACCCGGCGTCATGACCCCCGTTAAATACGAAGAGCTTCTGACGCCGCTCGGTCAGTTCCGTATGTGGGAGACTGAGTATTACCAACGGCTGATGGCCGAGGCGGGCAGCCACCCTGTGCGTCGCTTCACCGAAAGTACGTATGCGCGGCCGGTGCTCGAAGTCTTGGACGATGCCGAAAAAGCCGAGTTGATCCGCCGCTACGAAGAGGTCATGCATGCGGCCTATCCCGTGCGAGCGGATGGATCGGTACTGTTTCCGTTCCGCCGGTTGTTCTTTACGCTTACCGTATGACTGCGGCTCATATGCCGGGGCGCATTTCGTCATTTGGCCGCGCCTTGCCCGTTCTGCAACGAACTTGGGTTGATGATGCAAGGAGACAGATGACATGCCGGCATTGATTCCCACCGACTTCACCGCGAAGATCATCTGGCTGGGGCGCGTGTCGGATCGCGACGCGACCCTGCGCGCCGAGTCGCTTGATGAGGTGATGGCGACTTTCTCCGGAGTTGAGGGTGAAGAGCACGCTGGTCTGACACGATCATCCTGCAGCCGGGTCACAAGCCAGTATCCAAGAGGCACGGAAATTCGCAACGTTCGTCAGTTTTCCATCCTTTCCGCCGAAGATCTTGATGCGATCGCCGCGCGGATGGGCGTAGAGGCCATCAACCCCGCGTGGGTCGGGGCGTCGATGGTGCTGCAAGGCATCCCGGACTTCACTCATGTGCCGCCATCCTCCCGGCTTCAGAGCTCCGCCGGCACGACGCTGGTGGTGGATATGGAAAATCGCCCCTGTCATCTGCCCGCCAAGGTCATAGACGAGGATTCGCCCGGCAAGGGCAAAGCCTTCAAAACCGCTGCCAAGGGCCGCCGGGGCGTGACGGCCTGGGTCGAACGTGAAGGCATTTTGAGGGTTGGTGACACGGTAACGCTGCATGTGCCGGATCAAAGGCCCTGGCCCCATATGAAAGCCATACATGGCGCTTGATCGCCTGACCCGGGCCTGTTCGCTGCGAGCTTGACCCTACCGCCTGTCCGCCGGTTGCCGCTGATTTCCTTCTGTCGCGCGCTGTTTCCGATCAGAAACGGCGGTGCGACAGCCCGCCGCAACAGCTACCGGATATGTCGGAATCGCGTGCTGTATACTGTCGCAGACGAGCTAAGAGCGACGGGAAAGCATCACCGCCTTTGGCCACCACGAGGAAAAACAATGAGCTACAAGTCCGACATCGAAATCGCCCGTGAAGCCAACAAGAAGCCGATTCAGGAAATCGGCGAGAAACTTGGCATCCCAAGCGATCACCTGCTGCCCTATGGCCATGACAAGGCCAAGGTCAGCCAGGACTTCATCAACTCGGTAAAGGGCAACAAGAACGGCAAGCTGGTTCTCGTGACGGCGATCAACCCGACGCCGGCCGGCGAAGGCAAGACCACGACCACGGTGGGTCTGGGAGACGGTCTGAACCGGATCGGCAAGAAAGCGGCGGTCTGTATTCGCGAGGCAAGCCTTGGCCCGTGCTTCGGCATGAAGGGCGGCGCGGCCGGCGGTGGCTATGCACAGGTGGTTCCAATGGAGGAAATGAACCTGCATTTCACTGGGGATTTCCACGCGATCACCACGGCTCACAACCTGCTGAGCGCGATGATCGACAATCACATCTACTGGGGCAACGAGCTGGGCATCGACGAGCGCCGGGTCGTCTGGCGCCGGGTTCTGGACATGAACGATCGCGCGCTGCGCGATATCGTCACCTCGCTTGGTGGGGTCGCCAACGGCTTCCCGCGCCAGACCGGGTTCGATATCACGGTGGCCTCGGAAGTCATGGCGATCCTGTGCCTTTCCACCGATCTGGAGGATCTGGAGCACCGTCTTGGCAACATCATTGTCGCCTATACGCGTGACAAGCAGCCCATCACCTGCCGTGACATTAAGGCCGACGGTGCGATGACCGTGCTGCTGAAGGATGCGATGCAGCCCAACCTCGTTCAGACGCTGGAAAACAACCCAGCCTTCGTTCATGGCGGTCCGTTCGCGAATATCGCGCATGGCTGCAACTCGGTCATGGCGACGACAACGGCGCTGAAACTGGCTGACTACGTCGTGACCGAAGCAGGCTTCGGGGCGGATCTGGGCGCCGAGAAATTCATGAACATCAAGTGCCGCAAGGCCGGGCTCGCGCCGTCCGTGGTGGTGGTCGTGGCAACAGTGCGCGCGATGAAGATGAACGGGGGTGTGGCCAAGGCCGATCTGGGCGCGGAGAATGTCGAGGCGGTCAAGAAGGGCTGCCCGAACCTTGGACGTCATATCGAGAACGTCAAATCCTTCGGCGTGCCGGTGGTTGTGGCGATCAACCATTTCGTGACTGATACCGATGCCGAAGTGCAGGCCGTGAAGGATTATGTGGCCGAGCAGGGCTCAGAGGCGATCCTGTGCCAACACTGGGCCAAAGGGTCGGAAGGCACCGAGGAACTGGCGACCCGCGTGGCTACCATCGCCGAGGCGGATCAGGCCAATTTCGCTCCGCTTTATCCCGACGACATGCCGCTGCTGCAGAAGGTTGAGACGATTGCCAAGCGGATTTATCGCGCCGATGAGGTGCTGGCCGATCAGAAGATCCGCAATCAGCTCAAGGAATGGGAAGATGCAGGCTATGGCAATCTGCCTGTCTGCATGGCCAAGACACAATACAGCTTCACCACTGACCCCGGACGCCGTGGCGCCCCCACCGGCCATTCGGTGCCGGTCCGCGAAGTCCGCCTGAGCGCGGGTGCCGGTTTCGTCGTCGTGATCTGCGGCGAGATCATGACCATGCCGGGTCTGCCAAGCAAACCTGCGGCCGAGGCGATCAAGTTGAACGCTGACGGCGATATCGAAGGCCTGTTCTAAGGTCTGCCTCTTGACCATATGCGCCCCGTATCCTGTATGCGGGGCGCAACTTTACCCATTTTCGGAAAGGGAAAACCGATGACGGCACAGATCATCGACGGCAAGGCCTTCGCGGCCAAGGTGCGTGAGAAAGTGGCCGGCCATGTCGCGCGGTTGAAGGAAGAACATGCGATCACCCCCGGCCTCGCCGTGGTTCTGGTCGGTGAGGATCCGGCCAGCCAGGTCTATGTGCGCTCGAAAGGCAAGCAGACCGTCGAGGTGGGGATGAATTCCTACGAGCACAAGCTGGATGCTGACACTTCGGAAAAAGACCTTCTGGAGCTGATTGACAAGCTGAACAATGCGCCCGAAGTGCATGGTATTCTCGTGCAATTGCCGCTGCCCGGGCACCTGAACGAGGATCTGGTGATCAATTCCATTGACCCGGCCAAGGATGTGGACGGGTTCCACATCTCGAATGTCGGGCTGTTGGGAACCGGACAGAAATCCATGGTGCCCTGCACCCCGCTTGGCTGTCTGATGATGCTGCGCGACTATCACGGTAGTCTGTCGGGGATGGATGCGGTGGTGATCGGGCGCTCGAACATCGTGGGCAAACCGATGGCCCAGCTTTTACTGGGGGACAGCTGCACGGTGACCATCGCGCATAGCCGCACCAAGGACATTCAGGATGTGACCCGTCGCGCCGATATCGTCGTGGCAGCTGTTGGGCGCCCGGAAATGGTGACAGGCGACTGGATCAAGCCCGGCGCCACCGTGATCGACGTGGGCATCAACCGGATCGACGCCCCGGACAAGGGCGAGGGCCAGACGCGCCTTGTGGGCGATTGCCATTTCGACAGCTGCGCCGAGGTTGCGGGTGCCATCACGCCTGTGCCGGGCGGGGTGGGGCCGATGACGATTGCGTGCCTGCTGGCCAATACGGTTACCGCCTGCTGTCGCGCCAATGGGTTGTCAGAACCCGAGGGATTGACGGCCTGACACCCTGCGATATGGAATGCGACGCACCCTGAAACCCCTGTCTAGGGGCATATCATTTGGGCGCTACGGGCATCATGGTCCCGGTCATCAGGGCGATATGGGTCTCCTTGCCATCGGTGAGGGCAAAGACATCTGCCTGCACGATGACCAGCCTGCGCCCCGGCTTGATCACCTTGCCCCGCGCGACCAGCTGATCGCCTTGACCGGGGGCAAGCAGGTTCACCTTCATCTCGGTGGTCAGCACTTCGTACCCCTCGGGCAGGACTGACAAGGCCGCATATCCTGCGGCACTGTCTCCGATCGCGAATGTCAGCCCGGCATGGGCGAATCCGTGCTGCTGGAGACTGCCGGGCAGGATTGGCGCTTCGATCTCCACCGCGCCTTCCTCGACCCGAGACAGCGTCGCCCCGAAGGTTGCCATAAGGGATTGAGCGGCGAAGCTTTGGCGAATTCGGTCTTCGGTCACTGGCGCCATTGTGTCTGTTCCCTTGTTCTTCACGGTTATTTGCTCACACTCCGAAATGCGATGCTAGTCGCTTGAAGAGTTGGCAGATCGTGAAATGGCGTTTTACCGAGCAGCAAAGGTTACATTTGGGCAAAGTATGAAGCTGTCTGACAAGGTTACGTCGGCGTTTTCAGAGACGTTCCTGCATTGCTCCGCTCAACGGTTTTGTCTGAGTCACATGCATCGTTGTCACGCTGGCATTTCTGTTTGGCTATTCGGCTCATGCGACCACCCACGTGGTGATCGGTGCTGGCCGACCTGTCCTGTTCGATGGCTTTGCCGCACTGCTCATGGCTTTGGCTTTTGGGCCGACCGTGTTTGGGCTGCGCGCGGTTTTCCGACCCGAGGCGATCGGGGTCAATGTCCATCTGACCCGGGTGACCTTCAACGTGTTTTGCATGGCCGAGCAGGGCAGTTACCTGCTTGTTGACGATATGGGCGGCGGGCCATCGGGCAGCGAACCGAATTGCTCAGACGCCTGTCAGCCGCAAATATCGGACGGCTCTTGAAGAGGCGGGTGTCATCTAGCGTGACCCGGCGGTGCACCTCAAACTGGTCAGCAGGTCATGATTCCGAGATGTCAGCGCGGCATCGGCACGGGATGCGGAATAGGCCCCGTCATGACAGCAAGGGCCTCGGCGCGCATCAGCCCGGCGAAGGCCGCATTATCACTGTGAAGCCCGCCGGTATAGGTGCCGTAAGCTGGCATAACGACCTTGTCCCCATCGATCAGAAAAGCCGGGCGCGTGATCGCGCGGCCCCGCGCCCGGATCGTGGCCTTGGGGTGGTAATGTCCTGACACTTCCCCGCTGTGGCTGGGTTGCGCGATATGGCGGAACACCAGAGGCGGCAGGGGCAGTTCGGCCAGATGCGCGCCGCCAAGTTCGACCGGGCCAGGATCGTGATTGCCCTCGATCCAGACCCAACGACGCCCCGCTTGCAGCGCGATGATCCACAGTTTGTCGTCTTCCGACAGCCCGCGTGCGGCGGCATCGTCGTCGAAACTGTCGCCAAGGCAAATGACTGTCGTGGCTCCGGTCTTGTTGAGATCGGCCTCGAGCCGGGTCAGGGTGTCGCGCGTTTCGTAGGGCGGCAAAGGCGCTTCGCCGCGTCGGGCGCGGCGCTCGGATTTACCCAAGTGAAGGTCCGACACACAGATCAATGCCTTGGATGGCCAGTAAAGTGCGCCTGATCCCAGGGCCACAAGGCGTTGTCCGGCAAGAGTGAAGTCATATCCGTTCATGGAACGTTCTTCGCGTGTCATGCGCCTGATTGCAAGCCTTCGCGGTCAAGGCCTGCGAGCTGCATGAGTTTTGCTGTTTCTTCGGCCAGCAGCCGTTCCTGTGCCGCTCCCTCGACCGGAGTGCGCCCGGCCTCGAGGAAAAGGGGGGCTGCGAAGGGTGTGACGCGGGCTAGGCGCAAGAGGTCGATCCGACCGCCGATGCGGCTCAGCATCTGTTCGATGCGACCGAAATCTATCAGTCCGCGCATCGCCTCCTGGCGGGTGATGTCCAGCAGAAGGTGGCCGGGATCGTATTTGATCAGCGTGTCATAGAGAATGTCCGAGGAAAACGTGGCCTGGCGCCCGGTCTTGCGGGCCTGAGGGGTATTTCGCTGAATGAGGCCCGCAATCGTGGCTGAGGCCCGAAAGGTCCGTTTCATGAGCGCATTGCCGGCAAGCCATTGTTCAAGCCCGTCGCGCAGGGCGTCGGGGGCGAAGATCGGCGCGGGGTCGGTCATGGGCTCAAGCCCCCAGATCAGCGTGGCATAGTCCGTCGACACAAAGCCAAGCGGGGCAAGTCCCATCTCTTCCATCCGCTTGGTGACCAGAAGCCCCAGTGTCTGTTGAGCGTTGCGCCCTGCGAAACCATAGATGCAGACATGCTCGCGCCCGTCATGCGGAAAGCTTTCGATCAACAGACGGCCCTTTTCCGGCAGGCGAGACAGGTCGCGCTGCAGATGCAGCCAGTCTCTTGCATGAGTGGGCAGCTCTGGCCAGTCGTCCTGCGCGAGCATCGACAGGATGCGATCGCTCAGTTGGGTGGAGGTGGCGAATTTGGTGCCCATGAAGGTTGCGATCTTGGGGGTCCGGCCTTTGTCACGGCTGACTTCGACGACCATTTCGCGCAAGGATTCGAACCGCACGATCTGTCCGCCGATCAGGAACGTGTCGCCGGGCGTCAATGATGCGGCAAAGCCTTCTTCGATTTCGCCCAATGGTTTGCCGCCACGCGTGCGGCGCATCCGGACCTTCAGCGTATCGGTGTCCTGGATCGTTCCGATATTCATCCGGATCAGCCGCGCACTGCGCGGGTCGCGCAAGTGCCACCGCCCATCCGGCATCTGCTTGAGCCGCTGCCACTGGTCATAGGCGCGCAGGGCATAGCCGCCGGTGGCGCAAAACTCGAGACAGGCATCGAAATCCGCGCGGCTCAGATCGGCATAGGCCCCGGCGCTTGTGACCTCGGCATAAAGCGCGGCGGCCTCGAACGGTCCGGCGCAGGCGGTGATCAGAATGTGCTGGCACAAAACATCGCGCGGTCCGGGGCCACGTGGTTCGCCATCCAGATCGTGATCGCGCACGGCTTGCAGGGCGGCACGGCATTCCACGATTTCGAAGCGGTTTGCCGGCACCAGAAGCGCCTTTGAGGGCGCACTGTAGCGGTGGTTGGCCCGCCCGATCCGCTGTACCAGCCGCTTGACGTTCTTGGGTGCGCCGATCTGGATCACCAGATCCACATCGCCCCAATCGATCCCCAAATCCAGACTGCCGGTGCAGACGATCGCCCTCAACTCGCCGCGCTGCATGGCGCCCTCGACCCGTTCGCGCTGTTGGCGATCAAGCGACCCGTGGTGAATGCCGATCGGCAGCGCGTCCTCGTTGGCCAGCCAGAGGTTGTGAAAGAACAGCTCGGCCTGCGCGCGGGTGTTGTGGAAAATCAGCGTGGTGGTGTGCGCCTTGACCTGCTCCAGAACCGCGGGGATCGCATAGGCGGCCCCGCCACCGGCCCAAGGCGGCGCCTGATCTGTTTCGAGCATCGAGATGTCAGGTGCCGGGCCGGGATCCGCCTCGAGGATCGCGCAGGGATCGGGGTTGCGTGCCAGCAGCCGCGCGATGGCGCCGGGGTCTTCCACGGTCGCCGACAACCCCACCCGGCGCAGATCGGGGCAGAGCGTCTGCAGCCGTGCCAGTGCCAGCATCAACTGGTCACCGCGTTTTGACTCGGCCAAGGCATGGATTTCGTCGACCACCACCCGACGCAGCCCCTTGAAGATGCGCGGCGCGTCCTCATACGAGGTCAGCAGCGCCAGACTCTCGGGGGTTGTCAGAAGAATATGCGGGGGATCGGCGCGTTGGCGGCGCTTGCGGCTTGCGGGTGTGTCGCCGGTGCGGTCCTCGACCCTGATAGGCAGGTCCATTTCGGTGATTGGCGTGGTCAGGTTGCGCCGGATATCGGCAGCCAACGCCTTGAGCGGCGAGATATAGAGCGTATGCAGCCCGTCATGCCCGCCTTGTGCAAGATCGACCAGCGTCGGCAGAAACCCCGCCAGCGTCTTGCCCCCGCCGGTCGGTGCGATGAGCAATGTGGCAGGGTCGTTCGCACGCTCGAGCATGGCGCGCTGGTGCGGGTGGATCGACCACCCGCGCAAGGCAAACCATCGGTTGAAGACATCGGGCACGGAGCGCATGCCCCAGAGGTAGGGGAAAGGCTACGCCCCGGCCAGAGATTACTTCACGATCTTTTCATCCTTCACGAACATATTGGCCCAGGCCCTGTCGATCAGTTCAGGGCTCATCTGATAGGGGATGCCCTCGAACTCGCAGATCGAGATCATCTGATCGATCAGGAAGACCGGCTGGTAATTCGCATAGACGTTGTCGATGGTGGGATATTTCGTCTTCAGCAGATGTACCAAAGCGGCTTCATCCAGCGGCATCTGGCGTTTCTTGGCCACCATGGCAAAGATCTTGAGGAAATTCTCCTGATTGGGGCCGTCGATCTTGATCTTGAAGAAGATCCGGCGCAGGGCGGCCTGGTCGAAGATCTCGTTGGGATGGAAGTTGGTCGAGAAGATGACCAGCGTGTCGAAAGGCACCTCGAATTTTTCGCCTGACTGCAGGGCGAGGATGTCCTTGGATTCCTCGAGCGGAACGATCCAGCGGTTGACGAGGGCCTGCGGCGGCTCGGTCTGTCGGCCAAGGTCGTCGACGATGAAGATGCCGCCGGTCGATTTCAATTGCAACGGGGCCTGATAGGTTCGCGCCGTCGGATTGTAGACCAGATCCAGCATGTTCAAACTCAACTCGCCGCCGGTAATGACGGTCGGTCGCTCGCATCTCACATATCGCGTATCGAAGGTCCGCTTGCGGCGCAGACTGCTGGGATCATCGGTTTCGCTTTCGGCCTTGGAATGCACGATCGGGTCATAGACGGTGATGACCTGACCGGAATATTCAATGGCGCGCGGCACATAGATCCTGTCGCCCATGGCATCGCGTATGCCGTTTGAAATACTCGATTTCCCGTTCCCCGGAGGACCATACATCAGGATTGATCGGCCGGCGGATACCGCAGGGCCCAGATGATCCAGCAGGCTGTCAGGCAAGACCAGATGCCCCATCGCATTGGTCAATTCCTGCCGTGTGATCTGAATGTTGCGGATGGATTGGCGGGCAACCTGAGCGCGGTAAACCTCGAGCGGGACCGGCATGGCGCCGTAATATTCGGATTGCGAGAGCGCATCGAGCGCCCGGGATTTGCCTGAGTCCGTCAGCTGATATCCCATTTCGCTGCCGGAATTGGCGTTGAGCGTTCCGGTCGCCTCGACCAGCTTCTGTTCGCGCGCGACGTCGATCAATTCCTGTGTCACGGTGCGGGGCAGGCAGATCGCCTCGGCCAGTTCGCTGGCGGTATCGATATTCTTGCGGAACATGGTCTTAATCAGGATATCGCGCATCATCACGAGGGGCAGTTTCATTTCCTGAAGTCCGCTCGGTGGCGGCGGTGGCTGGACACCTTGGGTGGTTTGCATGTTCATACGGATTTGCCCGACTACAGGAGTTGCATGTCATCAGTCCCTCTGCGTATCAGAAGGCCCGCGCCGCAAAGGTGCCAGAGAAATATGAGCAGATTAAGGAGAGTGTCGGGCAGGCACGGGGCATCGGGATGCCCTACTGCCCCAACGCGATCCCCATCCCGAGATAGATCACCAATGAGCTGCCAAGCGCGAAACCCATGGGAAACTTGCCTTCCCTTGACCAACTGATCCAGTCGGGCGCCAGTTGCCGCAAGGTGCTTTTCATGACCAAACGGTGCGTGACGAAACAGGCCAGAAGGTTGGCCGAGAAGATCACGAACAAGGGCACGACATCGCCCGGATCGATGAAAGGTGCAGCCGCAGCGAGGAACTTGGAATCGCCCGCCCCCATTATGCCGGCTGCATTGAGCAGTATCCCGATCAGCAGCACGATCACCAGATTGACCAGCCGCCATGGGTAATCCTGCAAGGGCAATACGAACAGACCGACCACAAGAAACACGCATGTCAACGCGATGACGGAAGCATTCGGAATGCGCATGCTGCTCAGGTCCGTCCAGATCACCCAAACGCAAATCGGCAGGACAAAAGGCAGAAACCAGGCGGCCTGCATCGCGGTGATCTGGAGCGGCATCGGCAGGTCCCGAACTAGTTTGTCACGTTACCTTCAAGCGCACGCAGACTGCGGACAGCGGCTTCGAAATGTTGAGGGTGGGTGTCTACCGCATCTCGCAGCAGGCCCTTGCCGATTTCCGTATCGCCCTGTTTCACCGCCGACAGGCCCAACGTGTACAGAAGCTGCGCACGTTCTTCCTGCGTCGTCGGAATGACCGGAAGCGCGTATTTCTTTTGCGCCCCGCGTGCCAGCACAAGGTTGTTCTTGGCGGTGAAAAGCGAGCTGTCCTGTCGGATGGCATCGGAGAACAGGCGCTCGGCTGCGGCGAAGTCGCCGCGGGTCAACTTGGAATAGCCCCAGTTGTTCATGACCCCTGCCGGCCGCGTCGTCAGCCCGATTGCCGTTTCATAGAAACTGTCGGCCTTGCTCCATTCCTGCTGGCTGTCGGCGATCATGGCTTCCAGCCGGTAGCGTTTGAAGGTCTCGAAGGTCGGAGGGATCCCGTCCAGAACGGCATCCGCGCGGTCCCAGTCGTTGTTGCGGATCAGGGCGTCCGCAAAATCGACGCGGTCATCATTGCTCGCCTCCGCGTGTTCAACCACTTTTTTCCACGCCGACACCGCCTCGGTGCTGCGCTGCGCCCGGACCAATGATTGTGCAAGGCCACGCTGCAGGTCGATGCGGTCGGGTTTTTCTGCCGTTGCCCGCTGGAAATATGACACCGCCTCATTCGGGTCCGCCACGTTCAGCATCACGTCATTGAGGTTGCTTTCGTCAATGACGTTCACGCCTTGAAAGGCGCGATCTACGTCCTGATCCTGCGGGTCTTCGCAGCCCGCCAGCATTACGGTGCTTGCCAGGCACAGTGAAAGAATAATCGGGTGGCGCATTTTTCTGCGTCCTTTTACTGCCTTCGCCTCATCCCGGTATGCGGCGGATCAGGTAATCTCCTGTACCGCGCCGAACCAGTTTATAATCTTGTTCTTGTGCTTCATCATAATAGGAATTTTCGGATTTTGCGAGTGCTAAGCGCAAATTGTCCCGAATTGAGTCCGTAGCGCCATTGTCCAGCGCAAAGGCCCGCCGGAAGACCTGCGCCGCTTCACTGGTTTCGCCTTTTTCCATGAGGACGACGCCGAGATTGTTCCATATCTCCGGTGATGTTTCGTCCTTCTCGAGCGCGTCTCTCAGCAGACGTTCCGCGGTGCCAAGACGGCCAAGCCCCAGATTGGCACTACCGAGACCAGACAACACATCCGCTGTCATGCCATGCTCCAGAGCGGCACGCGAATAGGCGTCGATCGCCAGTTCATACTCTCCCGCGTCCATCAGCCTGTGGCCGACGATCATGCCATCCACAGCGTCTCCGGTCGACGCCAAGCCCGGCGCAAATGGATTGCCGTCAGTGGATGCATCGTCGCTGCACGCAGCCAAGGTCATAACGAATGTCAGAACGGCCCCCGCCCGGATCATGCAGCCTCGCCTTTATTGGCCGGCCATCGTGAAAAGCTCCAAGATGCCGATGACCGATGGACCGACCAGAATGATAAGCAATGGCGGCACTGTAAGCATCATCGTTGCCAATGTCATCTTTGTCGGAAGCTTGTTGGCTTTTTCTTCCGCGCGCATGACGCGTTTATCACGCATTTCGCCGGCATAGACCCGCAGTGCATCCGCGATGGATGTGCCGAATGTCTGCGACTGGACAAGCACGGTGACGAAGCTCGAAATATCCTGCACGCCGCATCGCTCGGCCATTTCGTTCAGCACCGAGGGCTTGTCCCGGCCTGCTTTGATCTGGTTGGCGACGATCTGGTATTCTTCGGCCAGTGCAGGGTACGACGCGGCGATTTCGTTGGACACCCTGACGATCGATTGATCGAGAGACTGGCCCGCCTCGACGCATGTCAGCATCATGTCCAGACTGTCCGGGAACCCGTTGGTGATGTCTTCCTGGCGCTGTTGCTGACGCTTGGTCACCCAGTATTTGGGCAGCATGTATCCTATGGCACCCGGGCCGAGAATATACAGGATGGTCTGCTGCGCCGAGGTTTCACCGCCGGATTTGAAGATCAGGAAATAAAGAACGCCAAGCGTCAGGAAACCAAGCGCCAGGGTCAGTTGCGCGAAGTGGTAATAGCGCACCGCATCCCGGGTGCGGTAGCCGGCCTGCAACAGGGTTAGCCGTACCTGAGACAGGGCTTTTGCATCCTGAGGTTCGAGAAAGCTGGCATATTTGTCCAGTTTTTCGTTCTTGCGGTTGGTCCGAAGCCTGGTGGTGTCCAGACCCGGCGCGCCTGCGCGCTCGCGTTGATCCCTCTTGAGCTTTTCCAGTGGGTCCTTGGAATCCTTGATGAGGATCGGGATCACCAGCAAAACGAGAACGATGCCAAGCGTGCCAACGGCGATCACCGGTCCGAAAGGACCCAAGGCGCCGATGAGCATGTCTTGTATCTGGGTGAAAAACTGCATCGCTTGATCCTTTTCAGACCTTGATGTTCACGAGTGCGCGCATGACGAACAGGTTGGCGACGAGAAACGTGCCAACGATCAGACAGGCAGGGATGAAGTACGGGTGGAGCATGGCCTTGTCGTAGTAGTTCGGGTCGATGATCTGAATCCCGATCAGGGCGAGCACCGGAAAACCCGACAAGAACTTGCCGGACCACTTGGCTTCGGCGGTGATTGCTTTGACCCGCCGGAACAGTCGGAAACGGGCCCGGATCACCTTGGCCAGCCCGTCGAGGATCTCGGCGAGGTTGCCGCCGGATTGCTGCTGGATCGTGACGGCGACGGCCAGAAAGCGCAGATCCTGCATGTCCAGCCGCTCGGCCATATCCTTGAGAGCTTCGCCGATGTCGCGGCCATACGCGGCCTCGTCCGCTATTATCCCGAACTCGGTGGCAAGCGGGTCGGCCATTTCGCTGGCCACGATCGAGATCGCCGAGGTGAAGGGATGCCCCACCCGCAAGCTGCGCACCATCAGTTCGATCGCGTCCGGCAACTGCTCTTCGAGCATCGCCATCCGCTTGTTCGCCTTGATCGTGATCCAGGTAAAAACACCGCCGACACCCATGGCGATGGACACAACCGCCCTGACAGGAACGCTGGTGGCGGTGCCGATCGTCAGACCAAGAAAGGCCAGCACCGAAACCCCGGCCATCAGCATGATCAGTTGCTGCGGTGTAAAGGCGATGGCCGCCTTTTGGGCCTTTTCCGATAGGATTGCATAGATCGGGATGTTGCGTGCCTTGAGATGCTGCTGCATCTCCTTGCGCAATTTCTCCATCACCTGTTCGCGGTTGCCGGTCTTGTCCAGCATTTCGAGCCGGCGATTCACCCGATTGTTGAGGCTGATCGACCGGCCGAACACCGTCAGGTAAATGCCTTCAACGAGGACAAGAACCCCTATGAAAATCAGACCGTAAATAATCGGTTCTGCGCTCAATGTCATGCGAGTTACTCCGCTGCGATGGGTTCATAGATGCTGGACGGCAAATCGTATCCCCACAGACGGAAGCGTTCGGTGAAGTTCGAGCGCACACCCGTGCCGGTGAAGTGACCGATAATCTTGTTTTCCGGTGTGAGGCCAACGCGCTGGTAGCGGAAGATCTCCTGCATCGAGATCACCTCGCCTTCCATGCCGGTGACTTCGGTGATCGAGGTCATCCGCCGCGAGCCATCCTGAAGGCGCGATGCCTGTACGATGAGATGCACCGCCGAAGCGATCTGTGAGCGCACCGCCTTGAGAGGCATCTCGATCCCGGCCATGGCGACCATGTTTTCCAGTCGACTGATGGCGTCGCGCGCGTTGTTCGCGTGAATCGTCGTCATCGACCCGTCATGGCCGGTGTTCATGGCCTGAAGCATGTCGATCACTTCCTCGCCGCGGGTTTCACCGACGATGATACGATCCGGTCGCATACGCAGCGCGTTCTTGAGGCAATCACGGGCGCTGACTTCGCCCTTGCCTTCGACGTTCGGCGGGCGACTTTCCATTCGGCCCACATGGGTCTGCTGCAATTGCAGTTCCGCAGTATCCTCGATCGTGAGGATACGTTCGGAATTGTCGATGAACGAGGACAAGGCATTGAGTGTCGTGGTCTTGCCCGAGCCGGTCCCGCCTGACACGATGATGTTCAGGCGCGTGGCGACAGCGGCTTGCAGATAGGCTGCCATCTCTTCGGAAAAGGCGCCAAAGCTGACAAGGTCGTCGATCCCCAGCTTGTCCTTCTTGAACTTCCGGATCGACACGAGGCTGCCATCCACCGCGACAGGCGGAACCATCGCGTTGAAGCGCGAGCCATCCGCAAGGCGGGCGTCCACATAAGGGTTGGATTCGTCCACGCGGCGACCGACGGCCGAAACGATCTTGTCGATGATCCGCAGCAGATGCTTTTCGTCTTTGAACGTGACATCGCTCATTTCAAGCTTGCCCTCGCGTTCCACGAAAATCTGATGCGGACCGTTGACCAGGATATCGTTGATCGTGTCGTCCTTGAGCAGGGTTTCGAGCGGACCAAGGCCGCGCACCTCGTCATAGAGTTCCTGCGTCAGGGTCGCGCGATCTTCGCGGTTCAGCACGATGCTGCGTTCTTCCAGAACCTCAGCCGCGATCGAGCTGATCTCGGCGCGCAGATCCGTCTCGGTCGCTGTGTCGAGCGCGGAAAGATTGAGATTGTCCAGAAGTGCGCGGTGCAGGTCGAGCTTGATTTCGCCCAGACGTTCCTTGCGCTTGCGTTCCTTGTCGGCGGGTTGTGGCAATGCGGCCGATTGCGGTGTCGGGCGGCGCAACACGGCCTTTGCCGGATCCTCGACGGGTGCCGTTCTCGGAAGCGGGGCCTTGGCCTCGACCGGTGCGACTGCGGGCTTTGCCTGATTGGAGGAAGCCTTCTTGTATCTTGAAAACATGGTCGGGTTCCTTCGTGCTTATGCAGCCTCTGCTTCGCGCTTGCTCAATTGGTGCAGCGAGCCGGCCAATTTCGCGATTTCCTTGCGAAGCGGGTTCTTGCCTGCTGAAAGCGCAAGCGGTTGTCCGTGATCTCCGGCCTGAGTGACTGGCCTTCCGCCATCCGGCAACAGGACTTCAATCGAGATTTCAAGGCTTTCGCACAGGCGTTTGACCCGGCTCTTGCCTTGCAGATCGGTGAATTTCGGCGCCCTGTTCAGACAGAACCGCAGTCGCTCGATCGGCAGCTCCTCGGCTCTCAACGCGCGTTTCAGCCGGATGGCGTTCTGCGCCGACCGCATGTCGAGTTCGAGCGTGGTAAAATAGATCTGCGCATTGGTCAGCACGGTCTCTGTCCATTGGACAAGTGTCGAGGGCATGTCCACGACCACGTAATCGAAGCGGCGGCGGGCCTGATCGAGGATGCGCTGCACATCGTCCGGCGTCAGCATGTCGAGCGGCAGGATGTCTGGCGGGGCGGTGAGGACCGACAGCTTTTCCTCGAACTGAGTCAGGGCCTGTCGGAACACATCGTCATCCACCGCCTCTGTGTCGGACCACATCTCGAACACCGTTTCGCGGCGCGGCAAATCGAGATAGGTCGCCACGGTTCCGCTCTGCAGACCGAAATCCAGAATGCAAACGCGAGGTGGATCTTTCTTGTCGACAGTGGCCAGCTCCCAGGCAAGGTTGACCGCAAGCGTCGTCGCACCGGTTCCACCGGCGAGGCCCTGAACGGCAAGCAGTACGCCGTCGGCAGGCGCTTCAAATCCGGGCGCATGTCGTCCGGCAACGGCTGCGGCCGGGCGCTCGGCCATTCGCTTGAGCCGATCGATTGCGGCTTCGAGTTCACCTTCCGGGAGAGGGTAGGGGACGAATTCATCGGCCCCCTTGCGCAGCAACTGATGCAGCGCCGCCGGGCTTACATCTTCGGCGATCAGGATGACCTTGATGCCCTTAGCATTCGCCAGTGCGATGATTTCGCCCAACATGACGAGATCATCCTCATCGGCCTCGTCGATCGCGATGGCAACAAATTCAAGCGCTTTGGCTTCGGGCTGGTTGAAAAAGGCCAGTGCCTCCGAAAATCCGAGATCGCCCCAGTTTTCGCCAAGCGCTGTCTCCATATCTTCGATCAGAAGATCGAAGTTCTGCACATCACGACTGATGGTGCAGGCCCGGATCGGGCTGGATTCTGGCATGTGCGTAGAACTACTCGTCATTTGTCGATCCCATCTTTCAAGTCGCCTCGCGGGCTGCCCCGGGTTTGCCAGGGGTCTGTTATGTGTATTTTCCGGCATCAGCGGTCGATCCCGAACCACGGGAGATACACCTGCCACTGGGAGACAATCATTGAAAATCTAGGCAACATTTGGGCCAAAAAACCGTAATTATGCGATTTGAGATGGCTAAAATAAAACCCGCCAAAAGGGCGGGTTTCAGGTGGTCCGGCAGTTACCGGACAGGGAGATTCACTCAGACCAAGCGGATCATTCGCCGACGATCTGTTCGTCGCCTGCCACCATGGACAGGTCTGTCGGGGGTTTGGCGCTGGCCACGTAGTCACGGTAGATGACAGATGCATAGCGGCCTTCGATGATGTCGGGGTGCGAGGCGACGAAGCCCGTGACTTCGGTCACCGTCCGACGGTTCCGGGGTTCTCGTCCTTCGGTCACGACAACAGGCTGTGTTTCGCCATATGACACCACCGCTTCGAGGCGCGACCGGCTGATGCCGTGGCTGGTGAGATAATTGACCACGGCATTGGCGCGGCGTTGCCCGAGATGCCGGTTGTAGCTTTCCGATCCGACCTTGTCGGTGTGACCATAAACGCGGAACCGGACCTCGGGGAATTGCTTGATCCAGCTTGCCTGCGCATTCAGCGTATTGCGCGCGGCAGCATCTAGATGCGCCGAGTCAAAGGCGAAATTGACGGTGCTGGGCACTTCGCTGGCAAAGCGGTTTGCCAAGTCCGACACGTATCCTTTTTCGCCCGTCATGACGAGAACGTTGTTCATGTTGGCATTGCCGAACGACCCGCTGTCCACGACCGATCCTGCCTCGGAAAAGAAGGAATTCCGATAGTCGCCTTGCCCGGTGCAGGCCGCCAGCGCGACGAGACTTGCAGTTGCGAGAAGATGTTTCATGGGCCCTTACCTTTCGCTCATTCCATCACGTAGCCATATGAGCCGGTGAAATCCTGTCTTGCGACTTCGCCGGCCGTGCCACTGGGAATGTTGCTGTTCAGTACGCGCCCATTGAGGAACAGATCCATTTCGGAGGGCAGTCTCACCCGGTCCGTGGGCAGGGCAAGGGCCTCGCCGCGGGTCGGTGTTACAAGATGCGCGCTTACGATGATGACCAGTTCGGTCTGTGCGCGCGCATAGTCGGCGCTGCGGAAAAGAGCGCCAAGTATCGGCACATCACCAAGCCAAGGCACCTGGGCATTCGTATCCCGGAAATCGTCCTGCAGAAGTCCCGCGATCGCAAAGCTTTCGCCATCACGCAATTGCACTGTGGTGGACGTATCGCGGCGACGGAAGGCGTCGACGTTGAATGCACCGGTATTGATGCCGTTCGTCGGGTCGATCGAGGACACGGCAGCGGCCATTTCAAGATTGATGATGTCGCCATCCACAACCCGCGGAATGAAATTCAATTCAACGCCGAAGGGTTTGAATTCGATCGATGTCGTGTTGTTGTCCTGCGCGACGGGTACGGGATATTCGCCACCTGCGAGGAACTTGGCCTCTTGTCCCGACAGGGCTGTCAGGTTCGGTTCCGCGAGGGTGCGCACGACGCCTTTGGTTTCAAGCGCTTCGAGCAGGATGCCGATTTCGACCGACCCGATGTCAAAGCCGAAGAAGGCGACACCGGCATTGTTGTTTGCGGTGATTCCAACCCGATTGGCTCCGGCTGACGGCAGGTTGCTGCCGGCAAGCGCGGCTCCATTGCCGCTGACCCCCAGAGCGTCGACCGCAAGGGATGTGGACAGCTGCTTGGATACGCTGCGCTGCATTTCTGCGAACCGTACTTTCAGCATGACCTGTTGATTGCCCGCCACGACCATGAGGTTCGACACGCGATCCGGCGCATAGCGCTGCGCCAGAGACAGCGCACGCTCCATGCGCGCCGTGCTTGATACGCTGCCCGACAGGACAATGCCGTCATTGGCGGTGCGCACCTCGATCCGTTCGTTCGGAAGGATTTGCTGAAGCCGTTCCTTGAATTCCGAAACGTCCGTCGACACGTGGATTTCAACGTTGGTGATCAGGCGCCCGCTGTCGTCCAGCAACGTCAGCGTCGTCCGCCCAGGTGCCTTGCCAAGCACGTAAATCGTTCTGTCGGACAAGGTCGAGAAATCCGCGATGGACGGGTTCGCGATGCTCAGTTCCGCGAATGGCACATCGCTTTCGACGACAACGGCCCGGTTCATCGTGACGTTGAGATCGCGCGCCGCACCGTTGCGGACAACCTGTAGGTTTTCTGCCTGAAGCTCGGTAACGAATCCACTGAATACCACTGCCAGCCCCAAAAGGGCGGCTTTGAATAAGCCTGCGTTTTTCATGTGACCTGCCTTTCCGATCACGCCTCATTTGGTCGGGTCTTTGGTCGCCCGGTTTGAGTGTTACTCTGCGGTACTTCTTTCGAATTTTCAAGAATCAACGACTTTTTGTCGAATTTTCCCAAGAATGTGGCGCAAAAACAGCCACCCACCAAAAAGGGCGCCCGTAACCCGGGCGCCCGATGCTGTCTTGACTGTCTGGCCGTCAGTTCGTGCAGGGGATCTGGCTGACGATCACTTCTGCACCGCGGCGTGTCCGGATGGTGCACACCTCCTGGCGTTGCGGTGCCGGGGCCGCTTCGACCCGCGATAGACCCAACAGGCGGTTCTGGTCGACCTCGATCACTTCGGCCACGGATTCCTCGTCCGTGCCGACCAGCGACAGTGACAAGCGGCCGGTTGCCTGGGCCTGTGCCAGGGCGGCGACCTGCTGTGGTCTCGCCGCGACCGTGACGGTGCGGGCAATGATCGCCTGAGTGGTGTTCTCATCCGAGATCTGATCGACGGCGATCAGCTGAACGCCGGTTTCGATGAGTTTCGTGACATCGCCCATCGAATTACCCTCGGTGCGCACGTCGCTGCCGCCGCGCACCTGGCCTGTCCAATAGACATCGACCCGGTCGCCCGGGCGCAGAAAGCCGGACACGCCGCTGGCCACGTCGACCTTGATTGCGAAGGCGCGCATGCCTTGCGCCAACTGGGATGAAATGCCCGCATCCTCGCCCGGTGCGGTGACCTTGACCGCCATGATCGCCTCGTTGACTTCCATGGCGCGGCGCACAGCGCGCGGTTCCTGCTCACCCTTGGGAAACAGTGCGTCCATCGTCATGAACACGCCCTCGGGGAGTGCGTCCTTGGGGAATTTCACCAGCCGCACCGCGTCAGGCTTTAGCTTTTGCCCGTATTTCAGCGGTGTTTTCGCGACCAAAACCTCGACGGTTTCGATCTGAGGCGCGCGTTGTGCCCGTTCCAGCGCAAGCTGGTTCTGATATCCCTGGATATAGCTCTTGGCCATGTAAACGGCGAAGCCCGCCAGACCCAGACCCAGGACAAGCACCAGTCCAAATACCAATCTCATGGTCCGTCCTCTCGATAATTCCTATGTGCCGGAGCGATCCGATCGCCCGCCAATCCAGCGCAGATTGGCGGTTTATTGTGGCGAAATGAGGGAAAGCCGGTGATCGTTTCTGGATCATGCACAACGCTCGGATGTGTTGCGTTCGGGTGTCACAGGCCGTCGACAAAGAAAAGGCCGACGCAATTTTGCATCAGCCCTTTGCTTTTGCCGGGGTCTTGTCGCTTGTGATGCTGATCACTCCAGATTGAGGCTCTGGATTTCCGCGGCATTCATCGTGCTTGCGACCCTGTTGCCTATGGAATTGTTCGCGGCCAGCAAGGTGGTTACGACACCGACGCCAAGGCCCACGACAGCCGCGGTGATGACGACCCAGTCAACCGTTACCGCGCCGTCCTCGTTACAGATGAATGTCTTCAGATACTCGTTCATGGCGCATTCCTTTTTCTTGGTGCGACTGCATCGCCGCGCGGTGTGCCTGCTCGTTCTTGTGTCTGGCGGTGTAGGCAAACAGGATCGTCGCCCACAAAAATCTGGCCGCAAAGCGGTCTTGCGGCCAGATTTTGTGTTATCCGATAGTCGCTCGAGCGAATGTCTTATTCTTCGCCGCCACCGCCGCCCGCGCCGGCGGTGCCGGTCGACTGACCCAGGGTGCCGAGGCTGACCACGTTGGCGCCGCTCAGTTCGGTGCTCACGCTGCCGGCCAGGCCATCGACGCCGCCTTTGACGGTCGCCACACCTGCCACGCCAAGGCCCACAACGGCTGCGGTCAGAACGACCCAGTCAACTGTCACGGCGCCGTCTTCTTCTTTCAGGAATTGCTTGATGAACTTGTTCATTGTTGGTCCCTCCATAGGATCACTGTCTCAGGTTTAACCGTTTGAGCATGTCCGGGCCGCCTCTATCTTTGGCCCATCACTCTTGCGGTATGACGCTATAAAGCCCATCAATTCAGGCAGGAATTTGGCGCGATTAGAACGTTTTTTGAGACCATCGGAGTTTTTTGCTCTTTGGGATTTAACAACATGATTTAGAATGAAAAAATTATCCGTTTTTTGGATTTTCAGCCTAAATTCAAGAGATTTTGCACCTGTGTGTCCGGCGCGCCGTTTCCGGAAATCACACAATTATGGAAAATCACCCAGTCTTTTGCGATACTGCGCGAAACAGAACATTCAGAGCAGATCGAAATCATGAAATGTGTTGGAATCGTCGCCTTGGGCGTTGCCCTTTGGTTGCCGGGGCTGTCCCATGCCGGCGATCCACCGCCATTCCCCGACTTCACCTTCAAGATGGGCAAGCCGCCGTCGCCGGACACATCGAGACGCATCACCGTGCAGATCGAACCTCAGCCCGAAGCGCCAGCCGCCCCCCCCGATCAGACCGCACCCTTGGGTGATGGCGCTGCACCGCCTGTATCTCGATATGGCTGGTTCTGGGAAAAGGTCTCGCCCGAGATCGGCGTGGATGGCGTGGCTCGGCTGCGCGATGCCTTCGTCATGCTGTCGGACGGGCCGGGGGGGATTTCGGTTTCGGGGCCGCGCCTGCAGACGGTGCAGGATATCGCGGCAGCCCAAGGGCCGCATGTTTTGCGCGCCACGATCGGAACACAGGTGTCACCGGCACTGGTTCTGGCGGTCATCGCGGTGGAGTCGGGCGGCAAGCCGACCGCGGAAAGCCCGAAAGGCGCGCAGGGCCTGATGCAGCTGATGCCCGACACGGCCCGGCGCTTCGGTGTGACCGACAGCCTTTCTCAGGCCGAGAACATCCGTGGTGGTGTGGCCTATCTCGATTGGCTTTTGACGGAATTTCAGGGCGACGCGGTGCTGGCTCTTGCTGGCTACAATGCGGGGGAAAACGCCGTCAAGAAACACAACGGCGTTCCCCCTTTCGCCGAAACCCGGGATTACGTGCCCAAAGTCCTGGCCGCATTCGAGGTGGCCAGAGCCCTGTGCAAGACCAGCCCCGAGTTGATCAGCGATGGTTGCGCGCTGGACCTTGCGCTGAACTGATCGCGCAAGGCCAGCGCTGCCAAACTGTCAGACGATGGTCGCTTCGGTGGCGGCGCGCAGCTCGTCCTCGGTGACGCCTGGCGCGCATTCGACGATCTTCAGACCACCCTCGACCACGTCCAGAACGCCGAGATTTGTGATGATGCGGTTGACCACCCCGGTTCCGGTGAGCGGCAGGGTGCATGCTTTCAACACCTTGCTTTCGCCATGCTTGTTGGTGTGGTCCATGACCACAACCACGCGGCCGATGCCCGCAACGAGGTCCATGGCACCGCCCATGCCCTTGACCAGCTTGCCGGGGATCATCCAGTTTGCCAGATCACCGTTTTCGGCCACTTCCATCGCGCCGAGGATCGCCATGGCGATCTTGCCGCCACGGATCATGCCGAAACTGGTGGCGCTGTCAAAATAGGATGTGTGCGGCAATTCGGTGATCGTCTGCTTGCCGGCATTGATCAGGTCGGGGTCGACCTCGTCCTCGGTCGGAAAAGGGCCCATGCCCAGCATCCCGTTCTCGGACTGAAGCGTCACATGCACGCCTTCGGGAATGAAGTTCGGAACAAGCGTCGGAATGCCGATCCCAAGGTTCACATAGGTGCCGTCTTGCAGTTCCTGCGCCGCGCGGGCGGCCATTTCATTGCGGTCCCAAGCCATTGTGGTGCTCCTTTGAAGGTGAGGTGTTCCGGCTTTGCGGCGCAAGGCCCAGCCAGTGTTGCGCATAGGCGCTGAAATGCTCGAAGCCGTAATCGGCGTTCATATGGGTGAAATCCGCCGCGGTCGGCGTTTGCCCCTCGGGTAGGGCTGTCGCGCGCGCGTAAGCGGCCGGACTGCGCCCCGGGGCTGCGACCAGTGAGGCGGGTTGTGCCATCAGCCCGTATTTCAGTCGCGACATATGCCAAATCACGGCATCCAGCCAGAGTGCGGTCAGCCTCTCGGCGTCGGGATGATCCAGCCAGCCGACCTGTTCGCGCGCCCATTGCGGCATGTCCAGCGCGGGAAAAGGAGCGGGCGCCACGACGCAGCGCGGGTCTTCGCGCAGAAAACGCGCCAGCTTGCGGCAATAGCGCTCGACGCGGAAATCCGTGTATTCAGACACCAGCGGCAGCGACACACTGCGTGTGTGCCCCTGTGGGGCAAGACCTAGAACGTCGAAATCCTGTACCAGACGGTCCAGCCCCTCGCGCCCGAAGCCTTGCCCGACCATCAGGATATGGTCCATTTCGCTCAGGTCGATCCGGTCCGGCAGCCCACCTGCCGGACGCTCTTGCGCGCTGAGCACCCCATCGTCATCAAGCGAACAGGACGAAAAGCTGTGGCGCGGCAGCGCGAAAAACGACAGTTCCACCGTGGGAAAAGCCGTCTCGATCGCAGCTTGGGCCTGCAGATAGGCGCCGACATGGGAATTTCCTATGATCGCCACGCGCGTCATTTCCGGAATGCCTCGAGCAGGATCTCTTCGCAGATGGTCTCCTCGTCGCTCGCGATGCTCGAGAGGGGCGGGGAGGCCTCTTGCAGGGGTGCGCCCGCATCATCGCCCAAGGCAAGCCCGAAGGCTTTGAGCACAAGCTGCACGCCTTTCTCGGTGGGCTGGCGGCCATGTTCGTCGAAATACGGCCCGCCCGCGATTGCGGTGGCGATGATCTCATAGGCGGGGAAATAATCGAAATCCCCGTCGTTCATGCATAATTCGCCACAGGCCGCGCGCAGGACGGATTTGGAATAGCACGAGGCTGGTCCGACATGCCCACCGCTGGCCGTTGCGACCAGCGGCACCGGCGAGACCGTCAGCAGAAACCGGGCCTGCAGACCATGCGCGCGCAAGAGGTCGCGCGTTGCACGCAGGTCCTCGATCACCTCGGCATGGGTGAAATTGTGCAGAAACACGCGATCGGGATCATGGCGTCCCGCGATCGTTCCCGGCGCGGTGGGCAGGGCAAGCCCTGTTTCCCGGTCGATCCAGCACTCCGTCAGGCCAAGCGTCAGGACGATGCAGGCGGCCTGCTCGAGAACCTCGCGCAGGGCGCGCATATGCTCGGCGCGGGCCTGTCTGACCTGCTCCGGTGTTTCCAGCCCCTCGGGTTCGACTGCGGGCCGAAGGGCGTCGAAATACCGGTTGTCCCTCTCCCAGATCAGCGTCGGAGGCGGCCCGTCCGACAAGGCATGGTCGGCCAATTGGCGGAACTGGCGCGCAGTGTAGACATTGCCATAGCGCGCGGAAAACAGGTTGTATCCGTATCTTCGGCATAAACGGTTCGGCAGATGGGTCGACATGTCCTCGCCCTGCAGCACAGCCCATCCGCCACGCAGCAGCGCGCGGTGGAGATGCTGTGCAAAGCAGCTTCCGGCGGTCATCAGCGGCGTCGCACGGTCCAACGCCAGCTTGGGTGACCAAAGCTGGGCCAAAGCGGCATCGTCATCGCGCCCGACGCTGGCCCGCCAGAATGCCCGCTCCTCTAGGTTTTGATAGGGCGATGTCATCCCACGGTCCCGGCTCAGGCCGCGCGTGTCGTGCGCTTCTCGATGCGTTTCTCGTGCTTGCCTTCGATCAGGCGGTGAACATAGATGCCGGGCAGGTGGATGTGATCGGGGTCCAGCGTTCCCGGCTCGACGATCTCTTCCACTTCCATCACGCAGATCTTGCCGCACATGGCCGCCGGCGGGTTGAAATTGCGCGAAGTCTTGCGGAAAATCGCATTGCCCGTGGTGTCGGCCTTCCATGCCTTGACGATCGACAGATCCGCAAAGATGCCGCGTTCGAGAATATAGGTCTCGCCGTCGAACTCCTTGTGTTCCTTGCCTTCGGCGATCTGGGTGCCGACGCCGGTCTTGGTGTAGAAGCCCGGAATGCCCGCGCCCCCGGCGCGCATCCGCTCGGCAAGCGTGCCTTGCGGGTTGAATTCCAGCTCCAGCTCACCCGACAGGTATTGCTGCATGAAGGTGTCGTTCTCACCCACATAAGAGCTGAGCATTTTCTTGACCTGACGGGTCTGCAGCAGGATGCCGATGCCGAAATCGTCCACACCCGCATTGTTCGACGCAAAGGTCAGGTTCTTTACGCCGCTGTCCTTGATCGCCTGCAGCAGCAGTTCGGGAATGCCGCTCAGGCCGAAACCACCCGCCGCAATCAGCATGTAGTCACGCAGAATACCATCCAGTGCTTCGGCTGCGCTGCCATAGACCTTGTTCATCAGGACATCCTCCTCGAAAACCCGTGTTGGCCCCGGTATGCGGTCAGGGGCGGGTCAAAGTCAACGACCAGCCCGCCGCATCGAGGCGCTCTAGGGGTTACTACGTAGGGGACCCTATTTCTTGGCGGCGGCCTTCTTGCGGGCGGGCGCTTTCTTGCCCTTGCCGCTTTTGGCGGATTTCTCGGCGATCAGCTGCAGGGCCATGTCGAGGGTGACATCCTGCGGCTCGGTGCCCTTGGGCAGGGTGGCGTTGATCTTTTCCCATTTCACATAGGGGCCATAGCGGCCATCCATGATGTTGATGGCCCCGCCGCTTTCGGGATGTTCGCCCATTTCCTTGATCGGCTTGGCCGCGGTGCGGCCCTGTCCGCGCGAGGCGGCTTTCTTGGCCAGCTCCTCGACGGCGCGGTTCATGCCGATGGTGAACACGTCATCGGGATCCTTGAGATTGGCGTAGAGCTTGCCATGCTTCACGAAGGGTCCGTAGCGGCCGATACCCGCCTCGACCATCTCGCCGTCTTCGGGGTGCGGCCCGATCTCGCGCGGGAGGTTCAGCAGCATCAGCGCCTTTTCCAGGTCCATGTCATCCGGACTCCAGCCTTTGGGCAGGCTGGCGCGCGGCGGTTTCTTGTTTTCCTCGGTGACCTCGCCGCGTTGCACATAGGGGCCGAACCGGCCTGAGCGCAGCGAAATCTCGTCGCCCTGATCCTCGCCCAGAACCCGGTCGCCGCCTTCGGCACCCTCACCGCCGATGGGGCGCGTGAAACGGCATTCGGGATAACGCGAACAGCCGACAAAGCCGCCGGTGCGGGACGTTTTCAGATGCAGGCTGCCTTCGCCACAGAGCGGGCAGCTGCGCGGATCGCTGCCATCCTCGCGCGGCGGATAGAGTTGCGGCGCCAGCGCCTCGTCCAGCACATCCAGCACCTCGGTGATGCGCAATTCCGAAGTTTCCGAGATCGCCGCCGAGAAATCACGCCAGAACCGGTTGAGCACCTGTTTGTAGTCCAGATCCCCGGCGCTGACCTTGTCCAACTCGTCCTCGAGATTGGCGGTAAACTCGTAGCCCACGTATTTGCGGAAGAAATTGAGCAGGAAGATCGTGACAATGCGGCCCTTGTCCTCGGGGATGAGGCGGTTCTTGTCCTTGCGGACATATTCGCGCTCCTGGATCGTGGTCACGATGCTCGCATAAGTCGAGGGGCGGCCGATGCCCAGCTCTTCCATCTTCTTGACCAGCGTCGCTTCGGTATAGCGCGGCGGGGGCTGGGTGAAATGCTGCTCGGGCGTCACGCTGCGCTTTTCAGTCTTGTCGCCTTCGGTGATCTGCGGCAGGCGATTGTCGTCGTCATCGCCGGCCTGATCGTCGCGGCCTTCCTCGTAGATCTTTAGAAAACCATCGAACAGCACGACCTGTCCTGTGGCGCGCAGGCCGACCTGACCATCCCGGCTGCCGATCTCGACGGTGGTGCGTTCCAGACGGGCGCTTTCCATCTGACAGGCCAGCGTGCGTTTCCAGATCAGGTCATAGAGCTTGCGTTGATCGGCGTCGGTGGTCTTGATGGCCGACGCATCGCGCGTCATCTCGGTGGGGCGGATGCATTCGTGCGCTTCTTGCGCGTTCTTGGCCTTGTTCTTGTACATCCGGGGGCTCGAGGGCACGTATTCGGCGCCATAAAGCTCCTTGATGGCGTCACGGGCGGCATGCACCGCCTCGGGCGCCATGTCGATCCCGTCGGTTCGCATATAGGTGATGTAGCCGGCCTCATAAAGGCGCTGTGCGGCGCTCATGGTCTGGCGCGCGCCCATGCCGAACTTGCGGCTGGCTTCCTGCTGGAGGGTCGATGTCATGAAGGGTGGCGAGGGATTGCGCGAGGCGGGCTTGGCCTCGACCGAGGTGACGGTCAGATCGCGCGAGGTGATCGCTTGCACGGCCATTTCGGCCTGGGTCGCGTTCTCGATATCGTAGCGGTCGAGCTTCTTGCCCGCCAGCGAAGTAAGCCGCGCCTCGAAATCCTGACCGCGCGGCGTGGACAGCAGCGCCTTGACCGACCAGTATTCGCGGGCCTTGAAGGCCTCGATCTCCATTTCGCGCTCGACGATCAGGCGCAGGCAGACCGACTGCACGCGCCCCGCCGATCTGGCGCCGGGCAGCTTGCGCCACAGCACCGGGCTGAGGTTGAAGCCCACGAGGTAATCCAGAGCGCGGCGGGCGAGATAGGCCTCGACCAGATCGCCGTCGATCTCGCGCGGGTTCTTCATGGCCTCGGTCACGGCGGTCTTGGTGATCGCGTTGAACACCACCCGGCTGACGGCGGTGGTCTTGCCGATGGCCTTGCGCTTGCGCAGGGCTTCTTCGAGGTGCCAGCTGATCGCCTCGCCTTCGCGGTCGGGGTCGGTCGCGAGGATCAGCGTGTCGTCATCCTTGAGCGCGTCGGCGATGGCTTTGACATGCTTGCGGGAGTCGACGCCGATCTCCCATTTCATGTCGAAATCATGTTCGGGATCGACCGAACCGTCCTTGGGAGGAAGGTCGCGCACGTGACCGTAAGACGCCAGAACCGTGTAGTCGGATCCCAGATACTTGTTGATTGTCTTGGCCTTGGCCGGGGATTCGACGACAACGACTGGCATGAATACTCCTTGCGACTTGAGTCGGAACTTATGGCGGCGGACCATGTGGGCTGGCAAGAGCATTTGTCAATGCGCCCTGTCGGAGCAGGCTGACAGTGCCGGGATCGGACGGATCGAGAGGCCCGGTGCCTTGGCTGATGCGGGATGTGGGGCTGTCAGACCAGTGACAAAAGGCCGCCGGGCTGGCGCCGGATGCGGCCATCAAGCTCGAGATCGGTGAGCGCGGGCGTGACTTGACCCGCAGGCGCGCCGAGGTCGCGGATCAGCTGATCTTCGGCCAGCGGCGAGGGGCCGAGCCGCGACAGGATCCGGCTGTGCAGGGCCGCGATGTCCTGCAGGCTGCGGCGGTCCGGCGGGGGCGGTGCCGGCCGGGTTTCCCCCTGATGTTGCAGGGGTTTGTCGGGGGGCTGGACCGCGGGAAGCGCGTCGATCACGTCGTCGGCCTTGCGCACGAGGGTGGCGCCGTCGCGGATCAGCATGTTGCACCCGGCGGCGCGGGCATCGAAGGGATGGCCCGGCACGGCAAGCACCTCCCGCCCCTGATCCAGAGCGCTGCGCGCGGTGATGAGAGAGCCGGATTTGGCTGCTGCCTCGACCACGATGATGGCTTGGGCTATTCCGCTTATGATCCTGTTTCGCCTTGGAAAATGCCGCGCTTGAGGGATCAGGCCCATGGGTTGTTCGGACAGGCGTAGCCCTGATCTGGTGATGTCGTCGGCCAGTCGGGCATTTTCGGCGGGATAAGGGACATCGACGCCGCCCGCCATGATCGCGACCGTCCCCGTCTCGAGGCTGGCCAGATGCGCGGCGGTGTCGATCCCGCGGGCGAGGCCCGAGGCGATGACATGTCCGCGCGCCCCGAGATCGGCGGCAAGCGCGCGCGCCATACGCAGTCCCAAAGACGAGGCATTGCGCGCCCCCACAAGGGCCAGCATCGGCTCGGGACGGGTCAGGACAGCCGGATGGCCCACCGCCCAAAGGACCGGGGGCGCGTCGGAAATCTGTTGCAGCAAAAGGGGATAGTCGGGATCGCCGAGGCAGATCATCCGGGCGTTTGCGGCACGGGCGGCCTTGAGTTCGGCCAGCACGACGCCTTCAGGGCAGGGGCTGTAATCCGCAACTCCGGCGGCGGCGGCGACGTCGGGCAGGGCGACCAGCGCCGCCTGCGCCGAGCCGTGTTCGGTCAGAAGCCGGTAGAAGGTGGAGGGACCGACCCGTCTGGAGCGCAAGAGGCGAAGCCACGATACCCGATCATCTTCCGTGGTGGGTGGGAGTGGGGGGTGAGTGGAAGAAGGATGGGTATCCTCGGACATCGCGGCCTCGCCAACTTGCCTCACCGTTATCGGCGAGGTTGGTTAACGACGGGTAAATTCAGGAGGGGTGAGTCGCGCATTTTTCCCAAAAATCAGCCAAGACATTGATCTGAAACGTTAATTATTTTCTACACGCCGTTGGCCTGCCTGTCGGTATCGTGTCGGTATGACGTCGGTATCGCGTCGGTGCGGATGTCGGCAGGGGCAGGCAGGTGCCCAATCGTGACCAGAGCGCGCGTTGCGTGGGCCAAGATATGCCGCGAATGACTGGCGAACGACGCCCGCCAAGCGCGCAAGCCCGTTCGAACGGGCTTGCGCCCCTGCGCTGCGGGCGGAGCGAGCGGTCAGCCCGCCGCCGATCCCCCAACCGTCAGTCCGCCGATCATCACCGTGGGTTGGCCCACCCCGACGGGGACCCATTGGCCCGCCTTGCCGCAATTTCCCATGCCGGGATCGAGCGCCATGTCGTTGCCAAGGGCGCGGATATGCTGGAGCGCCGTGGCCCCGTCACCGATCAGCGTGGCCCCCTTGACCGGCGCGCCCACCTTGCCGTTTTTCACGCGATACGCCTCGGTGCAGGAGAACACGAATTTGCCATTGGTGATGTCGACCTGCCCGCCGCCGAAGCCCACGGCATAGATCCCGTCCTTCAGATCGGCCAAGATATCGGCCGGGTCCGCATCGCCGCCCAGCATGTAGGTGTTGGTCATCCGGGGCATCGGCGCATGGGCATAGCTTTCGCGGCGCCCGTTGCCGGTGGGATCGACCCCCATCAGCCGGGCATTCTGGCGGTCCTGCATGAAGCCTACGAGGATGCCATCCTCGATCAGCACGTTGCGGGCGCTGGGCGTGCCTTCGTCATCCACCGTGATCGAGCCGCGCCGGTCGGGCATGGTGCCGTCATCCAGCACCGTCACGCCGGGAGCGGCGATGCGCTGTCCCATGAGACCGGCGAAGGCCGAGCTACCCTTGCGGTTGAAATCGCCCTCGAGCCCGTGGCCGATCGCCTCGTGCAGCAGGATGCCGGGCCAGCCGGGGCCAAGCACCACGTCCATCACGCCCGCCGGGGCAGGCTCGGCACGCAGGTTGACCAATGCCACGCGCAGCGCCTCGCGGGTCTTGGCCTGCCAGTCGGCGGGGTCGATCAACCCATCGAGGCCAAGCCGCCCGCCACCGCCCGCGGTGCCGGATTCGCGGCGGCCATCCTGTTCGACGATCACCGACACGTTGAGCCGCGTCATCGGGCGCGAATCGCTGACCTCGGTGCCGCAGGGGCGCAGGATGACCACCTGCTGATGCGAGGCGGCCAGTGTGGCCGTCACTTGCACCACGCGCGGGTCGAGATCGCGGGCGAAGGCGTCGATCTCGCGCAGGGTCTCGAGCTTCACGGGAAAGCTGGCTCCGGCGATCGGATCGGTATCGGTATATAGATGCCGGTTGGTGCGCGGCGGGGGGGCGGACATCGTCCCGCCACCATCGCCCACCGCAAGCCGCGCGGTGTCCACCGCGCGGGTCAGGGCGGCTTCGGAAATATCCGAGGAATGGGCATATCCCGAGACCTCGCCGCGCACGGCGCGCAGGCCAAAGCCCTGTGCGGCATCGAAAGACGCCGTCTTGACGCGGCCATCATCGAACACCAGCGCCTCGGAGTGGCGCCGCTCGAGGAACAGCTCGCCGTCATCGGCGCCGGCGGTCGCCTCTTGCAGGCGGCGCAGGGCGGTATCGCGGTCCAGAAGCGTGTCGAAGGGGCGAAAGGCAGTGTCGGTCATGCGGATCATCCTGTATGAGGCAGCGGTCATGCGGCGGTTTTATTTGATCTGAATCAAAAAAGCGTCTGTTTGCCGCAACGGTCTTTCTTGTCGTCTGTGGCAGAATATGGTTTCTAGCGTCGACGAAACAACGGGATTCCGCGGTATGCGGTATTTCGACGGGAACAAAACAACTACCGCTTCAACCGATCTAAGGTGCAATATGCGACGATTCATCAGCCTTCTGGCAGCTTTGGCCGCCGTCTCCGCCATGCCCGCGCGCGCGCAGGAAGGGCTTGAAATTATCGGTGCTCCCAAACCGGGTGGCATCGGCTTTCAGCCAGCCGCCACGGAGCTGGCGCGCGATCTGCAGTGGCTGGACGGCATGATCCTGGTGATCATCACGATCATCACGATCTTTGTCTGTGCGCTGCTGGTGATTGTCATGGTGCGCTACAACCGTAAGGCCAACCCGAACCCGGCCACCTTCACGCACAACTCGCCGATTGAAATCGCCTGGACGGTGGTGCCGATCGTGATCCTTGTCTTCATCGGGGCGTTCTCGCTGCCGGTGCTGTTCAAGCAGCAGGAAATTCCCGAGGCGGATATCAATATCAAGGTGACCGGCTACCAGTGGTACTGGGGCTATGAATATACCGATCACGAGTTCGCCTTCGACAGCTTCATGCTGGCGCGCGAAGAGCTCGAGGAATACGGCTACAGCCAGGATGAATACCTGCTGGCCACCAACACCGCCGTGGTCGTGCCCGTGGGCAAGACCGTCGTGATGCAGGTGACCGCCGCTGACGTGATCCACAGCTGGACGATCCCCGCCTTCGGCGTGAAGCAGGATGCCGTGCCGGGCCGTCTGGCGGAACTGTGGTTCAACGCCGAGAAGGAAGGCATCTATTTCGGTCAGTGCAGCGAATTGTGCGGCAAAGACCACGCCTATATGCCGATCACCGTCAAGGTCGTGAGCGAGGAAGCCTATGAGATGTGGCTGAACGGCGCGATCGAGGAATACGCCGGCACGCCGCGCGACCTGAAGGTGGCTTCGGCCCAGTGATCCTTGGTGGCGGGCGCGTGGCCGTGCCCGCCCGCACCTGCGACGGGTGCCCGCCAGCGCACCGCAGACGGAGACTTGAATGACCGACGCGAGCCTCAATACAGCATCGACCCAGACCGGCGAAGCGGGTTTCGGCGACTACTTCGCCCTGCTCAAGCCGCGGGTGATGACGCTTGTGGTGTTCACCGCCCTGGTGGGCCTGCTGGCGGCGCCGGTGTCGGTGCATCCGGTGGTGGGCTTTGCGGCGATCCTGTTCATCGCCGTGGGCGGCGGTGCGTCGGGCGCGCTCAACATGTGGTGGGATGCCGATATCGACGCGGTGATGAAGCGCACCGCGCGCCGGCCGATCCCGTCGGGCAAGGTCACCGGGGACGAGGCCTTTGCCATCGGCATGACGCTGTCGGCGTTTTCGGTGATCTTTCTTGCGCTGGCCACCAATTGGGTGGCGGCGGGGCTGCTGGCCTTCACCATCTTCTTCTACGTCGTGATCTACTCCATGTGGCTCAAGCGGTGGACGCCGCAGAACATCGTGATCGGTGGCGCCGCGGGTGCGTTCCCTCCGATGATCGGCTGGGCCGCCGCGACCGGAACGGTCAGCATCGAATCGGTGCTGATGTTCGCGCTGATCTTCATGTGGACGCCGCCGCATTTCTGGGCGCTGGCGCTGTTCATGCGCTCGGATTACGACGAGGCGGGGGTGCCGATGCTGACCGTGACGCATGGTCGCCGGGCCACCCGCGTGCATATCCTTGTCTACACGATCCTGCTGGCGGCGCTGGCCATCGGCACAGGGTTCACTGCCGTGGGCGGGCCGATCTATCTGGCGGTCGCGGTGGTGCTGAACGTGATGTTCCTGATCGGTGCGGTGCGAATCTGGCGCCGCGACGAGGTGATGGCCGAGGCTGACAATTACGCCGTCGAAAAGAAGGTGTTCCGCCTGTCGCTCTATTACCTCTTCGCGCATTTCGGGGCGATCGCGCTCGAGGCAGGGCTGGCGCCCTTCGGCTTCGGGGGCTGGTGATGAGCTTTCGGCAGGAACACGAACTGCACAAGCGCCGCTTCGGCCGGAACCTTGGCCTTGGGGTCATTCTGGCGGGGCTGGTGGCGTTGGTGTTCGGGCTGACTGTGGTCAAGGTGAGCAATGACGATTTCTCGGTGGAAACGCAGGCGAGTGGAGGACAGAACTGATGGCGTTGAGCGGTAAATCACGGACTGTTTTGCAATTGGTCGGTGTGGTCGTCTTCATGGGCGGTCTGGGCTGGGCGTCAGTGCCGCTTTACGACTGGTTCTGCCGCGTGACCGGCTATGGCGGCTCGACCAATGTATCGGCCACCGGATCGGACGAAATCCTTGACCGGACCATCAAGGTCCGCTTCGACGCCAGCAAGGAGCGCGATTTCCCGTGGGAATTCCGCCCCATGCAGCGCGAGATGGAGGTGCGGATCGGCGAGACGGGTCTGGCCTTTTACGAGGCATACAACCCGACGGACAAGCCGATCGCGGGCCAGTCGAGCTATAACGTGACGCCGTTCGAGGCGGGGCTGTTCTTTACCAAGATCGACTGCTTCTGCTTTCAGGAGCAGGTATTGCAGCCCGGCGAACGCGTCGAGATGCCGGTCACTTTCTTCGTCGACCCCGAGCTGGTCAATGACCGCGACGCCAAGCTGACCCATACCATTACCCTGTCCTATACGTTCTACCAGATCGACATGCCCGAAGAGCATGCGGCGGTTGAAATGGACAGCGAAACCACCAACAAACAGAACTAAGCCTTCACGAGGGATTGCGACCAAGATGGCACACGAAAAGAACCACGATTACCACATTCTGAACCCCTCAATCTGGCCGTTCCTCGGCTCGTTGGCGGGGTTTGTCATGCTGTTCGGCGCCGTGCTGTGGATGTCGCCGCAGGTGTCCAACAACCAGCCTTGGGTCTTCCTGATCGGCTTTGTCGGCGTGCTTTACGTCATGTTCGGCTGGTGGTCGGACACGGTGACCGAGAACCAGGCTGGCGATCACACCCCGGTCGTGCGGATCGGCCTGCGCTATGGCTTCATCATGTTCATCATGTCCGAAGTCATGTTCTTCGCCGCATGGTTCTGGAGCTTCTTCAAACACGCCATGTATCCGATGGGCCCCGAAAGCCCGGCGGTCGACGGTCAGTGGCCCCCTGCGGGCATCGAGACCTTCGATCCCTGGCACCTGCCGCTGATCAACACGCTGATCCTGCTGTGCTCGGGTGCGGCGGCGACATGGGCGCATCACGCGCTGGTCCATGAGAACAACCGCAAGGACATCAAGCAGGGTCTGGCCATCGCCATCGCGCTTGGCTTCATCTTCACCCTGTTCCAGATCTACGAATATACCCATGCGAGCTTCGGCTTCGCGGGGAACATCTATGGCGCCAACTTCTTCATGGCGACCGGGTTCCACGGCGCGCATGTGGTGATCGGCACGATCTTCCTGTTCGTCTGCCTGATGCGGGCGATGCGCGGCCATTTCACCCCCGAAAACCATATCGGGTTCGAGGCGGCTGCGTGGTACTGGCATTTCGTGGACGTGGTGTGGCTGTTCCTGTTCGCCGCGATCTACGTCTGGGGCGCCTGACCTACGAAACGTACAAGGCTTGCGCGGGGGCGGTTGCATTTCCGTCCCCAAGGCGCAAGAAAGCAAAGCGCGCGGGCTATCGCGCGCTTTTCCTTTTGAACGGAGCCAAGGCTTGGCACGACTTCTCTTCATCCTGATCTTCGGCGGAACCGGCATCGCCATTCTGGTCAGTCTGGGCACCTGGCAGATGGAGCGCCTGGCCTGGAAGGAAGGGATTCTTGCCGAGATCGAAACCAAGATTGCCGCCGATCCCGTGGACCTGCCGGCGTCCCCCGATCCCGAGGCAGACAAGTATCTGCCGGTGCGCACCAGTGGCGAGATCGGCGACCGCGCCTTGCGTGTGCTGGTCAGCCAGAAGCAGATCGGCGCGGGCTACAGGGTGATTTCGGCGCTCGACACGGGCGAGCGGCGGCTGTTGGTCGATCGCGGCTTCGTCCGGGTGAGCGAGGATATTCCCGCCCCGCCCGAGGGCGAGGTGACGATCACCGGCAACCTGCATTGGCCCGATGACCGCAACGATTCGACGCCCGAAAACGATGTGGCGGACAACACATGGTTCGCCCGCGATCTGGATCAGATGGCGCGCGAGTTGGGCACCGAACCGCTTTTGGTGGTGGCGCGCGAGACGTCGTTTTCCGACGCTCCGGTGACGCCGCTCCCGGTGGACACGGCAACCATTCCGAACGATCACTTCGAATACGCGATGACATGGTTCTCGCTGGCCGCGATCTGGGCCGCGATGACCGCTTACTTTCTTTGGCGCACGCGCAAGACAGCGAAAGGCGACACGGCATGAAATACATCTCGACCCGGGGCGCCGCCCCTGTTCTGAGCTTCGAAGAGGCGATGCTGACCGGGCTGGCGCGTGATGGTGGGCTGTACCTGCCGCAGAGCATCCCCCACATGAGCTTTGCCGAGATCGCCGCTCTGGATGGTCAGAGCTATGAAGAGGTGGCGTTTCGCGTGATGCGTCCGTTCATCGGCGACGCCTTCACCGATCACGAATTCCGCGAGATCATCGCGCGCGCCTATGCGGGCTTTGGTCATGTGGCGCGCGCGCCGCTCAAGCAGTTGGACAGCGCGCATTTCCTGCTGGAGCTGTTCCACGGCCCGACACTGGCGTTCAAGGATTTCGCCATGCAGCTCATCGGCCAGATGTTCGAGGCCTCGCTCAAGCGCAGCGGGCGGCGGGTGTGCATCGTGGGCGCCACCAGCGGTGACACGGGATCCGCCGCGATCGAGGCGTTCCGGGGTCTGGATGCGGTGGATGTGTTCATACTCTATCCGCATGGGCGCGTGTCCGAGGTGCAGCGCCGCCAGATGACCACGCCCACCGAATCGAATGTGCACGCGCTGGCCATCGACGGGCATTTCGACGATGCGCAGGCGCGCGTGAAGGATATGTTCAACGATTTCGAGTTCCGCGATGCGGTGGGGCTTGCCGGCGTCAACTCGATCAACTGGGCGCGGGTGCTGGCGCAGGTGGTCTATTACTTCACGTCCGCCGTGAGCCTTGGTGCGCCGCATCGCGCCGTCAGTTTCACCGTGCCCACGGGCAATTTCGGCGATGTGTTCGCGGGCTATGTCGCGCGGCGCATGGGCCTGCCGATCGACCGGCTGGTGGTGGCCACCAATCAGAACGACATCCTGCATCGCTGCCTGAGCGGGGGGGCGTATGTGCCCGATGGGGTGATCCCGTCGATCAGCCCGTCGATGGACATTCAGGTGAGTTCCAATTTCGAACGCGCGCTCTTCTATGCCTATGGCGAGGATGGCGCGGCGGTGGCGCAGCTGATGGACGAGCTGAAAGCCGGGGGGTTCCACGTCAGTCAAGGCGCCTTGCAGGCGCTGCGCGAAACGTTCGCCTCGGGGCGCTGCGACGAGGAGGAAACCCGCGCCACGATCCTGCAGACATGGGCCGGCACGGGCGAGCTTTTGTGCCCGCACAGCGCCGTGGGCGTCAAGGTGGCCGAAGAGATGCGCCGGCCGGATGTGCCGATGGTCACGCTGGCCACGGCCCATCCCGCCAAGTTCCCCGCCGCCGTCGAAGAGGCGTCGGGCGTGCATCCCCCCTTGCCCGAGCGCATGTCGGACCTGTATGAGCGATCCGAACGTGTGACCCGGGTCGCCAACGACCTTGCCGCGATCGAAACACTCATCAAGGAACGGACCGCGCATTGACCGTCAATCTGACCACTCTGGACAATGGATTTCGCATCGTCACCGAGGCGATGCCGGGCCTGCAATCGGCGGCCATCGGCATCTGGGTGAATGCCGGCGCGCGCCATGAACGCGCCGAACAGAACGGCATCGCCCATTTCCTTGAGCATATGGCCTTCAAGGGCACCAGGACGCGCAGCGCGCTGGCCATCGCCGAGGCGATCGAGGATGTGGGCGGCTATATCAACGCCTATACCAGCCGCGAGGTCACGGCCTATTACGCGCGCGTGTTGAAGGACGATGTGCCGCTGGCGCTGGACGTGGTGGCCGATATCTTGCGCAACCCGCTGTTCGAGGGCCGCGAGATCGAGGTCGAGCGTGGCGTGATCCTGCAGGAGATCGGTCAGGCGCTGGACACGCCCGACGACATCATCTTCGACTGGCTGCAGGAAAAAGCCTATCCCGATCATCCGCTTGGCCGCACGATCCTTGGCCCCGAAGAGCGTGTGGGCGCGTTTTCGCGCGCCGATCTGACGCGCTTTGTGGATGAGCATTACGGGCCGGGGCAGATGGTGCTGGCCGCCGCCGGTGCGGTGGATCATGACGCGATCGTGCGCGATGCCGAAAAGCTCTTTGGCGACATGACGCCCAAGGCGCCCTATACGCCGGATGCCGCGCGCTTTGCAGGCGGTGAAAGCCGGCGGGTCAAGACGCTGGAGCAGGCGCATTTCGCGCTGGCCTTCGAGGCGCCGGATTATGCCCATCCCGATATCTTCACCGCGCAGATCTATGCCTCGGCGCTTGGCGGGTCGATGTCGTCGCGGCTGTTTCAGGAAATCCGCGAACAGCGCGGGCTGTGCTATACGATCTTCGCGCAGGCCGGCGCCTATTCGGATACCGGGATGCTGACGATCTATGCGGGCACCTCGGCTGCCGAAATGGCCAATCTGGCGGACATCACCGTGGACGAGATGAAGCGCGCCGCAGAGGATTTCACCTCGGAAGAGATCGAGCGTGCGCGCGCGCAGATGAAAGCCGGGCTTCTGATGGGGCTGGAAAGCCCCTCGAACCGGGCCGAGCGTCTGGCGCGCATGTTGCAGATCTGGGGCCGGGTGCCCGATCTGCCCGAGGTGGTCGAGCGCATCGACGCGGTCACGCTGCAGGATGTGCGCCGCCTTGCGCAAACCACGATCTCGGACGCGCCGGTGGCCATGGCGCTTTACGGTCCGGTTGAGGCGGCCCCAAGCCTTGAGGCGCTTCAGGACAGGCGCGCCGCCTGATGTTCCTGCCACGCCGGAAAGTCAGGATCGAGACCGAGCGTCTGACCCTGCGCCAGCCGGTGCTGACCGATTACCGGGACTGGTCCGAGCTGCGCGAACAAAGTGCCGACTTCCTGATCCCGTGGGAGCCGACATGGGCCGAGGATCACCTTGCGCGCAAGGCGTTTTCCAACCGCGTCTACTGGGCGCAGCGGTCCATCTCGCAAGGCACGGCGCTGCCGCTGTTTCTGATTCGGCGCGAAGACAGCACGATGGTGGGCGCGATCACGCTGGACAATATCCGGCGCGGGCCGGCACAGGCGGGCACGCTGGGATACTGGACCGGCGAGGCCCATGCGCGGCAAGGGTATATGCGCGAGGCGATCCTCGGGGTGGTGCATCACGCCTTCGACCGGCTGGACCTAAGCCGGATCGAAGCCGCGTGCCTGCCCGAAAATCAGGCGTCGCGCGGGTTGCTGGAAAAATGCGGCTTCAAATACGAAGGCGTCGCGCAAAGCTATCTGCAGATCAACGGGCGCTGGCGGACCCATGTGCTTTATGCGTCGCTGCGCCGTGACCGGCGGGGCCGCACGGAAATCGGCTGATACGGCAGGCGCGTGGCGCTCATGCAAAGCCGGGGCTGACGCGGGGCGATTCCGTGCTACCTTTCGTTGCGTAAACGGAGGGTGCTTCCATGATCCGACTTTTGTTTGCTCTTGTCCTGTCCCTTGCGGGCGCGACCACCATGACCCATGCGCAGGCGCGCCAGCCCAGCCATTGCATCGCCATCGCGCAAAACACGCCGGGCATCGAATATCTGCACAAGGCCAGTTTCCGCGCGCCGGTGCCCGAATTCTCGGCCCGGCTTCGCTATATCGCCCATGCCTCTTTCCTGATCCAGACCGAGGACGGGCTGTCGGCGGTCACCGATTTCACCGGCTTTGTCGGCAATGTGGATTTCATTCCCGACGTGGTGACGATGAACCACGCCCATTCGACCCATTGGACCCCGAACCCCGATCCGGCGATCCCGCATGTGCTGCCGGGCTGGGGCGAAGAGTTCGGCGCCGGGATCGAGCATTATCTCGATCTGGGCGGTATGGTGGTGCGCAATGTCTCGACCGATATCCGAAGCTGGGATGGCGGGGTCGAGCAGAAGGGCAATTCGATCTTCGTCTTCGAGGTGGCGGGCCTGTGCATCGGTCATCTGGGGCATTTGCATCAGGAACCGAGCGACGAGCAATATGCCGCCCTTGGCCGGATGGATGTGGTGATGGCGCCGGTGGATGGCGGCTTTACCCTGCCGCTCGAGAACATGATCAGCGTGCTCAATCGCATGAAGGCGCGGATCGTGATCCCGATGCATTGGTTCGCCGATGGCTCACTGGGGCGGTTCCTCGCCGGGATGGAGGGTGAGTTCGACATCGTGGAAACCGGCGGCAGCGAGATCACCGTGTCGCTGCGCGATCTGCCGGACCGGCCCACGATCATGGTGCTGCGCCCGTCGTATCTGCGCGAGGACGAGTAGCACGGGTGCGATGGGGGCTGGACCATTCCGACCGGCATGATAGCTAATCGGCATGGCTTTGAACCCCGTCACCCCCGACATCATAGCGCGCCTGAAGGGCGCGCTTCCTGCGTCCGCCTTTCGCGAGGCGGCGCCCCATTACCTTGAAGAGCCGCGTGGCCGTTGGGCCGGGCAGGCGGGGGTGATCGTGGCCCCCGAAACGGTCGAGCAGGTCTCGGCCGTGATTGCCGCCGCCGCCCGCGACCGCGTCCCGCTGCTGCCTTATGGCGGGGGGACCGGGCTGGTCGGCGGGCAGATCAGTGCCGAGGGCACCGCCCCGATCCTTCTGAGCCTTGAGCGGATGCGCGCGATCCGGGGGCTTTATCCCGAAGAGAACCTGATGATCGTCGAGGCGGGCGCGATCCTGTCGGATGTGCATGACGCGGCGCTTGGCGCGGACCGGCTTTACCCGCTCAGTATCGCCTCGAAGGGCAGCGCGCGGATCGGCGGGTTGCTCGCCACCAATGCGGGTGGGGTCAATGTGCTGCGCTACGGCAATGCGCGCGAGCTTTGCGTGGGGCTGGAGGCGGTGTTGCCCGATGGGCAGATCTGGCACGGTCTCAAGCGGTTGCGCAAGGACAACACCGGCTATGACCTGCGGGATCTGCTGATCGGCTCGGAAGGGACGTTGGGCGTCATCACGGCAGCCACGCTGCGGCTGGCGCCGCGCCCTGCGGGCGAGGGGACGGCGCTGATGGTGGTCGACAGCCCCGCCGCGGCACTCGCGCTTTTGTCGATGGCGCGCGATCACATGGGCGAGGGGGTCAGCGCCTTCGAGCTGATGCACCTTGCCGGGCTGGAATTTCTGGCCGAAACGCTGCCCGATATCCGCCAACCCTTTGCCGATCCGCCCGAATGGTTCGTGCTGATCGATGTGGGTCTGGCGCGCGGGCTGGATCCGGCAACGGCGCTTGAGACACTCTTTGCGCAAGCGTTCGAGGCCGGTCTGGTCAGCGACGGGATGATCGCCAGTTCCGAGGCGCAGCGCCACGACTTCTGGGAGGTGCGCGAACAGATCCCCGAGGCGAACCGCCGCATCGGCTCGGTCAGTTCGCACGACATCTCGTTGCCGCTTGGCGCGATCCCCGATTTCATCGCGCGCGCGCCGGATGTCATCGCGCGGATCGGCGCGTTCCGGATCAATTGTTTCGGCCATCTGGGCGATGGGAACCTGCATTACAACGTGTTCCCGATGCCGGGCCGCAGCCGTCACGACCATATGAATGAACGCGCGGCGATCAAGCAGGCGGTGCATGATCTGGTGGACGAGATGGGCGGTTCGGTCAGCGCCGAACACGGGATCGGCCGGCTCAAGGTGGCGGATCTCGAGCGCTATGGCGATCCTGCCAAGCTGTCGGCGATGCGCGCGATCAAGACGGCCCTTGATCCGTTGGGCATCATGAATCCCGGCGCGGTTCTGCGGGCCGAGGCGGTATAATCCCCGGAACAGCCATGGCCCGCCTAATAGGGCCGGGCTTTGCGCCGTTATCTCTCTGACAAGTGCAACTTGGAGGAAGACGACGAATGTTCGATCGGGATTTTGACTTGGACGTGCAGGCCGAGGGTGAGACCGGCGGCGATGCGACGGATCTTTCATCGGTATCCGATATCGCGCGTCGTATCGGTGATCTGGCGGTGTCCATCGCCGCAGTTTCGGGCGATGTGCAGGATGTATCAGAGCTGGCGGTGCGGCAGCGCGACGGCTTTCTGGTCATCAAGGACCGGATGCGCGACATGGCCACGCATGGCTTGCAGGTGCGCGACGCCGCCGCGTCGGCGCTGGAACAGTCCGGGGCCGCCGAGGAACGCATCGGCCTGACCAGTTCGCATCTGGCGCAGATGGTCGTGCAGGTGGCGAATCTGACCGAACAGGTCGCGGTCATCAGCGAGCGGCTGACGCGGGTGGCCGAAACGGTCAAGAGCGTCACCAAGGTGTCGCAGCACGTGGCGGGGATCGCGCGTCACACCAACCTTCTGTCGCTCAATGCGGCGGTCGAGGCGGCGCGCGCCGGGGAATATGGCCGTGGCTTTGCCGTGGTGGCGGGTGAGGTCAAGAACCTCTCCACACAGGCCAGTTCGGCCACCGCCGAGATCACCGGCACGGTCGACAAACTGGCCGAGGAGTTGAATTCCCTGATCGGTCAGGTCACGGATGCGGGCGGCCTTGCCGACAAGATCCGTGACGTGACCGGCGCGGTCGAGGACGACGTTCACGCGCTGCCCGAAACCTTCGCGACCGTCCGTCGGGCACAGGAAGACATCGTTGCGGCCTCCCGGAGCATCGAAGGCTCGATCATGGAGACCCAGCAGCAGGTCGAGACCCTGACCGACACGGTCGAGCAATCCACCATGAGCCTTTCGACGGCGTCGGACAAGCTGCAGGATATCACCAACGATTCCGAAACGATCACCGCGATTTCCGCGCGTCTTGGGGTTCACACCGTGGACACGCCCTATATCAAGGCGGTCAGCAAGGCGGCAGCCGATATCTCGCGCGTGTTCGAAGAGGCGGTGACGCGCGGCGCCATATCGGTGCATGATCTGTTCGACGAGGCGTATACCGTCATTCCCGGCTCGGACCCGCAGCAGCATATGACGCGTTTCGTCCATTTCACCGACCGTATGCTGCCCGAGATACAGGAGCCGATGCTGAATTTCTCGGAGCAGGTCGTGTTCTGTGCCGCGACCGATCGCAACGGCTATATCGCGACCCATAATCTCAAGTTCAGCCGTCCGCAGGAAGCGGGAGCCATCGAGTGGAACGCCAAAAACTCCCGCAACCGGCGCATCTTCAACGACCGTGTCGGCCTGCGTGCGGGGCAAAGCCAGCGGCCCTTCCTCGTGCAGGCCTATCGCCGTGACATGGGCGGCGGCGAATACCGCATGATGAAGGATGTCTCGGCCCCGATCACGGTCAATGGCCGCCACTGGGGCGGGTTGCGGCTGGCCTATCTGGTGGGCTGACACAGGCTATCATGGGGCGCGGGTGACGCGCCCCATGTCGGGGCTATTCGTCCAGCGATCCGTGGATCGCAAATTGCTCGATCCCGGCATCCTGCGCCTCGATCACGCGAAACGTCTCGCGCACGCCCGAGGGGGTCAGTTCCCGCGCCACGGTCAGCAGCGTGTTGGGGGTGTGATCCTCGCACAGCTCGATCATGTGGTCGATCTCGGCCTCGGCCACGGGGCGGGCTGCCTCGGGGCTTGGGGCGCCATAGACATCGACGAAATGCCGCGCCAGCGCATCGGCCAGCGCGTCGCGCTCGGCCGGCTCGATCTGGGTGACGGCGACAAAGGTCACCCGGCCAAAGGTTTCCACCCCAAGCCAGCCGTTTGAAAACGCCTGTCGCGGCTTGCCGGTCAGATCGGCCTCGGACCAGTTCGAAAACTCGAACCCGCCCGCGACGCACCATTCCCCGGTGCGTGCCGGGCTTGCATAGACACGCATGTCGCTTTCGTCGAAATGGATCGCACGGGCCAGTTTCATGAGCTTTTCTCCAGAACGCTGCTCAGCGGGATGAGATGCGTTTTCGTGTCGTCACGCAAGAGCATCCCGAAATTCTCGTCCACCCCCAGAAAGGTGCCGGTCCGCCCGCTGCAGGTGATATCCTCGCCGATCCCATGGGCCAGACCGCGCCAATCGGTATGCAGCGCGCGCGGCCCGTCCTCTTCCCAACGGGTGATCCAGGCCAGCGTGTGCCGCGCCCAGGCTTCCAGCAGCTCGGTCGCATCCACATCGGCGCACCCCTCGTCATAAAGCGCCGTTTCGTCCGGGCGCTCGCCGGGGGCATGGCCGACGCTCAACAGCGGCACCTCCAGCCCCACCACCAGCCAGTCGGGCAGGGCGGTGGCATCGGACGTGCTGGCCATCGCCCGCATCCTGCCGCAAGAGGCGCCGTTTACGCGCAGCCCCCCCGCCCATTCCAGATGCACCGCCACTTCGGGGGGGCCGAGCGCGCCAAGCGCGTTCTGGAAGCCCACACCGCACAGCGGCAGCATGGCCATCGCCTGCTCCAGCGGCACCTCGGGCGCCATGACCAGCGCCGCCGCCAACCGGTTGGCCGCGATGTTGTGCACGATCAGTCCCGCGTCACAGCCAAGCGCCGCCATGGCACAGGCCTTTTCGAACGGGTCGATCCCGGCATCGACCGGGTGGCCCGACATCAGCGGTGGAAAGGCCGGCACGTCGCTCATGCCACCCCCTGATCCACCAGATAGCGGGCGATTTCCCGGAACGCCTGCGCCTGCGGCGCATCGGGTTTCGACACCACGATCGGCGCCCCCCCGTCCGAGGCGGTGCGGATGTCGATATGCAACGGCACTTCCGCCAGAAGCGGCACGCCGATCTTCTCGCATTCCGCTTTGACGCCGCCATGCCCGAAGACATGTTCTTCATGGCCGCACTGGCTGCAGATATGGGTGGACATGTTCTCGATCATGCCCAGCACGGGGACATGCAGCTGATTGAACATGTCGATCCCCTTGCGCGCATCCAGAAGCGCCACGTCCTGCGGGGTCGAGACGACGATCGCCCCGTCCACCACGGCCTTTTGCGCCAGCGTCATCTGCACGTCGCCGGTGCCGGGCGGCAGATCGACCAGCAGCACGTCAAGCGCGCCCCACTGGACCTGCATGAGCATTTGCTGCAGCGCCCCCATCAGCATCGGACCGCGCCAGACCACGGCCTGATCCTCGTTGGTCATCAGACCGATCGACATCATGGTGACGCCGTGATTGCGCATCGGCAGGATGGTCTTGCCATCCGGGCTGGCAGGACGGCCCGACACGCCCAGCATCCTTGGCTGGCTGGGGCCATAGACATCCGCATCCAGCAGACCCACGCGCCGCCCCTCGGCGGCCAGCGCACAGGCCAGATTGGCCGAGACGGTGGATTTGCCCACGCCGCCCTTGCCGCTGGCGATGGCGATGATGTGATTGACGCCGGGCACGTGCTGCGGCCCTTGCGGTTCGGCCTTGCGCTGCGGCTTGAGGTCCGGCGGCGCCTTGGAGGAATGCCCCGTCAGCACCGCCGAGACGCTGGCCGCCCCCGCGAGCGCGTTGACCGCGGCTTCGGCCTCGGCGCGCACCGGCTCGTAGATATCGGCCTTTGCCGGGTCGATCTCCAGAACGAAGCGCACGGTGTCGCCTTCGACGTTCAGCCCACGCATCACGCCTGCCGATACGATATCCGAGCCGCTCACGGGGTCATTGACCGCCTTCAGCGCCTCGAGAACGGTTTCTCTAGTCAGAGCCACGGTCAGCCTTGCCCCTTGATGATGCCGGTCACTTCGTGCTCGATATCCAGCCCGTCGACCGTCAGAACCACGCGCGCCTTGAATTCCTTGCCGTCCAGATCGCCCGCCTTGCGCAGACCGTCCTCGATTGCCTGCTGCGAGGTGACGCCCACCTGCTTGAGGAACTTGCGCATGGACATGTTGAAATCACCGATATCGTCGCTCATTTCCGTCTCCCTCTCTCAAGATTGTTGACGCGGTGGGCCTTGGCTTTCTACCTTGGGTCCATGCGTCGGCTCGTTGTTTCATCCTGGCTTGCCCTGGCAAGCGTGCTTGGCCCCGTCACGGTCGCGGCGGCCGAGGATGTTCGGCTCGCCGTGCCTCCGGCGCTGATGGACTCGGGCCTGCTGGACTATGTGGTGCCGCGGTTCTCGTTGAAAACCGGGGTTCGGATCGACATGGTCGGTGCGCAGGACAGCGCCGATCTGGCGCTGACCAACCAAACAGCGGGAACGCCCGTGTTTCAAGGCCCGAACGCCACCTGGAGCCTGATGCGGCTGGATACCGGCAATGCGGATGCCGCGCGGTTTGCCGACTGGCTCACCGGCGAGATCGGCCGCCGCACGATCACCGCCTTCGAGATCGACGGAACCGCCCCCTTCAGCCTGCCGCAAGAGGTCCGCGTCAAGGCGGTGGCTGTCACCTTTGACGGTGACGCGGCCCTGGGCAAGACGCTGTCTGACGAAATGTGCGGGCGCTGCCATGTGGTGATGGACGAAAAGCGGATGAACGATATCGGCTCCGCCCCCTCGTTCTTCGTGCTGCGCGCCATGCGCGACTGGGACAGCCGCTTCCAGGGCTTTTTCGCGCTCAACCCGCATCCCGCCTTCACCCAGATCAAGGACGTGACCCCGCCCTTTCCGATCGACCGCCCATCGCCCATCGTGCCCGTCGAGATGGATCTCGATCAGCTCGAGGCGATCCTGGCCTATGTCTCGAATATCGAGCCGGCCGATCTGGGCGCGCCGATCGAACATCAGTGATCCCGGCGCTTGCTGAGATAGTCGTCCGTCGTGCGCACCTGCGGGCGGTCGCCCCCGGCAAAGGGGTTGTCCTTGGAATGGAACTGCGCCTTCACCCGGCAATTGTCGCACATCTGGATCATGCGCGCGGCCTGTTCATTGGCGAACATGGCGTGCTTGCCAGCCAGTTTCTCGGTGATCCGCTCGACCGTTGATTTCACCCCGAAAAGCGCACCGCATTCCACGCAGGCAAACGGCTCTTCCTCGTTGAGCACCACCTGCGTCATCGCCGCATCGGCAAGGTTCAGGCGCGGCTCATAGGTGATCGCATCCTCGGGGCAGACATTTGCGCACAGCCCGCATTGCAGACAGGCATCCTCCTGAAAGCGCAACTGCGGCTTGTCGGGATTCTCCAGCAGCGCGCCCGACGGGCACAGCGACACGCAAGACAGGCACAGCGTGCAGGCATCGGTATCCACCAGAACCGCGCCATAGGGCGCATCCTCGGGCAGGGGCAGAACCGCATCGGCCGGGTTCAGCGCCTTCGCTGCCATCCGGGCCACCTGTCGGCGGCTGCCCATCAGCAGCACGGTGTCTTCCACCGGCTGGGGCAGATCGTCCGGCGCATAGAGCGCCTCGCACATCGCATCCGGATCATTCACATCCAGCAGCTCTATTTTCCCTTCGCCCGCAATGGCTTGCGCCAAGGGCACTTCGCTGTCCAGCGCATCGCGCTCGGTCGTGGGGGCCAGCAGGATCGTGACATCCGCAAAGCCCGAGGCCAGCGCCGCCAGCATCTCGGCATGCCCGAACCCCGAGATCACGTCGATCTCCATCGGGATCACATCCGCCGGCAATCCGCGCCCATGCCGCGCCGCAAGCTGGATCATCTGCGTGCCGAACTCCCGGTCGCAGACCAGCAGGCGCGGGGCGATGCCCCCCGCCTTGCGATAGGCCGAGGCCAGCGTCTGAATGCGCCGGAACGTGGTGTCGGGCGAGGGCGCGTCATAGGTGATCGCCCCCGAGGGGCACCGCGCGGCACAGGCCCCGCAACCCGCACAGATCATCGGGTCGATGGTCACATGCTCGCCCGCCGGGATGATCGCACCCGTGGGGCAGATATCAAGGCAATTGCTGCAGCCGACCTTGCCGGCCCGGCTATGGGCGCACAAGAGCGGCTCCATCGCCACGTAAAGCGGCTTTTCGAACGTGCCGATCATCTGCGCTGCGTTCAGCACCGCATCTGCCACCGCCGTGATGCTGCCGGGATCGGCGCGCAGATAGCCTTCGCGCTTTTGCGGGGCTGGAAACAGCGCCGTGCCGCCCGTCAGATCGAGGATCACGTCGCACTCGGTCACCGCGCCATCGCGCGGCTCGGTCCATGTCAGCGGGCCACGGCCTGCCGGGTTGACCTGCCGCAGCGCGTCAATCTGCACCCGGAACTGGCCAAGGGCCCCCTGTGCGCTGCGCAAATTGCCCCGGATCACGTCAAAGTCGCGGCTTTCGGGCGGGTCGGTATCGTCGGTCACCAACACCGTCACGCCAAGGATCGGGGCCAGTTTGCGGCCCGCCTCCAGCGCCACATCCGACGCGCCGATCACAAGGCACAGCCCCTCCGAGACCACATCCAGCGTCTTTTCGGCGGGAACATTCAGCGTCGCATCGGCCATCAGCGCGGCCATTTTGGGTAGTTTGGACCGGGGGTCGTCAGACCATCCGGCCCGGTCGCGCAGGTCGGTGAAAGCGGGGTCCGGCGCCTCCGAATCGGCGGCCAGCTCTTCGAAAATGCGCTGCTCTTGGCGACAGCAAATCACCGCGTCCCCGGCGGCGATTTCCTCGGCGGCGCGGTCCAGCTGCGTTGTGCACAGCCCCGAATGCACCTGCGAGCATGTCAGCCCGGTCGCCTGTTCCAATCCCTCTCGGTCGATCTCTTGGGTGCCGGAACAATTACATAAAATCAATCGCTTAGCCATGTCGCTCGCTTTGACTGCCTCCCCATGCCAGACGCCTTCAGAGCGTTCGGCGAGCCACAGATTACACATGATTCGCAGCCGTGGTAAACATCATTTACCAAAGCGGACCGACCGCGCATCGCGCCGCGAATCAGCCAAGTGATTCCCCAAGATGGTCCAGCCGGGCGCGCTTCGCCGACATGCGTAAGGGCCGCGTGGGGACTTTTTGTCCAATGCGGCAGTTTGCCTCTTTCACCGCTGCCCATTCTGTCCATAGCCCTCCATTGTGGACAATGGAATGCAGATTTCGCTTTGAGTGGTCCGGAAACTGTACCAGTCTATGGGCTACCGAAACTGGGGAGGATCGGTGTGGTTCACAATCCGTCGAGATACGCCAGCATGCCGCTTGGCGTCGTCATCCGGAAAACGCCGGGCGCGACCCGTTGGGCGGCTTGGGCCTGGAAAGCCGTGGCCGTGCTGCCCGGTGCCGGCCCGGCCGATTGGCGTGTCTTGCGCTCGGAAGGGGATGTGACCGAATACCATGCCGCGACACCGACGCTCGAGTTGCACGGCGCCGACACCGATGCCTATGTGCACGGCCTCGCGGCACAAGTGCCTTGCATCTACGTCGTGCTGCGCGCCACCGCGTCGACCCAAGGGGCGCCCTTCGAGGTGCTTCTGGTCACCGCCTCGCCCTATGAGGCGCAGGATTATTGCGACAGCGGCGAAGAGATCGTCGAAAAGGTCGCCATGCCCGAAGGCTTGCTGGCCTGGGTCAGCGAGTTCGTCGATACCCACCATGTCGAAGAGGAATTCAAGAAGCGCCGCCGCGACCGCGTCGATATCGACGTCGTCGAGGATGGTGTGGGCGATCCGCGCATTCACCAGATGCGCGATGTCTTCCGCTCGCCGGCGCTGCAGCGCAAGGGACGGATGCAATGAGCCGGGGTGATTTCTGGTCGCGCCGCAAGGCCAAGGTTCAGGCCGAGCAGGAGGCCGAGGCCCGCGCCGCCCTGGCCGCCGAAGAGGCTGCCCGCGAAGAGGAGCTTGCAGAAAAGCCCGATGCCGAGATCCTCGAGGAACTGGGCCTGCCCGATCCCGACACGCTCGAGCCGGGCGCCGATTTCCGCGCCTTCATGCAAAAGGCCGTGCCCGACCGGATCCGCCGCCGCGCCTTGCGGCGGCTTTGGCTGTCCAACCCGGCGCTGGCCAATCTGGATGGCCTGATCGACTATGGCGAGGATTTCACCGACAGCGCCACCGTGCTCGAAAACCTGCAGACCGCCTATCAGGTGGGCAAGGGCATGATGGCCCATGTCGAGGAACTGGCCCGCCAAGCGGAAGAAAAATCCGCCGCCGAGTCTGACGCCGCCAACATGGCCGATGCGACCGATGCCGCCGAAGAGCCCGCCGACAGCGTCGTGCAAACATGTACCGACACCGCGCAGGCCGACACCGATCAAGACGACGACCCCGATCAACACGGCGAGGCCTATGTCTGGCAAGACAACGACCCCGAGCCTTCCGCCCCGCCGCGCCGCCGGTTGCGGTTTTCCTTCGATGACCGGGCGCCGCCCGGTCAGGGCTTTGACATGACGGGAGCATCACAGTGACGGAGCAAGCAGCAGTGAGCCACGCCATCCTCGAAGAAGACCGGCTGCGCGCCGATCTGTACGACTATCTCGGTGTGCTGCTGGCCGGTCCGCCCAATCAGGGCCTGCTCGACCAGACCGCGCGCCTGTCGGGTGACGACACCGACCTCGGCACCGCCATCGCCGCGCTGTCGCGCATCGCGCGCCACACGCAGGAACCCGCCGTTGAACGCGAGTTCAACGCGCTGTTCATCGGTCTGGGCCGGGGCGAGCTTCTGCCCTATGCCAGCTATTACCTGACCGGGTTCCTGAACGAAAAACCGCTGGCCGCCCTGCGCCGCGACATGGCCGCGCGCGGCATGACCCGCGCGCCCAATGTCTATGAGCCCGAGGACAACATCGCCTCCCTGATGGAGATGATGGCGGGCCTGATTACCGGACGGTTCGGCAAGCCCGCGTCGCTGGCCGATCAAAAGACCTTCTACAACAAGCATATCGGCCCTTGGGCCGGGCACTTTTTCACGGATTTGGAGGCTGCAAAGAACTCGGTTCTCTATGCCTCGGTCGGCGCTGTCGGCCGGGTCTTCATGGAGATCGAGACCCAAGGCTTCCGAATGAGCGCGGAGGGATCCGCATGACCCGGCGGGCAACCGCCACCACCAACGAGAGGAGGACTCTCATGTCGAAGAAAACCGAGGATGGCGCCAGCCGTCGCGATTTTCTCAAACTGGCCGCCTCCGGCGCGCCCGCTGTTGCGGTCGTGACGGCAGTGACCGGTGGGCAGGCCGAAGCGGCCGAGCCCGATCTTGCATCCAGCCGGATTCAGGACACCGCGCATACGCGCGCCTATCTCGACTCTGCCCGGTTCTGAACCGGACAAGGTCACCCATCCATGCCGGCGACAGGTTGCGTGACGCCCGACTGTCCGGTGATCAACCTTAGTACCCAGCAAGCCCCTTGGGGTGCGCCCGGGAGGAGATGAAAACATGCTTAGGAAAAAGACCAACGGGGTTGCGAGACGCCCCCAGCGGACAAGTATCCTGTCTGAGGTCGCCGGGAAATCCGTCGACCGCCGCGCGTTTCTGCGCGGCAGCGGTCTGGCCATCGGTGGCCTTGCCGCGATCGGTGCCATGGGTGGCACCGTCACGAAAGCCAGCGCCGCCACCGCGGCGCAAGGCGCGGTCCAGACCCTGAAATCGGTCTGCACCCATTGCTCGGTCGGCTGCACGGTCATCGCCGAAGTGCAGAACGGCGTCTGGACGGGTCAGGAACCCGGCTGGGACAGCCCGTTCAACCTCGGTGCCCATTGCGCCAAGGGTGCGTCGGTGCGTGAACACGCGCATGGCGAGCGTCGTCTCAAATATCCGATGAAAAAAGAGAACGGCGAGTGGAAGCGCATCAGCTGGGAACAGGCGATCAACGAGATCGGCGACGGCATGATGCAGATCCGCGAAGAAAGCGGCCCCGACAGCGTCTATTGGCTGGGCTCCGCCAAGCACAACAACGAACAGGCCTACCTGTTCCGCAAGTTCGCGGCCTATTGGGGCACGAACAACGTGGATCACCAGGCCCGGATCTGTCACTCGACCACCGTTGCGGGTGTTGCGAACACATGGGGCTACGGCGCCATGACCAACTCCTACAACGACATCCACAATTCTCAGGCGATCTTCATCATCGGCGGCAACCCTGCCGAGGCGCACCCCGTCTCGCTGCTGCACGTGCTGAAGGCCAAGGAACAGAACAACGCGCCCCTCATCGTCTGCGACCCGCGCTTCACGCGCACGGCCGCGCATGCCGATGAATATGTCCGGTTCCGTCCGGGCTCGGACGTGGCCCTGGTCTGGGGCATCCTGTGGCACATCTTCGAGAACGGCTGGGAAGACAAGGAATTCATCCGCACCCGCGTGTGGGGGATGGACCAGATCAAGGAAGAAGTCGCCAAGTGGACCCCCGAAGAGGTCGAGCGCGTCACCGGCGCCCCCGGCAGCCAGCTCGAGCGCGTCGCGCGCACTCTGGCCAACAACCGTCCCGGCACCGTGATCTGGTGCATGGGCGGCACGCAGCACACCAACGGCAACAACAACACCCGCGCCTACTGCATCCTGCAGCTTGCTCTTGGCAACATGGGTGTGTCGGGTGGCGGCACCAACATCTTCCGCGGCCATGACAACGTGCAGGGCGCCACGGACCTTGGTGTTCTGTCGCACACGCTGCCGGGCTATTACGGTCTGGCCGCAGGCTCGTGGGCACATTGGGCTCGCGTCTGGGGCGAAGATCCAGAATGGCTGGCGGCACGCTTCGACAAGATCACCGGCAAGGATGGCAAGGAAAAATCCCTGCAGAACCTGTCGGGTATCCCTGTCAGCCGCTGGATCGACGGCGTCCTCGAGGACACCGCGAACATGGACCAGCCCAACAAGGTCCGTGCGATGGTGCTCTGGGGCCACGCGCCCAACTCGCAGACCCGTATGACCGAGATGAAGACGGCGATGGAAAAGCTCGACATGCTTGTCGTGGTCGATCCGTTCCCGACGGTCTCGGCGGTGCTGCATGACCGGACCGATGGCTGCTACCTGCTGCCGGCCACCACGCAGTTCGAAACCTACGGCTCGGTGACGGCGTCCAACCGCTCGATCCAGTGGCGCGAAAAGGTCATTGATCCGCTGTTCGAATCGAAGACCGACCACGAGATCATCGGCCTCTTCTCCAAGAAGTTCGGCTTCCATGACCGGATGTTCCGCAACATCCAGCTCGAAGCGGATGGCATCACGCCGAATATCGAGGACACAACCCGCGAGTTCAACCGCGGCATGTGGACCGTCGGCTATACCGGCCAGTCGCCCGAGCGTCTCAAGCTGCACATGGCCAACCAGCACACGTTCGACCGGACGACGCTGAAGGCTCTGGGTGGCCCCGCCGATGGCGATTATTACGGGATGCCCTGGCCCTGCTGGGGAACACCGGAAATGCGTCACCCGGGCACGCCGAACCTCTATGACATGTCCAAGTCGGTGGCCGATGGCGGCCTGACCTTCCGCGCCCGTTTCGGCGTGGAGCGGGATGGCGAAAACCTGCTGGCCGAAGGCGTCTACTCGAAGGATTCGGAAATCCAGGACGGATATCCCGAATTCACCATGCAGATGCTGATGGATCTTGGCTGGGACGGTGACCTGACGGCGGATGAACGCGCCGCGATCGAAAAGGTCGCGGGCAGCGCCGACAAGGTGCCCGGCGTCAACTGGAAGACCGACCTTTCGGGCGGTATCCAGCGGGTTGCCATCGCACATGGCTGTGCGCCCTTCGGCAACGCCAAGGCCCGGACCGTGGTCTGGACCTTCCCCGATCCGGTGCCGCTGCACCGCGAGCCGCTCTATACGAACCGGCGCGATCTGGTGGCGGATTACCCGACCTACGAAGACCGGCATGCTTACCGCCTGCCCACCCTCTATGCGTCGATCCAGAAGAACGACTTCTCCAAGGATTACCCGATCATCCTGACATCGGGTCGCCTTGTGGAATACGAGGGCGGTGGCGACGAAACACGGTCGAACCCGTGGCTTGCCGAACTTCAGCAGGACATGTTCATCGAAGTGAACCCCAGGGATGCGAACAACCTTGGTGTGCGCGACGGCGAGCAGGTCTGGGTGGAAGGCCCCGAAGGCGGCAAGGTCAAGGTCATGGCCATGGTCACCGAACGGGTCGGCGAAGGCGTCGCCTTCATGCCCTTCCACTTCGGCGGTCATTTCCAGGGCGAGGACCAGCGGTCGAAATATCCGGACGGGGCAGACCCCTATGTCTTGGGTGAATCGACCAACACGGCCCAGACCTATGGCTATGACTCTGTGACCCAGATGCAGGAGACCAAAGCGACTCTCTGCAAGATCATGCCAGCGTAAGGAGACAAGAGAATGGCAAGAGCAAAATTTCTCTGCGACGCCGAGCGCTGCATCGAATGCAACGCTTGCGTCACCGCCTGTAAGAACGAGCACGAGGTGCCTTGGGGTATCAACCGGCGCCGGGTCGTGACCATCGAGGATGGCAAGCCCGGTGAACGGTCGATCTCGGTCGCCTGTATGCATTGTTCGGATGCACCCTGTATGGCGGTCTGCCCTGTGGACTGCTTCTACCAGACGTCCGACGGGGTGGTTCTGCACTCCAAGGATCTGTGCATCGGGTGTGGGTACTGCTTCTACGCGTGCCCGTTCGGTGCGCCGCAGTTCCCGCAGGCAGGCAACTTCGGAAGCCGTGGCAAGATGGACAAATGTACCTTCTGCGCCGGTGGCCCCGAGGAAAACCACAGCCAGGCCGAGTTCCAGAAATACGGCCGCAACCGGATCGCCGAGGGCAAACTGCCCATCTGCGCCGAGATGTGCTCGACAAAGGCCCTGCTGGCGGGGGATGGCGACGTCGTCGCCAATATCTACCGCGAGCGCGTGGTCGCACGGGGCTTCGGCTCCGGCGCCTGGGGCTGGGGCACCGCCTACGAGCAAAAGGGCGGCTGATCCCTTCGGGACCACGGGATGCGCGAATTCCGCGCATCCCTTTGCCTGACCGCACAGGTCGGGCGGCCCATCCCGGCTGCCCGACCTGACCATGATGGTTTCATTTGATACAGGACAGATCGCATGACCCGGCTTCTGTACACGTTCTTCTTGTCTTTGCTGCTGGCCGCGCCGGTGTCTTCCGTGACCGCGCAACAGGCCACCGAGACACCCCAGATCGACCGCTCCGCCACCGGCGGGGCGCCCACTCTCGAGGATATTCTGGCCCGCCAGCGCGGCGAGGCCGTGGACAACAGCTGGCGCCGCGGCACCGATGACGGCAGCGCCGAAGCCGCCCCGGGGACCGGCCCTCTGGGCACGCTCGGTGGCATGTCCAATTCCGATGTCTGGCGCGATCTGCGCTTCAACGATGCCGATGTGAAAGTCTCCGCAGGCGGCCCCGTCGCCAAGGTGCTGGTGCAGGACAGCGGCATGGCCTGGCTGCAATTCCGCGAAGGCCCGCTGATCACCTATGGCGGTCTGTCACTGGTGGGCACGCTCGGACTTCTGGTGATCTTCTACCTGATCCGCGGCAAGATCCGCATCGACGGCAAGAAATCCGGCCGCACCGTGACCCGCTTCGCCTTCATCGAACGCTTCGCGCATTGGCTGATGGCTGGCTCGTTCATAGTGCTGGGGATCACCGGGCTGATCACGCTGATGGGCCGCAAGTTCATCATTCCCGCGTTCGGCCACGAGGCGTTCTCGACCGTCGCGATCGCGTCGAAATGGATCCACAACAACATTTCCTGGGCCTTCATGCTGGGGCTGGCCATGGCCTTCGTGCTGTGGGTCGTGCACAACATCCCCAACAAGACCGACCTGAAATGGCTGGCCGTGGGCGGCGGGATCTTCACCAAGGGCGTTCACCCGCCCGCGCGCAAGTTCAATGCGGGCCAGAAGATGATCTTCTGGTCGGTCATTATCTTGGGCGCGTCGATTTCGGCCTCGGGTCTGTCGCTGCTCTTCCCGTTCGAGATGCCGATGTTCGCCAAGACCTTCGCGATCCTCAACGATACCGGCCTGCCGCAGATTGTGGGTCTGGGCGTGCTGCCCACCGACCTGCCGCCGCATCAGGAGATGCAGCTGGCCCAGGCCTGGCATGCCATCGTCAGCTTCGTGCTGATGGCGATCATCCTAGCGCATATCTATATCGGCTCGGTCGGCATGGAAGGCGCGTTCGATGCCATGGGCTCGGGCGAGGTCGAAGAGCAATGGGCGCGGGAACACCATGGCCTGTGGCTCGAAGAGCTGCAGCAGAAAGGCCAGGCGCCCGCACCCGGCAAGGCGCCCACTCCCGCGGAATAAGGGATGCGCGCGCTGGTCTCAGGCCTGCTCATGTCTGTGCTGGCGGCCCTCCCGGCCGCCAGTCAGGACTTTACCACGCTCAAGGGCCATGGCGGCCCGATCATGGGTGTGCAGGTCGATCCTGCGACGGGCCGGGTGATCTCGGGCAGCTTCGACAATTCCGTGGGGCTTTGGCAGGGACGCGATCCGCGCTGGCTCGAAGGGCATGACGCCGCCGTGAACACGGTGCTTTTCCTCGCCCCTGACCGGGCGGCATCGGGGGGCGACGATTTCAATGTGATCCTGTGGGACCTTGATGCCGGGACATCAAGCCGTCTGACCGGGCATCAGGGCAAGGTCGCGGGGCTGTCGGTCTCGCCGGATGGCGCCCTTCTGGCCTCGGCCAGTTGGGACGGTTCCATCGGGCTCTGGCCGCTTGTCGCGCCTGACGGTGCGCCGCGCTTCTTGCGCGGCCATGGATCGGGGGTGAATGCCGTGACCTTCGCCTCGGACGGCGCGCGGCTCTTTTCGGCCTCCGCCGATGGTACGATCCGCGTCTGGGATGTGGCCTCGGGCGCGGACCGAGTTCTGACCGATCAGGGCTTCGGCGTGAACCGGCTGGTGCTGGGTCCGAATGATGCCTGGCTGGCTTACGGCGCAGTCGATGGCGTCACGCGGGTGATCGACCCGGTCAGCGGGGAGCAACTCTACGATTTCTCGCTCGAGCGGCGCCCGGTGCTGGCAATGGCGCATCACGCGGCGACCAGCCAAATGGCGGTGGGCGACGGGCACGGCTATATCATGATGATCGACACCGACGCGTGGCGCATCACCCGCGATTTCCGCGCCATGCAGCGCGGCCCGGTCTGGGCGCTGGATTTCTCCGCCGACGGGGCCTCGATCCTCGCGGGCGGGCTTGATGACGTGGTCTATTCCTGGCCCGTTGCCCTGCTGGACGCGTTCGACCCCGCCGGAAGCTCTCAGCGGCAAAGCTTCCTGCGCGATCCCGAAACCATGCCCAATGGCGAGCGGCAGTTCATGCGCAAATGCTCGATCTGCCACGCGCTGACCCCGCCGCCCTCGCGCAAGGCGGGACCGACGCTCCATGATCTTTTCGGCCGCAAGGCCGGGGCGATCGCGGATTACCCCTATTCCGACATCCTCGCCACATCGGACATCATCTGGTCCGATGACACCATCGACGCCCTGTTCGACATGGGCCCCGACCACTACATACCAGGGTCCAGGATGCCGATGCAGGTCATCCGGGCCGAAACAGACCGCCAGGACCTGATCGCCTTCCTGCGAACGGCGACGGCTCCGGATACGGCCCCAGACAAGGAGAACTGACATGAAAGCGATGTATGCGGCCTTTGCGGCCACGGTGGTGATCTCGATCGCCGGTTACTACATTCTCGGCGAGATGGGGTTCTCAAGCGGGCAGATCTTCGCCAGTGACTCTGTCCGGCTCGATGACGCGTCGGAATGACCGTCGCCGGCGTTCAGACAAGCGGCGCCACCCGGCCCGATGACGATTACGGCGAAAACCTCGAGGTGGCGTCGATCCTCGTGATCGATGACGAGCCGGGGATGCGCAACTTCCTGACCAAGGTTCTGACGCCGCGCTGCAAGCGCGTCGAACAGGCGCGCTCGGCCCGCGAGGCGTCGGACCTGCTGGATCAGGCGCATTTCGATCTCATCATCCTCGACAACATCATGCCCGAAACGGCCGGTCTCGACTGGCTCGATGAGCAACGCCGCGTGGGGCTTTTCGCCGATGCGATCCTGATCACCGCCTATGCCGATCTCGACACCGCCATCCGCGCGCTGCGCGCCGGGGTGGCGGATTTCGTGCTCAAACCGTTCCGCGCCAACCAGATCCTCAATGCCGTGGCGCGCGCGCTCGACCGCAAATATCTGCGGCGCGAAAATTACCTTCTCAAGCACGAACTGTCTGAGGGCGGTATCAGCGCGCGGGGGCGTCTTCTGGGTCAGTCCCCCGCTGTGCAGGACGTGCGCGACATGCTGGCCAAGGTGGCGCCGCAGCGCACCACGGTGCTCTTCACCGGCGCCAGCGGCACCGGCAAGGAAGTGGCCGCGCGCACCCTGCACGGCCTGTCGGACCGGGCCGAGGCGCCCTTCGTCGCCGTCAATTGCGCCGCCATCTCGCCTGACAAGATCTCCGAAGAGCTGTTCGGGGTCCTGCAGGACGGCCAGCCGCTCAAGGAAGGGTTGTTCCTGCATGCCGATGGCGGCACGCTCTTTCTGGACGAGGTGGCGCAACTGCCCGCCCAAGCGCAGGCCACGCTGTTGCGCGTGCTCGAAGATCAGCGCATCCGCCCCGCCGGCGCCGAGCGCGAGATCCCGCTCAACCTGCGGTTTTTGTTCGCAACCAATGCCGATCTCGATGCGGCGGTGGCCGAAGGCCGGTTCCGCGCCGATCTCTATCACCGGATCAACGTGTTCCGCATCGAGATGCCGCTGCTGCGCGACCGCACCGAGGATATCGTCGAGCTTGCGGCCTATTTCATGAGCGAGTTTTCCCGCGCGCTCGGCCTGCCGGCGCTGGAGCTGAACGAAGAGGTGTTCCTGAAGCTCAGCCGCTACGACTGGCCCGGCAATGTGCGCGAGCTGCGCAACCTGATCGAACGCTCGGTTATTCTCGGCGCTTTCCCGGCAGAGTTTTCGGGCGAGGGGCGCATCACCGGCCCCGAGGCCATCGAGACGCTGGAGCTGGTCGAGCAGCGCCATATCCTCAACGTGCTCGACGCTTGCGGCGGCAACCGCGCCGAGGCTGCCCGCCGCCTTGGCGTGTCGCGCAAGACCATCGACCGCAAATGCGCGAGCTGGGGGGTCTAGACCCGAGGTCAGGCGCTCCGATGGACGCGCCTGTGGCGCGGCAGGGTTTGCGCGCCATGGGCGCGCGGGTGGGGGCCAGCCCCCGCCGTTGAAATCCTGAAGGGATTTCAACGTGCCCCCGGGATATTTCTGGCCAGAAGAAACCCGGTGCATTAGGCTTTGCGGCGACAGTCCATCTGCAAGGAGCCGACCCGATGTCCGACCGCCCGCAGGCGCAGCCCACGACCCTGGCCGATGATGACAGCCACCGCATCACAAGGTTCGATTTCGAACCGGGCGCCGAGACCGGCTGGCATGTGCATGGCTTCGATTACGTCATCGTGGCACTGAGCGCCTGTGAGATGCATCTCGAGATGCCCGATGGCAGCGTCAATGAGGTGAGCTTGCCGCCCGGTCGGACCTATCACCGGCCCGTCGGCGTGGAGCATAACGTCATCAATGGCGGCACGGCGCCCATGGCCTTTGTCGAGCTGGAGTTCAAGCAGGGGCTTGATCTCGCCGCACTCGACAAAGGTTGATAATTGCGGCTGAGACCTGCGGCTAAAGGGCTGCAGGCTCAGGCGCGAGACAGCACGCTCGAGGGGCGCGCCTTGTACAGTGCCGCGGTCAGCGCTGCCGCCAGACCTGCCTTGATGAGATCGCCGGGGATGAACGGCGCCATCGACAGCGTGGCCTGGGTCACGGTGAGATCGAGCATCGCCACCATCCCGAGGATGCCGGGGATATAGAGCACCAGGATCCCGCCGATCACCGCCGCGCAGATCGCGGCGGGAAAGACCGGCGCGCCGCGCATCCGTTCCATGATCCACCCGGTGACGAAGGCCGCGATCGGAAAGCCGATCAGAAAGCCCACCGTCGGCCCGGCAAAGACGCCCAGACCGCCGCGCCCGCCCGCCAGAAGCGGCAGGCCAAGCGCCACCAGCCCCAGAAACAGCAGCACCGCCAGCGCGCCGCGCCGCGCACCCAGGATCGTGCCGCAGAGCATGATCCCCATGCCCTGCGCGGTGATCGGGATCCCCGAGGCCAGCGTGAATTTCGGCACCAGCCCCAGCACCGCGATCAGCGCGGCGAAAAGGGCGATGAGTGTGACCTGTCGTTCCATGCGTCCTGTTCCCTTTCTTGTGTGTCCTGTTCAATCCATATCGAATCCGCCGCGCGCGCGCAGCGCCTCGGCGACATGTTCGGCGTCATCCACCGCCACCAGCGTGATCGGCAGCGCCACCTGCCAGCCGGGGCGCCGCGGGCTGCGCGCGCGCCAAGCGTCGATCAGCAGCCGGGCCTTGTCCAGCATCACGGGGATGAAGCGCACCACCAGCACGATGGCAAAGCCGATGGGCGCCGTTCTGACCCCCAGCCGTTTGAGCGGCGACAGCCCCCACATCACCACCTCGACCAGATCGTCGAAGCGGCTGGTCATGGTCACCAGATTGGCCAGCGCCACCGCCGCGATCAGCCGCAGCGCAATCACCGTGCCGGCCCGCAGATCGCCGGTCAGCCCATGCCACGCGAGCACCAGCGCCACGAAAAACCACACCGGCGTCAGAAGGCCCAGCCCCGCGCGCAGGAACCGCCATCCCGGCACAAGGTAAAGCCCCGCCACCGCCGCATTGGCCAGCAGCATCGCGGCGACGCTGTCGAGCACGAAGAGCGCAACCGTCGCCGCGCAAAGCGCGGCCAGCTTGGCCCCGGCGCGCAGCCGGTGATAAGGCGTGCGGATCTCAGAGGTCAGCGTCAGCATCGCCAAGCGCCTCCATCGCCTGCAGATAGGCCGCAAGCGTCGCCTCCGCCGGGCCATCGGCGGCCACGCCGCCTTCCTCCAGCCAGATGATCCGAGCATAGCCCGAAAGCGCGGAAATGTCGTGCGAGACATGGATCACCTGTGCCGGCACCGCATCCAGATAGCGCCGCAGCGCCCGCGTCGTCGGCAGGTCCAGCCCCGCAAACGGCTCGTCCAGCACGATGACGCGCGGCGCCATCGCCAGCACCGACATCAGGCAGACCAGATGCCGCTGGCCTTGCGACAGGGTCGCAACCGGGCGCTCGGACCAATCGGCGCGCCCGAACCGCGCCAGCATCGAATGCGCCTCGGCGCGTGCGGCGGTCTTGTCATGGCCCAGCTGGCGCAGGCCAAAGGCCAGCTCTTCCTCGACGGTGGGAAAGATGATCTGGTGATCGGGGTTCTGGAACAGGATGCCCACCGTGCGGATCGCGGCCTTGCGGTCGCGGGCGACATCGACGCCCGCCACCCTGACCTGTCCCGCATCGGGCGCGATCAGCCCCGCGATCAGCCGCGACAGCGTCGTCTTGCCCGAGCCGTTGCGCCCCACGATGCCGATCCGCCGTTCCGACAGCGTCAGGCTTAGGTCGCGCAGCACATTGCGGGCGCCGAAGCCGTGGCTTACCCCCGTCAGGCGCACCGGTCCCATCGCTGTGCTGTCTGGCGTCATCCTGTTGTCCCGCGTCCCGAACGCTGCTGAACCGGTGCAATATCGCGCCGGCCACCGACTTGCCAGTGCAAACACCGGATCGCGGCCTTGACTGACGTCAATTCCCGGCGGCTTGCCCTGCGTTAAGCTCGTTGCGCACACCGCTTTACCGGCATTCCAGCAACAGGAGGCTGCGACCCGCATCATGAGCGATACCTCAGATCCCGCCGATGGTCCCGGACTCCCGCAGCCGCTTGCGCCCGAGCTACTTTGCGTCCCGGTCAGTGCGGCGGATTTCGATTTCGCCACCACCGCCGATCTCGCGCCCGATATCGGCTGGCTGGGTCAGGAGCGCGCGGTGGATGCGATCCGCATGGCCGCCGAGATACCGCATGGCGATTTCAACGCCTTCGTGCTGGGGACGCCCGGAAGCGGTCGGCACCGGATCGTGCGCGCCATTCTGGCACAGGCTGCCGCGGCCCGCGAGCGGCCAAGCGATTGGGTCTACGTGAATAATTTCGACGCACCCGACAAGCCGCGCGCGATCGAACTGCCCCCCGGTCAGGCCAGCCGCTTCTGCAAGGCGATGGAGCATCTGATCGACGAATTGGCCAATGACATCCCGGCGATCTTCGAATCCGAGGATTACCAGACCCGCCGCAACGCCATCGAACAGGACTTCGCCGATCTGCACGAGGCCGAGATGTCGCAGCTCTTCGAGCGCGCCCGTGGCCGGGGCGTGGCCATCCTGCGCACGCCGATGGGCTTCACCGTGGCCGGGCTGCATGGCGGCGAGGTGCTCACCCCCGACAAATACGAGGCGCTCTCCGAAGACGAGCAGGCCCGCGTCGATGCCGCCGTCGATCAGACCCAAGGTGAGCTGGCCGAGGTGCTCAAGGCCGCGCCTGCGCTCGAGAAACAGCACCGCGCCCGCGTCGAGACCCTCAATGTCGAGATGGCCACCGCCGGGGTGGATGCCGCCATCGCCGAAGTGGCCGAGGCGTTTCGCGATCATGCCCCGGTGCGCGCGCATCTCGACCGGGTGCGCGCCGATCTGATCGAGAACGCCCAGCTTTTTCTGATCCGCGACGAGCAGATGCAGGGCGGCCCCTTTCCCGGCCCCACCAGCAAGCATTACGCGCGGCCCCAGTTTCAGCGCTACGCCGTCAACGTGATGGTCGCGCATGACGGGGCAGGGCAGGGGGGTGCCGCCCCCGACACCCAAGGCGCCCCGGTGATCGAGGAATCGCTGCCCACCTTGGGCAACCTGATCGGGCGCATCGAATACGCCTCCGAAATGGGCGCTCTGGTGACCAATTTCACCATGATAAAACCCGGTGCGCTGCATCGCGCCAATGGCGGGTTTCTGGTGCTGGATGCGCTGCATGTGCTGCAGGAACCCTTCGCTTGGGACGCGCTCAAGCGCTGCCTGCGCACCGGTGAGATCTCGATCTATTCGCCCGGCGAGCGGCTCAGCCTGATTTCCACCGTGTCGCTCGATCCCGATCCGATCCCCCTCAAGACCCGTGTGGTGCTGGTGGGCGAGCGGCTGCATTACTACCTTCTGGCGGCCTATGATCCGGATTTCGCGCATCTGTTCAAGCTGCAGGCCGATCTCAACGATCACATGCCGGCGGGCGAAGACCACCGGCAGGGCTATGCGCGGATGCTGGGCAGTCTGGCGCATGACGCGGGCATTCGTCCCCTCGAGCCGGGCGCCGTGGCCGCCACCTTGCGCGAAAGCACCCGGCTTGCGGGCGATGCGGAACGCTTCACGCTCGACACCGACACCCTGTCGGACATCCTGCGCGAGGCGGATCACTGGGCCGATGGCAACGATCACAGCGCGATCACCGCCGCCGATATCGACCGCGCCATTGCCGAACGCGACCACCGCGCCAGCCGCCTGCGCGATCTTTCCCACGAGGCGATCACCCGGCAGACCATGCTGATCGACACCGACGGGGCGCGCATCGGCCAGATCAACGCGCTGTCGGTGCTGCAGATCGGCGCCGCCACCTTCGGGCGGCCCTCCCGGCTGACCGCGCGCACCCGGATGGGCAGCGGCAAACTGGTGGATATCGAACGCGAGACCGAGCTGGGCGGCCCGATCCACTCCAAGGGCGTGCTGATCCTTCAGGGCTATCTTGCCAGCAGCTTCGCCACCGACGCGCCGATGTCGCTCTGGGCCAGTCTGGTGTTCGAACAAAGCTATGGTGGCGTGGATGGCGACAGCGCCTCGGCGGCCGAATTGCTGGCGCTGATCTCCTCGCTGGCCGAGGTGCCCATCGACCAGTCCTTCGCGATCACCGGATCGGTCAACCAGTTCGGCGACATTCAGGCCATCGGCGGGGTCAATGAAAAGATAGAAGGCTTCTTCGACATCTGCGCCGCCCGTGGCCTGACGGGGCGGCAAGGCGTGCTGATCCCCGCCGCCAATATCAAGCATCTCGCCCTGCGCGCCCGGGTGATCGACGCGGTCCGCGACCGCCGTTTCCGCATCCTCCCGATGCGCAGCGTCTCGGATGCCATCGCCGTGCTGATGGGGGCCGAGGCAGGCCAGCGCGGCCCCGACGGCGCCTATCCCGAAGGCAGCATCAACGCCCGGGTCGACGCCCGGCTGCGCGCCTTCGCCGAAGCCCGCCGCGCCTATGTCAAACAGGCGGCCGAGCCGCCGGGAGGCGCGCCATGAGGCCCGCTGACCGCCGCGCGCGGGTGATCCTTGGGGCGACCTGCTCGGTGGATGCGATCGGCACCTTGCAGATCGCCGTCCAGATCGCCCGCCGCCGGGGCGCTGACCTTTATGGCCTTCTGGTCACCGACGAGGCGATCCTCGCCGCGGCCTCGGGGCCGCGCGCCCGTGCCGTGGGCTTCTTCGGCGGGCAGATCGCGCCGATCACCGCCGAAAGGATGCTCGATGCGTTCCGCGCCGATGCGCGCCGCTTTGAAGAGGGGCTGTTGCGCGCGGCTCAGGCGGCCTCTGTCCATGCCGCGTTCCGACAGGCGCAAGGCCGGCTCGCAACCGCGCTCGACGAAGGCGCAGGGGCCGGCGATCTGCTGGTCTATGGGTTTGCCCGCCCCGAGCGTGGCGCCGATTGCGTGGTGCTGCTCTCCGATGGTGCGGCGCCTGCCGCCGATCTGGTCGCGCTTGCGGCACAGCTTGCCGCCTATCCGGACAGGCCGCTGGTGGTGCTGGCCCCGCCCGGCGGGGATGCCGCGCTGAAGGCCGCTCTTGCCGCCCATGCAGCCCCGGGCGCCCACGCCCCTGTGCTTGTTCCCGTCGCCGACATGTCGGCGCTTCTGGCGCAGCTGGAACGCCGCCGCCCCGCCGCCGTGATCGCCGCCGCCCCCCGCGCGGCACTGCCGCCGGTGGGCCGCCTTCTCGATGCCGCGCGCTGCCCGGTGATCTTTCCCGCCGATCCATCCGCCCCGAATGCGGCCCTGATCTCACCCCAGAACCCGGCCCCGTCAGACCGGGCAGGCAGCTAGGCCATGTCCGAACCTTCCGTCATCTTCCGCACCGAAGGGCTGACCAAGGTCTATGACACCGGCGCGCTCAAGGTGCATGCTCTCGCCGGTGTGGATATCCGGCTTTATGCCGGTGAATTGGCGGTGCTGCTCGGCCCCTCCGGCAGCGGCAAATCCACGCTTCTCAATATCCTTGGCGGGCTCGATCACGCCACCTCGGGCCGCGTCTGGTTCCGCGACACCGAATTGACGCAACTGGGCGACCGGGGGCTGACCCGCTACCGGCGCGATCACGTGGGCTTCGTCTTTCAGTTCTACAACCTCGTGGCCAGCCTCACCGCGCGCGAGAACGTGCAGCTTGTCACCGATGTCGCCCGCAATCCGATGCGCCCCGAAGAGGCGCTCGAACAGGTCGGCCTCACGCACCGCATGGATCACTTTCCCGCCGAGATGTCGGGCGGCGAACAGCAGCGCGTCGCCATCGCCCGCGCCATCGCCAAACGCCCCGAGGTGCTGCTCTGCGACGAGCCGACCGGCGCGCTCGACAGCCAGACCGGCGTGCAGGTGCTCGAGGCGCTCAAATCCATCAACGACACGCTCGGCACCACCACCGCCGTCATCACCCATAACGCCGCGATCCGGGGGATGGCGCATCGGGTGATCTGGTTCCGCGACGGGCGGATCGACCGGGTCGAGTGCAACGACACCCGCATCGCCCCCTCCGAGATTTCATGGTGAGCCGATGAAAGCCCTTGATCGCAAGCTCTTGCGCGATTTTCGCCGCCTCTGGGCGCAGGCGGCGGCGATCGCTCTGGTGCTGGCCTGTGGCGTGGCGATCCTGATGACGAGTTTTGGCATGTATGGCGCGCTCGAAGACACGCGCGACGCCTATTACGACCGCAACCGCTTTGCCGATGTCTTCGCCGATGCGCGGCGCGTGCCCGACGGTGTGCTCACCGATATCCGCGCCATTCCCGGCGTCCGTCAGGCCGAGGCTCGGGTGATCGAGCATGTGATCCTCGATGTGCCGGGCCGGCCCGAGACGGTGACCGCGCGTGTGATCTCGCTGCCCGAGGCCTCCGCGCCGCTGCTCAATCTGCCCTTGCTGCGCTCAGGCCGGATGCCCGATCCCGCCGCCACCGACGAGATCGCGGTCAATCATCCCTTTGCGCTCGCCAACGATCTGCGCCCCGGCGCGCGGCTCAGTGCCAATCTTGGCGGCCAGCGCCGCGAGCTGACCGTGACCGGCACGGTGCTGTCGCCCGAATTCATCTACACCATCGGCCCCGGCGCGCTGATGCCCGACAACGAAACCTTCGGCATCCTGTGGATGCCCGCGCGCATGGCCGATGCCGCCTTCGACATGGACGGCGCTTTCGACAATGTCACACTCCGGCTCGATCCCCATGCCAGCCTCGAGGATGTCATCGACCGGCTGGACAGGCTGCTTGAACCCTATGGCGGGCTGGGGGCTTACGGGCGTGACAGCCAGGTGTCGCACAGTTTCGTCGACGCCGAGATCGAGCAGCTGCGCACCACCGCCCTGATCCTGCCGCCGATCTTCTTCGGCATCACCGCCTTTCTGGTCAGCATGGTGATCGGGCGGATCATCGCCTTGGAACGCTCTGAAATCGGATTGCTCAAGGCCATCGGCTATTCGGATGTGGAAATCTGCGTGCATTACCTGATGCTGGCGGGGCTGATCGCGGTGGTGGGCACGGGGTTGGGCTGGGCCGTGGGCACGTGGCTCTCGCAGGCACTGGCCCGGCTTTATGCGCAATTCTTCGATTTCCCCTACCTGATCTACCGGGTCGCCTATGACGCCTATGCCATCTCGGCGGTGCTTGCGCTGCTCAGCGCGGCGCTTGGGGCCGCGCGCAGCGCGCTGCATGCCGCACGGATGCCGCCCGCCGTTGCGATGGCCCCTCCCGCCCCTCCGCGCTTCAAGCGCAGCGCGCTTGACCGGCTCTTGTCGCGTCTGCGCCTCTCCCAGCCGGTGATGATGATCCTGCGCGCGCTGATGCGCTGGCCGTTCCGCGCCGCCATGACGACGCTCGGCCTGTCTCTGGCGGTGGCGATCCTCGTGGCCTCGAGCTTCTTTTCCGACGCGCTCGACCGGCTGATCGACAGCGCCTTCACCCAGTCCAACCGGCAGGACGCCATCCTTCTCTTCACCCCCGACATCCCCGAAACCGCGCTGTCCGAGGTGGCAAACCTGCCCGGTGTCCTGCGCGCCGAGGGCCAGATGTTCCAGGCCGCCGTTCTGCGCCACGGTCATCTGGAAAAGGATGTCCCCATCGAGGCCCGCCGCCCCGGCACCGACCTGTCGCGCATCATCGACGGATCGGGCACGCAGCTCGACGCGCCCCCCGGTGGCATCCTTCTGTCCGAGCGTCTGGCCATGCATCTCGCCGCCCGCCCCGGCGATGTGATCGAGGTGACATTCCTTGGAGACCGTGGCGAAACCCACCGCGTGCATGTCGCGGGCCTCGTGCAGCAATATCTGGGCCTCGGCGCCTATATGGACCTCGCCACGCTCAACCGCCTCAAGCGACAGGCCCCTCGCATCACCGTCGCCAACCTGCTGATCGACGACGCCCACCTGCCCGAGCTTCACGCCGTGCTCAAACAGACCCCCGAACTCGGCGGGCTCATCATGCTGACCGAAATGCGCCGCTCGTTTCAGGACACGATCCGCGAGAACGTCACCATCATGACCAGCGTCTACATCACCATCGCCGTTCTGATCACCTTCGGTGTCGCCTATAACGGCGCGCGCATCCAGCTGTCGGAACGCGCCCGTGAACTGGCCAGCCTGCGCATCCTCGGCTTCACCCGCGCCGAGGTGTCCTTTGTCCTGATGGGCGAAACCCTGCTGCTGGCGGTGCTGGCGCAACCGCTTGGCTGGGCGCTTGGCGGGCTGATCGCCAAGGCGCTGGCGCGCGGCTCCACCTCGGATCTCTATGCCGTGCCGCTGGTGCTCGAGCCGTCGGGCTTTGCGCGCGCCAGCCTCGTGGTGCTGGCCGCCTCGCTGATCTCCTCGCTGATCGTACGCCGCAGGCTGGACCGGCTCGATCTTGTCGACGTCATGAAAACAAGGGAGTAATCCACCATGGCCCTCAAGGCCCGTACCGGTCTCACCGTCGCTCTTGGCACAGCCCTCGCCCTTGGTCTTGGCTGGGTGGCCTTTCGCACCGATCCCGTGCCGGTCGATCTGCACCCGGTCGCGCGTGCGCCGATGCAGGTCACGGTCGATGCCGACGCCCTCACCCGCATCACCGAGATATACGAGGTGGCCGCGCCGATCTCGGGCATCGCCCAACGCTCCCCGGTCCGCGAAGGCGACCCGGTGATCGCCGGGCAAACCGTCGTCGCGATCGTTGAGCCTGCCGCCTCGAGCCTGCTGGACGCCCGCAGCCGCATTCAGGCCGAAGCCTCCGTCCGCGAGGCCGAGGCGGCACTCTACGTCGCCCGCAGTCAGCTCGATCAGGCCGAAGAAGAAGTGACCTTCGCCCGCAGCGACTACCAGCGCACCAAGACGCTGGTGGATCGCGGCGTGGCCTCCGTCGCCCGGCTCGAAACCGCCGAGCAACGCCTCGCCTCAGCCCAAGCCGGGGCCGAGGCCGCGCTGTCGAATCTCGAACGCGCCAACAGTGCGCTTGACCGTGCCCGCGCCGCCCTGATCGAACCGGGCGCGGATGACAGCCCCGCCGCGTCGTGCTGCGTGCGCCTGACCGCGCCCATCGATGGCCGCGTGCTCAGTGTCGAGACGGTCAGCGAACGGCCCGTCACCGCCGGCGCGCGGCTTGTCTCGGTGGGCCGTCCAGACGATCTCGAGATCGTCGCCGATCTTCTCTCCACCGATGCCGTGCGGCTGTCCGCCGGGATGCGCGCCGAGGTGGCGCGTTGGGGCGGCCCCGGCACCCTTGCCGCGACCCTGACCAAGATCGAGCCGTCGGGCTATACCAAGGTCTCCGCGCTTGGCATCGAGGAACAGCGCGTCGATGCGATCTTTTCCATCGACACACCGATCGCCGAACGCTCCGCCTTGGGGGACGGGTTTTCGGTCTTCCTTCGCATCATTGAATGGCAACGGGACGATGTGCTGCAAGTGCCGCTTGGCGCGATGTTCCGGCGCGGGCAGGACTGGGCGGTATTCGTTGCCGCCCCCGATGGCACCGCCCGCCTGCAAGTGATCGAGATCGGCCGCCGCAACGACCTGAGCGCGCAGGTGCTCTCGGGGCTGATCGAAGGCCAGCAGGTCATCACCCACCCATCGGACGCGATCTTTGACGGCGTGCCCATCGTCCGGCGCGCGGCACCCTGACGCGCGCCGCCTCTCAGCCCGCCAGCGCCTGCACCGTGACCGCCCCGCCATAGATCAGCAACAGCGCCGTGCTTTCCAGTCCGATCCGGCCCGGCCCGTCGCGTTCCCGCACGATCAGCCCGATCAACAGGACGCTCGTCATCACCAGCCCCACCGCGATCCAGAAGAGGTCCGCTGTCGTGATCGCGTGATAGATCGACCCCTCGCGATACCCCGCATCCGCCGCCGTCAGGAACAGCACATCGAATGTGTTGCCGCCGATGATCCCGCCCACCGCCAGTTGCACCGCACCGCGCCGCACCGCGGCCAGCGTGGTGATAAGCTCCGGCAGCGACGTGGCCACCGCCGTCATCAGCGCGCCCACCACAGTCGCCGAAATCCCCAGTCGGGCCGACAATTGCACCCCGATCTTGGACATCATCCACCCCGCCAGCCCCAACACACAGGCCAGAAGCGCAAAGCGCACCAACAGCGGGATCGGGCCGCGCGCGTGCTCCGGGGCTTCGTCCGGCCGGTCCGCGCGGGTGTAAAGCGTCTGCACCGGATGCCACATCGGCGCCGCGCGCACCCGCGCCGCGATCCGGACGCCCGCGACATAGATCACCGGCAAGACGAACGACACCGGATGCATTCCCAGCATCGACACCTCCGGCATCGTGAATGCCGCCAGCGGCAGACCCAGCATCAGCGTCAGCAGGCTCGCCTGATAGAGATTGGCCAGATCCGCCGAGGCATGTTCCAGATTGGCCTTGCGATAGACCATATCCGCCAGCGCCAGAAACGCGGTCTGCGCTGCGATCCCGCCCACCGCATTGGAAAACGCAAGCGACGCTTCCCCGTCCAGTGCCGCGGTGACCGACACGACCGTGCCCGACAGCGACGTGGCCATGCCCAGCAAAACCGCCCCGGTGATCGCCTCTCCGATGCCGGTCTCGTCGGCCAGTTGATCGGCCTTGCCGGTCAGCTGCACGCCGACCACGGCGATCACCCCGGCGACAATCAGAAAACCGGCGATCAGGGCGGGCAGGGGCAGAGCGTCGAACCACATGCGGCCCGTTGTGCAGATCGTGCCGCCGGATGACAATGCGCGCGCGCAATCCGCCGCGATCCGGGTGCATTTTCGCGAGTTGTGTACGGAATGGACACAAATCCGGGGATCGCAATGCCGTTTGGTCCCAAAGCCGTGTAGGTTTCGTACGGATTGTACGGAACTTCGGGCGCTCCGGGCTTCCCTGCGGCGGGATTTTGCGGCATCACTCGGACATGACACCGAATGACCTTGTCCTGACCCCGATGGGCCTGCGCTTTCAGGGCCGGCGCTATCCCTGCTCGATTGGCTGGGGTGGGCTAAGTGCTTGTAAACGCGAGGGAGATGGCGCCACCCCGGTTGGTGCGCACCGCATCGTGGGCCTGCTGTATCGCCCCGATCGCATGGCCCGGCCCGCCGATTGGGCGGTGCCGATCCGCCCTTCGGACCTGTGGTGCGACGACCCCGGTCATGAGGATTACAACCTCATGATTCAAAAGCCTTTTTCTCATTCGCACGAGGTTCTTCGCAGGGCCGACCCGCTCTATGATCTGGTTTTAATTACCGATTGGAACTGGCCTTATGCAGAACGCGGCCGGGGATCATGCATCTTTTTGCACCAATGGCGCAGGCCACAGTATCCGACTGCCGGATGCATCGCCTTCCGGCGGGATCATCTTATTGAAATTGCGTCGAAAATTCGCTACGAGTCGCGATTGATCGTGCGCCCTCAGCCGTAATCGCGCGCGCCGAAAATGGCGCTGCCGACCCTCACATGGGTCGCGCCAAGCGCAATCGCCTCCTCGAAATCGCCGCTCATCCCCATCGAAAGCCCCTGCAACCCGTTCCGCTCGGCGATCTTCGCAAGAAGCGCGAAATGCAGGCTGGGTTCCTCATCGACCGGCGGAATGCACATCAATCCTTGCACGGGAAGGTCCATCCCCTTGCAATCATTGATGAATTTATCTGCATCCGCTGGCAGGACACCGGCTTTCTGATCCTCTTCGCCGGTATTGACCTGCAGGAAGATGTCCGGGCAATGCCCTTCTTCTTGTGCGATCCGGGCAATCGTGCTGGCCAGCTTGGGCCGATCGACCGAATGGATCGTCTGGAACAGGTCAAACGCCTGTCGGGCCTTGTTGGTTTGCAGCGGCCCGATCAGATGCAGGTCAATACCTTGAAAACGCTCGCGAAATTCTGGCCACTTTCCTGCAGCTTCCTGAACGCGGTTCTCTCCGAAACAGCGATGCCCCATCTCCAGCACCGCCTCCACCCGCTCATTCGGCTGCACCTTGGAGACCGCGATCAACGTCACGCTCCCCTCCACGCGCCCCGCCGCCCGCTCGGCTTTGTGGATGCGGTTCCTGATGTCTTCGAGACTCACCTGCGGACCCTCCGGGCTGTTCCTACGCGGACCGCATCTTTGCCACAGCCCCATGCAGCAGCACAATCCCCCGCCGCGGACCAATGCCGGATTTCAGTAAACTCCTTGCCCCATTGTCCGACCTTGGATAGTAGGAGAGAGAAACAATGTCGGATCGCGTAATGACCAAGTCCCGCATCATCACTCTAGGCCTGTCACTCGGTTGTGCCGTAACGCTGGTGGCGTGTGAGTCCATCAGGAACGAGGGGTTCCGCGACGAGGCGCTGAATGTCGAAACCGGTCGTGACTATCAGACGCAGCGGCGCCAGGACGGGTCTTTTCTCGATTTTTTCCGGAATGAGGGCGTGGGCGTCAGCGTCAACCGCTTTCTCTGGACGGCGTCTCTCGACGTTCTGGATTTTCTTCCGGTTCAAACGGCGGATCCGTTTACTGGCATAATTTCAACAGGTTACGGCACGCCGCCCGGCGGGGGGCAGTCCTATCGCGCAACCATCCTCATCAGCGATCCTGCGCTTGACGCCCGGTCGCTGAATGTGGCCCTGCAGACGCGCGGCGGTCCTGTGAACGCGGCCACACAACGCGCGGTCGAGGATGCCATCCTCGCGCGCGCCCGCCAGCTGCGCATCAATGCCGGGAATTTCTGAGCTGGGAATTTCTGACTTTCCGGCAAGACACATTCAGACCTTCGCACCGCTCATGACGCTTGAGATCCAGTCAATCTGTTTTGGCAGGGAAATCGTGCGCAGATCATAATTGTGGACAACATGCGCCCGCGCCGCCTGGCCCATCCGCTTGCGGGCGTCGTCGTCTTCGAGCAGGGCAACGACCTCGGTGACGAGGCCCTCCCGATCGAAAAAGTCCACCAGCCGCGCGGTTTCGCCCTGGCTCAGCATCTCGCGCACGGGGGCCGTGTCGCTGGCCACGATGGCCGCTTCGCAGCTCATGGCTTCCAAGAGGCTCCAGCTCAGGACGAACGGATAGGTCAGATAGACATGCACCGTGCTGATCTGCAGAAGTGTCGTGAACTGCTGATGCGGTATGCGGCCCAGGAAATGGACCCGCGCCCAATCCGTATCGGGGATGTCTTTCCTCACCTCGTCGATGAAGATCTGCTTCCAGGTCTGGCCATTTGGGGGGCGTGCCCCATAACTGACCTCGTCTCCGCCCACGATCAGGACACGCAGTTTGGGCCGTTCCTTGAGCAAACGCGGCAAGGCGCGCATGAAGACATGGTAGCCGCGATAGGGTTCGAGATTGCGGTTCACGAAGGTGACGATTTCATCCTGCTTCGTCAGATCGCCCGCGCCCTCGACGCTCAGGCGAACATCGGGGTCGGGACGCGACACATCCGTGTCCACCCCGTCATGCACCACGGTGATCCGGTCGCGGAATTCGGGCGGAAAGGTATCTGCCTGAAACCGTGTCGGGCTGATCCCGGCGTCGGCCATCGGGAAATGGATGTGATTATTGAGGTTTTTCATGCGGATGCGCAAATGCGCCAGCTCAGCATCGGCCGCAGTGAACTCGGGGTCGAAATCCACATGCGGGTAATCGGACAGATGATAGAGCTCGCAATAAAGCCCGAGGCGCGCATCGGGCCACACATCGCGTAGGAACATCGATTCGCCCCAGCCGGGATGTGCGAGGATCAGATCGGGGGTAAATCCCTTGTCCCTCAGCTGCCGCGCCGCGCGATAGCAGGCTTCGGCCCGCGTGACCTTGGTGTCGAGATCCGTCAACCACGGGTGCACGGCCTGCGCCTTGCGCTTTGGTAGGGTGTAGGGCAGCACCCTGACGCCATTCCAAGTGGTCGCTTCCTTCACCCGCAGCGTAAGGGCCACGCATTGATGCCGCCGCGAGGCCAGCAAGGGCGCCAGATGCTTGTATTGGCCGGGAAAGTTCTGATGGATGAACAGGATTTTCATTGGGATGGACTGCCCGATACTCGTTTTACAACGTTATATGCCCTGCCAAACTCCATGCAAAGGGGTGCGATTTTGCGCCTTGCCACTGGACCCGGCGGCGCGTGCGGCCTATCACGCGGAACAACGCACCGGATGACCGAGGGACTGCAGCACATGTCGCGCTATTCTGCCGCCGAGATCGAAGCGAAATGGCAAGAGGCCTGGGACAAGGCGGAGATCTTCCGCGCCTCCCGCAGCGCCGACAAGCCCAAATACTATGTGCTCGAGATGTTCCCCTATCCGTCCGGGCGCATCCATATGGGCCATGTGCGCAACTACACGATGGGCGATGTGATTGCGCGCTACAAGCTGTCCACCGGCCATAACGTGCTGCATCCGATGGGCTGGGACGCTTTCGGGATGCCGGCGGAAAACGCAGCCATGGCGATCGGCGGACATCCCAAGGACTGGACCTATTCCAACATTGCCGACATGCGCTCACAGATGAAGCCGCTTGGACTGAGCATCGATTGGAGCAGGGAATTCGCCACCTGCGATCCCGAATATTACGGTCAGCAGCAGGCGCTTTTTCTTGATATGCTGGAAAAAGGGCTGGTCTATCGCAAGAACGCGGTGGTCAACTGGGATCCCGTGGATATGACGGTGCTGGCCAACGAGCAGGTCGAAAACGGTCGCGGCTGGCGTTCGGGTGCTCTGGTCGAGCGGCGCGAACTGACCCAGTGGTTCTTCCGTATCTCGGATTTCGCCGAAGACCTCCTTGAGGCTCTGGATGGGCTGGACAACTGGCCCGCCAAGGTCAAGCTGATGCAGGCCAACTGGATCGGCCGGTCGCGCGGTTTGCAATTCGGCTTTTCGCTGGTCGATGCACCCGATGGGCATGACCGGATCGAGGTCTATACCACGCGGCCCGACACCCTGATGGGGGCGAGCTTCGTGGGGATTTCCCCGGATCATCCGCTGGCCCGCCAGCTTGAGAAGGACAACGCCGATCTGGCAGCCTTCAACGCCGAGTGCCGCCGCATGGGCACCTCTGAAGAAGAGCTTGAGAAAGCCGAGAAAAAGGGCTTCGATACCGGGCTTCGGGTGCGTCATCCGTTCGACACCGCGTGGGAATTGCCGGTTTACATCGCCAATTTCATCCTGATGGATTATGGCACGGGCGCGATCTTCGGCTGCCCGGCACATGATCAACGCGATTTGGATTTCGCCAATAAATACAAGTTGCCCGTCGCCTCGACCTTCGAGCCGGAAAAGCCGGAGGATGGGTTCAAGCGCCCCGAAGATGGCGGTGCGGCCTATGTCCCGCCGAAATCCGAAAAGGTAAGATATGTCAAAGGTTTCGCTGGCGATGAGCTGCAGTCGGGCGAGGCGGCTGTGGAGGCTGCCATCGGATTTTGCAAAGCCAATGGCGTGGGTCAGGGTGTCACCAAGTACCGGCTGCGCGATTGGGGTCTGAGCCGCCAGCGCTATTGGGGTTGCCCCATTCCGGTGATCCATTGCGAGGCCTGCGGCGTGGTGCCTGAGGCCAAGGAAAATCTGCCGATCCGCCTGCCCGATGATGTGACGTTCGATCAGCCCGGCAATCCGCTCGACCGGCACCCGACATGGCGCGATTGCACCTGTCCCGCCTGTGGCGCTCCGGCCCGGCGCGAGACCGACACGATGGACACGTTCGTGGACAGCTCGTGGTATTTCGCGCGGTTCACCGCGCCCCATGCCACGACGCCCACCGATATGGCCGAGGCCGAGTACTGGATGAATGTCGACCAGTATATCGGCGGGATCGAGCATGCGATTTTGCATCTGCTATATTCGCGCTTCTTCGCCCGCGCGATGCAGCTGACAGGCCATTTGCCCGCCAAGGCGATCGAGCCGTTCGATGCGCTGTTCACGCAAGGGATGGTGACCCATGAGATTTACCAGACCCGTGATGCGAATGGACGGCCCGTCTATCACCTTCCCGAAGATGTGGAGGGCGGCAAGCTGATCGCCACGGGTGAAACGGTCGAGATCATTCCCTCGGCCAAGATGTCGAAATCCAAGAAGAACGTGGTTGACCCCGTCACCATCATCCGTGCCTTCGGGGCCGATACCGCGCGCTGGTTCGTTCTGTCCGACAGCCCGCCCGAGAGGGACGTGGAATGGACCGCCGCAGGCGCCGAGGCGGCGTTCAGGCATCTGGCGCGTGTGCACCGGATCGTCACTGAGGCCGCTGCCAGCGATGCCGCGCCCAATGCCGATGACGAGGCGCTGCTGCGCGAGATGCACAAGGCCATTCATGACGTGACGAGCGGTGTCGAGTCCTTTGGCTTCAATGCGGCGATCGCCCGGCTTTATGCCTTTACCAACGCGCTTTCCAAATCGCAGGCGGGCGGCGATGCGCGGCGCGAAGCGGCCCGCGCTCTGGTGCAGCTCATGTCCCCGATGACGCCGCATCTGTCCGAAGAGCTTTGGTCGGTGCTTGGGGGTGAGGGGCTGGTTGCCAACGCGGCCTGGCCACAGGCCGATGAGGCCATGCTGGTGGATGAGACCGTCATCATGCCGATCCAGGTCAACGGCAAGCGCCGGGCCGAAATCACCGTGCCCAAGGATATGGACAAGTCAGAGGTTGAAAAACAAGCGCTGGCGACGGATGCTGTCCGCAAGGCGCTGGATGGGGCCCAGCCCAAGAAGGTCATCGTTGTCCCCGGTCGGATCGTGAATGTCGTCGTTTGACCGAAGAAGATTTCTCGTCGGACCGCCAGCGCTCATCGCGGCGGCGGTTCTGTCGGGCTGTGGGTTCACCCAGGCTTACGGGCCGTCCGGTTCCGCAGGAAAGCTGCTCAATGCGGTCGAGGTCTCGGAGCCGAAAGGACGCGCTGGCTATTTGATGACGCGCGAGCTTGAAGACCGTTTGGGCCGGGCCGGTCAGCCGCGTTATGCGCTGGTCTATGCGATTGAAGTGAGCGAAACGCCGGTGGCGATTTCGCGCCTCAATCTGATCACCCGATACAACATGCTGGGCAAGGTGACCTATGCGCTGAATGATCTGGCCACGGATCAGGTGCTGACCTCGGGGACGGTCGATAATTTCACCAGTTTCGCGGCCTCCGACACCACCGTCGCGACCGAGGCGGCCCGCCGCGCCGCCGAAGAGCGCATCGTGGTTATCCTTTCGGATCAAGTGGTTGCACGTCTTGTCGCGGCGGCGGATAGCTTCGAGACATGAAGCTGTCGGGGCGGGATGCGCCGGGCTATTTCGCGCGGCCCGAGGCGGGGCGGACGGGGCTGCTGATCCATGGGCCGGACGGAATGCGCGTGGCGCTCAGGCGGCAGGAGGTGATCGCGGCATTGATCGGGCCGCAGGGCGAGCAGGAGATGCGCCTGACCCGTATTCCTGCAGCCGATCTGCGCAAGGACCCTGCCATGCTGCTTGATGCGGTCAAGGCGCAGGGCTTTTTCCCGGGGCCCCGCGTCGCCTTCGTGGAGGATGCCAGCGAAACCGTGGCGCAGATCATCATTGATGCGCTGGCCGAATGGCGCGAGGGGGATGCGCAGGTCGTGGTGACTGCGGGGCAGCTCAAGCCCGCCTCGAAATTGCGCAAGCTTTTCGAGGGGCATCCCAACGCCTATGCCGCCGCGATCTATGATGATCCGCCATCGCGCGCCGAGATCGAAGCCACGCTCAAGCGTGTCGGACTGACCAATATCGCCGGGGATGCGATGCGCGATCTGACGGCGCTGGCGCATGATCTCGATCCCGGTGATTTCAGGCAAACCATGGAAAAAATTGGGCTTTTCAAGCTGGGTGATCCTGATCCGCTGTCGTCAGAGGATGTGGCCGCCTGTGCGCCCAGCTCCACCGAGGCCGAGCTCGACGACATTCTCAACATCGTGGCCGAGGCACGCTCGGGCGAGATCGGGCCGATGATGAAGCGGCTCAGGGCGCAGGGGGTGCAGCCGGTCACCTTGTGCATTTCGGCGACCCGGCATTTCCGGACGCTTTATGCCGCGGCCTCGGATCCCGGGGGGCCGGCGCAGGGGATCGGGCGGGTCAGGCCCCCGGTTTTCGGGCCGAGACGCGACCGGATGGTGCGGCAGGCGCAGGGCTGGGGGGCGCAGAAACTTCAGGATGCGCTGGGGTATCTGACCGACACCGATCTGGAATTGCGCTCGGCGGGGCAGCACGCGCCGGCGATGGCGCTGGTGGAACGCACGCTGATCCGGCTCGCGATGATGGCGGCGCGGTGAACGCCACGCCGAATCAGGGTTAAGGCACGGGAAAACAAGGGAAATACCCGCTGCGGTATCGCGTCGGTAAAACGTCGGTATCGCGTCGGTGCGGGATCGTTAAAAACTGCGGGTTAACAGGGCGCACGCTTGCCAAGGGACCGGGGCTGCGCCAAGGTGCAGGACCCAGCCCGATCCCGAGAAAGGACATCGCATGTATCAGGTCATCGGCACCCGCGCGAGCCGGGCGTTTCGCGTCTTGTGGCTTCTGGAAGAGATGGGCCAGCCCTATGATCATGTCGCGGTCGCCCCGCGCAGCAAGGAGGCGCTGGAGGCCAACCCCTCGGGCAAGATCCCGGCGCTGCGCGATGGTGATGAGGTGCTGACCGATTCGACCGCCATCATGACCTATCTTGCGGACAAGCACGGCCAGTTCACCCATCCCGCCGGAACGATCGCGCGCGCCAGACAGGACGCGCTGACCCATCAGATCCTCGACGATGTGGATGCGGTGCTCTGGACCGCCGCGCGCCACAGTTTCATCCTGCCCGAAGAGCACCGCGTGCCGCAGGTCAAGGAGCCGTTGAAATGGGAATATGCCCGCAATCTCGAACGGCTTTCAGCCGGGTTGCAGGGCCGGAGCTTTCTGATGGGCGAGGAGATGCTGGTGCCGGACATCCTGCTGGCGCATTGCCTTTTATGGGCCGGAAAGGCCGGATTCCCCGAGCCGGATGCGGTGCTGGCGGAATATGTCGCGCGTCTGACGGGCCGCGAGGCCTTTGCGCGGGCCGCAGCGCTGCCGTGAGAGGCTGCACCGGGGGACGCTGTCCCCCGGACCCCCTGGGATATTTTCGGCCAGAAGAAACCGGTACCCGGTACGGTCAGGCGGGCGGGCGCAGCCAGGCGGCGGCGCGACCCGCCCAATGGCCCGTGGCGAGGCATCCGGTCAGAAGGTAGCCGCCGGTCGGCGCCTCCCAGTCGAGCATTTCGCCGGCGGCGAAGGTGCCGGGACGGCTCAGCAGCATCAGGCCGGCATCGAGCGCGTCGAAGCGCAGCCCGCCCGCGGTGGAGATCGCCTCGTCGATAGGGCGCGGGCCGTTGTGGCGGATCGGCAGCGCCTTGAGACGGGGCGCGAGATCGGCCGGCAGGGGGCGGCCGAAT
>NZ_ABCR01000008.1:0-203035 GCF_000170875.1 Roseobacter sp. AzwK-3b
CCGCTTTACGCGGCCTATCACGCGCTGGTCGAGGCGCGGCAAAGGCGCCAGCCGCTTGATCTGGACCTGCCCGAGCGCAAGGTGGTTCTGAGTGACGAGGGCAAGGTTCTGTCGGTCAATTTCGCCGACCGGCTGGATGCCCACAAGCTGATCGAGGAATTCATGGTGCTGGCCAATGTGGCCGCCGCCGAGACGCTGATCGCGCGCAAGTCGCCGCTGCTGTTCCGGGTGCATGAGGAACCGTCACCCGAAAAGCTGGAGACGTTGCGCGACGTGGCCGAGGCAGCGGGCCTGACACTGGCCAAGGGGCAGGTGCTCAAGACCGCGCATCTCAATGCACTGTTGCACGCGGCGGGCAATACCGATCACGCCGAGGTCATCAACATGTCGACCTTGCGCGCGATGATGCAGGCCTATTACGCGCCGTCGAATTTCGGGCATTTCGGACTGGCGCTGCAGGCCTATGCGCATTTTACCTCGCCGATCCGGCGTTATGCCGATCTGGTGGTGCACCGCGCGCTGATTTCGGCGCATGGCTGGGGCGATGACGGGCTGCGGCCTGCAGATATCGAGCAGCTGGATGGCACCGCGCAGCATATTTCCGAAACCGAGCGACGCTCGATGGTGGCCGAACGCGACACCAATGACCGTTACCTGGCGGCGTTCCTGTCGGAGCGCGTGGGTGAGGAATTCACCGGCCGGATCAGTGGCATCGCCAAGTTCGGCGCCTTCGTGCGGCTGGACGAGACCGGGGCGGATGGGCTGATTCCGGTGCGCAGCCTCGGGCGGGAATTCTTTCATTTCGACCGCGATGCCGGGACGCTGATGGGGTCGGATACCGGGCTTACCATCGGGCTTGGCCAGCGGGTCACGGTCAAGCTGTCCGAGGCAGCCCCGGTCACGGGTGGGCTGGCCATGGAGCTGGTCAGCATCGAGGGGGAAACCGTGCGCCGAGGGCCTTCGGGTGCGCGCGGCAAGCCGCCCCGACGCAAGCATGTCAAAGCCAAGCGCAAGGCCGACAAGGTGAAACGCAAGGTCGAACGCAGCCGCCGCTGAGTGCCGCGCGGGCGTTATCGGCGATTCCCCGCATCCCTTGCGCGCACCGCTTCCGATTCGGGCAAATTCAGGCTAGGATCGTCGCAAAACAAACAAAGGCCCGAGCAATGCGTATCCGTCTCCTGACGCTCCCGATTGTGGGGCTTCTTTCAGCAACCCAAAGCCCTGCAGCAGCACCCGAGACATCGCTGAGGCCGCAGCCACGACCCGCGGCGGCGATGATCGAAACCGTTGTGCCGGTGCGCGTGGCGCAGCCGGTTCCGGTGCGCAGCTTGCGCCCGGTGCTGCGACCTGCCGAGCTGCAGAGCGATGCGCAGCTTGTCCGTGTCTCGACCGCAAATGCGTCTTTCGACCGGTGGGTCGCCGGTTTCCGGGGACGGGCATTGGCACAGGGGATCAGTCCACGTGTGTTCGATGCCGCCTTTCGCGGTGTGAGCTACAATAGCGAGGTCGTCCACAAGGACCGCAATCAGGCCGAATTCAAGCGCCAGATCTGGGATTACCTCGACAGTGCGGCGAGCCCTGACCGGGTCCGCAACGGACAGGCGGCCTTGCGCCGACATGCCCGGGCCCTGGCGGCGATCGAACGGGCCTACGGTGTCGAAAAAGAGGTTGTGACCGCGGTCTGGGGCCTTGAGACCGCCTATGGCGAGCGGCGCGGCACGCTTCCGCTTATCGAATCGGTGGCGACATTGGCCTATGACGGGCGGCGTGGTGCGTTCTTTGAGAAACAGTTGATCGCGGCCTTGCAGATCATCCAGGCGGGCGATGTCGATCCGCGCGACATGAAGGGATCCTGGGCTGGTGCGATGGGGCATACCCAGTTCATTCCGACATCCTATCTGGCCTATGCGGTGGATTTCACCGGCGATGGCAAGCGAGACATCTGGTCGGACGATCCCACCGATGCCTTGGCGTCGACGGCGGCCTATCTCAAGCGGTTCGGCTGGACCAAGGGGCAGCCCTGGGGTGTTGAAGTGCGCCTGCCGCGTGGGTTCAATGCGGCGACGGCAAAACGTGACAACCGCAAGATGCCCTCGCAATGGGCGGCGCAGGGCGTGGTCGGGATCGATGGCAGGCCGGTGCCGGATTACGGGCGCGCGGCGATTTTGCTGCCTGCGGGCACGCAGGGCGCGGCCTTCATGATCTTCGACAATTTCCGCGTGATCGAGCGGTACAACAACGCCGATGCCTATGTGATCGGGGTCGGGCATCTGTCGGACCGGATCAAGGGCGGCCCGGAAATTCAGGCGAGTTGGCCGCGTGGCTATGCGCCGCTGAGCTTTGACGAGCGCAAGGAGATGCAGCGCCGTCTCAAGGCCAAGGGATTCGCGCTCGAGAAGATCGATGGCATCATCGGACCGAACACCACGAACGCCATTCGCGCCTATCAGCAGTCGGTCGGAATGGCGCCCGATGGCTTCCCCTCGCAGGACGTTCTGAAGCGTTTGCGCGGGGGCTAAGCACAAAGCCGGCAAAGCACTCGACATTCCCCGGCGCGGCAGTGTTAATGCCGCCATGACCATATCTGCGGCACGTCCCGGCTGGGGCATTTTCTGGATGATCGTAACCGGTGGCTGTTTCGTGACGGTCACGGCTCTCGTCAAGCTTCTGGGGACGCGGATACCCGCGCCCGAGGCGGCGTTTTTGCGGTATCTCCTGGGGCTGGTTTTCCTGATCCCCGTCCTTGGACAGTTGCGCCGGATCAAGCTGGATCGAATGGAATGGACCCTGTTTGCAGGGCGCGGCGTGGTGCATACCATCGCGGTGGCGCTTTGGTTTTTCGCGATGGCGCGCATTCCGATCGCCGATGTGACGGCGATGAATTACCTCGCGCCGATCTATGTCACGCTTGGGGCGGCGTTGTTTCTGGGCGAAAAGCTGGCACTGCGGCGGGTCATGGCTGTGGGTGTCGCGCTGTTGGGGGCGCTCATCATCCTGCGGCCCGGTCTGCGCGAAGTGGGGCCGGGGCATCTGGCGATGCTGTTCACGGCGGTGTTCTTCGGCGCCTCCTACCTGATCGCCAAGCGGATGACCGCCACTGCGAGCCCCGGTATCGTGGTGGCCATGCTGTCGATCACGGTGACGATCGGACTGGCGCCTCTGGCGGCCATGCAATGGGTTACGCCGACATGGGGTGAATTGGCGATCCTGATGGGCGTCGCCTGTTTCGCGACCGCCGGTCATTACACCATGACGCTGGCTTTTCGTGCCGCCCCGCTGGCCGTGACCCAGCCGGTCACCTTCCTGCAGCTCGTGTGGGCGGTTCTTCTGGGCGCGCTGGTGTTTGACGAAGGGGTGGATATCTTCGTGGTTCTAGGCGGCATGGTGATCGTGGGGGCCGTCAGCTTCATCAGTTGGCGCGAGGCTGTGCTGAAACGTCGGGCGATCACGCCCAACGTCTCGGCCACCAAGGTCTGAAGCCGCGCCAGACTTAGCAGCGTGGGTCCAGAAGCTTGGCGAGGATCCGGTTGCGGGTGATCTGCCCCACAAGCGCGCCGTTTTCGATCACGCCGACGGGGGTGTCATGGCCCTGACTGGCCGCCATCACGTCGCGGATCGTCGCCAAGGGGCCAACGGAATGTTCCGGCGTGCCTTGTGCGTCTTCCATGATGTCGCGGGCGCATAGCACGCCGAGCGGGTTCATATGAGCCACGAATTCGGCCACGTAATCGGTCGTGGGGTTGGTGAAGATGTCCTGTGGCGTGCCGCATTGCACGATGCGCCCGCCCTCCATGATCGCGATCCGGTCGCCCAGCTTGAACGCCTCGTCCAGATCGTGACTGACGAAGATGATGGTGCGGTCCAGCTTTTTCTGAAGCTCCAGCAATTCATCCTGCAGATGGGTGCGGATCAGCGGGTCGAGGGCCGAGAACGGCTCGTCCATCAAAAGGATCGGGGCCTCGGTCGCAAAGGCACGCGCGAGGCCGACGCGCTGCTGCATCCCGCCCGACAATTCGGACACCTTACGGTCGGCCCAATCCGACAGGCTGACCAGATCGAGCTGCTTTTCGATGCGCGCCTTGCGCTCAGGGGCGGGGACACCGGCCAGTTCCAGTCCGAGACCGACATTTTCGCGCACGCTGCGCCACGGCAGCAGGCCGAATTGCTGAAAGACCATCGCCACGTGCTTTTGCCGCATCCGGCGCAGGGTGGCGGGGTCGGCATGGGTGACGTCGATCATGCCGGTGCCGTCATTTACATGCACAGCCCCCCGGGTCACCGGGTTGAGGGCGTTGACCGCTCTCAGGAGCGTGGATTTGCCCGATCCGGACAGACCCATCAGCACCACGATCTCCCCTTGCTTCACAGTCAGGTCGCAATCGTGCACGCCGAGCACCTGACCGGTGCTGGCCTGAATCTCTCCGCGCTGTTGTCCCTGATCCATCAGGGGCAGGGCACGCTCGGGATGATCGCCGAACACGATCGAGACAGTGTCGAAATGGACGGCATCGCTCATTGGTCACGCTCCAGTCGCAGCATGCGGTCAAGGATGATGGCGACCACCACGATCATCAGCCCGGATTCGAACCCGAGGGCAATGTTGACCGAGTTGATCGCCCGCAGCACCGGCACTCCAAGCCCGTCGGCGCCGACCAGCGCCGCGATCACAACCATCGACAGCGACAGCATGATCGTCTGGTTCAGCCCGGCCATGATCTGTGGCAACGCATAGGGAAGTTCGACCTTCCATAGAGTCTGACGGGGTGTCGCGCCAAAGGCCTGTGCCGCTTCGAGCAGGGGTTTGGGGGTGGACGAGATGCCCAGATGTGTCAGCCGGATCGGCGCAGGCACCACGAAGATCACGGTCGCGATCAGGCCCGGCACCATGCCGATCCCGAAGAACACGATAGCCGGGATCAGATAGACGAAGGGCGGCAGCGTCTGCATCAGGTCCAGCACCGGGCGCAGCCCCCGATAAAGGCCCGGACGGTGCGCCGTGGCGATGCCGATGGGCACGCCGATCGCCATGCAGAACACGCAGGCCGAGAGGACCAGCGTCAGGCTTTCGGTCATTTCCTCCCAGTAATCCTGATTGAGCACGAACAGGAAACCGAGGGCGACAAAGAGGCAGGTTTTCCAGTTGCGCTGAAAAAGCCAGGTCAGGCCGACAAAAACCCCGATCAGGATCAAGGGATGCGGGGTTTGCAGCACCCACAGAAAAGCATCGATCAGCCCTTCCATCGCCACGGACAGCGCATCAAAGAACAGCGCCGCATTATCCTGAAGCCAAAGAAAGAATATTTCGGCGGCGTCGCCGACGGGAATCTTGTTTTCGGAAAGCCAGTTCACCTGAATCCCTCGTTACTGATGATATCCGGGAGGTGTGGGGGCGGCTTGTCGCCGCCGCCCCCGCCTGTCCTGCGTTTGAATGGGACAGGTCCGTGTCGTTATCGGTGCGATGTCAGAGGCCCAGATCGGCCTTGACCGCGGCCATGGCATCGCCACCGTCAATCGTGGTCACGCCGTCCAGCCATGTTTCAAGGATGCCGGGATTGGCCTGAAGCCACGCGGTCGCCGCCTCGGCGGGATCGGTGCCGTCATTGAGGATCGCGCCCATGATCTCATTTTCCATGGCCAGCGTGAATTCGAGATTCTGCAGCAGCTTGCCGACATTCGGGCATGTCTCGACATAGCCTGCGGAGGTGTTGGTGTAGACCGTCGCACCGCCCAGATCGGGGCCGAACCAGTCATCGCCGCCGGTCAGGTAGGTCATCTCGAAATTGGCGTTCATCGGGTGCGGTTCCCAGCCAAGGAAAATGATCGGCTCGTCGCGGCGTGTGGCGCGGGCGACCTGTGCCAGCATCCCCTGTTCCGAGCTTTCCTTGACCTCGAAATCCGTCAGGCCAAAGGCGCCATCGGCGATCATGTCCATGATGAGGCGGTTGCCGTCATTGCCCGGCTCGATGCCGTAGATCGTGTTGTCCAGTGCCTCGGCATGCTCGACGATCTTGGCGAAATCCGTGATTCCGAGGGCCGCGCCAGCGGCATTGGTGGCAAGCGTATACTTGGCCCCTTCCAGATTGGCGCGCACGGTGTCCACGGTGCCGGCTTCGCGATAGGGGGCGATGTCGCCTTCCATCGTGGGCATCCAGTTGCCGAGGAAAACGTCGATATCGCCCTGCGCCATCGAGGTGTAGGTCACCGGAACGGACAGCACCTTGATGTCGGTCTCATAGCCCAGAGCCTGCAGGACGGTCGTTGTCGCGGCGGTCGTGGCGGTGATGTCGGTCCAGCCGACATCCGAGAATGTGACCGTTTCGCAATTGGCAAGGACGGGTCCGGCTGCAACGGCAAGGGTCGCAGCTGCCAGCGTTGTCTTGAATGTCATCATGTCTTTTCCCCTTCGTTTCGGTTTTCACCAACCGTTCTAAAGTCAGCGCCGGCGCGTGTGGTCGCGCCGGCGCATTTCCGGATCAGGCGGGCCTTTGCGAAAAGGCCCGAGCAGCCGTCAGGCCATCCACCAGCGTTCCATCCAGCGTTCGCCGTCCATCTCCCAGTTCGATGCCATCTCGCCATGCATCACGTCGTCGGATTTGGCCGAGACGTAATTGGCGAACATCGGGATGACGACGCCACCTTGGTTGGAGACGAGATCCTGCATCTCCCAGTACATCTGGCGGCGCTTGTCGTCGTCCAGTTCGGCACGCGCCTTGACCAGAAGTTCGTCGAAGCGCTCGTTGCACCAGAAGCTGTCGTTCCACGATGCGCCGCACTGATAGGCGGTCGAGAACATCTGGTCTTCCACCGGACGCCCGCCCCAATAGACGGCGGTGAACGGCTCTTTCATCCAGACGTCGGACCAGTATCCATCCTTGGGCTCGCGGACGACGTTGACGTTGATCCCTGCCGCCTTGGCCGAGTTCTGGAACAGAACGCCCGCATCCACGGCGCCCGAGAAGGCCGCCTCGGAGGTGTGCAGCGTCACGTCCAGACTGTCGAGACCGGCCTCCTTGAGATAGAACTTGGCCTTGTCCGGATCATAGGTCTTCTGCTCCAGCTCGCTGTTGTAATAGCGCTGTCCCTGACCGATCGGATGGTCATTGCCGACCGAGCCGTAGCCGAACAGGATCTTTTCAACCAGCTCTTCGCGGTTGATGGCATATTTCAGGGCCTGGCGGATGTTGTTGTCCGTGTAGGGATCCTTGTTGGTCGACATGGCGAAGGTGTAATGCTGCGTGCCCGCAAGTGTTTCGACCGTGATGCCCGGCCGGCGCCCCAGCAGATCGGCGGCCTTGAGGTCCACCCGGTCGATCGCGTGCACATCGCCCGACACCAGCGCCGTGGTCCGAGCGTTCTGATCGACGATGGACAGCATTTCGCAGCTGTCGATCCATGCCACGTCGTCGCGCCAATGGTTCGGATTGCGCTCGAAGCTCGAGATCACGCCGGGCTGGAAATTCTTCAGCACATAGCTGCCGCACCCATTGCCGGACTGCCAGTCGATCCCGTCAGCAGTCGCCGGGTGGATCGTCAGGTGATAATCCGACAGAATGAACGGGAAGTCGGCATTGCCGCTCGACAGCTTGAACACGACCGTATCGCTGCCATCCGCCGTAAGCTCGGTGATCGGTGCGACAAGCGGACCGGCGGCCGAGGTCGAGTTCTCGCCGCGATGATGATTGATCGACGCGATCACGTCCTCGACGGTCAGCGGCTTGCCATCGTGAAACGTGACGCCCTGACGGATCTTGAAGCGCCATTCGGTGGCGTCGGCAGAAGCCTCCCAGCTTTCGGCGAGCTCGGGTGCCAGGGTGCCATCGACCGCCACTTCCGTCAGGCGACCGTGGACCGCAAAGCCAAGAGCCAACACGTAGCCGTTGGACCACTGGCCGGGGTTGAGTGTGTCGGTCGTCTGACCATGGCCCTTGGCCACACGCAGGTGACCACCGCGCTTGGGTGCCGCCATAGCGCCGCCCATGGGCAGCGTTGCCAAGAGTGCGCCGGCTGCCGTGGTTTTCATGAATCCGCGACGGTCCAGCATGCCGCCTTTGATGAGTGTCATTTTGTGTCTCCCTGTTTTGTTGCGTCTTGACTGTCGGTCGGGGCGCGTTGGTCCCGTTCCCTTTGGACTTGCCGCTGTTGATCCGACTTCTCCCAAGCCTCAAAGCGACATTCCGCATACATTTCCGACGTTAATATGTCGGTATCATGTAGTGCAACGTGATTGTTCCGGTTTTCGTGTTTTGCGATGTCGCCTTTGATTTTTTATTGATTGACGAGTCAATTAAACACGAATAGGCCTGTGGGGCAACAGCAATTCACAAGTATTGGGGGCGCAGCATGCCCAAGATCGGAATGGAGCCGATTCGTCGGTCTGCCCTGGTCGAGGCGACGATTCATGAAATCGGCCTGCAGGGAACGCTGGACGTGACGGTCAGTCAGATCGCCCGCCGCGCCGGCATGTCCAGTGCGCTGGCGCATCACTATTTCGGGTCCAAGGAGCAGATGTTCGTGGCCGCGATGCGCCATATCCTGACGCTCTACGGAGCCGAGGTGCGTGGTGCGCTGGTGATGGCGAAAACCCCGCGCGATCGGGTCGAGGCGATCATCCGCGCCAGCTTCGCACCGGCGCAGTTCCGCTCCGAGATGGTCTCGGCATGGCTCAACTTCTATGTGCAGGCTCAGAAATCCGAAGATGCCCGACGCCTTTTGCATATCTATCAGCGCCGGCTGCGCTCGAACCTGCATCACGCCATTCGCCAGATCGCGCCGGACAATGCTGCGCGCTTGACCCGTGGGTTGGCGGCGATGATCGACGGGCTCTACATCCGGCAGGCCCTGCGCGTCGAGCCGCTCGAGCCCGAGCGCGCGATCAGCGTGCTGCTGCATTATCTCGATACCACACTCAAGGTCGAAACCGCATGAGCACCCGCCCCAACATCCTGATCTTCATGGTCGATCAACTGAACGGCACGCTGTTTCCGGACGGTCCGGCGGACTGGCTGCATACGCCGAATCTGCGCGGGCTTGCCGACCGGTCGACCCGTTTCGCAAATGCCTATACCGCGTCACCGCTCTGTGCGCCGGGCCGCGCCAGCTTCATGTCCGGGCTCTTGCCGTCGCGCAGCCGGGTCTATGACAACGCGGCCGAATTCGCCGCCGACATCCCCACCTATGCGCATCACCTGCGGCGCGCGGGCTATCACACCTGCCTTTCGGGCAAGATGCATTTTGTCGGACCCGATCAGTTGCACGGGTTCGAAGAGCGCCTGACCACGGATATCTATCCGGCCGATTTCGGCTGGACCCCCGATTACCGCAAACCCGGGGAACGCATCGATTGGTGGTATCACAATCTCGGATCGGTCACCGGCAGCGGCGTGGCCGAGATTTCCAACCAATTGGAATATGACGACGAAGTCGCCTTTAACGCCAGCCGCAAGGTCTATGATCTGGGCCGTGGCCATGACGCGCGGCCCTGGTGCCTGACAGTCAGCTTCACGCACCCGCATGACCCCTATGTGGCGCGGCGCAAATACTGGGATCTCTACGAGAAGAGCGACCATCTTCTGCCCACCGTGCCGGCCATGGCCTACGAGGATCACGACCCGCATTCCAAGCGCATTTTCGACGCCAATGACTGGCGCTCCTTCGACATCACCGAGGCGGATATTCGCCGCTCGCGGCGGGCCTATTTCGCCAATATCTCCTATCTCGATGACAAGATCGGCGAGGTGCTCGCGGCGCTGGACGGCACGCGACAGACCGACAACACGATCATTCTCTTCGTGTCGGATCACGGCGACATGCTGGGCGAGCGTGGATTATGGTTCAAGATGTCCTTCTACGAAGGCGCGTCGCGTGTCCCCTTGATGATCGCGGCGCCCGGGATGGCGCCGGGGCTGGTGCACACCCCGGTCAGCACGCTCGATGTCTGCCCTACCTTGTGTGATCTCGCCGGTGTCTCGATCGACGAAATCGCGCCATGGACCGAAGGATACTCGCTCGTTCCCCTGGCGCAGGGCGGCGCGTCGCGTGCACCCGTGGCCATCGAATATGCCGCCGAGGCCTCGTATGCGCCGCTGGTCTGCCTGCGCGAGGGGCGTTGGAAATTCACCCGTTGCGCACTCGACCCCGATCAGCTCTTCGACCTCGAGACCGACCCACATGAGCTGACCGATCTCGCAGGCGATCCCGCCCATGCGCAGACGCTGCAGCATTTCAGCGACATGGCCGATGCCCGCTGGGATCTTGCCGCGTTCGATGCGCAGGTTCGTGAAAGCCAGGCGCGCCGCTGGATCGTCTACGAGGCGCTGCGTAAGGGCGGCTATTACCCGTGGGATTACCAGCCGCTGCAGAAGGCCAGCGAGCGTTACATGCGCAACCACATGGATCTCAACGTGGTCGAGGAAAATCAGCGATTCCCCCGTGGGGAATGACCCTTTCACTGTTCCCGAAATACTCCCGCCGGAGGCGATATGACATTTGCGACCCAACCCAAGGCCAGCCATTTCGTGAATGGCGCCTATCTCGAAGACACGGCCGGCACGCCGCTCGAGGTGATCTACCCTGCAACCGACACTGTCATCGCGACCCTGCATGAGGCAACGCCGCAGGTTCTGGATCAGGCGATTGCCGGTGCGCAGGTCGCACAAAAACACTGGGCGCGCCTGTCGGGGATGGAGCGTGGCCGCGTCCTGCGCCGTGCCGCTGATATCATGCGCGACTGCAACCACGACCTGTCGGTGCTCGAAACCTATGACACGGGCAAGCCGCTACAGGAAACGCTGGTGGCCGATGCCACAAGCGGCGCGGATGCGCTGGAATATTTCGGCAGTATCGCGGCTGGCTTGACTGGCGAGCATGTTCAACTGTCCGGCGGTGACTGGGCCTATACCATCCGCGAGTCTCTGGGTGTCTGCGCGGGGCTTGGCGCGTGGAACTACCCCACCCAGATCGCCTGCTGGAAGGCGGCACCTGCCTTGGCCTGTGGCAATGCGATGGTGTTCAAACCGTCCGAAACAACCCCGCTTTTGGCCCTGAAAGTGGCTGAGATCCTGATCGAGGCCGGCGCGCCTGCGGGGCTGTTCAACGTGGTGCAGGGGGCGGGTGGCGTCGGCGGGCCGCTGGTGGCCGATCCGCGCATCGCCAAGGTGTCGCTGACCGGATCCGTGCCGACGGGGCGCAAGGTCTATGCCTCGGCGGCGGAGGGCATGAAGCATGTGACGATGGAACTGGGCGGCAAATCGCCCCTGATCGTGTTTGACGACGCTTCGATCGAAGATGCGGTGAGCGGGGCCATACTCGGCAATTTCTACTCCTCGGGTCAGGTCTGTTCCAATGGTACGCGGGTTTTCGTGCACCGCGCCATCAAGGAGGCGTTCGTGACACGCCTTGGCGAGCGTACGGCCAAGGCGGTGATTGGCGATCCGCTGGACGAGGCGACCAGCTTCGGCCCAATGGTCAGCGAGGCGCAATTGCAGATCGTGCTGGGCTATATCGAGAAGGGCCGCGCCGAAGGCGCGCGGCTGATCTGTGGCGGCAACCGCATCGACAAGCCGGGGTCTTGGATCGAACCCACGGTCTTCGCCGATGTCACCGACGACATGACCATCGCCCGCGAGGAAATTTTCGGCCCGGTGCTCAGCGTGCTGGATTTCGACGACGAGGACGAGGTGATCGCCCGTGCCAATGCCACGGACTACGGGCTGTCGGCTGGCGTCTACACCCGCGATCTGCAGCGCGCGCACCGGGTGATCGCCCGGCTCGAGGCGGGCAGTTGCTTCATCAATTCGTATAATGATGCCCCGGTCGAGGTGCCCTTTGGCGGGGTCAAGGCATCGGGCGTGGGGCGCGAGAATTCCAAGGCGGCGATCGCGCATTATTCGCAGCTCAAGTCCGTCTATGTGCGGATGGGCGAAACCGAAGCGCCGTTCTGAGCCCTTGCCGGGTCAGCGCCATCCGGCCCGGACCAAACCGAAAAGATCACGGAGACACCCACCATGGAAGCCGATTACGTCATCGTCGGAGCGGGCAGCGCGGGATGCGCCATGGCCTATCGGCTGAGCGAGGCCGGCAAATCCGTTCTGGTGATCGAACATGGCGGCACCGATGCGGGGCCGTTCATCCAGATGCCCGGCGCCTTGAGCTATCCGATGAACATGAAGCGCTATGACTGGGGCTATCGCACCGAACCCGAGCCGCATCTTAACGGGCGCCGTCTGGCCTGTCCGCGCGGCAAGGTGATCGGTGGCTCCAGCAGCATCAATGGCATGGTCTATGTGCGCGGCCACGCGCGCGATTACGATCACTGGCGCGATCAGGGCGCCGAGGGCTGGGGCTATGCCGATGTGCTGCCCTATTTCAAGCGGCTCGAATCCTGGGATGATGGCGGCCATGGCGGCGATTCTTCATGGCGCGGTCAGCATGGCCCCTTGCATGTCGGGCGCGGGCGCATGGCCAATCCTCTGACCCGCGCCTTCATCGAGGCAGGCGGGCAGACCGGTTATCAGCTGACCGATGATTACAACGGCGCCAAGCAGGAGGGGTTCGGCCCGTTTGAGATGACCGTCTGGAAAGGCCAGCGCTGGTCGGCGGCGAATGCCTATCTGAAACCGGCGCTCAAGCGCGAGAACTGCGATCTGCTGCGCGGTCTGGTGCAGAAGGTGGTGATCGAGAATGGCCGCGCCACCGGGGTCGAGGCGATCATCAAGGGCCGCCGCGAAGTTGTGCGTGCGCGCGCCGAAGTGATCCTTGCGGCGTCCTCGATCAACTCTCCCAAGCTGCTGATGCTGTCGGGGGTCGGTCCGGGGGCGCATCTGGCCGAGCATGGCATCGCATTGGTCGCCGACAGGCCCGGTGTCGGTGCGAACCTGCAGGACCATCTTGAGCTCTATATCCAGATGGCGGCCAGTCAGCCGGTGAGCCTTTACAAATACTGGAACCTCTTTGGCAAGGCATGGGTCGGGGCCAACTGGTTGTTGAACAAGCAGGGGCCGGGGGCATCGAACCAGTTCGAAAGCTGCGGCTTCATCCGGTCGCGTGCCGGTGTGGACTACCCCGATGTGCAGTTCCATTTCCTGCCGATTGCCGTGCGCTATGACGGTCAGGCCGCCGCCGAAGGGCACGGCTTTCAGGCGCATGTCGGCCCGATGCGCAGCCCGTCGCGTGGGTCGGTCACCCTGCGCAGCGCCGATCCCGGCGACGATCCGGTGATCCGCTTCAACTACATGAGTCATGAAGACGACTGGCGTGATTTCCGCACCTGCATCCGACTGACCCGCGAGATCTTCGCGCAGCAGGCGTTCGCGCCTTATGCGCGGCACGAGATTCAGCCCGGCGCCGATGTCCGGAGCGATGATGAGCTTGATGGCTTCATCCGCGAGCATGCCGAAAGCGCCTATCATCCCTGTGGCACCTGCCGCATGGGGCGGCGTGACGATCCGGGCGCCGTGGTCGACAGCGAGGCGCGGGTGATCGGCGTGGATGGTTTGCGCGTGGCCGACAGCAGCATCTTTCCCCGGATCACCAATGGCAATCTCAATGCGCCGTCGATTCTGGTGGGGGAAAAGGTGGCCGATCACGTCCTGGGCCTCCCGCCTCTGGCGCCCGACAATTCAGAGCCTTGGATGCACCCCGATTGGCGGACCTCGCAGCGCTAAAGCGTTTCGCCCAAGTCGAAAAATCGCCCGGTCGCGTGGTCTGGCTTGATCCGTGTCAAGGCCGTTGCGGGGGCGCTGTGCGTATCGTGGAGCGCATATCAGGAAAAGGAGCGCATCCATATGTCTCACACCCCGCACGAACTGCATGAGGAATTTCCCGACAAGGCCGAGAAAATCTCGGCACTCAAGCAAGCTGATGCGCATTTCGCACGGCTGGCCGAGGAATATCACGACCTCAATCGCAAGGTTCACCGTGCCGAGACCAATGTCGAACCGGTGGCCGAACTGGTCGAGGTGGAGATGCGCAAGAAGCGCGCCGCCCTGAAGGATGAGATCTATCAGATGCTGTCAGCCTGACGGGCCGACACCGCAGACGATAGGACACATCCCCTGGCACTCGAAGCGGTCGGCCCTGCCGACCGCTTTTCCATGCGGTCAGCCCACCCTGTAGGGCAGCACATCGCGTTCGTCGGGCATCACCTGAAGCCGTCTTTCCAACGGCGGCACCGAGCGTTGATGGCAGTCGGTCCGCTCGCAGATGCGGCAGGAAATCCCGATCGGCTCAAAGGCGCGGGCGTTGGTCAGGTCCAGATCATCGGCATAGACCAGCGCATCGGCATGTTTCACCTCGCAGCCAAGCGCAATGGCAAAGCGGCGCACTGGTGCGCCGAAACTGCCCCCCGGTTTGCTGACATCGCGCGCAAGGCTGATATAGCGCACCCCGTCCGGCGTTTCGGCCAGCTGCCGCAGGAAGCGACCCGGCGTCTCGAAGGCGCGATGCACGTTCCACAAGGGGCAGGCGCCGCCGAAGCGGGCGAATTGCAGGCGCGTGGCGGAATGGCGCTTGGTGATGGTGCCGGCCTGATCGACGCGCACGAAAAAGAACGGGATGCCCTTGGCGCCGGGGCGCTGCAGGGTGGAAAGCCGGTGGCAGACCTGTTCGATGGATGCGCCGAACCGGTTCGCCAGAATCTCCAGATCGTGCCGCGTGTCCTGTGCCGCCTGCAGGAACGGGCCATAGGGCATGAGCGCTGCCCCGGCAAAGTAATTGGCCAGCCCGATCTTGGCGATGGCGCGGGCCGCGTCCGATTGGAACCGCGCCAGATCCAACGTCGCCTCCAGCAGCTTGTCCTGCGTCAGCAAAGCGACCTGCAGCAGCATCTGGAAGGTGCGTGTCTGTGGCTCGGTATGCGAGGATAGATAGAGCACCTTGGCCTCGCGATCGAACAGTCGCAATTTGCCGCTATCGACCTCGGAGACGGTGATGCCAAGCCCCGCCAGTTTTTCGGTCGCGATGTCGCGCACAGGCCGCCGGGCGCCGTCGGGGAGCGCAAAGCGTTCGGCGGCGCGGTCCATCGCGTCGATGTAATTGTCGCAGTAATGGAAGAAATCGCGCACCTCGTCCCATGGGCTTGGCTGGGTGCGCGAATCCTCGCGGCCAAGAGCCTCGTCCAGACTGGCCAACCGCTCATGGGTCTGGCGATAGGCGCGGTGCAGTTCCAGAAAGGCGCGCGCAAGGGCCGGGGCGTTCGAGGCGGTCAGCCGCAGATCGGCCAGCGGCGGCGGATCATCGGCAAAGACCGGATCGGCCAGCGCCTCGCGCATGTCGCTGACCATGCGTTCGGCATCCCCGGTGCTCAGCTCGGTCACGTCGAAACCGAACTCCTGCGCCAGTGCCAGGACCACCGTGGTGCTGACCGGCCGGTTGTTGTTCTCCATCTGGTTCAGATAGGGCAGCGACACGCCCAGCTTCGTGGCGAAATCCTTCTGCGTAAGGCCGAGCCGCTGACGCGTCTCGCGCAGTTTGGCCCCGGCATACAGCTTTTGCGTGGGCATCCTGGTCTCCGGGATTTGCAGCTTTGCGTTCCTGGCAGGTTAGGTTTGCAAAGCGATCCGCGCAAGAGGGATCAGCCCGCGCCGGGCGGGGTCAGAGCACTGCGCAGCAGCGCCAGCGGATGGGCCTTGAGCGACAGGCGCATCGCGACGTAATCCTCGACCACCTCCTCGCCCAGGGTCATGGCGGGCAGGTGGGCGGCGGGTTCGGTCAGACCTTCGCCATCCATATCGCCTGCAAAAAGCGGCAGCGGCCGGTCACCGGCCAGCGCCTTGGCCTCCCACAGGGCGTCACGGCGGCTGAGCCCAAGCCCTGCGAAGGCATCGGCCTCGGCCAGCCGGGTGACGGTGGCGGGCGGCACACCGGCCCTGCGCCAGACATCGCCCACCTGAAGATATCCGTTGCCGCGCGCGCCGGTGATCCATGCGGCGTCCTCCTCGGCCAGCCCCTTGACCTGCCGGAATCCCAGACGCAGCGCCAGCCCGCCATTGCCATCGGGTTCCATCACGTTGTCCCAATAGCTGGCGTTGATGCAGACCGGGCGCACCGTAACCCCGTGCTCGCGCGCATCGCGCACGATCTGGGCCGGGGCGTAAAAGCCCATCGGCTGCGAATTCAGCAGCGCACAGGCGAAGATGCCGGGGTGGTGGCACTTGATCCATGCGCTGGCATAGACCAGCAGCGCGAAACTGGCGGCATGGCTTTCGGGAAAACCGTAGCTGCCAAAGCCCTCGATCTGCGAAAAGCAGCGCTCGGCGAAATCCATGTCATAGCCGTTGCGCTTCATCCCGCGCAGGAACCGGTCGCGGAATTCGCTGACGCTGCCGTGTTTCTTGAACGTGGCAAGGCTGCGGCGCAGGCGGTCGGCCTCGTCCGGGGAAAACCCCGCGCCGGTGATCGCGATCTGCATCGCCTGTTCCTGAAACAGCGGCACGCCAAGCGTCTTGCCCAGAACGGCGCCCAAGGCGTCTGATGGAAACGAGACCTGCTCCTCGCCGTTGCGGCGGCGGATATAGGGATGGACCATGTCGCCCTGAATGGGACCGGGGCGGATGATCGCCACCTCGATCACCAGATCATAGAAACAGCGGGGCCGCATGCGAGGCAGGAAATTCATCTGCGCGCGGCTTTCCACCTGAAACACGCCCACGCTGTCGGCACGGCACAGCATGTCATAGACGCGCGGATCCTCGGGCGGCAGGGTGGCCAGCGTATGCTCTTGCCCGTGATGCCGGGCCAGCAGCTCAAAGGCCTTGCGGATGCAGGTGAGCATCCCGAGGCTGAGGACATCCACCTTCAGGATGCCAAGCGTGTCGATATCGTCCTTGTCCCAGCAGATCACGGTGCGCTCGGCCATGCTGGCGTTCTCGATCGGCACCAGCTCGTCCAGCCGCCCTTCGGTGATGACGAAGCCGCCGACATGCTGCGACAGATGCCGGGGAAAGCCCTCGATCTCGTCGACCAGTTCCATGGTCTGGCGCAGGCGGCGGTCATCGGGATCAAGGCCGATCTCGCGAATTCGGTCGCGCGCCACCTGCCCCGAGGAAAAGAACCCCCAGAGCTGCGAGGACAGCGCCGATATGGTGTCCTGACTGAGCCCCATGGCGCGGCCCACCTCGCGGATGGCGCGCTTGCCGCGATAATGGATCACCGTGGCGCATAACCCCGCGCGCTGCCGCCCATAGCGCTCATAGATCCACTGGATCACCTCTTCGCGGCGCTCATGTTCGAAATCCACGTCGATATCGGGCGGCTCGTTGCGCGCCTCCGAGACGAATCTCTCGAAGACCATGGTGCCGATTTCCGGGCTGACCGAGGTGACGCCAAGGCAATAGCAGACCACCGAATTGGCCGCCGATCCGCGCCCCTGACACAGGATGTCGCGGGATCGCGCAAAGGCCACCACGTCATGCACGGTCAGGAAATAAGGCTCGTATCCCAGCTTGCCGATCAGGGTCAGTTCATGCTCCAGCATCGCGCGGACCTTGTCGCTCGCCCCATGCGGATAGCGCCAGTCCAACCCCTTCAGCGCGAGCCGCCGCAGACGCTCGGCGGGGGTTTCGCCATGCGCCACCTCGCTGGGATATTCGTAGCGCAGCTCGTCCAGCGAAAAGGCCAGCCGTGCGGCGACCTCACCGGCCTGATGCACCGCGGCCTCGTGCCCGGCGAACAGCCGCAGCATCTCGGCCTCGCTGCGCAGGCGGCACTCGGCATTGGCCAGCGCCGCCCGGCCCAGCTCGTCCACCCGCACCCCCTTGCGGATCGCGGTCATCACATCGGCCAGTTTGCGCCGCCGCCCGTGATGCATCCTCGGACAGGCCGAGGCGAGGGCCGGCAGGCCCAGCCGGTCCGCCAGCTTGGCCAGCCTGTCGAAGCGCGTAGAATCCTGCCCGTCATATTCCGGCGCCATCAGCAGATGCATCTGCGCCCCCAGCCGCCCGACCAGCCGCCGCGCCTGTGCCAGCCAGTCGGCGGCTTGCGCCGGGCCGGGCGGGTGCAGCAGCAATTCCAGCCCCTCGGCGCCCTGCAGCACATCGTCCAGCGTCAGGTGGCAGGCGCCTTTTTCCGTGCGTCGTCTGCCCGTGGTCAGCAATCGGCACAGACTGGCCCAGCCGGTGCGGTCTTGCGGCAGGGCTGTCAGGGTCACGCCCTCGGTCAGGCACAGCCGCGCGGCGGGAATCAGGCAGGGGATATTGGCCCAGTCCGGCCCGTCAGCGGCCAGCCCCTCCGGTGCGGGCGGGCCGATGGGGCCGTCACGCGCCTCAAGCGCCTGCCGCTCGGCCACCTGTCGGCCGATTTCGCGGGCGGCGGCATGGGCGCGCACGATCCCCGCCACCGAATTGTCATCGGCGATGGCGATGGCGGGCAGACCCAGACAGGCGGCACGCTGCACATACTCCTCGGGGTGCGATGCCCCGGTGAGAAAGGTGAAATTCGATGTGATGGACAGCTCGGCAAACATGACAGGACAAGATTATATTCACGTTTTGTTCTTTTGCGAGTCCTGATCTGTCTCATCCCGGCCTTTCAGCCGCTCATCTTCTTAAAGCGTTTCGCGAAAAACCTGACTCACAGATTTTCGCGAAATGCAGTGCTCCGTTCAATCATTGCACGCGTTCCGCCTGTCGCTGATGCCTCAGGTTAAAGGCGGAACGCTTTAGGGAACGGTTTCATTGAAAGGTTTCGGGCGCGCAGGGGCCACCGCGAAAACAGCTCTGCACCCGCTCCAGCGTTTTTTCCGATGGCTCGGGAAAGCCGAAACCGCCGCAGGGCGTGACAGTAAGGCCATAGCCCTCGCCGGTCTGTTCCAGAAATCCCAGATACTTGATCCCCGAACGCGCCCCGGCGCACCACGGGCCAAAGCATTGCGCGTTCAGCGTAATGGGCTGGTCGAAGGGCAGGGTGAAGCCGTCCCGCGTCAGAGCCTGCCCTGTAAGCTGCGCAGGGATAACGGTGTTTGGCGGGGTCTCGTGCTGGCGGTCCATGTCGGCCACTGGCAGCGCCGTTTCGTCGAACACCAGAACGCCGCGCACGATGACATAGGTCTCTTCGGCCTGATCGGCTTCGGCATAGCTGCGCGCGATGTCATGCGGCAGGCAGGACAGCGCCAGCGCCGGACCGGCCATCGCCGTCAGCAGCGCCAACCCCGCCAGCTCGCGGATCACAGCCGGTCTCCGAAGGCCGCAAGCACCCGTTCATAGACGCCGCGCTTGAAGGGCACGATATTGTCCAGCAGCTCTTCGGGCGCCATCCAGCGCCATTCCGAGAATTCCTGATGATCGTCGGCATCGATCCGGACCTGATCGTCGGTGCCGTGAAAGCGCAGCAGGAACCATTTCTGCTCCTGGCCCCGGAACTGCCCTTTCCACAGGCGCGGCACAAGCTCATGCGGCAACTCGTAGAGCAGCCAGTCATCGGTCTCGGCCTCGATGGTGACCAGATCGCGGGTGACGCCGGTTTCTTCCTCCAATTCGCGCAAGGCGGCCTCGCGCGGGTCCTCTCCGGCATCTATGCCACCCTGCGGCATCTGCCACGCCGGGGGCTCATGCGGCTGGCGGTCGATGCGCTGGCCGACAAAGGCATGGCCATTTTCGTTGACCAGCATGACGCCCACATTGCGGCGATAGGGCAGGCGGGCGATGTCTTCGGGTGTCATATCCGGGCCTTTCATTTCGGGCGCCACTTTTGCGAAACCGCGGGCTGCGGGTCAAGCGGGGGCGTAACGCAAACCGCCCGCCGGGCGGGCCGGCGGGCGGATCGTTGGACATCAGCGGCGGCTTACTGTGCCGGGCCACCCAGTGTGGCCAGACCTTTGAGGATGTCGATGGCATAGGCCAGCTGGTAGTCGTCTTCGCGCAGCTTGGCCGAGGCTTCGGCGCGGGCGCGCTCCTCTTCGATCTGCTTGCGCTCGTCCTCGGACAGGCTGTCATTGTCCAGACGCCCGCGCAGATCGGCTTCGAAGCGCGTGCCGCGGGGATTTTCCTCGGTCTCTTCGGTGTCGGGGCTGCGGCGCGGCTGTTCCACGACGATGTCCGGCGAGACGCCAAGCGCCTGAATCGACCGGCCCGACGGCGTGTAGTAGCGCGCCGTAGTCAACCGCATGGCGCCATCGCCGCGCAGGGGCATGACCGTCTGGACCGACCCCTTGCCGAAGCTTTTCGTGCCCACGACGATCGCTCGGTGATGATCCTGCAGCGCACCGGCCACGATCTCGGAGGCCGAAGCAGAGCCGCCGTTGATCAGAACGACAATCGGCTTGCCATTGGCCAGATCGCCCGCCGTGGCGTTGAAGCGCTCGCCATCCTGGGGGTCACGGCTGCGTGTGCTCACGATCTCGCCCTTGTCGAGGAACGCATCCGACACCTTGATCGCCTGGGTCAGCAGGCCGCCGGGATTGTTGCGCAGGTCCAGCACGATGCCACTGACCTTGTCGGCCCCACCGGCCGCTTCGATCTGTTCGGCAAGACCTTCCTCGAGGTTCTTGTAGGTCTGATCGTTGAAGGTCGTGACGCGCAGGATGACCGCATTCTGCTCGGTCCGCGTGCGCACGGCAGTCAGGGTGATCGTGTCGCGGATGATCGACACGTCGAACGGTTCCGCCTCGCCTTCGCGCACCACGGTGATGATGATCTCGCTGCCGACCGGGCCGCGCATCAGGTCGACCGCCTCATCCAGCGTCAGTCCCAGAACGCTTTCACCGTCGACATGGGTGATGAAATCCCCTGCCTCGATCCCGGCATTGTCGGCGGGCGTGCCGTCTATCGGCGAGACGACCTTGACGAAACCGTCTTCCTGCGTGACCTCGATGCCAAGGCCGCCGAATTCGCCACGGGTCTGCACGCGCATGTCAGCGGCATCCTGCGGCGACAGGTAGCTCGAATGCGGATCGAGCGAGGTCAGCATGCCGTTGATGGCCGCCTCGATCAGCTCGCCCTCGTCCACCTCTTCGACATATTGCGAGCGGATACGCTCGAATATGTCGCCGAACAGGTCCAGCTGCTCGTACACATTGGTTTGCTTTTCCGCTTCCTGGGCCAGCAGGGGGGCGGCCACTTGGGTGGTCACAACGATCCCGGCCAGCGTTCCGGCAGCGGCGGCCATAAGGAATTTCTTCATCAATCAGTCATCCTTGTCTGTCCTGAACCACTCCAGAGGATTTACCGGAGTGTTGTTTTCTCTCACTTCAATATAGAGCGTTTCCGTCTGTCTGGCACCCGTCTCCTGACCGGTCCCGGTCAGGATCACATCATCCATATCGGTCGCCCCGCCCATCAGACCAACCGGGCTGCCCCCCGGGATGACCTGTCCGGCTTCACCATAGACCACGTCGAGACCGGCAAGCACCAGCAAAATTCCGGCCTGAGGTTCCAGAATAATCACGTTTCCGTAATCCAGCAGCGGGCCGCGATAGCGCACCGTCGCGGCGGTGGGCGTCGTGACCAAGGACCGAGGCCGCGTCACCATCACAATCCCGGGACGGGTGATTCCGGCGGCGTCGGCCTCTCCGGCGCGTCGCAGGATGCGGCCATCCACCGGCAGGTTGAGTTGCCCCTTGCGGTCCTCGATCCCCGGCAGGCTTCCGGGCACCTCATCCTGGGCGATCTCGTTCAAGCCGCTGGCGAACCCCTCCAGCGTCTCGGTCGAGGCGATCAGCAAAGCGGTCTTGAGCGGGTCTTCGGTAAACCGCCGCGGCAGATCGGTGCGATCGGCAATCGCCTTGCTCAGGGCCGTGCGCGCCTCCTGCACCCCTTCCAGACCGTCGCGCAGCGTGTTGACGGCGCTTTGCTGCAGCGCGCGCAGGATGGTCACCTCTTCCAGTGTCTGGCGCAGATCGGCGGCGCGGGCATTGAGGGCCGGTGTCACGTCCGCCACGATCATCCCCGAGCGTGCCGTGCCCACCGGCCCTGACGGATGCAGCAACAGGACCGGTGCGGGCGTGTCGCCCATGGCCATCAGCACACCCAGAAGCTGGGCCACCTCGTCTTCGCGCGATTGCAGGTCACGGCTCAGGGTTTCTTCGCGGATCGCGGCCCGGCGCAACCCTTCGCGCATTGCCTGCAAACCGTCCTGATAGGCCTGGATGGTCTCGGTCAGTGCCTTGACCCGGTTGCGTGCGCCATCGGCCGCTTCCAGCATCTCGCTGGCCTCTGCAAGACGTTCGGCGGCGGCGCGCGCCGCGTCGGCGGGATCGGTCTGGGCCAAGGCGCCACCGGCTACGAAAACCCATGCCAGCGCCGCAAGCCACCTCATGACAACAGGCTCTTTCCGGTCATTTCCTCGGGCTTGGGCAGGCCCATCAGCTCGAGGATCGTGGGCGCCAGATCGGCCAGCCGGCCCTTGCCAAGCCGTGCCTCCTGCGGTCCGCCCACAAGGATCACCGGCACCGGGTTCAGCGTATGCGCGGTATGCGGCCCTCCGGACTCGGGATCGACCATGACCTCGCAATTGCCATGATCGGCGGTGACGATCATCGCGCCGCCATGGGTCTCGAGCGCGTCCAGAACTTGCCCCAGACCACGATCCACCGCCTCGCAGGCCGCCATCGCCGCCGCGAGATCGCCGGTATGCCCGACCATGTCGGGATTGGCATAGTTGACCACGATCAGATCGTAGCCCTCGGCGATGGCCGCAACCAGATGGTCGGTGACTTCGGCGGCGCTCATTTCAGGTTGCAGGTCGTAGGTGGCCACCTTGGGAGACGGCGCCATGTAGCGGTCTTCGCCGGGTTCGGGGGCTTCCTTGCCGCCGTTCAGGAAGAAGGTGACATGAGGATATTTCTCGGTTTCGGCCAGATGAAACTGCCGCTTGCCCTGTTTGGCGACCCATTCGCCAAGCGTGTTGACGATCTCTCGCGCGGGGAACACGGTCTGCATGAAGGTGTTGTGCAGGTCGGAATATTCGACCATGCCCAAGAGGGCCGCCCAATCGGGACGGGTGCCCGGATCGAAAGCGTCAAAGCCCGGTTCGGCCAACGCACACAGGATTTCGCGCGCGCGATCCGCCCTGAAATTCAAGCAAAAAAGGCCGTCGCCATCCTGTGCGCCGGGATAGTCGCCGATCACGGTGGGTGTCACGAATTCGTCGGTTTCCGAGCGGGCATAGGCGTTGGTCACAGCCGTGCGGGCGGTGCGGGCGCGCGCGCCCTTGGCGTGGATCATCGCCTCATAGGCTTCCTGCACGCGGTCCCAGCGATTGTCCCGGTCCAGCGCGAAATAGCGCCCGATCACCGTGGCGATCCGGACGCCCGGGGCCATCTCGGATTCCAGCCGTTCCAGAAAGCCGCGGGCGGATTTGGGCAGCACGTCGCGCCCGTCCGTGATGGCGTGCAGGGCCACAGGCACACCGGCCTCGGCAATCGCGCGGGTCGCGGCAAGGATGTGATCGAGATGCCCATGCACCCCGCCATCCGATACCAGCCCCATCAGATGCGCCGTCCCGCCCGAGGCTTTCATCGCCCCGATGAAAGCCTTCAAGGACTTGTTTTCAAAGAAACTTCCATCCTCGATCGCAAGGTCGATCTGACCCAGATCCATCGCAACCACGCGGCCTGCGCCAATGTTTGTATGGCCGACTTCGGAATTGCCCATCTGCCCCGTAGGCAAGCCCACATCGGGGCCATGGGTGATCAGGGTGGCATGCGGGCAGGTCTGGATCATCCGGTCGAAATTGGGCGTATCGGCCAGAACGGGCGCGTTGGCCTCGGTCCGGTCGGACAGGCCCCAGCCGTCGAGAATGCACAGGACAACGGGTTTTGCGCTACTCATGTTCTTTGCCTGCTTCCGCCTTGATGAGGGCGTTCTAGCGTTTGTGGGCGGCGGGGTGAAGCGCCGAAAAGCCGCGCCGGGCGCGAATCGGGTTAAATCACTGGGGAAAAGCCAAGCTGCGGCCCTCGGTATCGTGTCGGTATAACGTCGGTATCGCGTCGGTGCTCCTGCGCGGGATAACCGCGATTAATACGGCGCGCGTTGCGCGGCACCCCGTCAGACCCGGTAATTCAGGCCCGGTGATAGGGGCTGCCCGCCAGAATGGAGGCCGCGCGATACAGCTGCTCGGCCAGCATCACCCGCACCAGCATATGCGGCCAGACCATCTTGCCGAAGGACAGGCTGAAATCCGCCCGCTGGCGCAGCGCGGGGTCCAGACCATCGGCGCCGCCGATCACGAAGGCCACATCGCCGCGCCCCTCGTCGCGCCAGCGCGCCAGCAGGTCGGCGAAATCCGGCGAGGGCATCACCTGCCCGCGTTCATCGAGCACCGCGCAGAGCGCGCCTTTGGGCAGGCTGCGGTCCAGAAGCGCCGCTTCGGCCTCCATCCCGCCGCCCTTGCGGTCCTCGACCTCATGCAGCTGAAGCGGGCCAAGCCCCAAGGGCCGGCCCGTTCTGTCGAATCGGGTCTGGTAATCGTCGATCAATGCGCGTTCCGGGCCGGTTTTCATCCGGCCCACCGCGCAGATATGGACGCGCATTCAGCTGTCTGCAGTGGCAGCGGCCCGCGTGGGCAACCACATTTTCTCGAGCTGGTAGAAGTCGCGCACTTCGGGGCGGAAGACATGCACGACAACGTCGCCCGTGTCGATCAACACCCAGTCTCCGGTTTCCTTGCCTTCGATCTTGCTCGACACACCGAATTTCTGCTTGAGCCGTTCGGCCAGCTTTTCGGCGATCGACGAGACCTGACGCGATGACCGCCCCGAGCAGATCACCATGTAGTCGCACATGGCGGATTTGCCGCGCAGGTCGATCTGCACGATCTCTTCGGCCTTGTCGTCGTCGAGTGAGGTAAGGATGCAGTCAAGCTGTGCTTCGCTTGTCACGTCCAGAATGGGCGCCATCAGAGGCCCCCCTTGTTCAGCGGCTCCAGCCGCATCAACCGTAAAAGACAGGACATGGTCCTCCTTCGTTGCACACCGTTGAGCCCCGGTGCCGGGCGTAAGTCAAATCTAGCAACAGAAAGGGGATATTTCAATGAATGCATTGCAGGGCCGGGTGCATCGGCCAAGCGATGCCTGCCGGGGCCGACCCGGAGTCAGTCCGAGCCGCCATGCGCGGTGGTTGTCCTCACCTCGGACCCTTCGAGAAGTGTCACCTCGCGCTGCGGGAACGGGATCGAAATGCCGTTGTCGCGGAACGCATCCCAAAGCGCCAGAAAGACATTGCCCCGGATGTTGGTCAGCCCGCCCGTCGGGTCCCTGATCCAGAAGCGCAGGATGTAATCCACACTGCTGTCGCCGAAGCCCACGATATGGCAGACCGGCGGCTTGAACTCGAGCACACGGTCCACGCTCTTGGTGGCCTCCACGGCGATGCGCCGGACCTTGTGGGGATCGTCGGAATAGGCGGTGCCGAAATGGATATCCAGCCGCACGTATTCATCCGAATGCGACCAGTTCACCACCTGTCCGGTAATCAGATCCTCGTTCGGAATGAGGTATTCGCGGCCATCGCGGGTGGTGATCGACACATAGCGCGCCCCCAGGCTGTTGATCCAGCCGAAGGTCTCGCCAAGTGAAATCACGTCGCCCGGCTTGATCGACCGATCCAGCAAAAGGATCACGCCCGACACAAGGTTCGACACCACCTTTTGCAGACCAAAGCCAAGCCCCACGCCAATGGCACCCGACAGCACCGCAAGCCCGGTGAGGTCCACGCCCACGGCGCGCAGCCCGATGAAAAACGCTGCACCATAGAGCATGACCTGCAGCAGCTTCACGGCCAGCACTTGCATCGAGGGCGAAATCTCGTCGTTGCGGCGGATTTGCGCGGCGGTGACCCGCGACACGAAGCGCGCTGCGAACAGCAGCACGGCCACCACCGCGACCGCCTGCAGCACCATCCACAGCGACAGGCGCATTCCCGCCAGTTGAATGGCGGCACTGTCCAGCAGGCCGCGCGCCTCGTCGGTCAGGCCCAGAATGCCAAGCGTCACCCATGTCCAGGCGGCATAGCGCACCACGGCGCGCAGAAACCCGTTGAGGATGAACCGCGTGATGAGCGCGATCAGCAGCCATGCCAGCGCCAGTTCGCCCGCGATCGACAGCAGGTAGGATCGGCTGGGCCATGTGGTCAGTTGCAGCACGAAGACCAGTGGCCAGATCATTAGCACGAACAGGATCAGCCGCAGGCGCCGATGCATCAGGACCAGAAACCGCATCCGCCATTTGGGCCAGCCCTCGCGGCCGCGCATCCAGGCGTGCAGATATGGCCCGAGCAGCCGCGCCATCAGATGCGCGGTCACGAACAGCCCAAGCGCGATACCCACCTGATAGGTGTTCGATGGCCGCATCAGGTGATCCAGAAGGGTCTGGGCCTGATCCCAAAGACCTATCGCGATGTCCTGAGGTGCCGGAAGCGTTTCGGGTTCCATTCCGGCAAGACTGCCACGGGGGCGGGTCCGGCGGCAAGCCTGCTCTGGACAAGCCCCCCCAAGCACGGTCATTTTCGCGCCACACCAGAGGGAGACTGTCATGACCACCGCGCTTTTCACCCATACCGATTGCCTGGATCATCTCACGCCGCAGGGCCACCCCGAACAGGTGGCGCGGCTGAGCCATGTCCTGGCCGCGCTGGAGGGGCGCGATCTGATGCGGGCCGAGGCGCCGCTTGCCTCGGAGGAGGATCTGCGCCTGTGCCATCCGCAGTCGCATATCGACCGGGTGCGCGCCGCCGTGCCCGATGAGGGGATCGTGCAGCTCGATGCTGATACCTGGATGTCGCCCGGCTCGCTTGACGCGGCGCTGCGCGGTGTGGGCGGTGCGCTGGCGGCGGTGGATGCGGTGCTGGGCGGTCAGGCGGGCAACGCCTTTGTCGCGACCCGCCCGCCCGGGCACCACGCCGAAACCGAGCGCACCATGGGGTTTTGCCTGTTTGGCACGGTGGCCATCGCGGCACGGCACGCGATGGAACGTCACGGGCTATCCCGTGTCGCAGTGGTGGATTTCGACGTGCATCACGGCAACGGGACACAGGATCTTCTGTGGTCCGAGGCGCGCAGCCTGTTCGTGTCCTCGCACCAGTCGCCGCTCTGGCCCGGCACCGGCACCCCGGACGAGACGGGCGCGCATGGCAATGTCCTGAACCTGCCGCTTGCGCCGCGCAGCGACGGGGCGGTGTTTCGCGCCGCCTATGAGGACCGGGTCTTTCCCGCGATCGAGGCGTTCGCGCCCGAGCTGATCCTGATCTCGGCGGGGTTCGATGCGCATCATGCCGATCCGCTGGCCGAGCTTAACCTGACCGAGGCCGATTTCGAGTGGGTCACCGGGCGGCTCTGCGATCTGGCACAGGCCCATTGCGGCGGGCGCGTGGTGTCCTGTCTGGAAGGGGGCTACGATCTGCAGGCGCTGGCCGCCAGTGCCGCGGCGCATGTCGATGTGCTGATCGCGCGCGGCTGATCCTTCGGGGCCGGTCTGGCCGGGCGCGCCGAGCATGTCGCCCGGTCTTGCCTCCGGCGCGGCAAAGTGCCACTGATGCCGTCCGAACACCGCCCGATCTGCGGCCTTCTGAAAAGGATGACACCATGCGCGCCGGACTTGGCCTGTTGTGCCTCGCGTATGTTCTGAGCCAGTTTTTCCGGGCGTTTCTCGCCGTTCTCAGCCCCTTGCTCGAGCGTGATATCGGCGCGCGGCCCGACGATCTGGCCTTTGCCTCGGGGCTTTGGTTCATCGCCTTCGCCGCGATGCAATTGCCGGTGGGCTGGGCGCTGGACCGGATCGGACCGCGGCGCACGGCGTCCGTCCTGTTGCTGATCGGCGGCGGTGGCGGCGCGGCGGTCTTTGCGCTGGCGCAGGGGCCGGCCCATATCAACATCGCGATGCTGCTGATCGGGGTGGGCTGTTCGCCCGTGCTGATGGCGTCCTATTACATCTTCGCGCGGCAATTCGCGCCGGCGCGGTTCGCCACGCTGGCGGCGCTGATGCTGGGGGTGGGGTCGGTGGGCAATCTCGTGGCCTCCTACCCGATGGCGCTGGCGGCCGAGACGATGGGCTGGCGCGCGGCGCTGGGCGGGCTCGCGCTGGTGTCGGCGGGGGTGGCTGTTGGGCTTGCGGTCTTCGTGCGCGATCCGCCCGCGGCCGAGGGGGACACAAAAGGCTCGCTGCTGGATCTGCTGCGGATGCCGGCCTTGTGGGCGATCTTTCCGCTGATGTTCGTGGGCTATGCGCCCTCGGCGGCGGTGCGGGGGCTGTGGATGGGGCCCTATCTGGGCGATGTCTTTGCGCTGAGCACGGCACAGATCGGTCAGGCGACGCTGGTGATGGGCGTGGCGATGATCTGCGGCACGCTCTGCTATGGCCCGCTGGACCGGATCTTCGGCACCCATAAATGGGTGATCTTCACCGGAAACCTGTTTGCGGCCGGAGCGGCGCTGGCGCTGGCGGCGACGGTGGGGCAGGGCGTTGTGCTGTCGATCGCGCTATGTGCCGCGATGGGCTTTTTCGGCGCCTCTTTCCCGGTGCTGATCGCTCATGCGCGCACCTTCTTTCCGGCGCATCTGGCGGGGCGGGGCGTCACGCTTCTGAACCTCTTCGGGATTGGTGGCGTTGGGGTGGCGCAATTCGTCTCCGGGCCGGTCCATGCAGCGGGGCAGGCCGCAGGCGATCCCATTGCGGGCTATGTGCTTCTCTTCGGGTTTTTCGGCCTCGTGCATCTGGCCGGGACGCTGATCTACCTCGCCAGCCGCGACAACCGAAGCTGACGCGCCCCCTTTCAATCACCTGGGGAAGCGTATATGTCCCCGGCTCCGAAACCTCTTGTGAATCCGGAGATTGAAAAATGGGGTACAAGGTCGTCGTCGTGGGCGCCACGGGCAATGTGGGCCGCGAAATGCTGAACATCCTGGCCGAGCGCCAGTTCCCGGTGGACGAGATCGCGGCACTCGCCTCGCGCCGTTCGCTTGGAACCGAGGTGAGCTTTGGCGACCAGACCCTCAAGACCAAGGATCTCGACGCGTTCGATTTCACTGGCTGGGATATCGCGCTTTTCGCCATCGGCTCGGACGCCACCAAGATCCATGCGCCGAAAGCCGCCGCAGCGGGCTGCGTGGTGATCGATAACTCGTCGCTCTATCGCTATGATCCGGACGTGCCGCTGGTCGTGCCTGAGGTCAATCCCGAGGCGGTGGACGGCTATGCCAAGAAGAACATCATCGCCAACCCCAACTGCTCGACCGCGCAGATGGTCGTGGCGCTCAAGCCCCTGCATGACCGCGCGCGCATCAAGCGCGTGGTGGTCAGCACCTATCAGTCGGTGTCGGGTGCTGGCAAGGATGGCATCGACGAGCTCTGGGATCAGACCAAGTCGGTCTACAACCCCACCTCCGAAGTGCCGCCCAAGACCTTCCAGAAGCAGATCGCCTTCAACGTCATTCCGCATATCGACGTCTTCATGGAAGACGGCTCGACCAAGGAAGAATGGAAGATGGTCGCCGAGACCAAGAAGATCGTCGATCCCTCGATCAAGGTCACCGCGACCTGTGTGCGGGTGCCGGTTTTCGTCGGTCACTCCGAGGCGATCAACCTCGAGTTCGAAGAGTTTCTGGACGAGGACGAGGCGCGCGACATCCTGCGCGAGGCGCCGGGGATCATGGTGATCGACAAGCGCGAAAGCGGCGGTTACGTGACGCCGGTGGAATGCGTCGGCGATTTTGCCACCTTCATCAGCCGCATCCGTCAGGACACCACGATCGAGAATGGTCTCAACCTGTGGTGCGTCAGCGACAACCTGCGCAAGGGGGCTGCCCTCAACGCGGTGCAGATCGCCGAGACCCTTGGCAAGCGGGTGCTGAAAAAGGGCTGATCCTCAGCACGGTTCGATCACGTCGACATCGGTATCGGGCGTCCCTTCGGGGGCGCCCGTTTCGGTTTGCGCTTGGGGATGGGCCGCGCTGCTGCCTTGCGGCAGATGGCGGGCGATCAGGTGGCCGTGCGGGTGGTCAGGGAAGGGCGCACCGAAGCGGCGCATCAGCCGCGCATAGCTGAACCCCAGTTCGGACGCCTTGCAGATGCGCCTGTCGCCGGGCCAGTCATGAAGGGCCAGCCCGCCGCCCGAGGCGCGCAGGACGTAGCCCTTGGCCTGCAATCGCGCCTGCAGGTCTTCCCAGCCGGTCGCATGGGCGAGATCGTCCGCGAGGCGGGCCCGCAAGGGGGCGACAAGCCGTTCATCCGCCCTGATGGGCGGTCTCGCATGGGCGCGGGTGATTTCGCGCGCCAGAAGATCGCGCACCAGTTGCCCGACCGTCACGTCGCGCTGCCGTGCCAGCGCGCTGGCCGCGCGCAGCATGTCGACATGCATTTTCATCTCGATCCGTTCCAGCATGACGCCTCATCCCGCATGATTCCGCCAGACTGCCGCATCATGGTTAGCAAAGCATGAATCCGCGTCCCGTGGCACAGCGCCCTTGCCATCCGCCGCCATGCGGGGGGATAGTCGGCCGAGCTCCACAGCGATCCCGAGACCCCGAGGAGGTGTCCCCATGCGCGCCCTTGCCTGCCTTTTGATTGTCGCACCCGTCCTTGCATGGGCCGAGGATATCCCCGTCACCAGCCGGGTCACCGATGTCACGCTCTATCCGCAGGGCGGCACGGTCATCCGCGAGGCGGGTTTTGCCGCGCCGCAGGGCAGCCACCGGCTGATCCTCACCGATCTGCCGGTCTCGGTCCCGCTGTCGTCGGTGCGCGTCTCGGTCGAGGGGGCACAGCTCAATGACATCGCGCTGCGCGACGATGACGTGCCGCCGCGCAGCGCCGAAGAGACCGCAGCCCTGCAAGCGGCCCGCGCCGAGGTGGCGCGTCTGGAGGCCGCGTTGCGCGATGCCGAAGCCGGGGTCGAGGCGATCCGCCTCGAAGAAGAGGCGGCCGTGGCGCGTGTGGCCTTTCTGGATCAGCTGGGCACGTCTCGGGCGCTGGCGGGGATGGACCCCGCCGCGCTGCGCGATCTGGTCACGATGATCGGACAAGAGGGGCTGGCCGCGCGGCAAGCCGCGCTCGAGGCCCGCCAGCGCGCCGATGCCGCCGACCGTGGGCTTGGCGATCTGCGCGACGATCTGGAGGAGGCCCGCGCCGCCCTGCGCGCGCTGGTGCCCGAGGATGCCGCGCGCGCCATGCTGGCCGTCGCGATCACCGCTGATGCCGACACGCAAGGCATGGTGCGGGTGGCCTATACTGTGCCCGATGCGGGCTGGCAGCCGGCCTATGATGTTCGGCTCGACCGTGACGCTGCGCGCCTGAGCATCGCGCGCGGCGCATTCCTGCAGCAATCCACCGGCGAGAACTGGCAGGATGTGGCGCTGACCCTGTCCACCAGCCGCCCGTCCGAGCAGACCGCCCCCTCCGAGATCTGGCCCTGGCTGCGCCGGGTCTTCGATCCCGATCAGATGCAGCCCAAGACCCTGTCGCGCGGTGCCGAGGCGTCCTTCGACAGCGCCGCACCGCAGGCCGAGTCCATGGCCGCCCCAGCCCCTGCCATGATCACACAGGCCGCGCCGGAATTCGACGGGCTGTCGGTGCGCTATGTCTATCCCGGGACGGTCTCGGTTGCGTCGGGTGCCGACCGGGTGCGCGTGGACCTTGGGCTGATCGAGCGGCCCGCCGATCCCATCGCCCGCGCCGTGCCGCTTCTCGATGACCGCGCCTTCCTCATGGCGGGGTTCACCAATGATGACCGCGAGCTGATCCTGCCCACCGACGAGGCGCGCTTCTATCTGGATGAGCGGTTCGTGGGCCAGCGCCCGATCGCGATGATCCCGGCGGGCGCCGAGGCCGAGCTGTCGTTTGGCCCCATCGACGGTTTGCGCCTCACCCGCATGATCCCGTCGCGTGAAGAGGGCGGGCGCGGGGTGTTCACCGCCTCCAATGCGCTCGAGGAAACCATCCGGATCGAGGTCGAGAACCTGACCGCCGAGCCGTGGCCGCTGCGCGTGCTCGACAGGGTGCCCTATTCCGAACAACAGGAGCTCGAGATCGACTGGACCGCCGCGCCGCGCCCTGCCGCGCAGGATGTGGACGGCAAGCGCGGCGTGCTGGAATGGCGCTTCACGCTGGAGCCCGCCGCCACGCAGGAGATCGTTCTGGATTACACGCTGGAATGGCCCGAAGGAAAGCTGCTGCGCTGAATGTCCGCGCCAGTGCACGACCATGCCGAAAGGATCGCCCGATGATGACCGAAGACCGCCTGCGCGCGCTTTATGGCGCGGTCAGCCCGCGCGCCGCCGTCAAGGTGCTGGACCGGCTGGACAGCCATTGCCGCGCCTTTGTCGGCGCCTCTCCGTTCATGGTGCTGGGGACCAGCGATGGGACGACGCTCGATGTCTCGCCCAAGGGCGATCCGGCGGGGTTCGTGCAGGTCGAGGATGATCGGCACCTGCTGATCCCCGACCGTCCCGGCAACAACCGGCTGGACGGGCTTCTGAACATCCTGCGCCATCCGCAGGTGGCGCTGATTTTCCTGATCCCGTCGGTGGATGAAACCCTTCGGGTCAATGGCCATGCCACGATCCATGACGATGCCGATCTGTGTGCGCGCTGTGCGCTCAGGGGGCGGGTGCCGAAAACCGTGCTGCGCGTGCGCATCGACGAGGCCTATCTGCATTGTGGCAAGGCGCCGATGCGCGCCGGTCTCTGGGCGCCTGACAGCTGGCCCTCGGACCGGCCCGTGGCGACGCTCAATGAAATCCTGCGCGATCAGGTGGGCATCGCCCCCGAGGATCTCTCGCAACAGGCGGTCGAGGCGGGGTATCGGCGCACGCTCTATTGATCTCTTGTGGAGCGCTTGTTGACGGCGCGACCACCGCTTCAGATCGGAACGAACCCGCCCGTACTGGGGCTGTATTGCTCGACGCCGCCTTCGCCGATCTCGTGCCACAGGCCATGCAAGGTCAATGTGCCCGCCTTGACCGCTTCGGCCACGAAGGGAAAGGTCATCAGGTTTTCCAGCGAGACGACGACCGCCTCTTTTTCCAGCGCGCTGCGTTGCTGGCCTTCGTCGGCGATGTCCTTCACCCGCTCATAGCCGGGGCGCAGGATGTCCATCCAGCGGCCCACGAAGCTGGATTTCTCCTCCAGTGCGGGGGCCTTGCCGCTGCACATATCCAGACAGCCCTGCACGCCGCCGCAATTGGAATGACCCATCACGATCACATGTGCGACCTTCAGCGCGGTGACCGCGTATTCCACCGCCGCCGAGGTGCCGTGCTGCTGCCCGTCGGGTTTGTGCGGCGGCACCAGATTGGCGATATTGCGGTGAATGAAGAACTCGCCCTGATCGGCCCCGAAGATCGAGGTGACATGCACCCGGCTGTCACAGCACGAAATCATCATCGCGCGCGGGTGCTGCCCGTCTTCCGCCAGTCTGCGATACCAGGCCTGGTTCTCGGCATAGGCGGTCGCTTTCCAGCCGTGGTAGCGATGCACCAGATAGGTGGGCAGGGGGCGGGCGTGTTCCATCGTCGTCACTTTGATTTGGGTCTTGCAGGCCCTGATAGTGGCAATTCGCCGCGAATTCGAGAGAGAATATCACTCTGCCTAAAGCATTTGGGAACCTTGGCGCGTCATTCTGCCCTTCGTCGCGTGGGAGCGATGCAAGACCGGGGTGAGACTTTGGAACAAGTGACCTTACTGAAACAGGCCGAAACCGTTCGGCTGGATTGCGACCGTCTGGACATGCTTGTGTCCCAATTGGGCGAGGCGGCGGCCGAAAACGTGATCTGTCGCGCGCTCGAGGAAGTGGCCGTGCGCCTGTCGCATGCCGAACGCTGCCATCGCGAGGGGCGGCTGGCCGACATGCGCCGCACGGTGCGCAGCCTGATTGCGATCTCCGACCAGATCGGGATGGGCAAACTGGCGCGTTTCGCGGGCCATGTGACTGCCTGTATCGATGAGGGCGATCCCGTCGCCTTGGCGGCGACGCTGGCGCGGCTCTTGCGGATCGGTGAAACCTGCCTTGGCGAAATGTGGGATATCCGCGATCTGAGCATATGACCGCTTGCAGGCGGCGACAGGGCGGATAGGCTGGCGGCAAAAGACCAAACGACAAAGGGACGCGCCCCATGGACCTGACATTCGCCCCCGCCGATTCGGCGGCCATTGCCCTGCATGTGATCGACCAGGGCGGGCTTGACGATTGGCTGGCCGACCAGCCCGACACGGTCACGCGTTGGGTGCGCGCCACAGGGTTCGCGGCCCAGCTTGGCAGCGTGGTCCTGATCCCCGATGCGCAGGGCGGCATCGCCATGGCGCTGGCGGGATACGGCACGCCCGAGACGCGCGCGCGGGGCCGCTTCCATCTGGCGGGGGCGGCGGCGCACCTTCCCGAAGGCACCTATGCCCTGCACGGGCTTGATCCTGCGCGCGCCGCCGAGGAATCGCTTGGCTGGCTCTTGTCGCATTACAGCTTCGACCGCTACCGCGCGCAAAAGCACAGCACCGCGCGGCTGATCGCCCCCGAGGGTGTGGATGCCGCCCGGATCGAATCCATCGCCGCCGGTGAGGCGCTGACCCGCGATCTCATCAACATCCCCGCCTCGGATATGGGACCGGCGGAACTGGAAGGGGCCTGTGCCACGCTCGCCACCCGCCATGGCGCGTCGATCGAGGTGATCCGGGGCGAGGCGCTGCTGGATCGGAACTTCCCGATGATCCACACGGTGGGCCGCGCCTCGGCGCGGGCGCCGCGGCTGATCGACATGCGGTGGGGCGACAGCGGGCCTGCGCTGACGCTGGTGGGCAAGGGCGTGTGTTTCGACACGGGCGGGCTGAACCTCAAGCCCGGCTCCAGCATGGGGTTGATGAAAAAGGACATGGGTGGGGCTGCCACCGTGCTGGGACTGGCGCAGATGATCATGGATCTGCGCCTGCCGCTGCAGTTGCGCGTGCTGGTCCCGGCGGTGGAAAATGCCGTCTCGGGCAGCGCCTTCCGGCCCGGTGATATCCTCACCGCGCGCAATGGCCTGACGGTCGAGATCAACAACACAGATGCCGAAGGCCGTCTGGTGCTGGCCGATGCCCTGTCCTACGCCGCCGAGGAAACGCCCGACCTGATGGTGTCGATGGCCACCCTGACCGGGGCGGCGCGCGTGGCGGCTGGGCCTGATCTCTCGCCCTATTTCACCGATGACGCGGCGCTCTCGCAGGCGTTGGATCAGGCGGCGGCACAGGTGGCCGATCCGGTCTGGCGTCTGCCCTTCCATACGCCTTACGAGGCGATGATCGAACCGGGCATCGCCGATCTCGATAACGCGCCCTCGGGTGGCTTTGCCGGGGCGATCACCGCGGCGCTGTTCCTGCGCCGCTTCGCCGGAACCGGGCGCTATGCCCATTTCGACATCTATGGATGGAACCCGACGCCCGCGCCCGCCCGCCCCAAGGGCGGTGTCGGCATGGGCGCGCGCGCGCTGCTTGCCGCACTCCCGGACGTGCTCAAGCTGTGACCGACCGCCGGCGCCTCCATTCCAACGGGCGCGTCGCCGACGCAGCCCTTGTCGGTCAGGTCGAGGCCGATCTCTTCGTCGAGGGCGAGGACCGTCAGGTGATCCAGCCCACCGCCGCGATCCTGGACGCGCCGGGGGGCGCGCGATTGCGCGAACTGGTCTATGGCGAGGGTGTCCGCCTGCTCGAAGAGAGGGGCGGCCATGTGTTCGGCTATGCGCTGCGCGATGGCTATGCCGGCTATATCGCAAGCGCGGCGCTGGCCCGCCCCTCGCATCCCGTCACGCATGTGGTGTCGGTGCGCATGACGCAGGCGCTGAGTGCTGCGGATTTCAAGACCGGGACCGAGTGCCTGGCCCTCAGCCTCGGTGCGCGGGTCCATGTCTCGGTGCAGGAGGGGCGCTGGTCCCGCCTCATGACACCACAGGGGCCGCTTTATGTGCCGCGTGTGCATCTGCGCCCGGTGGACACCCCCGAGGAGGACCCGGTCAGCGTGGCCGAACGGTTGATCGGCACGCCCTATCTGTGGGGCGGCAACTCGGCCATGGGCATCGACTGTTCGGGGCTGGTGCAACTGGCCTGCCTGGCCTGCGGCATCACCTGCCCCGGCGACAGCGACATGCAGGCCGCCGAGCTGGGTCAGCCCCTGCCAATCGATGCGCCCCTGCGGCGCGGCGATCTGTTGTTCTGGAAAGGGCATGTCGGCTGGGTGTCGGACGCAGACACGCTCTTGCATGCCAACGCGTATCACATGGCCGTGGCATACGAGCCGCTGGCACAGGCCATCGACAGGATCGCGGCGCAGGGCGATGGCCCGGTGACCGCGCGCAAACGACTTGGAGGATCATGATGTCGGACGCCTTCTTTCATCCCGTTTCGGGGCTGGATCTGCCGCGCTTTGCCGGGGTGCCCAGCTTCATGCGGTTGCCCCATGTGGCGCCGGGGCATGAGCGCTTCGCCGATGTCGATATCGGCCTGATCGGGGTGCCTTGGGATTCGGGCACCACCAACCGTCCCGGCCCGCGCCACGGCCCTCGTCAGTTGCGCGACGCCTCGACGATGATCCGCGCGCAGCACCCCACCAGCGGGATGCGCCCGTTCGAGACGGTGAATTGCGCCGATCTGGGCGATGTCGGGCCGAACCCCGCCGACATCATCGACTCGATGACCCGGATCACCGCCTTTTACGACGGGATCAAGTTCGCCGGGATCATCCCGATGACGGCGGGCGGCGATCACCTGTCCTCGCTGCCGATCCTGCGCGCTTTGGCAAGGGACGCGCCTCTGGGCATGGTCCATTTCGACAGCCATACGGACCTGTACCATTCGTATTTCGGCGGCACGATGTATACCCATGGCACGCCCTTCCGCCGCGCGGTGGAAGAGGGTCTGCTGGACCCGCGGCGCGTCGTCCAGATCGGCTTGCGCGGCACGATGTATGACACCGAAGATCGCGATTTCGCCGCCGCCAACGGCATCCGCCTCATCCTGATCGAAGAGTTCCACGCCCGTGGCGTCGAGGATGTGATGGCCGAAGCCCGCGAGATCGTGGGCGATGGCGCCACCTATGTGAGCTACGATATCGACTTCGTCGATCCCACCTTCGCCCCTGGCACCGGCACCCCCGAGGTGGGCGGGCCAAACTCCTATCAGGCGCTGCAGGTGGTGCGTGCGCTCGAGGGGCTCGATATCGTCGGCGCCGACATGGTCGAGGTCTCTCCGCCCTTCGATCCATCGGGCGGCACGGCGTTTCTCGGCGTGTCGATCATGTTCGAGCTGATCTGCGTGATGGCGGCCCGCATCGCCGCTTCCCGTTAGACCGGAATAGCGGGGCGGGGGCCTCAGGCGCCCGCCAGCCGCACCAGAACCACCGCAGCCCCGCCGATATGGGCCAGCGTGATCGCGACGGACAGGCCGTGCAGCCATTTGAACCGGCGCTTTTCCCCGGCATCGGTGGCGGCATTGATTGCGGGCATCAGGATTTGCCGTGCATAGATCGTGCTCAGAACGATCGCCGCCATGATCCCGGCGCCCAGAAGATCGTTCAGCGCCAGCAGCACCGCCGCCAACATGGCGCAGGCCAGCACGAACAGATAGAAATGCGGAAAGGCTTTTCGGATCAGCGGTCCCGCCGTCTCGCCCGGCAGGGCGCTGAAGACGAAGGCGGCGAAGCCGAAGGCATAAAGCACCATGCCGCCGAAAAGCAGCGCGGTGATCAGAAGGGCGGCGATCTCCATGGGAGTGTCCTCCGTGCGGGTTGCTCGGTGGACGTAGGACAGCCGGTCGGGCCGGCCAGAGGCCGCGTCACTCCACCGCGCGGATCAGCTTGCGCTCCAGCACGCGCAGCACGGTGCGCAGGTCGTGACCGCGCTTGAGCACCTGCCCATCCATGCCGATCACCGCATATTGTCCCTGCCGGTTGCGCAGGCGCGGGCGCTTTTCGATCCGGTAGAGCGGGTGTTCGGCGGTTCTGCGAAAGACCGAGAAGATCGCCACATCGCGCAGACAGGAAATGCCGTAATCGCGCCATTCCCCGGCGGCGACCATGCGACCGTAAACCGACAGGATCACGCTCAGCTCCGTGCGGTGGAAAGCCACCGGTTCCGGGGCGCCACGGGCCGGAAACTGGGAAGGCGATTGAAACGTCATGCTGCAGAGTTGCGCCGCGCCGCGCGCAAATCAAGACAATTCGTGCGCGCCGCTGGACAGGATTTTTTTCGCAGAAAAAAACCATCTGGGAAAATTCGCGAATTTTCTCGGCCCCCAAGCCGCCGATCACGCGAACCTGCCATGACAAAACCAGCCCGAACTCAAGGCCGCGCCATGGGCATAGAACAGCCACAGCCGGTCGCCCCGCGCAGTGGTCACCTGCCAGTAGTCGCGCACCCCGCTGCGCCAATCGGGCTCGTCCAGCCACCATTCCGGCGCGATGCGCTCCGGGCCTGTGGCGCCGATCAGATCATGCGCGCGCCCGCGCCAGCGAAAGCGATCGGGCGGGGTGGGGCGGTCGGGTGCCATCACCGGCTCGGGGCGGCACATCATCAGCGGGCGCGGCACGGGTGGCGCGGGCCAGCCTGTCGCCGGCTCTGACCAGGCGGCCGCCAGCACCTGCGCGGTCTTTTCCGGGATATGGCTGCTGGCGGGATGACGCCGGGTGATCGCCTCCAGCCCGATCCGTCCGCCGATCCGGCCCATCAGGTCTTCCAGCCCCGTGTCGCCCGCCATCCGCGCGCGGGCCGCCTCGGTCGCGCCGACATGGCCCGTGACAGTGCGTGCATGCACCGGTTCGGTCTGCACCGCTTCAAGGCGCAGGATGTCGATGCCGAAGCCCGCGTCGATCTCCTCCAGCTTCATCGCCAGAAGCGGGCGGATGCGCTCGGGCGCCTGTGCCGCGCGTGCCAGCCCCAGCTCGACGCTCTGCACCGTGTCATCCACCCGCCACGCCTGCAGCCGGACACGGCGCGCGCCCTGCCCCCTGTCGCGCAGCCGCTCGCACAGGCGGGGCAGCAGCCGGTCCAGCGCGGCCAGGATATCCTCGGTCATCCCGATCGGCTCGGGCAGGGTCAGCCGGGTGGCGAAATGCGGCGCTTCGCGCTGCGGCGAGACGGGTTCGGGCACCGCGCCAAGCGCCTGATCCAGCCGCATCACCAGCCCCCGGCCGAACCGCCGCGCCAGCGGCGCGCGCGGCTGGCCCGTCAGATCGCCCACCCGGCGCAGTCCCAGCCGGCCCAGTTGCGCCACCGTCTCGGGGTCCAGCCGCAGGGCCGCCACCGGCAGATCGGCCAGCGCGCCATGGGTCTGTCCCGGCGGGGCGATGCGCGGGGCGATACCGCCCCCCTGCGCCATCGGCGCGGTGCCGCCGCGCTCCCAGTGGCGGCGCTTGGCGGCCCGCGACCGCGTGGCGCGCGCCTCCTGGTCGATGGCATCGCCCGACCGCTCATGCCCCGGCGCGCGGCCCGCATAGCGCGCCAGCGCCCATGCCGCGCCCACCGTATCGGCCAGCCCGCAGCAGGCCGTCAGGCCAAAGGCTCCCGCCTCCTGCGCCAGCCGCTCCACCAGCGCCGCCTCGCCCCCGAAAAGATGCGCGCAGCCGGTGATATCAAGCGCCAGCCCGTCCTCTCCCTGTGCCGCAACCCAGGGCGAGAAGTGCCCCGCCCACCGCACAAGGGCTTGCAGAAACGCGGCCTCTGCCTGTGCGTTCCGCGTCCGCGTCACCAGCCCCGCACACATGGCATGGGCATCGCGCAACGGCTGGTCCGCGCGCAGCCCCATCGCTGCGGCCTTCGCCGACAGGGACGACAGGATCTGCGTCTGCCCGGTCTGATCGACCACGGCAAAGGGCAGGTCATGACCCTCCCCGATCCGGCGCAACAGGCGCTCGGCTCCGAGGCGGGGAAACCAGACGGACAGAATACGACGGGCGGGCATGGCAGCATATGTTCACTATTTGTTCCATATCTAGGCCGCCCAATGCCCCGAGTCGAGTCCCGATGCGCCGCGCCTCATCCGCACCACAGCCGGGCGATCCGCCCCGCCGCGTCCAGCTCCACATTCAGCCGCTCGGGCCGGTGATCCATCGTCATCATCGCGCCGGGCGGCAGCACCCGGACCGGGCCCTCGAGCGCCATGCCGTCCAAGGCCTCGCCCGGCTGGCCACGCAGCATCTGCAGCGCCCCGGCGCCGCATGCGTCCGGTAGCGCGGGCGTCTCCTGCATGCAGCCCGCCAGCATCAGCCCCGCCAGCCCCGCCATTATCCGCCGTCGCATGACATCCCTCCCCAAGGCCCCGATCCTGTCGCCCCTCGCTGGCCCACGCCATCATTGAAACCCGGCGCGCTTTGCCGCAAAGTCCCCGGAAACCGGAACGAGAGGACATCCCAATGCGTACCACAGCTGCCGTCGCCGTCGAAGCGGGCAAACCGCTCGAGATCATGGATGTGAACCTGGACGGCCCCAAGGCGGGCGAAGTCCTGGTCGAGGTCAAGGCCACGGGCCTGTGCCACACAGATGATTTCACCCTCTCGGGCGCCGATCCCGAAGGGCTCTTTCCCGCGATTCTGGGCCATGAAGGCGCCGGCGTCGTGGTCGAGGTCGGCCCCGGCGTCACCAGCCTCGAGGTGGGCGATCACGTGATTCCGCTCTACACGCCGGAATGCCGGACATGCGACTACTGCCTCAACCCCAAGACCAACCTGTGCCAGTCGATCCGCGCGACCCAAGGTCAAGGCCTGATGCCCGATGGCACCTCGCGCTTTTCCATGCTCGATGGCACGCCGATCCTGCATTACATGGGCTGTTCGACCTTCGCCAACCATACGGTTCTGCCGGAAATCGCACTGGCCAAGGTGCGCCGCGACGCGCCCTTCGACAAGATCTGCTATATCGGCTGCGGCGTCACCACCGGCATCGGGGCCGTCATCAACACCGCCAAGGTGGAAATCGGCAGCCGCGCCATCGTCTTCGGGCTTGGCGGCATCGGCCTCAACGTGATCCAGGGCCTGCGCCTTGCGGGGGCCGATCAGATCGTCGGCGTCGATCTCAACCCCGGCAAGGTCGAGATGGCCACCCGCTTCGGCATGACCGATTTCGTCAACCCGACCGAAGTCGAGGGCGATCTGGTCGCGCATCTCGTGGCACTGACCGGCGGCGGCGGCGATTACACCTTCGATGCCACCGGCAATGTCGGCGTGATGCGCACAGCGCTCGAATCCGCGCATAAGGGCTGGGGCGAATCGATCATCATCGGCGTGGCCCCTGCCGGTGCCGAGATCTCCACCCGCCCCTTCCAGCTGGTTACCGGCCGCGTCTGGAAAGGCACCGCCTTCGGCGGCGCGCGCGGGCGCACGGATGTGCCCAAGATCGTCGACTGGTACATGGACGGCAAGATCGAGATCGACCCGATGATCACCCATACGCTCAAGCTCGACGAGATCAACAAGGGCTTCGACATGATGCATGCGGGCGAATCGATCCGCAGCGTCGTGGTCTACTGATCTGTCATCGGCCCTGATCCCGCGTGGGTCAGGGCCAGTGTCAGAACCAGTCTCAGGGCCGGGTCTGCACAGGCGCCTGTGCGCCGTCGCAGATTGCATCATGCGCGCGACCGGTTACCTGTTATCGCAACTTCATCGACAGCCCGCCTTTCAGAAGGACGCAGCACATGAGCGACACCAACAGCTACACGCCCCCCAAAGTCTGGACATGGCAAGCCGAATCGGGCGGCCGCTTCGCCTCGATCAACCGGCCCATCGCGGGTGCCACCCATGACAAGGACCTGCCGGTGGGCGAGCACCCGTTCCAGCTCTATTCGATGGGCACCCCCAACGGGGTCAAGGTCACCGTGATGTTCGAAGAGCTTCTCGCCGCGGGCCATGACGCCGAATACGATGCCTGGCTCATCCGCATCACCGAAGGCGACCAGTTCTCCAGCGGCTTTGTCGAGATCAACCCCAATTCCAAGATCCCCGCGCTGGTGGACCGGACCGGGGCAGAACCGCTTCGGGTGTTCGAATCCGGCTCGATCCTGCTGCATCTGGCCGAGAAATTCGGTGCTTTCCTGCCCGCCTCCGGCCCCGCCCGCACCGAGGTTCTGAACTGGCTCTTCTGGCAGATGGGCAGCGCGCCCTATCTGGGCGGCGGTTTCGGTCATTTCTACCAATACGCGCCCGAGAAATGGCAGTATCCGATCGATCGCTTCACCATGGAAACCAAGCGTCAGCTCGATGTGCTCGACCGCCAGCTGGCCGAGCGGCCCTTCATCGCCGGTGACGCCTATTCCATCGCGGACATGGCGATCTGGCCCTGGTATGGCAACCTGGTGCTCGGGCGCCAATATGGCGACGCGGCCACCTTCCTCGAGGCCGACAGCTATGAAAACGTGATGGCCTGGGCGAAAAAGCTCGATGCCCGCCCGGCGGTGCAGCGGGGCCGCATGGTCAACCGCACCAGCGGCGCGCCGCATGAGCAATTGCTGGAACGTCACGCCGCATCGGATTTCGACACCCGCACCCAGGACAAGATCGGCACGCCCGACTGATCCGCCACCGCACCCCCTTGGGGAAAGGACGCGCCATGCCCGACCGAACGCCTCTTCTGGCCGTCCTGATCGACGCCGACAATACCTCGCCGAAATGGACCCGTGCGATCTTCGAAGAGATCGCCGCCATCGGCGAGGCCAGCGTGCGCCGCTGCTATGGCGATTTCTCATCCCAGCAAATGAGCGGCTGGAACAAGGTGCAGGCCGAATTCGGCCTCGTCCCGCATCACCAGCCCGCCAATACCGTGGGCAAGAACGCCTCGGATATCGCTCTGGTGATCGACGCGATGGACCTGATGCATTCGGGCCGCTTCGACGGTTTCGTTCTGGTCAGTTCCGACAGCGATTTCACCCGGCTTGCCAGCCGCATCCGCGAACAGGGGCTCGAGGTCTACGGCATCGGCGCCCGCAAGACCCCCGAGGCGTTCCGCAAGGCCTGCAAACGGTTCATCTATCTTGAAAACCTCGGCACCGAAGGCGCTGAAACGCCCGCGCCCAACGCGGGCAAGAACCTCACCGAAGCGCGCGACCTGCTGTTTCGCGCCATGGACAGCATCGATCAGGACAGCGACTGGTATGCGCTCGGCCGTCTCGGCCAGCAGGTCACCGCCGCCAATCCCGATTTCGACACCCGCACCTATGGGCACCGCAAGCTCAGCGATCTGGTGGCCGCGATCAAGGTTCTGGAAACCCGCCGTGAGGGCAATCACCTCTATGTGCGCCGGGTCGACTGAGCCGGGGTTTCTTCTGGCCTGAAATATCCCGGGGGAGTCGGTGAAATCCCCCTCTTCGGGGATTTCAACGGCGGGGGCTGGCCCCCTTTTCCCCGATCAGCCCCTTCTCAATTCATCAGCCCGGCATGGCGCAGCGCGTCATCCACCAGCGCGCGGGTCGGATCGGTCAGCCCCACCAGCGGCGAGCGCACCTCTTCGCTGCACAGCCCCAGCCGCGACATGGCGTATTTCGCCCCCACCAGCCCCGGCTCCTTGAAGATCGCCAGATGCAGCGGCATCAGCCGGTCCTGCAGCTCCAGTGCCCGGGCATAATCGCCCGCCAGCGTCGCCTCCTGCACCTGCGCCACCAGCTTCGGCGCCACATTGGCCGTGACCGAGATCACGCCTTGGCCGCCTTGCGCGTTGAAGCCATGCGCGGTGGCATCCTCGCCCGAGATCTGCGCGAAATCCGGCCCGCAGGTGATGCGCTGCTGGCTCACGCGCGCCAGATCGCCGGTGGCGTCCTTGACGCCCACGATCCTCGGCAGACGGGCCAGCTGCCCCATGGTCTCGGGCGTCATGTCCACGACCGACCGGCCGGGGATGTTGTAGATGATGATCGGCAAGTCGCAGCAATCGTGCAGGGCCGTGAAATGCGCGATCAGCCCGGCTTGGGTGGGCTTGTTGTAATAGGGCGTCACCACCAAAGCCGCATCCGCGCCGACCTTGTGGGCGTGCTGCATGAAGCGGATCGATTCCAGCGTGTTGTTGCTGCCTGCGCCCGCGATCACCGGCACCCGGCCCGCGACGGCGCGCACCACTTCCTCGACCACGGTCTCGTGCTCTTCATGGGTGAGCGTCGGGCTTTCGCCCGTCGTGCCCACAGGCACCAGCCCGTTGCTGCCCTCGCCGATATGCCATTCGACAAGTTTCTTCAGCGTGTCCAGATCCAGCTCGCCGTTCTTGAACGGCGTGACCAGGGCAGGAAAAGATCCTTTGAACATGACACGCTCCTTTTGTTTCCATCGTTCCTCGGGGCCTTGGCACCCGACCGGCCTTGATCCGCGTGCGGCCCCGGCAAGGGTCCGCCAGCCTGCCGAGTTTGTGAATGGACGACAGCGCCGCGCGGGCTTAGGCTGGCGCTGTCTATCCTTCGCCTTTGCGGGAAATGCAAGTGATGTTGCGCGTTCTTTGCCTTGTTCTGGGGGTGGCCTGCCTTGCCGCGCCGGCCCTTGCGGCCGATCCGCGGCCCGCGGCGCCGCGCCCACTGGCCAGCGCCCTTCATGCGATGGAGGGCGGACGATGGGACGTGGCCGCGCGTCTTGCCGCCCGCGACGGTCCCGCCGCCGAGGTGCTGATCGAATGGTATCGCCTGAGCGCCGGTCTCGGCACGCCCGCCGAGGTGCTGGCGTTTCTGTCCGATCATCCCGAGTGGCCCGGCCTCGATTACCTGCGCCGCCAGTCCGAAGAGGCGTTGGCCGATACCGGCACCGACGCGCAGATCCTGCAATTCTTCTCGGGTGGCGTCCTGCCCCAGACCGGCGCCGGCGCTTTGGCCCATGCCCGCGTCCTGATGGCCGAGGACCGCATCGGCGAGGCCGAGGCGACTCTGGCGCTCGCCTGGCTGACGATGGATCTCACCGATGAACAGCATGACGCCTTCATCGACGCGCATGGCCCCTTGCTCGCGCAGCACCATGTCACCCGGCTTGACATGGCGCTCTGGCGCGGCTTGCGCGATGTGCGCAAGATGCTGCCTCTGGTGCCCGAAGACCGTGCAACGGTCGCCCGCCTGCGCGCCGCCATTCAGGATGGCACAAGCAGCGCCTCGGACATCCCCGAGCGGCTGCGCGATGATCCGCTCCTGACCCATGCGCTCTTCATGCGGCACCTCGACCGGGGCGAGAGTGAACAGGCCATCGCCGTCATCCTCAAGCAAAGCCGCGCCGAGATCGGTTTGGGCGAGCCTGACAGGTGGTCGGGCTGGCGGCGCTATCTGGCGCGGGCGCAGATGCGCGATGACAACCCCCAGACCGCCTATGCGCTGGCCGCGCAGCATGGGCTGGTCAGCGGGTCGTCCTACGCCGATCTGGAATGGCTCTCGGGCTATCTGGCGATGACCTATCTGGGCGATCCGGCTCTGGCGCTCGACCATTTCCAGCGGTTTCGCGCCTCGGTGGATTCGCCGATTTCGCTTGGCCGTGCAGGCTACTGGATCGGCCGCGCCCAAGAGGCGCTCGGCGATCCCGAAGCCGCGCAAATCGCTTATCGTCAGGGGGCCGCGCATCAGACCAGCTTTTATGGCCTGCTGGCCGCCGAAAAGGCCGGGGTGTCCGCCGATCCCGCCCTCGCCGGGGCGCAGGACTGGCCCGACTGGCGGCAGGCCGGGTTCGTGCAGACCCCGCTTTACAAGGCCGCCGTTCTGGCGCTGGCCGCGAACGAGTTGAACCTCGCCGAACGCCTCTTCGTGCAGCTCTCGAGCACGCAGGATCTGCAGGGTCTTGGACAGATGGGCGACATGCTGGCCGATCTGGGCCAGCCGCATCTGCAGGTCATGCTGGGCAAGGCCGCAGCACAGCGCAGCATCGTGATCGAGGCGCCCTATTACGCGCTGCACCCGATGACCGAGCTCGATCTGCTGATGCCGATGGAGCTGGCCCTCGCCATCGCCCGCCGCGAAAGCGAATTCGATCACCGCGTGGTCAGCGGCGCGGGCGCCATGGGCCTGATGCAGCTGATGCCCGGCACCGCCTCGGACGTGGCGCGCGCCCTTGGCGAGACCGATCACAGCGATTCGCGCGTGCTCAATGACTGGCGCTACAACGCGCGGCTTGGCGATGTCTATCTCGCCGGTCTCGCCCGAACCTTCGGCGGCAATGTCGTGATGATGTCGGCGGGCTACAATGCCGGTCCCGGTCGTCCCACGCGCTGGATGGAAGAGCGTGGCGATCCGCGCAAGGGCGACATGGACGTGATCGACTGGATCGAGCACATTCCCTTCCGCGAAACCCGCAATTACGTCATGCGCGTCGCCGAAAGCCTGCCGGTCTATCGCGCCCGTCTGGGCCAGCCGCCCCACCCGGTGCCGTTCTCGCAGGAATTGACGGGGGACACCCTGCGCCCCCCGTCCGAGTGATCGCGCCTCAGAACGCCTTGCGCCAGGACACCATCGCCGACCAGTCGCGCCTCAGCTGCACGCCGTTCACCTTCTGATAGGCGGGCAGGCCGACCTCCATTCCGATCCGGTGGCCTTTCAGCGCGCCGCTTGGCGGGGTCAGCTCGGCACCCAGATAGGCGGTCACCGTCTCGCCGCCATAATTGGCCGGGTCGCTGCCCGGCATCGGGCCGCGAATGAACGGATCGATCCCCCGGATGCGGCCCTGGCTCGTGGCCTCCAGCCGCGCCGAATAGCTGAACCACGGCGACGGCTTGTAGCTCGCCCAGGCAGTGACCGAAGCCACATCCCCAAGCGTGTAGCCCGCCGAATTATCACCCGACCGGATCACGCCGCTGACCTGTGCACCCCAGTTCAGCCGCCCCTTGCCGCTGCTCCATGTGAGCGACGGCTTCAGGTCCAATGTGCCCGATCCCAATTGCATCCCATAGGCCATGCGCATCTCGGGCGTCGTGCCCATCGGGCTGAGCATGCGGCCCGTCTCCGAGATCGACCCGGTGGGCAGGCTCGCGCCAATTCCCATATTCAGCGATGTGCGCCCTTGTTTGTAGAGGCCGATCACCGCGCCGACCGTGATATCGCCCAGACCTTCGGAGCGCATCTTGTTGCTGCCCAGAACCCGCGTCCCCGCCGGCCCCGCATAGGTCGTGGCCGTCATGGATTTCTCGATATAGGGCACCATCGCCATCAGCGTGACCCGGTCCGACGCGCCATACATCGCGCTGAACATATGCATCTGCATGTCCATCTCTTCGGGGATCACCCGCAGGGTCGGCGGCTGCATCGGCAGTCCGAAAAACCTGTTCGGCACGGTCGTGGCCGCAACCGTCGGGTCCAGCCGGGATGTCCCGGTGGCCAGCCCGTCCATCTGCATCATGCCAAAGCTGTAGCCCAGCATCACCTTGCCCTCGGGCATCAGGTGTCGACCCATCACCCCGACCGGGCCATGCATCTGCATATGCATCCCCGGCTTGTCCTTGGCCTCGTGCATCATCGTGCCATCGCCGTGGTCCATCATCTGCGCCTGTGCAGCGCCCGCACTCGTCATCAGCCCCGCACCCATGGCGAGGGCCATCATCCAGTCTCGTGTCATTCTCATATCCCTTGTGCCGGGCTGCCCTCATACCGTGGGGCGCCCGCAATCCTGTCTTTGTGGTTCGGCAAACAGTCAGGCAGGGACAGGCGGCGCGCGCGCGCCATAGGCTTGTGCGGTCTGGCTGGGAACAAGGCTTTCGGCACGGGCCGGGGTCGTGACGCGCGCGACGCGCGCCACCGGCGGCAGCACCGGCCCCGCCAGCCCCGCAAGAGCAAGCGGAATCCCCAGATAGGGGCAGGGATCGCTTTCGGGGACGTCACCGCCCACCGGCTCGCCGTCAAGCGTGACGTAATAGACCCCGCCACCCGAACAGATCGCGATCATGTCGGGATGCGGCGCGCTCACCACGATGGGCGCTGCGATCAGCCGCAGCATCAGCACCAGACCAAGCAGCACGGCCATCAGGCCGCGCAGACCCGTCCGGTCCTGTCGCTCGCGCCGCGTCATCCTCGCCGCCCCTCTGCTGACCGGGCCGGGATTGGCCAAGGTTCCAGTGCTGGAAGGTTATGCCGTGCGATCACGCGTCTGTGAACCCGGGCAAACTGCCGCAGGACCGTCTTGCAACACCCTTACCGCGCCTGCCGCTGCCGCCAGAGCGTGAACAGCCCCGCCCCCACGATCAACGCGGCCCCAAGCGCGACGTTCATCTCAATCGTCTCGCTGAACACCAAGATCCCCAGCGTGCTGGCAAACACCAGCTGCAGATAGGCGAAGGGCTGCACCGAACTGGCCTCGGCCACCTCGTAGCACTTGATCAGCGTGTAATGCCCAAGTGCGCCTGTCACGCACAGCGCCGCCATCCACACCCAATCGGGCCGGCTCATCGGCTCCCAGAACCACAGGCCCACCGCCGTCATGGCCACCGATCCCACCGTCCCCGTCCAGAAGAACGAGGTCGCGGCACTGTCCTTGCGCGCCACATAGCGCGTCAGCAACCCGTAAAGCGCAAACATCAGCGCCGCCATCAGCGGCACCGCCGCCTCGATCTGGAAGACGCCGAATCCCGGCTTGAGGATGATCGTCACCCCGACGAACCCCACCCCGATCGCCACCCATCGCCGCCAGCCCACCCGCTCGCCCAGCACCGGCCCCGACAGCGCCGCGATCAGCAGCGGGTAGCAGGCAAAGACCGCGTGGCTTTCCACCAGCCCCAGCATGGTAAAGCCAAAGATCATCACGCAGATCTCGGTCACAAGAAGCAGCGCGCGAAACCCCTGCATCAGCGGTTGTTCGGTCCTTGCCGCCGCGCGCAGGCCGCCAGCCTTTCGGGCCGCCACGGCAATCACGAAGGCGGCAAAGAACCAATAGCGGATCATCACCACCATCAGCACGTTGTATTCCCCCGCCAGATGGCGCGAAATACCGTCCTGCACGGCGAAAATGAAAGTGGTCGCCACCATCAGCATGATGCCAAGGCGGGTGTTCTGTTCGGTCATGAGGGGCCTTTCACGGCACGTGTCATATGCCTCTTGCGGCCATATCCCGGCACGCGGCTGACTGCAAACCCCGCATCCTGCAGACCCCGGCGCACGAAGCCTGCAGCGGTATAGCTCGCGGCCGTGCCATCCGGTGCGGTATGCGCAAACACCTCCCGCATCAGGCGCGGCTCCCACAATTCAGGGTTCTTCGCGGGTGAAAACCCGTCCAGATACCATGCGTCCGCGTGGCCGTCCCATGTGCGCAGCGTCTCGCGCGCATCGCCCTCGATCAGCCGAAACTCCAGATCGGGCAGGCGCAGCTCTCGCGCGCCGGCCTGCCAATGGCCGGCAAGCTCGGCGGCGATCCCGGCCAACTCGGCAAAGCCTGCCTGCGCGCGGATCATGTCATCCGCCGCCATCGGAAACGCCTCGAAACTGGTGAAGCGCAGCACGCCCAAGGTGCCCGCCTCGCGCCATTCCGCGAGCGTGGTCAGCAGGTTCAGCCCGGTCCCGAATCCCAGCTCCGCCACATGAAACCCGTCGCGAAACCGCTCCGGCAGGTCATTGCCCCCCAGAAACACATGCCGGGTTTCCTCCAGCCCGTTCTCCAGGCTGTAATAGGGATCGTCGAACCGCATCGAGACCGGGACACCGCCCTCGCGCCATTCCAGTTCCGCCTTGCGCTCGTCCATGATCCCGTTCCGCTCCCGGACTGCGTTTTTGCGCCCGCCCGCGTATCCAGCCGGTGGGCAGCGCCGCCCCCCTGTGCCATAACCGCCACGACAATGGCTGTGGCGCAAGGGAATGGCAATGGCGGACGTGACGGTGATGGGCGCGGGCATTTTCGGCCTCTCGGTGGCATGGGCCTGCCTTGGCCGTGGCGTCTCGGTGCAGGTGATCGATCCGCATGGCCCGGGCGCGGGCGCTTCGGGTGGCGTCGTAGGCGCGCTGGCGCCTCATGTGCCGGAAAACTGGAACGACAAGAAGGCGTTCCAGTTCGACAGCCTGATGATGGCCGAAGATTTCTGGGCGGGCGTGCAGGACGCCTCGGGCCTCTCGCCCGGTTATGCGCGTCTTGGCCGGTTGCAGCCCGTGCCCGACGATCACGCCCTCGATCTGGCTCAGACCCGCGCCGCGGGCGCGCGCACCCTCTGGCAGGGGCAGGCCGACTGGGAGGTGATCCGCGCCGACACGCTCGACTGGGCGCCGCTCACCCCGACCGGCTGGCTCATTCGCGACACGCTCACCGCACGTCTGCATCCGCGCCTTGCCTGTGCAGCACTTGCCGCCGCGATCACCGCGCGCGGCGGCAAGGTGTTGGCCGAGGGCGCTCTCTCCGGCTCTGTCGTCTGGGCCACCGGGGTGGCCGACCTTGACGCGCTGACGGCCCATCGCGGGCGCATGGTCGGAAACGGGGTCAAGGGGCAGGGCGCCGTGCTGGCCCATGCCGCGCCGGACCAACCGCAGCTTTTCGCCGACACGGTGCATATCGTCCCGCATGAGGACGGCACCACCGCCATCGGCTCCACCTCCGAGCGGGACTATGACGATCCCGCCACCACCGACGAGCAGCTTCACGCCGTGATCGCCCGCGCCCGCGCCGCCGTTCCGGCCCTGCGCGATGCGCCGGTGATCGAACGGTGGGCCGGGGTGCGTCCGCGCACCCGGTCGCGCGCGCCAATGCTCGGGGCGCACCCGCTGCATGAGGGTCAGTTCATCGCCAATGGCGGGTTCAAGATCGGCTTCGGCATGGCGCCCAAGGTGGCGCAGGTGATGGCCGATCTTGTGCTCGACGGGGTCGACGGGATACCCCCCGATTTCCGCCCCGAGGCCTCGCTTTAGGCCGGTTTGTGTACGGGATGGACACAAATTCGGGGGAACGCGCCGGGTTTCGTCCCAAACGCGCGTAGGTTTCGTATGGATCGTACCAAATCAGCGGGCTGTCGCCTCCATGCATTGCCGCCCGTCCGGGCCGCGCACCCATGCCCGCCCATCCGAGCGCCAGCACAGCTCGGCGGTCTCGAAATGCATGAGAGGGGCCGTGGCCCGGAAGGCAAAAGAGGACAGGCCGCCAAGCTCGCGTTCGGCCAGCAGCATCAGCAGTTGCGCCAGCAGCGGACCATGCACCACCAGACCCGCATAACCTTCTATTTCTTTCGTGTAATCAATATCATAGTGGATGCGATGCCCATTGAATGTCAGCGCGGAATAGCGAAAAAGCAGGGTGCTGTCGAAGCTGCGGGTCTCGCAGATATCCTCGTCTTTCGCCGCGTCCGGCGGGGTCGGTTTGGCGGCGTTCGGGTCCGGGTCTTCGCGATAGACAAGGTCTTGCCGGTCGGTAAGGCACAGGATGTCGTCCTGCCAGATCTCATGGCGTAACGTGACAAACCCAAGCGGCCCGCTGCGCCCCTGCTTGTGTTTGGAATTGTCCATATAAGTCAATCGTTTGGCGGTAATTCCCGCGCGCAGGGGCGCGTGGAATTGCATCTCTCCCCCGGCCCACATCCTGCGCGGCAGACCCATATCCGGGATCAGCCCGCCCACCTTCGGATGCCCATCTCTTCCAAGGTTTTCAGGGGGTTGCGGGTCCCAGAAATACAGCTGATGGAAAAAAGGCGGCAGGGCATCGCCGCTCTGGATCGTCCCATCAAGCCCAAGCGCCACCTGCATCGCCCTCGCGCGGGCAGGATCGATCACGTCGGATATCATATGTATCGGCTGGCTCATGACGGCAAGTTAACCCACTGACATAAAAGGAACAATCCTGAAGTGCGTTGGGCGCCCACGGCCCTCTTGCAACCGACATCAGCACTCAAGGATATCGGTTGGACCATCGCTTTTTGCCGCTATCCTCCGGCAAGAGCACAATGGCATTCAGCAGACCATCATCCTCTCTACCGAAAGTCGCAAACCTTTGTTTCAAAACGGAAATCTCGCTTAAGTCACAGCGGCGCGCAGCGCCTCCATGCGCGTTGCCAACACCTTGAGGTAATGCTCATTCGTCAGCGCGCCGCTGTCGTCGAATTCCTTTCCAGCCGCCGCCACACACAGCATTTGTCCCGGCAAAACAAGAGCTTGCAAAGGCGAAAGGCAGCTCAGCACCATGAATTGCCCTGTTTCGCCCCCAGTCCGTCCGGCATTGGCCGACATCACCACGGTCGGCTTGTCCTTGAACGGCATCCCCTCGACCCGGCTGATCCAATCCAGCCCGTTTTTCAGAACGCCGGTGATACTCTTGTTGTATTCGGGCGACGAGATCACGACAGCATCCGCGTCACGGACCTGCTGCGCAAGGGCCTTGACCGCCTGCGGCACACCTTGGGCCTGCTCGAGGTCACCGTCGTAAAGCGGCAGGTTGAGATCAGCCTCCAGCGTTTCGGCAGGGCCGAATGCCGCCTGGGCTTCCTTGAGCAGCATTCGGTTGAAAGATCCTTTGCGCAATGAGCCGCAGATCGTCAGAAGCGTCGGGCTGGACATCTATTTCCCCCTTTGCAGGTTACGTTATTGGCCTTCAACTTGGCACGATCCCGCGGCAAGGCAACAGCACTGCACGCACAGGCGATGTGCGATATGGGTCAACCAGAAAGCCCCGGGCGCGGGAAGCGTCCGGGGCAAGTTGGCCATGTCTTGGCGGGAGGAATGTCTTACCAGTCGCTCGGGCCTTTGTCTGCAAAGGCATGAACAAGGAAGTCGATGAAGGCGCGCACCTTCGGCTGGGTGAACCGGCCGGGCGGATAGACGGCATAGATGCCCTGCGTCTCGACCGGCAGATCGGGAATGACATCCTCGACCAGCCCATCCTGCATCGCCTTGGCATAAAGAAAGCTGGGAAGATACGCGATCCCGAGCCCGGAAATGGCGGCATTGAGAAGCGACTGCCCGTCATTCACCGACAGCCCGCCCGCGGTGCGGACCTGACGTTTCTCGCCGGACGGTGCCGTCAGTTTCCAAACCGAGCCGTTGGCCTGACTGGTGTAATGCAGGAGCCTGTGTTCGTTCAGATCGTCGATCTTGGCCGGGCGCCCGTATTTCTGAAGATAGGCGGGGCTGGCGATCATGCGCTTGGTGGTTTCGGTCAGCTTGCGGGCACGCAGGCTGCTGTCTTCCAACTCTCCGATCCGCACGGCCATGTCGAACCCTTCCGAGATCAGCTCGACATAGCGGTTGTTCAGCACCATGTTGACCGAGATGTCCGGGAATTCCTCGAGGAAACCACCCAGAACCGGGCTCAGATGATTGACGCCGAAATCGGTTGCGACCGATATGCGCAGCAGGCCCGAAGGCGCCGATTGCATGGAACTGACCAAAGCATCCGCCTCGCCAGCATCGTTCAGAACGCGCAAGGCGCGGTCGTAATAGGCCAGACCGATTTCTGTCGGGCTGACGCGGCGTGTCGTTCTGTTCAGAAGGCGGGCGCCAAGCCGAGCCTCAAGCGATGAGACGTGTTTGGACACGGCTGATTTCGAAATGCCCATCTTGCGCGCAGCGTCCGTGAAGCCACCTTGGTCCACGACCGTTGCGAAGGCCTCCATTTCAGTAAGACGATCCATGCTCGTTACCTCTAATTCTTTGACAGATACCGGTATCCCCCGAAAATCGGGCACAACTGGGGCGTCGGGCGGACAATATCTAGGTTTTGTTCTGGATCGTTCGTGGCACGGAAACAAGCACACGAAGGTTTCTCATCATGCGACAGAGATAGCGTTTGCTATCGGAAGGTCACAAGGTCGCGGCCAAGCGGGTGCCCTGATCTATGGCGCGCTTGGCGTCAAGTTCTGCCGCGACATCCGCGCCGCCGATGACATGTGGCACAATCCCGCGCGCCTCGAGCGCATCGGCAAGGCTGCGCTCGGATAGCTGTCCGGCGCAGAGAACAACTGTGTCGACTTCGATCAGGGTCGGGTTTTCCCGCGCCTCGCCTTGGCTGATATGAAGCCCGCTTGCGTCAATGCGTTCGTAATTCACGCCGCTCATCATCTTCACATTCTTCATGCGCAGCGCGGCGCGGTGAATCCAGCCCGTCGTCTTGCCAAGCCGCTTGCCGGGGCGTTCCGCCTTGCGCTGCAGAAGCGTCACCTGTCGTGCTGGGGCTTCGGGCCTTGGGCCTTCCGGCGCCAGGCCGCCGCGCGATATGGCCGGGTCACCCACGCCCCACTCGGTTTTCCAGGCCTCGAGATCTTCCGTCAGTCCATGGCCGTCATGCACCAGATACTCGGCAACGTCGAAACCGATGCCGCCTGCGCCGACAATAGCCACGCGCTTGCCCACAGGCGCATCCCCTCGCAGCACATCGATATAGGACACCACATTCGGCCCGTCCTGCCCGGGAATGCCGGGATCGCGCGGGATGACCCCGGTGGCGATGATGACCTCGTCAAACCCGTCCAGATCGTCGGCTGTGGCAGCCATACCCAGCTTCAGGGTGATGTCCAGATCGCGGATCATCGTTTCATACCAGTCCACCAGCCCGTGAAATTCTTCCTTGCCGGGGATTTTGCGCGCCATGTTCAACTGACCGCCAAGACGGGTGTCGCGATCGAAGAGGGTCACGGCATGCCCCCGTTCGGCTGCTGTCATGGCTGCGGCAAGGCCTGCAGGGCCCGCACCGACAACCCCAATGGATTTCGGGCGATCGGTTGGCGTGACGGTCAGTTCAGTCTCAAAACAGGCGCGGGGATTGACCAGACAGCTCGAGATCTTGCCACTGAAGGTATGATCCAGACAGGCCTGATTGCAGGCGATGCAAGGGGCGATCGTATCCGCCCGCCCATCGGCCGCCTTGCGCACGAAATCGGGATCGGCAAGGAAAGGCCGGGCCATCGACACCATGTCGGCGCAGCCTTCGGCCAGAACCTGTTCGGCAACCTGCGGCGTATTGATCCGGTTCGAGGTGATGACCGGAATGCCCACTTTCCCCATCAGCTTGCGGGTGACCCATGCAAAGGCCGCGCGCGGCACCGATGTGGCGATGGTGGGAATACGTGCCTCGTGCCAGCCGATCCCGGTGTTGATGATGCTGGCCCCGGCCTCTTCGACCCTTTGGGCAAGTTCGATCACTTCGTCGAAGGTCGAGCCATCGGGCACAAGATCAATCATCGACAGCCGGTAGATCACGATGAAATCCGACCCCACGGCGGCGCGCACGCGGCGCACCACCTCGAGCGGCAGGCGCATGCGATTTTCATAGCTGCCGCCCCATCGGTCGCTGCGCCTGTTGGTGTGAGTGACGAGGAACTGGTTGAGGAAATAGCCTTCGGACCCCATGATCTCGACCCCGTCATAGCCTGCCTCGCGGGCGCGGGCGGCGGCGGTGGCGATGTCGGCGATCTGCTTTTCGATCCCGTCCTCGTCCAGCTCTTTCGGGGCAAAGGGCGAGATCGGCGACTTCACCGGGGACGGGCCGACACAATCGGGGCTATAGGCATAGCGGCCCGCATGGAGAATCTGCATCGCGATGCGCCCGCCCGCATCATGCACGCGATCGGTCACATGACGATGATTGGCGATATCCTCGGGGGTATAAAGCCCTGCGGCCCCCGGAAAGACGCCGCCCTCCCGGTTGGGCGCCATGCCACCGGTCACCATCAGGCCGACACCGCCGCGCGCGCGTGTCGCGTAGAATTCCGCGACGCGGGTCCAGTCCTTGGTTTCCTCCAGCCCGGTATGCATCGACCCCATGAGGACGCGGTTCCTGAGCGTCACATGGCCCAGGTCGAGCGGTGCGAGAAGGTGGCTATAGTCAGTCATGGGGGCCTCCGGTCATTCGGGGGCAGGATGACCTGCGCGCTGCGTCTTGTCATCTGGAACGCTGCGTTAAGCGGTCAGCCCGACTGTGTCAGGCCGCATCGCTCGCGGCCCAGTCCCAATACATCTCTAGAACACGGCGTGTCACCGGGCCGACCTGATAGCTTGTATCATCGAAGGCCGTCACAGGGGTGACCTTCATCATGTTGCCCGACAAGAACACCTCGTCCGCGTCATGGAAATCCTGAAAGCTCATCACCGTCTCGTGCACTCGCACGCCATCTGCGCGAAGGTTCGTGATATGCCGCGCGCGGGTGATGCCCGCCAGAAACGTGCCGTTGGCCACCGGGGTGAACACCTCGCCGTCCTTGACCGCAAACACATTGGCCGTGGCGGTTTCGGCCACGTTGCCAAGCGCATCGGCAACGAGCGCGTTGTCGAAGCCTTTGGCGCGGGCTTCAGCGATCATCCGGGCGTTGTTGGGATAAAGACAGCCGGCCTTGGCGTTGACAACCGCATCCTCCAGCACAGGCCGGCGAAAGCGTGTCCGCGTCAGCCGCGCCGAGGCGCCGGGTGGGGCCATCGGCACCTCTTCGAGGCAGATGGCAAAGCCTGTTTCGCCGCCAACCTTGGGCATGACCCCGAGCGGTCCGCCCTCGATCGCCCAATACATGGGGCGGATATAGACGGCCGCATCGCGCGCATAGGCGCCGAGACCTTCGTGGATGATATCGACCATGTCCGAGGCGTCCATGGTGGGGGTGATCATCAGCGCCTCGGCCGAGGCGTTGGCCCGCGCGCAATGGCGGTCGAGATCGGGCGTTAGCCCATGGGCGAAACGCGCCCCGTCGAACACCGTGGTTCCCAACCACGAGCCGTGATCCGCCGCCCGCATGATCGGCAGGTCCCCGTCATGCCAGGCGCCTTGAAAATAGGTTCGAATATTGGTGCCGACCGCCATATGTCCCTCCAGATATATGCCCGCAGGTTAGGCGGGTTGCGCGACAGGGTCCAGAGGGGGCGGGGTGGCTTGTGTTGCGAGGGCGAGGGGCCAGCCCCTCGCGCTCCCCGGGATATTTGAGGCCAGAAGAAACGATCACGGGGCCTCGGCCAGAAGGGCCGCAATATCGAGCGGCGCATTCGTCATGGCGAGGGCGCCTGAGGCATCGCGCGGCCAGTCTTCGGGCGCGCGGTCGCGATAGAGTTCCACCCCGTTGCCGTCCGGATCGCTGATATAGATCGCCTCGCTGACGCCGTGATCGGCGGCCCCCTCGATCTTGATGTCGGCGGCCATCACCCGGCGCAAGGCATCGGCGAGCTGTGCGCGATCGGGATAGAGAAAGGCCGTATGATAAAGGCCGGTATGGCCGCGCGGTGCTGCCGTGCCGCCGAGACTGTCCCAGGTGTTCAGCCCGATATGGTGGTGATAGCCGCCCGCGCCGAGAAAGGCGGCACTGTCTCCCCAACGCTGCTGAAGGGTGAAGCCGAGCACCCCGGAATAGAACGCGATCGCCCGGTCGAGATCGCCGACCTTGAGATGCACGTGCCCGATCCGGGCCTGCGGATGGATGGGTTGGGTCAAGGCGGCTCCTTTCGCTCAGGGTGGAGCAAAGCTAAGGGTGCCATGGACCTTCCGGCAATTGGGCAGAAACGGGCAGGTTATGTGCGGTGATGCGCGAGTGGTCAGTAAGGATTGCGCGGCGCGCGGTCGGCGGACAGCGATTGCTGCCTGCGCTGCACCAGACGTTCGAGCGCGTCGGCGAGGTGGATTTCCGCGATGTTGTAATCGCCGCGTTCCACGCGGATGCGGTGCGCCTCGATCATCACATCGGCATGTGAGCAGCCGAAGGGCGGCTCGAACCGATAGCAGGCCAGTTCGATCAGAAGCCCGAGCGGATCCTTGAAATAGATCGAGTCCATGAACCCGCGATCCTTGGGCCCGGAATGGCCGATGCCACGCTCGTTCAGGCGTTCGACCACCTGGGAGAATGTCGCGTGGCTCACGTTGAAGGCGACATGATGCACGCAGCCCGGGTCCGTCGGCGTGCGGTTGTGAACGGGTTTGCGGGTCTCGTTGGTGAAAATGGTGATCAGCCGCCCGTCACCGGGATCGAAATAGAGATGGCCCTCGTCAGGATCATCGAGATTGGGCTGATCGAAGATGAAGGGCATTCCCAGAACCCCCTCCCAGAAATCGATCGAGGTCTGCCTGTCGGCGCCGGTCAGCGTGATATGGTGCACGCCTTGTGTCTGCAGCTTGCGCATCGGTGTCTCCTTTTTTACGGGCGCCGCGAGGCCTTTGCAGAGGAGGCGATCGTCAGGGCATCGCGCCGACCATTCCCATGATCTGGTAGGTTTGCTGGAGGATCGGCTGGGCAATCGTGCGGGCGCGCGCGGCGCCATCTGTCAGAATGTGGTCGATTTCCGACACATCTTTCATCAGGCGGGCCATTTCATCGGAGATCGGTGCGATCCTGTCGACAGCAAGATCGGCGAGCATCGGCTTGAACTCGGAAAACGGTTTGCCGCCGACCTCACGCATCACATCAGCGACGCTTCGATCCGACAGGGCGGCGTAGATATTCACAAGGTTGCGGGCCTCGGGCCGGTCCTCCAGCCCCTCGGCGTCGGAGGGCAATGGCTCGGGGTCGGTCTTGGCCTTGCGGATCTTCTTGGCGATCGTATCGGCATCGTCGGTCAGATTGATGCGGCTCATGTCCGAAGGGTCGGATTTCGACATCTTCTTGGTGCCGTCGCGCAGGCTCATGACGCGGGTGGCTGCCCCTTCGATCACCGGCTGGGTTTCGGGAAAGAACGCCACACCGTAGTCGTGATTGAACTTGCGAGCGATTTCCTGGGTCAGCTCCAGATGCTGTTTCTGATCCTCGCCCACCGGGACATGGGTTGCGTGATAGACAAGGATATCGGCGGCCATCAGCGCAGGGTAACCGAAAAGCCCAAGGCTGGCCTGCTCGGCGTTCTTGCCGGCCTTGTCCTTGAATTGCGTCATGCGCTTCATCCAGCCCATGCGCGCGACGCAGTTGAAGACCCATGCCATCTGGGTGTGCTCGGGCACCTGGGACTGGTTGAACAGGATGGATTTCTGCGGATCCAGCCCCGATGCGATGAAGCCGGCGGCCAGTTCGCGTGTGGCATGGCGCAGTTTCGCGGGATCCTGCCACACAGTTATCGCGTGCAGATCGACCATGCAGAAGATCGACTCGACCCCCTCGTTCTGGCTGTTGGCGAACCGCTTGAGCGCGCCAAGGTAATTGCCAAGCGTGAGGTTGCCCGAAGGCTGGATGCCCGAAAAGACACGCGGGGTGAAGGCTGCCTCGGCCATGGCTGATCTCCGTTGTGGATTTCTGTGCCTGCCTCGCTTACCCATGGGCCAAAGCCCCGTCAAGGATACCCGGCATGAGCAGCGCCCCGCATGACCACCCCGTAAATCCCTTGCCACCCGTTATCGTCGCGCTTTTCCTGCTAATTGTCGGGATTGAGGCGATGTTCTTACTGGGCACACGCGGGATTCTGGGAGGGCCGGAGGCTGTCGGCTGGCGGCAGGCGGCGATACAGGATTACGGGTTCAATGCCGAGATCTTTGCCTGGATGCGTCAGCAAGGCCTGTGGCCGATGGAGCATCTCAAGCGGTTTGGGACGTATATTTTCATCCACGGCTCGTTCACTCATGCGCTGATTGGCGGTGTGATGCTGCTGGCGCTTGGCAAATTCGTGGCCGAGGTATTTGCGCAATGGGCGACGCTGGTGTTGTTCGTCGCGTCCGCCGTAGTGGGGGCGCTTGTGTTCGGGTTTGTCGGACCCGAGCGGCCCTGGCTCATGGGGACATTTCCGGGGGTTTATGGGCTGATTGGCGGGTTTACTTACCTGATGTGGCTCAAGCTGGGGCAGATGGGGGCCAAGCAATACCGGGCCTTCACCCTGATCGGGTTGCTGATGGCGTTGCAGCTGGTGTTCGGTTTGCTGTTCGGTGCGAACAGCACCTGGGTGGCGGATGTGGCGGGGTTCGCGTCAGGCTTCGTGCTGTCGTTTTTCCTGGCGCCGGGGGGCTGGGCCAAGATCCGCGCCAAGATCAGGCATCGCTGAATGCTCAGCGGCGGAACGCTTGCCGGAACTCGGACAGGCGGAACGCGCCGATCAGGTGGCCGATGCCGAAATAGCTGATGATCCCTGCGAGGATCATGAAAACAAGGGCGATCCAGCGCAAACCCGACATGCCGAACATCGGCAGTAGAAGCAGGTTTACCCCCCAGATCACTGCGCCCATCGCGACCGAGGCCAGCCCGATGCGCCAGACGCGGCGGCGGAAACGGTCGTCGACGCGGGCCACCTCGCCAAAGGGGTGCGCACCGCGAAACAAGAGCCAGACCATGACCCAGCCGGCGATCGTGGTGGCGATGGCGGCGGCGATCCAGCCGATCACGAAAGCAAGGCCAACGGCGAGAGCCGCGTTCACGATCATGGCCACAACGGCATAGCGGAAGGGGCTTTTGGTGTCTTCGCGGGCGAAGAAAAGCGGTTGCAGGATCTTTTGCAGAACGAAGGCCGGAAGCCCCAGCCCGTAGATCGCCACGGCAAGTGCGGTGGCGGCTGTGTCGTCGGTGGTAAAGGCGCCACGCTCGAACAGGACCGAGACCAGAGGCAGCGGCACAGCGACAAGGGCGACCGCGCAAGGCACTGTAAGGGCGAGGGAAATTTCGGCCGCGCGGGAATACGCCTCGCGCGCGCCGGACTGGTCATCGACCTTGAGACGGCGCGACAGATCGGGCAGCAGCACGATGCCCACGGCGATCCCCACCACGCCAAGCGGAAGCTGATAGAGCCGGTCCGCCGAGTAGAGCCAGCTGACCGCCTTGTCATAGTTCGAGGCGACCTGCTGGCCCACCAGAAGATTGACCTGCATGACCCCGCCGGCAAGGGCTGCCGGGATGGCGATCCGGACGAGGCGGGCCATGTCGGGCGTCCATCTGGGGCGGGTCGGCAGGATGCGGAACCCGGCGCGGCGGGCCGCGTTCCAGACCAGTGCAAGCTGAGCTATGCCGGCAAAAGGTATAGTCCAAACAAGGGCTTGCGCGACGGCGCCGCCGGTTTGAGCGGCGACAACCATGGCCGCCACCAGCATCACGTTCAGCAGCACGGGTGCCGCGGCGGCGGCGGCGAAGCGGCCTGCGGCGTTGAGCACGCCCGAGAACAGGGCGGCGAGAGAGATGAACAGGATATAAGGAAAGACGATGCGCCCGAACTCGACCGTGAGATCGAAGCGCGCGTCGCCTGCAAAGCCCTCGGCGGTGGCCCAGACCAGCGCGGGCATGAAGATCATCGACAGCCCGGTGAGCGTCAACAGCACAAGGGCAAGACCGGACAGCGCCTGCGAAGCAAACTGTTCATGATCTTCGTGGCCTTCGTATTTCTTTGAAAACATTGGAACAAATGCCGCGTTGAAGGCGCCTTCGGCAAAGAAGCGGCGGAACATGTTGGGCAGGCGGAAGGCGGCGACGAATGCATCCATCAGCGCGCCGGGGCCGAGATAGTTGGCGATCAGCACGTCGCGGACGAAGCCCAGAACCCGGCTCAGAAGGGTCCAGCCGCTGACGGTCAGGACACCGGAAAGCAGGCGGACGGGTTTCATGATGGCTGGCCTCGGGTTGGGGCGGGTGGGGCAAGGAGTAGCCCATCGCAGGAAGGGGGGGAAGGGGGAGACGCGGCGGAGACGGGCGAATCAGGGTTAATCGCCTGAAAAGGCGGCAAAAAGCCGGCTCAGTATCACGTCGGTATAACGTCGGTATCGCGTCGGTGCAGGATCGGTGCGAAGCGCCGGACGATCAATGATTAACGCATCGCGCGGCCCGAAGCGGGCCTGCGCGGAATGCAGGCCCGGTCGGGTCGGGTACACGCAAGCCCTGTCAGAGGATCTCGCAGAGTTTGCGGCGCTGGATCTTGCCCGAGGGTCCCTTGGGCAGTTCCGGCAGGAAATGCACCCGGTCGGGGGATTTGAAGCCCCCCAGCTTGCTGGTGCAGATCGCGATCAGATCGGTCTCGGAGAGGGTTGAGCCCTGACGGATCGCCACCGCCGCTTCGACGCGTTCGCCATAGCGGTCACAGGGGCGTGCGAAGGCGGCGGCCTCGATGATGTCGGGATGGGAATAGAGGGCCTCGTCGACTTCGCGGGGGGCGATGTTTTCGCCGCCCTTGATGATCAACTCCTTGAGGCGGCCAGTGACGAAGAAGTAGCCATCCTTGTCCTGCCGCCCCAGATCGCCGGTACGCAGCCAGCCATCGGGGGTGAAGGTATCGGCGGTGGCTTGCAGGTTCTTGAGGTATTCGAGCATCACATTCGGCCCGCGCACCGCGATCTCGCCTTCCTGACCGGGGGCGATAGGCTGCAGATCAGGGCCGAGGATCGCCGCCTCGTTGCCGAAAGCGATGCCCGGAGAGCCGATCTTGCGCACACCGGGAGGCAGGGGGTTCGACAGGATTTGCGCGGCGGTTTCCGTGAGGCCCATGGTTTCCACGATGGGCACATCGAAGCGGGTTTCGAACGCGGTCTGCACATCCGGGGCCAGAGGAGACGAGGCCGAGCGCCCGAAGCGCAGGCGCGTCTTGACCGAAGCGGGCGGGTCAATGTCGGAATGCAGCAGGTGGGAAATGATCGTCGGGACAACGGAAAACCATGTGGCTTTCGACTGTTCGGCCCAATCCCAGAAGCGGCTGGCCGAGAACCGCGAGCACAGCGCCAGCGAGCCGCCTGACACCAGAGATCCCATGACCGACACGCACAGCCCGTTGATATGGTAGATGGGCAGCACGCAAAGCCCCCGATCATCTGGCGAGAGATCATGGGCGATCGATGGCGTCCAGCCGCCCGCCAGAAGGCTGGCATGGGTATGGACCACGCCCTTGGGCCGTCCGGTGGTGCCCGAGGTATACATCAGCAGCGCATGATCGGAGGGCGACAGCGGCGGCAGGTCCGGGGCGGTGTCGGTGGCCGTATCGGGGACATTCGCCGGGGTGAGCCGGGTCACCGGGAGGCCTTGGGCCGCATCGGTGAAAAGCTCCATCGCGCTGTCATCGACGAAGGCGAAGCGCGCTTCGGAATGGTCGAGCGCATAGGCGATGGCATCGCGCCCGGCGGCGAGGTTAATCATCGTGGCGCGGAACCCTCCGACCAGCGTGCCGTAGAGCGCCTCGATGGCGGGGCGGCCATTGGGCATGACAATGGCGATGCTTTCGCCCTTCTGCGCGCCGCTCGAGAGCAGCAGACCGGCAATCCGGTGGGCGGTGGCGCGCAGCGTCGGCCAATCGAGCGTGTCGCCGGTTTCGGGAAAGACGAAGGCGGTGCCGCCTGTCTGTGCGCGGGCGTCGATCCAGTCTCGGACCGTGCCGGCGGGCGGAACGGTAGGGGACAGGATCATTTTCCCGCATCCGCCCAGTAACCGGAGAAGATGTCTTCGACCGAGGGTTCGACAGGGGGGATTTCGCGGACGATCTTGGTGGTCTGCATGAAATGCCGCCAGTTCAGATTGTCGTCGATGGAGTTGCCGCCCCAGCTTCCGCAGCCCATCGACAGGGAAAAGGGCATGCCGTTGTTGAAGGCGCCGCCGGTGGCGAAGCAATGCGCCTGATTGACGATGACGCGGCAGGTGGGGATCGTCTCGCCCAGATGGAGCGCGCGGTTTTCATCGGCGCTGTGCAGGCCGATGGAATGGCCGGCACCCTGATGTTCGAGGACGCGGCTGGCGATGTGGGCGGCGTCGGAGAAATCGGCGGCGCGATAGAGCGCGACCACACGGCTGAGCTTTTCGCCCGACAGGGGGTGGTCCGGGCCGATGCCCTTGGTTTCGACGGCGAGGAATTGCGTATCGGCGGGCACCTGCCCGGTCAGGCCAAGCGCTTCGATCATCACATCGGCGTCCTGAGCGATGACCGAGCGGTTGAGCTTGCCGTCGGGCCAGAGCCGTTCGACGATCTGCGCCTCGCCGCTTTCGGGGATCAGCGCGCCGCCATGCCGGGCCATTGCGGCCACAAAGGCGTCATAGATCGCGTCCACCACGACCAGAGCGTTTTCCGACGAACAGGAGGTGGCGTTGTCGAAGGTCTTGGAGGCGGCGATCTTTTGCGCGGCGGCGTCGAGATCGGCGGTGTCGTCGACGATCACGGTGACGTTGCCTGCGCCCACGCCGATCGCGGGGGTGCCGCAGGTATAGGCGCGGCGCACATTGTCCTGACTGCCGGTCACGACCACCAGATCGGATTGCTCCAGCATCCGCTGGGTTTTTTCCTTCGAGCCTGGGGGCGGAACCATCTGCACGAGGTCATGATCCAGCCCGATCTTGTCGAATTCCGCATGGATGAAGCCGAGAAGCATCTCGCAGGCGGCGATGCCCTTGGGCGAGGGCGACAGCACGATTGCGTTGCCGCATTTCAGGGCGTTGATGATGTTGTTGGCCGGGGTCGCGGCCGGATTGGTCGAGGGAACCACGGCGCCGATCACCCCGATGGGGCGGGCGATCTCGGTGATGCCGGTGGCGGGATCGTCCGAGACGATGCCATGGGTTTTGGCGGTGGCGATATCGCGCATCAGGCCAAGGGTCTTGCGGTGGTTCTTGGTGATCTTGTCGGGCACGTTGCCCAGGCCCGTGGTCTTGACCGACAGTTCCGCGAGGGCACGGTTGCGGCCCGGCTCCATGATCGCCCATGCGGAGGCCTGTGCGGCGCGGTCATAGCGGTCCTGGGTGGCGCCGTCCTCGAAGGTGGCCTGAGCGGCGCGGGCGCGATCCATGATGCGGTCCACGGCGGTGATGTCTTGATGCGCGTTCATAACGGTCTTTCCTTGGTAGGGTGGACAGGGCGGGCGGTCCGCCCTGTCCGGTGGGTTTTGCGTAAGTGCTGCGAGGGTCAGAGACCGGCGAGCAGTTTCTCCAGAGTGGCCTGACGGGCTTTCCACATCTCGATCACTTCATCGCGGCCCATGATCTTCATCGGCGAGCCGCCGGCTTCCATCTTGCTTTGGACGCGGCTGCTCTCGAACATGGCGGGGACGGTCGCGGCCAGTTTGTCGATCACCTCTTGCGGGGTACCCTTGGGCACCATGATGCCGCGGAAGTTCACGCTGGCGTTGTCGATGTCGTAGCCCTGTTCGATCATGGTCGGCACGTCGGGCAGGAACGAGCTGCGCTCGAGGTCGAACACGCCGAGGATCTTGACGTTGCCGGCCTGCGCGGCGCGGAACGCGTCGGAGAGGTTGTTGACCCCACCCAGCACGTCGCCCGCGATCACGGCTTTCATGGCGCCGGCGCCGCCCTGGTTGTTCGGGATATAGGCCAGTTTCACGCCTGCGGCCTGCTCAAGCTGCAGCGCTGCGATGTGGTGACCCACGAAGAGGCCCGCGCCCGAGAAGGTCAGCTTGCCGGGGTTTTCCTTGGCGTAGGCCACGACATCGGCCATCGAGTTGAAGTCGCTGTCGGCGCCGACGACGAAAACCGCCGGGTCAGCGCCCCAGTTGGCGATCGGCTCGAAGCTGTCGATGGAGTATTCCACGCCGCCTTCGATCGACTGGGCGATGAAATGGGGCACGTTGTAGGCGCCAAGAGTGTAGCCGTCGGCCTCGGCCTGCGTGGCCAGCCAGTTCCAGCCCACACGACCGCCCGCGCCGGGCTTGTTGACGATGGCGATGGGCTGCCCGAGGGCATCCTCGTTGCCCGCCGTCATGGTGGCGATGCGCGCCTGAAAATCGGTCGCGCCGCCTGCGCCGTAGCTGACCATCAGCATCAGCGGACGTTCGGGGTAATCCTGTGCCACTGCGGGTGCTGCGGCCAGTGCGAGGGCCGTTGCGACCCCTGTCAGTAGTTTTCTCATCTTGGTTTTCCTCCCTTGGATGACGTTTGAACCGGTTTCACCCGGCTTATTGAAACAGCGCTTCTTTTGGCGTGAATACGCTGAGCACATGGGCGAAGAGGCCATACATGACGGCCACGAAGCCCACGGTAATGATGATCCGCTTGATCCAGCTGCGCATCTCGGAATGAGGGTTGGGATCGTAGATCGACAGCAGGATGAAAAAGACGATGGCTGAGGCGGTGTAGAATCCGAGCGCCTTGGCCGCCCAGAACACGTAGATCAGCGTAACGATCAGCCCCGGCAGGATGTTCACCATGATCCTGCGGCTGATGCCGTCGCCCGCCCGGGACCAGCCCAACACGGCCTTTGCGAAGGTCCACAGCGCAAGGGCCACGAACACGGTGGAGATCAGGCGCGGGAACAAGAACGCCTGAGCGGGTTGCTGGGTGTAGCTGATAAAGCAGATCCAGATACCGGCCAGAGCGACGAGCCCCGAGGGAATGATGTGTTGCCAACGGCTCATGCGCGGGCCTCCTTGTCGTTGCGATCGAGCTTGCGCTGCCGGATTTCCATCCAGACCGAGTAGACGACCGATGCCGCGACGATGAAGATCAGCGTGAGGTTCAGGGCGCCCGAGAAGAAATAGGGCAGGCGGCCGGTGGTGGCGTCGGCGATCATCGCGCCCTGGATGAAGTTGGCTTCCGCGATCGGGCCGAGGATCAGGCCGAGCACCAGGGGTGCTGCCACGAAGCCGAACCTTTCGAGGAAATACATCCCCACACCGAGGGCCGCCATCACATAGACATCACCCATCGAGTTCTGCACCGAATAGGAGCCGAATACCGCCAGCCCCAGCACGATCGCGGCCATGACTGATTGCGGCACCTGCGCCACGCGGGCCGCGAAGCCCGCGACATAGAGACCGAAGATGCACATCAGGATCTGACCGATCAGCATCGAGTTGATGAAGGTCCAGGCCACGTCGGGGTGGTTGTCGAACAGATCCGATCCCGGGAAGATTCCGTGGATCAAAAGCCCGCCCAGAAGCACGGCGGCGGTCGGGCTGCCGGGCACGGACAGGGTCAGAAGCGGCACCAGCGAGGGTCCGACCATGGCGTTGTTCGCGCTTTCGGCGGCGATCACGCCTTCGGAATGGCCGGTGCCGAATTTCTTGCGGTCAGGGCTGAATTTCTTGGCCTGATCATAGGCCACAAGCCCTGCGATCTGCCCGCCCACACCGGGGATCAGGCCGATGAAGGCGCCGATGCCCGTGCCGATGGTAAGCGACCGGCTGCGGCGAAAGGTTTCGCGGATCGCGGCGCCGATCGGGTGGCGCTGAACCTTCAGCACCTCTGCGTCAGGGGCTTTGCGCCCTTGCGCGAACATGGTCATCACCTGCGGAATGGCAAAGAGGCCGATCAGCGCCGGGATGATGTTGATGCCGCCCGAAAGCTCAGGGTGGAAGATGAAGCGCTGTGCGCCCATGATGTCGTCAAAGCCGATGGTGGCGAGCCACATGCCGATGCAGCCCGACAGAAGCCCCTTGACCACCGAGTTGCTGTCCAGCGTGCCGATCACTGTCACACCGAGGATCGCCAGCCAGAACAGATGCGACGGCCCGAAGGCCAGCGCCCATTGCGACAGCGCCGGGGTCAGGAAAATCAGCAGCAGCACCCCGAACACCCCGCCGATGGCCGACGCGATGAACGACAGTTGCAGCGCCTCGGCGCCACGGCCCTGCGTGGCCATGGTATGCCCGTCGAGCGTGGTGGCGATATTGGCCGGCGCACCGGGGATCTTGAGCAGGATTGCACTGACCGCGCCGCCGGCGACGGTGGATGTATAGGCCGCACCCAGAAGGATCAGGCCCTGTGCCGGTTCCAGTTGAAAGGTGAACGGAATGAGCAGCGCCACCGCCATGGTGGGCGACAGGCCCGGCGTGGCCCCGAGGATGAGACCGCCGATTGTTCCGATCAACAAGAGCATGAACGAGATCGGCTGAAAGACCTCGTCGAAATATCCGATGAATTCCAAGAAGTGCCCCTCCCTTGGCTCTTCCCGCCGCGATGGGCGTTTGACAATTTAGGCTAGAAGATGAAAATAGTAATGCAAATGTTTTCATAAAATGCCGGAAAATACGCATTAAATGACTGATATAAAAATAAAAAAGGCAGATATTGTGGCTGTGGCGAACGCGGCGAAAGTGTCGCCTTCGACCGTGTCGCGTGCGTTCAACCACCCTGATCTGGTCAACCCTGCGACCCGCAAGAGAATCAATCGCGCGGTCGAAAAACTGGGCTATATCCGCAACCGTGCGGCACAGGCGATTCACGGGCGCCGGAATGCCACGATCGGGCTGATCGTGCCGACGATCAACCATGCGATCTTTGCCGAGGTGATCCAGAGTTTCTCGGATGCGATCGACGAGGCGGGGTTCACCTTGCTGATCGCGTCGCATGGCTATTCGCTGGAGCGGGAATACGACATGATCCGCAAGCTGATGGAACATCGCGTGGATGGAATCGCCCTTGTGGGGCTGGAGCATTCCGAGGCCACGTTCCGCCTGTTGCGCCAGCAAGACACGCCCTGCATCGCGATCTGGAACTATTCGGGGACGTCGGACATGCCCTGTGTCGGCGCCGATAATCGCGAGGCGGGGCGGTTGGCGGCACGGCATCTGCTGCAGGCGGGGCATCGCGATATCGGGCTGATCTTTCCCAGCATCGAGGGCAATGACCGCGCCCGTCAGAGGCTTGAGGGCGCGATGGAGGAGATCCGCGCTCATGGCGTCGAGGTGCGCGATGGCTGGCGGCAGGAATCGCCCTACAGCATCACGCTGGCCAAACAGGCGGTGCGCGGCATGATGGACAGTGACCAGCGGCCCACGGCACTGGTCTGCGGCAATGACGTGATTGCGCAGGGCGCGATCTTCGGGGTGCAGAGCCGGGGGCTGTCGGTGCCGGGGGACGTGTCGGTGATCGGGATCGGGGATTTCAATGGCTCGCTCGACATGGAGCCGGGGCTGACCACGGTGCGCATCCCGGCCGAGGATATCGGCAAGGTGGCGGGCCAGAGACTGACCTCGCTGATCGTTTCGGAGACGCGCGAGATGTTCCGCTATCGCTGCGATTTGCAATGCATCGTGAGGGGCACGACCCGGCCGCTGACATAGGCGGCCGGGCTTCTTGGCTCAGGTTTCGGCGCGGACGGCGCCTTCGGAGATCGCGGTGCGCAGTTTCTTTTCGAGGGCTTTCTGCTTGGCCTCGGAATGGAATTTCAGGCCGAACATGTCCTTGACATAGAAGGTATCGACCACCTGCTCCCCATAGGTCGCGATCACGGCGGAGTTGATGTAGACATTGGCGTTGGCCAGTGTCCGCGTCAGATCATAGAGCAAGCCGGGGCGGTCGCGTGTGTCGACCTCGATGATGGTGTAGATTTCGGAGCCTTCGTTGTCGAAGGTGATATGGGTCGGCACCTTGAAGGCGCGTTCGCGTTTCTTGAGCTTGTCGCGCGAGCGGATCGCTTCGCCGGCGACCACATCGCCCTTGAGGGTCTTGCGGATCATGTCGCGCAGGCGTTGCAGGCGTTCGGCCTCGTAGGGGCTGCCTTCGGCGTCCTGAATCCAGAAGGCGGCGGTGGCGAATCCGTCCTTGGAGGTATAGGTGCGCGCGTCCACCACATTGGCGCCGACGAGCGCCAGAGCACCGGCCAACCGCGAGAAGATGCCGGGATGATCGGCCAGCGCGAAACAGGCGCGGGTGGCGTCGCGGTCTTCGTCGATGGCAAGGTCGATGGCGATGTCATCTTCGTGCAGGTCTCGCAGAAGGCGTGCGAAGACGACATGCGCCGTCACATGAAGGCCCTGCCAGTAGGGCGGGTAATGGCGCGCGGTTTCACGCTTGAGATCCTTGGCGGGCCAGTCATCGAGGGCGTCACGCAGATTGCGCTTGGCATCCGAGCCGCGCTGTTCGCGGTTGAGATCCTCGAGCCCGCCTTCCATGGCGCGGCGGGTTTGCCGATAGAGCGCCCGGATCAGCGAGGCTTTCCAGTTGTTCCAGGTGTTGGGCCCGACACCGCGAATGTCGCACACGGTCAGCACACAGAGCAGATCGAGCCGTTCCTTGGTCTGCACCGCCTTGGCGAAGTCGCGCACGGTGCGCGGATCGGCGATGTCGCGCTTCTGGGCCATGTCGGACATCAGCAGGTGGTAGCGCACCAGCCATTCGACGGTATCGACCTCCTTGGGCTTCAGGCCCAGACGGGGCGCCACCTTGCGGGCGATCTGTGCGCCGACGATCGAATGATCCTCGTCCCGGCCCTTGCCGATGTCATGCAGCAGAAGCGCCACATAGAGCACCTTGCGGTTGACGCCTTCCTTGAGGATCGAGGAGGACAGGGGCAGATCTTCGACCAGCTCGCCCCGTTCGATCTGCGCGAGGTTCGAGATGCACTGGATGGTGTGCTCGTCCACCGTATAGCTGTGATACATGTTGAACTGCATCAGGGCGACGATGGGTTCGAATTCGGGGATGAAGGCCGACAGAACATCCAGCTCGTTCATCCGCCGCAGCGCGCGTTCGGGATTGCCTTGCTTGAGCAGCAGGTCGAGGAACAGTTTCTGCGCGCCGGGATCGTTGCGCATATCCTCGTCGATCAGCTGAATATTGGCCGAGACGAGGCGCATGGCGTCGGGATGGATCAGAAGGCCGGTGCGCAGACCTTCCTCGAACAGCCGCAGGATGTTGAGAGGGTCCGACAGAAACTGTTTGTCGTCGCTGATGGCCAGGCGACCATGCACCTCTTCATAGCCATCCTTGAGCTTGCGCTTGCGCCGGAACAGGCGCTGCAGGATCGGTTCGGATTTGACATGTGCCGCTTCCAGCTTGGTCAGGAAGATGCGCGTCAGATCGCCCACGGCGGTGGCGTGGCGGAAATAATCCTGCATGAACACTTCGACGGCGCGGCGCCCGGAGGTGTCGCAATAGCCCATGCGTTCGGCCACCTCGACCTGCAGATCGAATGTCAGCTGATCGGTGGGGCGGCGGGTGATCAGATGGATGTGGCAGCGCACCGCCCAGAGAAAGTTCTCGGCCTTGGCGAAGGTGTCCAGCTCCTCGGTGGTGAACATGCCCACGTCGACAAGTTCGGCCACACTGTCGACCCGGTGCAGATACTTGGCGATCCAGAACAGCGATTGCAGGTCGCGCAGACCGCCCTTGCCCTCTTTCACATTGGGTTCGACCATGTAGCGCTGGCCACCCTGCTTGCGGTGCCTCTCGTCGCGTTCCTCGAGTTTGGCTTCGATGAACTCACGCTCGGTGCCGTCGAAGAGCTCGTGCCAAAGGCGTTTGCGGAAGTGATCGGCCATCTGGCGATCCCCGGCCAGAAACCGGTTTTCGAGAAGCGCCGTACGGATCGTGAAATCCTCGGCTCCGAGGCGCAGGCAGTCGCGGATCGTGCGGCTGGAATGACCGACCTTCAGCTTGAGGTCCCACAGGATGTAGAGCATCGATTCGATGACGCTTTCGGCCCAGGGGGTGATCTTGTAGGGGGTCAGGAACAGCAGATCGACATCGGATTGTGGGGCCATCTCGCCGCGGCCATAGCCGCCGACCGCGAAGACGGTGATGCGTTCGGAATTGGTGGGGGTCGCCAGCGGGTGCATATGGTTGATCGCCACGTCCAGCGCGGTCAGGATCACGCAATCGGTGAGCCAGCTATAGGCGTGCACGGTGGGACGCGCCGAAAACGGATGTTCCGCGAAGGCATCGGCGATCACCTGGCGGCCATGACCGAGGGCTTGCGACAGGACGGAGACCACGGCCTTGCGCACGGCCATGTGATCGGAGCCTGCCGAGGCCAGCGCCTCGGTCAGACGGGCGTCGACCGAGGCGGTGTCGAAAATGTCCCGGGCCGGGCAAATCAGGTTGTCCGGCGTGGATACTGCGTCCTTCATGGTATCCTTTCGGCTGGCCCCTGGCCGGTCCTAGAAGCCCGCCCCACCGAAGCTGCGCGGTGCGGGGTCGATGACGACAACCTGATTTTGCCGAATGGTGGCCACGGCCAGCCCGCGTTCGTTGGTTCCGTCAGGGCGGAACCGGAAGACGCCGTTGACGCCCTGGAAGCCTGCGCTTTGGGTCAGAGCCTCGCGCGTCAGCGCATCGCGCTGGCGGGTCTGGGCAAGGGCGCCCACGGCTGCGATCCCGTCATAGGAGAGCCCCGCCAGATCATGCGGGCGCTCGCCATAGGCCGCTTCGAAGCGCTGGCGGAACTGGGCGCTGCGCTGTGGGTCGGGCAGGGCGAACCAGCCGCCCTGAACACCCGGAAGCTCCAGCGTCTGGGGCGGCGTGTCCCACCGGCTGAGACCCATGTATTGAACCGTGTCGGGGCTGAGACCGGCTTCGGGCAGCATCTGCGAGAAGAGCGGCAAGGCGCCGGCAGTGTTGGCGGTGAGGAAGATCGCGTCGGCCCCATTCTGGGTGGCGGCCATTCTGATCTGCGGGACGGCGGCGACCACGCCGTCTTGCGAAAATTCATATCCGACGCTGCCTGCTTGTGTCCCCCCGTGCCGCGCGATCGCCTGCTCGATGGCCTGACGGCCAAGCTGCCCGGAGAGGTTGTCCGAATAGACCGACATGATCCGGGACTTGCCTTGCCGGGTGGCGAAGGAGACGAGCCTGTCGGCGGTGTTGTCGAAGGTCTGTCCCAGAACGAACAGGTTTCCGCCTGCGATCGTCGGATTGTTCGAGAAAGTGAGCACGTTCACGTTGCTACCCGCAACAGCGACCGCAACTGCGTTGGCGGATTCCGCATGCAACGGGCCGATGATGATCCTGGCCCCGTCCGCCACGGCGTTCATGGCGGCGGTCCTAGCCTGAGCGGCCTGCCCGGCGGTCCCGTAGACGCGAAGGTCGATCTGAACCCCGCCGAGATCGGCGACAGCCAGTCGGGCCGCGTTTTCCATGTCACGGGCGAGTTTCTGCTCCTGAGGCACACCCGACCCATGTGGCAGCAGCAGCGCCACAGGCACCGGCGCCGATGGGGCAATCGGTTGCCCGCCGCCGGTGGTCGTCGCCACGGGTTGGCAGGCGGCCAGCCAGACAAAGGCGAAAAGGGCGGCAATCCGTGTGGCTGGCTTGCGGACGAGGGACAAAACGGCGAACATGGCTACGGTCACTCCTTGATTTCCGGTGGGGCCGTAGCCCGATGCGGTCTCGGGTCCGATAATAAACGTCATGCGAGGCGGGTCCAGTGGTGAATCCAAAACGGCAGGCTCTGGCGCCAGGGCTGTATCTGGTGGCGACGCCGATCGGAACGGCGCGCGATATTACCTTGCGGACGCTGGATATCCTGGCCTCGGCGGATGTGATCGCCGCCGAGGATACCCGGAGCTTGAGAAAGCTGATGGATATTCACGGCATTGCCCTGGCCGACAGGCCGCTCGTGTCCTACCACGATCATAACGGGGAACGGGTGCGCCCGCGCCTCATGCGTGCGCTCGAGGAGGGTAAATCGGTGGTCTATGCCTCGGAGGCGGGCACGCCCATGGTGGCCGATCCGGGGTTCGATCTGGCGCGGGCCGCGGTGGAGGCGGGGTACCACCTGATTTCGGCGCCGGGGCCATCGGCGGTGATCACGGCCCTCACTGTGGCGGGGCTGCCGACGGATCATTTCTTTTTCGCGGGGTTCCTGCCCAATGCCTCGGGCAAGCGGAAAACCGCGCTCGAGACGCTGGCAGAGGTTCCTGGCACGCTGGTGTTCTACGAATCGCCCAAACGCGTGGCGGCGATGCTGCGTGATGCCGCCACCGTGCTTGGCGGGGAGCGGCAGGCGGCTGTGTGTCGGGAACTGACCAAGAAATTCGAGGAGGTGCTTCGCGGAACGTTGAACGATCTCGCAACGCTGTGCTCGGAGCGACCTCTTAAGGGTGAAATCGTGGTCTTGGTGGATCGTGGGCGTTTACCGAAAATTCGGGAATTTGATTTAGACGAAAGACTGATGGCGGTCCTGTCGGAGCATTCGGTGCGTGATGCGGCGGATATGGTTGCGGCGGAACTGGGGCTGAAACGGCGGCAGGTCTATCAGCGGGCGCTGGAGCTGGACCGGAAGCAAAAGGATGATGCGGGATGACGGGCGATCTTCTTGGGGATCTGGATGTGTTTGAAACGGACCTGTTCGGCTATGCCGCGACACTAGAGTGCAACGAGGCATTGCCCGAGTTGCCGGTGGCCCTTGGGGGCGATGCCCGCGATACCCGCAAGGTTGGCGATGCGGGTCCTGCGAAGACTGCACGGCGCGATCGTGGGCTGCGGTCCTGGCTGGCAGGTGCGGCTGCTGAAAAGATCGTGGCGCTGGCCTATGACAAAAGGGGTATCGACTTGCTCGAGACGCGGTGGCGTGGGCGTGGCGGTGAGATCGACCTGATCCTGCGCGATGGGTCTGAGATCGTGTTCTGCGAGGTCAAGGCGGCGCGCAGCACGCAAGAGGCGATCCAGCGGCTGCGTCCGGCCCAGATGCGGCGCATTCATGCCGCTGCCTCCGAATATCTTGGCCGGGTGCCCGAAGGACAATTGGCGCAGGTGCGGTTCGACCTGGCGGTTGTCGATGGAACGGGGCGCGCGGACATCCTCGAGAATGCGTTTGGCCATTTCTGATTTGCGCTTGCCGGCGGCTTGGCCCATTTAGGGTGGGCAATGCCACCTTGGGGGAGCCCAATGAAGATCGCTTTTCAGATGGATCCGATCGCGCCGGTCAATATCGACGCAGACAGTACATTCCGCATCGCCGAAGAGGCGCAAGCGCGCGCGCATAGCCTGTTCTATTACACACCGGATCACCTGGCCTATGTGGAGGGGCGCGTCACGGCCCGGGGGTGCGATCTGGAGGTCAGGCGGGTCAAGGGTGACCACTTCAGCCTTGGCGAGGAATATGAGGCCGATCTTGCGGATTTCGATGTTGTCTGGCTGCGTCAGGATCCGCCCTTTGATATGCATTACATCACCACCACGCATCTGTTGCAGCGGGTGATGCCGGGGACACTCGTGGTGAACGATCCGTTCTGGGTGCGCAATTTTCCCGAAAAACTGCTGGTGCTGGATTTCCCGCAATTGATGCCGCCGACCGCCATCGCACGTGATCTGGCCACGATCCGCGCGTTCAAGGCGCGGCATGGGGATGTCATCCTTAAACCGCTTTACGGCAATGGCGGGGCCGGGGTCTTCCATCTTGCGGAATCGGACCGCAATCTGAGTTCCCTGCATGAGCTGTTCACCGGGTTCAGCCGTGAGCCGCTGATCGTCCAGAAATATCTGCCGGAGATCAAGCATGGCGACAAGCGCGTGATTCTGGTGGATGGCGCCCCGGTTGGTGCGATCAATCGCGTGCCGGCGCAGGGCGAGACGCGGTCGAACATGCATGTCGGTGGGCGGCCCGAGAAAATCGGGCTGACGGCACGGGATATCGAAATCTGCGAAACGATCGGCCCGATCCTGAAGGAAAAGGGTCAGGTCTTTGTCGGCATCGATGTCATTGGTGATTACCTGACCGAAATCAACGTTACCTCGCCTACGGGCATTCAGGAGCTCGAGCGTTTCGACGGCATCAACGTGGCTGCGATGATCTGGGAGGTGATCGAGGCCAAGCGCGGATGAGCCTGTGCCGTCCGCTTCTCAATCTGGCGCTGAGGCTTCGCGAAAAGCGATTTCTCGCGAAGGTCGAAGACCCGCAGCAGCTGCGGGACAGGTTCGAGCAGGTGGCGCGTTGGCTGTTCTGGCCGCCCAAGGGCTGCCATTTCTCGACCGCGGTGTTGGACGGGGTGCCGGTGACATGGGCGCGCGGCGCTGGCGCGTCGGAGGATGGCCCCGCGATGCTTTTCCTGCATGGTGGCGCTTTTGTCTTTGGATCGCCGCGCACCCATCGTGCCATGCTGGCGCGATTGTCCGAGCGCACGGGGCTGCCCGCCTGTCTGCCGTCGTATCGGCTGGCGCCTGAGCATCGCTTTCCCGCGGCGCTGGAGGACGCACTGTCGGCTTATATCGCGCTGAGCGCACAGCGCGACGTCATTTTAGGCGGGGACAGTGCGGGGGGTGGTCTGGCCTTGGCGCTATTGGCGGAAATCCTCAAGCATGGATTGCGAAAACCACTGGCGGTATTCTGTTTTTCACCACTGACTGACCTGACATTTTCCGGCGCCAGTATCAAAACCAACGCAAAAGCCGAAGTCGTGTTGCCCGCCGCCCGGACCGGAGAGCTGGCGACGATGTACCTGGGAGATGCCAATCCTAGCGATCCGCGTGCCTCGCCGCTCTTTGCCCGGTTCGCCGGAGCGCCGCCCGTGTGGATGACCGTTGGCGATACCGAGATCCTGCAGGATGACACACGCCGCATGGCGGAGCGGCTGCGCGAGGACGGGGGGCAGGTGACCGAGGTGATCGCGCGCGATCTGCCGCATGTCTGGCCGATTTTCAGCCCGCTTCTGCCCGAGGCCACAGGAACCCTAGATACGCTGGCCGACTGGATCAAGTGTCGGCTGCCGAAGACAGGCGGTAGCTGACCACTTCGGCCACATGGCGGCGCAGCACGGCATCGGAGCCATCCAGATCCGCGATGGTGCGCGCGACACGCAGGACGCGGTGATATCCGCGCGCGGTCAGCCCGAATCGTTCCGCCACCTTGTTGATCAGGGTGCGCCCTTCGGCGTCGGGGGTGGCGACGCGGTCCAGCACCTCGCCCTCGGCATCGGCATTCAGCAAAGTTTCGGGTTGGTCGGAAAAGCGCTCTGCCTGCACGTCGCGCGCCGCCGAGACCCGGGCGGCGACGGTGGCGGAGCTGTCGCCCGATGCGGGCAGGTCGAGATCGGTGAAGGCGACGGGCGGCACCTCGATCCGCAGGTCGAAGCGGTCCATGAGCGGTCCCGAGATCCGGCCCATGTAATCCTCGCCACAGACCGGCGCGCGGCTGCAGGCGCGGGCGGGATCGGTCAGATAGCCGCATTTGCAAGGGTTGGCCGCCGCCACCAGCATGAAGCGGCAGGGATATTTCACATGGGCATTGGCACGCGCGATCATCACGGTGCCGGTTTCGATCGGTTGTCGGAGGGTTTCGAGAACCGTCCGGGGGAATTCGGGGAATTCATCCATGAAAAGAACGCCGTTATGGGCAAGGCTGATCTCGCCGGGCGAAGCGCGGCGCCCGCCGCCGACGATGGCGGCCATTGAGGCGGTGTGATGCGGTTCGCGAAAGGGGCGGGTGCGGTTGATCCCGCCTTCGTCCAGCAGACCGGCAAGCGAATGGATCATCGAGGTTTCAAGCGCCTCGGGCGCGGTCAATGGCGGAAGGATCCCCGGAAGCCGCGCCGCCAGCATCGATTTGCCCGATCCCGGCGTGCCCACCATGATGAGGTGATGCCGCCCGGCGGCGGCGATTTCCATGGCGCGCTTGGCCCGTTCCTGACCTTTCACATCCCGCAGGCACCGCCCCGAGACATCGGCAATCACCTCGCCGGGTTCGGAGGGAGAGAGCGGCGCTTGTCCGGTGTAATGCCGCACCACATCCGACAGGCTGCCCGCACCGATGACACGGGCTGCGCCGACCCAAGCCGCTTCCGCCCCCGAGGCCTTGGGGCACAGCAATGCGCGGTCTTCGCGCGCGGCGGCCATCGCGGCGGGCAGAGCGCCGATGACCGGGATCAAAGAGCCGTCCAGCGACAACTCGCCCAGAGAACAGGTGCATTCGACGGCGTCGGAGGGGATGATTTCAAGTGCCGCGAGCAGGGCAAGGGCAATGGGCAGGTCGAAATGGCTGCCTTCCTTGGGCATGTCGGCGGGCGACAGGTTGATGGTGATCCGCTTGGAGGGCAGGGCGATCGCCATGGAACTGAGTGCAGTACGTACCCGGTCACGGGCTTCGGACACGGCCTTGTCGGGCAGACCCACCAGCGAAAAGGCCGGCATTCCCGGTGTGATCGCGCATTGCACTTCGACATCCCGGGCCTCGACCCCTTCGAAGGCGACCGTGTAGGTGCGCGTGACCATGGGAAGGCGTCCTCGCCGTTAAACAGGGTTAACGGATAGCGCAGTGATGGTTACCGAAGGATTAACGCCTGTTCTTCAAAGCCTCTGATTTCAGGGCAGGTGGTTGATCCGCAGGGCCTGCCAGCTTGCGTTCCGCAAGTGCAATTCGGTGACGGAGAGATTGTCGATCTTGTGGGCAAAGGCCTCGAACGGGGTGACGCCGAGGGCTTGCTGGACCTGGGTGAGGATCGCGCCGAAATGAGCGACAGCGATGATGTCGCGCCCCGGATGGGCGTCGAGCAGGCGCTTGATGGCACGGTTCACACGGGCGGTGATCTCGTTCCAGCTTTCGCCGCCGGGGGGGCGGATATCGCCGGGCTGATCCCAGAAAGCGCGCAGGTGATCCTGATCGGGGATGGCATCGAAGGCCTGCAATTCCCAGTCACCGAAGTGAATTTCGCGCAAGTCACTGTCATGGGGCAGCCGGGTGCGGTTGGCGGATATGGCGTCGGCGGTCGCGCTGGCGCGGATCAGGTCCGACGATATGACGAGCGCCTCTTGGGGCAAATGCGCCGAGAGGCGGGCGATCCGGTCGGCATCGCTCAGGTCGGCGGGAAGATCCGACCAGCCCACCATGGAGCGCGCATGGGTCGGCCCATGCCGGACCCAGAACACGCGGCTCATGGCAGGTCGCCCTTGAGCACTTGCGGCAGCCCGGCGATGACATTGACCAACAGCCCGGCCTTGGCGGCAAGTTTCTGGTTCAGTTCGCCCTGTGCCTGACGGAACCGTCGGGCCAGCGCGTTTTCGGGCACGACAGACAGCCCCACCTCGTTCGAGACGATCACCACGGGCGCGCTGCACAGGGCAAGCCCGGCCATCAATTCGGCCTCGGCCTGCGACAGATCATTTTCGGCGAGCATCTGGTTGGACAGCCACATGGTCGCGCAATCGAGCAGCACGGCTTGATCGCCGCTGATCGCGGCCAGCGCCCGGCCGAGATCGAGAGGCGCCTCGATCGTGCGCCACCCCTGGCCACGCATCTGCTGATGGCGGTCGATCTTGTCGCGCATCTCGTCGTCGAAGGCTTGCGCGGTCGCCAGATAGACCCGTTCGCGACCGGTCCGTGTGACAAGTGTTTCGGCAAAGGCTGACTTGCCCGAAGCGGCCCCGCCTAGAACCAAGGTAAGTCCCGGCAACATTTTTTTATCTTCCCGAATTGATCCGGATGGAGATGCCTTTCGTAACACCTCGTGAAAGACCGCAAAAGGAACAAAACACAGACCGGCAGGTCGGGGGGGCCGAAATGGCACTTGATGCACCGCAGACCAGCAGCATGTCACGCACAGCGATGCGCGCAGAGCTTCTGGATGCAGAAACAGAGTTGAAACTGGCCTATGCGTGGCGCGACCAGCGCGACGAAGAGGCGCTGCACCGTCTTATCACCGCCTATATGCGGCTTGCGATCTCGATGGCGTCCAAGTTCCGACGCTATGGGGCACCAATGAACGATCTGATCCAGGAGGCCGGTCTGGGCCTGATGAAGGCGGCGGACAAGTTCGATCCGGATCGGGGTGTGCGTTTTTCGACCTATGCGGTGTGGTGGATCAAGGCCTCGATCCAGGATTACGTGATGCGCAACTGGTCGATGGTGCGCACCGGGTCGACCTCGTCGCAGAAGTCGCTGTTCTTCAACATGCGTCGGGTCCAAGCGCGGATCGAGCGTGAAGCCATGGCCAAGGGCGAACAGCTTGACGGTCATCAGCTGCGCGAGATGATCGCGCATGAGGTTGGCGTGCCGCTGCGCGATGTCGAGATGATGGAAGGCCGTCTCTCGGGCACGGATTTTTCGTTGAACGCAACGCAATCGGTCGAAGATGAAGGCCGCGAGTGGATCGATACGATCGAAGATGAGGGTCCGCGCGGCGATCAGCTGGTCGAGCAGGATCATGACCTCATGGCGCTGCGCGAGTGGCTGGGGGACGCGATGAGCAAGCTCAACGATCGCGAACGCTTCATCGTGCGCGAACGCAAGCTGCGCGATGTGCCCCGGACGCTGGAAAGCCTTGGGGAGGAGTTGAACCTGTCCAAGGAACGGGTACGCCAGCTTGAGGCGGCGGCGTTTCAGAAGATGCGGAAGCATCTTGAACGTCATGGCTCAGAGGTGCAAAACCTTCTCGCATGAAGAGTGTGATTGCTGCCTTTGCGGTGTTGACCATGGCAAGCTCGGTATCGGCACAGGATGTGCTGATACTGGGCGAAGTTCATGACAATCCGGCCCACCATATCCTGCAGGCTGACCGGGTTACCGCCTTTGCGCCTGCGGCTTTGGTGTTTGAGATGCTGACGCCGGAACAGGCGGACCTGGTAACACCGGACAATCGCGATGATCCCGACCTGCTTGCGACAGTCTTGAAATGGGCCAAGTCCGGCTGGCCCGATTTCGCAATGTACCATCCGATTTTCACGGCAGCGCCGGAGGCCCGCATTTTCGGGGCGCAGGTGCCGCGTGATGCGGCGCGTGCTGCCTTCGAAACCGGGATCGAACAGGCGTTCAGCGGCGATCCGGCGGTTTACGGGCTGGACGCTCCATTGTCCGAAGACGAACAGAAGACCCGCGAGGCCCTGCAGATGTCGGCGCATTGCAACGCCTTGCCCGAGGATATCCTGCCGGGAATGGTGCAGATCCAAAGGTTGCGCGATGCCGAACTGGCCCATGCCGTTCTGCAGGCCATTGCGGAAACGGGCGGGCCGGTGGCGGTAATCACCGGCAATGGGCATGCGCGCCGGGATTGGGGGCTTCCGGTTTATCTTGCGCATGCGGCCCCCGAGCTCGATCTGCATGTGGTGGGCCAGACCGAAGACGATGCGCCCTTGCAGGGCGTCTTCGACGAAGTGGTTTCGGCGCCTGCCGTGGATCGTCCGGATCCTTGCGCGGCGTTCAAGTAAACCCCGCAGTTGCGCACCGGAATATCTTTTGCCGATCACGCCGATCCTTGCCCCCGCAACCTCGCGGGCCATTGGGCCATCCGGTGCAAGGGTGCATGACAGGTCCTGCTGTGCGCTTGCCTCAGACCGGGCAGGCGCCTAAGACTTGGGACGCGCGACACAAGCCTGCAGGTGGTTATCTGTTCTGCTGGATGCGCAACCGGGAAAGGACCGCGGCCCATGCTGGCATCGAAACGCATTCTCTTGATCATTGGTGGCGGGATCGCGGCCTTCAAATCGCTGGAGTTGATCCGGCGATTGCGGGAGCGCGGCGCCGAGGTGACGCCAGTTCTGACCCGCGCTGGAGAGGAATTCGTCACGCCGCTGTCGGTCTCGGCGCTGGCGGGGCAAAAGGTGTTTCGTGATCTCTTCGATCTGACCGATGAGGCCGAAATGGGCCATATCGAGCTGAGCCGCAGCGCCGATCTGATCGTGGTGGCCCCGGCGACGGCGGATCTGATGGCGAAGATGGCGGGAGGGCTGGCGAATGATCTGGCCTCGACCCTGTTGCTGGCCACCGATACCCCCGTTCTGATTGCGCCGGCGATGAATGTGCGGATGTGGCAGCACCCGGCGACGCAACGCAATATCGCCACCCTGCAGGCAGATGGGATCGGGTTTGTCGGGCCTGAGCATGGCGATATGGCCTGTGGCGAGCATGGGCCGGGGCGCATGTCCGAACCGCTCGAGATCGTGGCGGCGGTGGACAGGGCGCTGATGGCGGGCCCCTTGGCGGGCAAGCGCGTGCTGGTCACCTCTGGTCCGACGCATGAGCCGATTGATCCGGTGCGCTATATCGCCAATCGCTCGTCCGGGGCGCAGGGCACCGCGATTGCGCGGGCGGTCGCAGCGCTTGGCGCGCATGTGGTGTTCGTTACCGGCCCGGCCGATGTGCCCCCGCCCGAAGGTGTCGAAGTGGTCCGCGTGCGCACAGCGCGCGAGATGCTGCAGGCTGTCGAAACGGCTTTGCCCGCCGATGCCGCCATCTTTGCCGCTGCGGTGGCTGACTGGCATGTGACGGGTGCAAGTGCGAGCAAGATCAAGAAAACCAAGGGTGGGTTGCCAAGCCTGCAATTTGCGGAAAACCCCGATATCCTCGCCACGGTCAGCGCGATGAAGGCTGGGCGGCCGGGGCTGGTGGTGGGCTTTGCCGCCGAGACCGATGACGTGATCGCCCATGCCACCGCCAAGCGTGAGCGCAAGGGCTGTGACTGGATCGTGGCCAATGATGTCAGCGAAAGCACCGGAATCATGGGCGGGACGGAAAACGACATTACATTAATTACCCAAGACGGTGCCGAGGACTGGCCGCGCATGTCAAAGACTGATGTTGCCGCAAGGCTCGCCGACCGGATCGCACAGGCGCTGGCCTGAGAACGTTAGACCTTTTACCAAGACGAAGGGGCGCACATGGTCCTGATACATATGGTGTGGGAGGATTGGGCCGACACTGCGCTTGGGCTTCCCGAATATGCGACGCAGGGCGCTGCGGGGGCCGATCTGCGGGCGAATTTCGCGCCTGATGCGCGGGGCGGCCTGTGCCTTGCGCCCGGAGAGCGGGCCCTAGTGCCGACCGGTTTGAAGCTGGGCATTCCCGAAGGCTACGAGGTGCAGGTGAGGCCGCGGTCCGGCCTTGCCTTGAAGCATGGGATCACCTTGCCCAACAGCCCCGGCACGATCGACAGTGATTATCGTGGTCCTTTGGGGGTGATCGTCATGAATTCCGGAACCGAGCCGTTCGAGATCACACATGGGATGCGGATCGCGCAGATGGTCGTGGCGCCGGTGCTGCGGGCGGATTTCGCATTGGTGGACAGGCTGCACGAGACCGCACGCGGTGTGGGTGGATTCGGCTCTACGGGGCAAAGCTGATGCTGTTGGTGCTGGTGATGGCTGGCGCGCTGTGGGGCGTAGGCGCGATGCTGGATACGCCCAAGGCGCTGCGCTGGCGGATGATCGGGTTTTTGTGGCTGGGCGTTGTCACGCTGCATCTGATCCTGCCTCAAGGGCATCCTTTGAGATTGGCGACGGGAGAAAGTGCGGCGCTTTGGTTGTTGATCGGGGCGTTCGCGGCCATCGTTCTGGTTTATCGTTGGGGGTTGAAGCGCTTGCGCGGGCAGGCCGAGGCGCGTGAGGCCTCGCAACCCAAGCGCAAGGGCCTGTTTTCCGAGGTCGAGTTGGAGCGTTACGCGCGCCATATCGTTCTGCGCGAGATTGGCGGGCCGGGGCAGAAGGCCTTGAAAGAAGCCAAGATTCTGGTGATCGGAGCCGGTGGGCTTGGCTCGCCCGCGTTGATGTATCTGGCGGCGGCCGGGGTTGGGACGATCGGGGTGATCGACGAGGACACGGTCGACAATTCCAACCTGCAGCGGCAGGTGATCCACCGGGATGCCGATATCGGTCTGCCCAAGGTGCAATCCGCCATGGCGGCGATGCAGGCGCAAAATCCTTATGTCGAGGTGCGGCCCTATCAGCGTCGGCTGACGGACGAGATCGCGGAGGATCTGTTTGCGGAATACGATGTCATTCTGGACGGGACGGACAATTTCGACACCCGCTACATGGCGAACGCGGCGGCGGTGATGCAGGGTAAGCCTCTGATTTCCGGAGCCCTTTCGCAGTGGGAGGGGCAGATCAGCGTCTTTCATCCCCTGCAGGGTGGGCCTTGTTATCAATGTGTCTTTCCCGAACGGCCCGCGCCGGGGCTGGCGCCGTCTTGTGCCGAGGCTGGCGTTCTTGGGCCATTGCCCGGTGTGCTGGGGTCGATGATGGCGGTCGAGGCGGTCAAGCTGATCGCGGGGGCGGGGCAGCCCTTGTCGGGAGAGATGCTGATCTATGATGCCTTGTGGGGCGAGACCCGCAAGATCGCGGTGAAGCCGCGCGAAGACTGCCCTATCTGCATGAAAACAAAATAAAAAGGATCACAGGCATGAGCAATCCCTTACTGTCGGACTGGGCAACGCCCTTCGAGATCGCGCCCTTCGACCTGATTGACGATGCACATTTCGCACCGGCGTTCGACGAGGCGTTGCAGATGGCCCGGCAGGATGTGCGAGAGATTGCCGAACAACCGGAAAAGCCAAGCTTTGCCAATACGATAGAGGCGCTTGAGGCAAGTGGGGATCGGTTGGACAAGGTCCTGTCGGTGTTTTTCACGGTGGCTGGGGCGGACAGCAATGCAGAGCGGCAGAAATTGCAGCGGGAATTTGGGCCGAAGCTGGCGGCCTATTCCTCGGAAGTCACTGGAAACAAATCCCTTTTCCAGCGTGTGCAAAGCCTTTGGGAGGCGCGAGACACACTTGATCTGACCGATGAAGAGGCGCGGTTGTTGATGTTGACGCATCGGCGTTTCGTTCGGGCCGGGGCGGCACTCGAGGGGCAGGCGGAGGCCCGGATGCGCGAGATCATGTCGCGGCTGGCCGAGCTTGGCACGCAGTTCAGCCAGAACCTGCTGGCGGACGAGGCAGAATGGTTCATGGAATTGGATGAGCAAGCCCTTGAAAACCTTCCTGATTTTTTGGTCGATGCGGCGAGATCGGCAGGTCGGGAGAAGGGCGTGGAGGCGCCGGTCATCACCTTGTCGCGGTCGCTGGTGGTGCCGTTTCTTCAGTTCTCCGAGCGGCGGGATCTGCGCGAGCGGGCCTTTCGGGCGTGGGAGGCCCGGGGTGCGATGGGCGGGGAGACTGATAATCGCGCGATTACAGCCGAGATATTGCGGTTGCGGCAAGAGCGGGCGCAACTTCTGGGGTATGAAAGCTTTGCCGCCTATAAGCTGGAAACCGAGATGGCCAAGACGCCGGAGCGGGTGCGCGACTTGCTGATGCAGGTCTGGGAGCCGGCCTGCGCGCAGGCGGAAAAGGATGCGGCGATCCTGACTGAAATGATGCAAGCCGATGGAATCAATGGAGAATTACGTCCCTGGGATTGGCGCTACTATGCCGAGAAACGGCGCCTTGCGGAGCACGATCTGGATGAGGCGGCGCTGAAGCCTTACCTGACGCTCGACAATATGATCGCGGCGGCGTTCGGGGTGGCAAACCGGCTGTTCGGATTGGAGTTTCAGCCGCTTGATATCGCGCTCTATCACCCGGATTGCAGGGCCTGGGAAGTCACGCGAAACGGGCGGCATGTTGCTGTTTTCATTGGAGATTATTTCGCGCGCGCCTCCAAGCGTTCGGGGGCGTGGTGCTCGGCGATGCGGGGTCAGGCGAAGCAACCGAAGGTGCAGGGGCCGGTGGTGATCAATGTGTGCAATTTTGCCAAGGGGGAGCCGGCCTTGTTGGGGTATGATGATGCGCGGACGTTGTTTCACGAGTTCGGGCATGCGCTGCATCATCTGCTGTCGGACGTAAATTATGAAAGCATTTCAGGGACTTCCGTGGCGAGGGACTTTGTGGAGCTGCCAAGCCAGCTGTATGAACACTGGCTGGAGGTGCCGGAGGTGTTGGAGACCTATGCCCGGCATTACCGCACCGGAGAGGCTATGCCACGGGAATTGCTGGATAAAATGCTGAAGGCGGCGAATTTCGACCAGGGGTTCCAGACGGTGGAATATGTCGCCTCGGCGATGGTCGATCTGGCGTTCCACGAGGGCGACGCGCCCGATGATCCAATGACCAAGCAACGGGAAACATTGGAGAAAATGGGCATGCCGAGCGCAATCACCATGCGTCACGCAACGCCCCATTTCGCGCATGTCTTTTCCGGCGACGGGTATTCGAGCGGATATTACAGCTATATGTGGTCAGAGGTGATGGATGCGGATGCCTTTGCCGCCTTCGAGGCCGGCCCGTTTGATGAGGATGCTGCCAAGTCATTGGAAACGCACATTCTTTCGCGCGGTGGATCGGAGGATCCAGAGGCGCTTTATACCGCGTTCCGGGGGCGGTTGCCCGGTGTCGAGGCGCTGCTGAAGGGGCGCGGGCTGGCGGCGTGAGTTTCGTACGATTCGTACGAAACCTACGCGGCTTTGGGACGAAACAGGGAGGGAGGAGCGCGATTTGTGTCCATCCCGTACACAAACGCGCCCCAAACCCGGATTTCAGATCGTCTGGTCGTAGTCACCCACCAAGGGCTCGGTCCGGATGACGGCATCAAGATCGGCGAAGATCGCGCGCATCTCGGCGTCGCTGTCGCTGCTTTCGCAGACCACCACGAGATTGGGGGTGTTGGAGGAGGCGCGCACCAGCCCCCATGAGCCGTTGTCGAGGATCACGCGGGCGCCGTTGACGGTGACCACCTCCTTGATGGGGCGACCGGCGAGCGTGTCGCCGGCATCGGCCTTGGCGACGAGCTTGGCCACGATCCGGTCCAGCACCGCGTATTTCTCGGTGTCGGCGCAATAGGGCGACATGGTGGGGGTCGACCATGTCTGCGGCAGGGCGCGGCGCAGGTCGGACATGGACATGTCGGGATTGCGGTCCATCAGTTTGCAAATCTCGACCGCGACACGCATGCCGCAATCATAGCCCCGGCCCACCGGTTCGGCGAGGAAGTAGTGGCCGGATTTTTCGAACCCGGCGAGGGCGCCGATCTCTTTGACCCGGCGCTTCATGTGGCTGTGGCCGGTTTTCCAGTAATCGGCCTTGGCGCCGTGTTTGTGCAATTCGGGATCGCTGGCGAAAAGGCCGGTGGATTTCACATCGGCCACGAAGGTGGAGCCGGGATAGAGGCGCGACAGGTCGCGGGCCATGATGACGCCGACCTTGTCGGCGAAGATTTCCTCGCCCTCGTCATCGACGACGCCGCAGCGGTCGCCGTCCCCATCGAAGCCAAGCGCGAAATCGGCGCCGGTGGCGCGCACGCTGTCGGCCATGTCGTGCAGCATTTCCATGGCTTCGGGGTTGGGGTTGTAGTTGGGGAAGGTGTAATCAAGCTCGTTATGGGAGGCGATCACCTCGACCCCGATACGCTTGAACAGCTCGGGCGCGAAGGCCGAGGCGGTGCCGTTGCCGGTGGCGCAGACCACGCGCAGTTTGCGGGTCATGCGGAAATCGCCGACCAGATCATCGAGATAGGCCTCGCGCACGCCATCGACGCATTCATAGGACCCGCCGGGTGCGGGCTGACCCTCGCCGCTCAGCACGATGTCGCGCAGTTCGGCCATTTCATCGGGACCGTGGGTCAGGGGACGGTCGAAGCCCATCTTGACGCCGGTCCAGCCGTTTGGGTTGTGGCTGGCGGTGACCATCGCCACGGCGGGCGCATCGAGGTGGAACTGGGCGAAATAGGCCATCGGCGACAGGGCCGGGCCGATGTCGCGCACCCGGATGCCAGCCTGCATCAGGCCGATGATGAGCGCGTGCTTGATGGCCAGAGAATAGTCGCGGTAATCGTTGCCGACGGCGATTTCGGGGCGGATGCCACGGCGCTGCATCTGGGTGCCGAGGCCGAGGCCAAGCGCGGTCATGCCGGGCAGGTTGATTTCGTCGGGGTATTTCCAGCGCGCGTCATATTCGCGAAAGCCCGTGGGTGCGATCATGGCATCGCGCAGGAATTCCCATGTGTTGGGGGTGACGGTGGGCAAGGGTTTGGTCATTGCGAAATCTCTTTGTCAGGCGTGGTCAGATGCTGAGCGGGTTGGCCTTGGCCACTGTGTCGAGCGCCTTGAGGACACGCAACAGCCCGTCCATCTGGGCGAGCGGGATCATGTTCGGCCCGTCCGAGGGGGCTGTGTCGGGCGCTTCGTGGGTTTCGATGAACACCGCCGCCACGCCAAGGGCCACGGCGGCGCGGGCCATCACGGGGGCGAATTCCCGCTGGCCGCCGCTGCTGCCGCCCTGACCGCCGGGTTGCTGCACGGAATGGGTGGCGTCCATCACCACGGGATAGCCGGTGGCGGCCATCTGAGGCAGGGCGCGCATGTCGGCGACAAGGGTGTTGTAGCCGAACGAGGTGCCCCGTTCGGTCAGCAGGATGCGGGTGTTGCCGGTGCTTTCGATCTTGGAGATCACATTGGGCATGTCCCAAGGGGCGAGGAACTGCCCCTTCTTGACGTTGATTGCGGCACCCGTCTCGCCGGCGGCGATCAGCAGATCGGTTTGCCGGCACAGGAAGGCGGGGATTTGCAGCACATCGGCCACCTGCGCCACGGGGGCGCATTGATCGGGCAGGTGAATGTCGGTGAGCACGGGCACGCCGAGCGCGTCCTTGACCGATTGCAGCACCTTGAGCCCCTCCTCCAGACCAAGGCCGCGCCTGCCGGACAGCGAGGTGCGGTTGGCCTTGTCGAAGCTGCCCTTGAAGATGAATTGCAGCCCATGCGCGGCACAGGCCGCCTGCATGGTGCCGGCGATCATCTGGGCGTGATCGGCGGATTCCAGTTGGCAGGGGCCTGCGATGAGGGTCAGGGGCTGGTCGTTGCCGACATGCAGCCCTTTGATGTCGACCTGTCGCTGCGTCATTGAGATACCTGTTCGCGGAGGATGGATGCGGTGAGTGACAGCATCAGGTAGATACCGGCGAAGATCAGGAACGCAAGGATCGTATTTTCGAAGGACCGCGGATAGGAGGGATCCTGAGACGCGACAGGGCGCACGCTGACGGTGAGGTAGCGGACCTGTTTGTTGGCCTCGATCTCGGACTGGCGCTTGGCTTCGAGGGCGGCCTGCAACACCATGTCGGAGGTGGCCAGATCGGCCTGTGCCATCTGGATCGCGGCGGCCTGAGAGGCGAGCGAGGCGTTGCCGGCGGAGGCTTCGGTCAGGCGGGCCTTCTGTTTGGCAAGCTCGACTGTGAGCACCTCGACCTCGCTGCGCAGGGCGTCGACGCGGGCCTCGTTGGGGCGCGGGTTGTTGAGCTGCGTGTTGAGAGCCAGTTGTTTTTCCTGCAGCTGCATTTCGGCGCTGCCGATCAGCTGGCGGATATTGGCCACCTCGCCTTCGGGGTCGAGAATGGTGCCTTCCTGCAGGCTGACCAGCCTCTCCTGTGCGTCGCGGCGTTCGACCTTGGCCTGTTCCAGGCTTTCGACCGCGGTGCGCACCGCGTCCTGACGTTTTTCGACGCTGAGCTCATCGACGCGTTCCTCCGCATAGTCGATGAGCTGCTCGGAGAAGCGCGCGGACAGTTCGGGATCGGCGGTGGACAGCTCCATGCGGATCACGCCTTCGGTGGGGTCGTAGCCCAGCTTGACGTATTTCTTGTAGAGCTTGTACGCATCCTCGTTCGAGGCGTCGGGGGCGAGGCGCTGGATCGGGTCGATCCAAGGCTGGCTGAAATGGTCGCGGAAGCCCAGATCCTCGTCGAGGCGCAGCATGGCGTCCTTGGATTGCAGATAGGATTGGGTGGCGATGGAATCCTGTCCGGTGGCGAACTGGCTGGGCAGAAGGCCGCCAAGCCCGCCTCCGCCACCGCCGCTGCCATCGGCGGTGAGGATCAGGAATTCGGACTTGGTGGAATACATCGGTGTCGCGACGGCATAGAAATAGTAGCCGGCGATCAGGGTGGGCAGGAAGACGAAGGCCATAAGCCGGGTGAAGAGCAGCGCCATCTTGCGGCGGCGGCGGCGGGCGATGTCGCGCTGGATGCTGGTGATCTCGGCGGCGCGGCGATCCGCGGGGCTGAGGCCGGGGGCGGGCAGGGTCTGTTTTGCGGTCTGGGGCAGCTGGACGCGGCCGCTGTCGCCCGGTTCGCTGTCGGGATGGCCGCTCAGAAGTTGCGCGCCGCCGTCGTCATTGCCGCCGCCGCCGCTGCCGCCCAGACCAACCTTGGCGGAGACCAGTTCCAGCATGGAGCCGCGTTGAAACGGGTCGATGCCGCGCGCGCGCAGGAGGCGCACCGCGTCGAAATCCGAGGTGGGCGCCAGCCCGTGTTTCTGGGCGAGGCGACGGGCCATGCGAAGCTCGCGCCCGGTGAGGCCCTGCTTGCGGATGTCTTCGATGGTTTCTTCGGATGACAGTTCGGCGCTGGAGAGCAGCTCACCCTGGCGAAGGGTATCATCGGGCGTGTTGGCGGCGGCCGGCGCCGTAACCGGGGTGTTGTCGCCATGCGCGTCGACCATGCCCGGCTGGGGGCTGCGGCGGATACGGAACTTTCTAGCCTTGGGTTTCGTAGTCATAGAGTTCTTTTGCCTCTTCCAAGGTGTCAAACATATACAATTTGCCGTTCATCAGAACCGCCGCCGAGCGCGCGAATTTCTCGAGGATATCGGGGCTGTGGGAGACGATGATGACGGTGGTGGTGGCCAGCCGCTCGCGCAGGATTTCGCCGGCCTTGCGGTTGAATTCTACATCGGTGGAGCCGGGCATCCCTTCGTCGATCAGGTAGATGTCGAAATCGAGCGCCAGCATCAGCGCGAATGAAAAGCGCGCACGCATCCCCGAGGAATAGGTGCCGAGGGGCTGGTCGAAATATTCGCCCAGATTGCACAGCCAGCGGCAGAAGGCTTCGATGTAGTCGGGATCGAGGCCGTAAAGCCGCGCGATGTAGCGCGCGTTTTCCATCGCGGAAATCTTGGGAACGACGCCGCCCATGAAGCCGAGCGGAAAGCTGATCCGGCAGCCGCGCCGTATTTCGCCCTCGTCGGGTTTTTCCAGACCGGCCATCATGTTGATGAGGGTCGTCTTGCCGGTGCCGTTGGGGGCGAGGATGCCGAGAGAATGGCCGAGCTCGACACGAAAAGACACGCGGTCAAGGATCACCTTGCGCTGCGTGCCCGTCCAGAAGGACTTGCTCACCATGTCGAATTCGAGCATCCACTTGCTCCGATGCTGCTCCTGCCTCACCCTCTTGAGCGGGGTTTGGTTAAGGCGTAACTCATGACTCAACGGCTATTATGCCGGATAGATCAGTTATATTACAGTAAAACAGGGCTTTTTTATGCCCATTATCGCAAAAAAATACGCGCAGCAGGTGGCGTAGGCCTGTTTCAGGGGGGCGCCTGTCAGGTTTCCGAGGCGCGGGTGAGCGACAGGCGCGCGGTTTCCAGATGCTCTTTCATGATGTTCGCGGCGCGTTCGGGCTCGCGGGTGCGGACCGCGTTGAGGATTTGGCGGTGCTGCACGTTGTAGATCCCGATGGTGCGCGAATCGAGCGTGAGATGGCGCATCCGGGTCCAGTCGTCTTCAGAGCGGACATTGGCGATCTGGTCCAGAATCCAGATCAGCAGGCCGTTGCGGGTGCATTCGGCGAGCGCGCGGTGGAAATCGGTGTCGGCTTCGGAAAAGCCCACGGGATCGTCGAGGCACTCTTCCATGCGGTTGCAGAGATCTTCCATCCGGTCGAAATCGGCATGTCGTCCGTGCAGGACGGCGAGACGGCAGATATGCGGCTCGAGCGCGAATCGGGTGTCCATCAATTCGAGGGGGGTGGCGTTGCGGATCGCGTTGGTCGAGGTCTCGTCGGGCTTGTGAACGACATAGGTTCCGCTGCCGGCGCGGGTTTCGACGAAGCCCTCTTTTTCCAGATGCATCAAGGCTTTGCGGATCGTGCCACGGGCGGCGCCGTAGGTCTCGGAGAGGACGCGTTCGGGGGGCAGGCGATCATGAAGTTGCAGACTGCCCTTGGAAATCTCGCGTCGGATCAAAGCCGCGATATCCGCGGCCCCGAGTTTCTGATCTGCTAAAGCGTTCATCATTTCCCCTCGATTTTGAACCAATAATATACCAGAGTCTTGGAAATTTCACCTACTCATTTGGCATTGGATCAAAAGTGGTTGACTTTTGGATCGGCCATCGGAAACACTTTACCTATCCGCGCTCCACCGACCGGCGTGACACATAGGGCGTCACGGCAGGCAGGCAAAGACTGGGACAAACACAAATGGTGTTTCCTGATACCGTAAAACGACAGTTTGCCAAAGCCGTGGCCCTTTGGGCCGCATCGGGCGGGTCTGCGCGGGCACTGACCAAAACTGGACCAGGTGCGGGCCGTCTGTCCCGCCGAGGACCTTATCCCGCGGGTCCGGCATGGGGGGCTCCACCCCGGCCCGAGCCGCTTCTACCCATCAGCGTGGAGCGACCATCACAGAGCCGTAAAGCGGGCGTCAGACCCGGCATCGGCGGAACCATCAGGGAGACTGAAAGTGGCTGAGACAGATCTGGAAAGATTCGTAGAGGCGCCGGGGCGCGACGAGAAGATCAAGCAAGTACGCAAGAAGATCGACGAGCTGGGGATCGAGTATCTCTACCTGCAATTCGTGTCGGTCACCGGCAAGATCATGGGCAAGGGCATTCCGGCGGATCACTGGGAAAGTGTCGCCAAGAAGGGGTTCCAGCTGGTCTATGGCGCCACCATGAACCTGTTCACCAACCGCGCGGGCGATTACATGGGCTATGGTCCTGAGGCTGCCGAACTCATTGGCATCCCCGAGCCGGAAACCTTCATGCAGCTGCCCTGGGCGCCCGAGATCGGCCGCTTCTATTGCACGCTCTTCCGCAACCGCGAGGAAAAGGTAAATCCCGGTGGCTATCTGACGGCGGATTGCCGGGGCAATCTGCGTCGTCTGCATGATGAATTCACCAAGAAGCACGGCACCAAGCTGCGGATCGGCACCGAGCCCGAGATGATGTGGCTGAAGTTCGACGAGAACGGCAAGCCGCGCGACGGGTATTCGAAGCCCTATTGCTATCATATCGACCAGTTCGAAAGCCTGCGGCCCGTGTCGCTGCAGGTGATCCGCTATGCGCGCAAGATGGGTCTGGACATGATTCAGGGCGATCACGAGGACGCGCCGGGGCAGCTTGAGCTGAACTGGATGTTCGACGATGTGCTGCGCAATGCGGACCGGTTGACCACCTATCGCCAGATCTGTGCGCAGGTGGCGCGGGAGAACGGGATTTTCGCCTGTTTCATGACCAAGCCGTTCATGGGGGTGTCGGCGTCGGGCTGCCACCACAACATGAGCCTGTGGTATGGCGGCGAGGATGAGTTCGTCAAATGCGGCAACGACCCGGACAACCTGCCGGGGATGGCCGACAACTATATGTATGTGAAGGGCGGCGAGAACACGTTCATGCCCGATACGGACGATCCGCAGATGCCGGGCAAGGAAGGGCTGAAGGCGATCGGGGGCGTGGTGCATCACCTGCAGGCGCTGACCGCGATCGGCTGTTCGACGGTGAATTCCTATCGCCGGCTGTGGGATACGGGCTTCTGGGCGCCGGTCTTCAGTGACTGGGGCTTCCAGAACCGGACCACGGGTCTGCGCGTGTCGGCGCCGGGGCGGTTCGAGTATCGGTCGGTGGATTCGATGGTGAACCCCTATCTGATGGGCACGACCCTGCTGGCGGCGATGGATGACGGGCTGGAGAACAATCTCGATCCCGGCGAGCCCGAAGAGCGCAACATCTATGCGGCGATGGCCGAGGGCAAGGACGTCAAGAAGTTGCCGATGTCGCTGGGTGAGGCGCTGGACAAGCTGGCGGCGGACGAGGCCGTGCAGCGCGGCCTGCCCGGCGAGATGTACCGGCTTTACGACGAATACAAGCGCGACGAGGTCGCGAGATTCATGTCCACCGTCACCGAGTGGGACAAAGAGATGTACATGGAGTGTCTGCCCTGAGGCATTCGATGTCTTGGGCGGCAGGCGATTATGCCTGCCGCCCCCCTGAACGACGCAAACTGAGGAGGCGCATTCAAGATGTGCGGAATTGCTGGATTGATCCACAAGGGCAAGAGCGCGAATGTCGGGTCCGAGATGACCGCGATGCTTCAAGCCCTGAAACACCGGGGGCCGGACAGCACCGGATATGCTGTCTACGGCGAACCGAAGGATGGCGACTATATCCTGCGGCTGAAGGTGGCCGAGGCCGAGGATATGGCCAAGGGCCGGGGGATCACGCAGATCCTCGAGACGCGCGTGCGCGAGGTCGAAGAGATCATGTCCGAGTGCGGAGCCACCGTGAAGGACCGCCAGAGCGCCACGAAATACGCCCATCGCTATGTGCTGGGCCATGGTGGTGACGAGGCGAGCATCGGCGAGATGGCCAAGATGATCGAAGAGGTCGACGGCGTCGAGATCCTGTCGATCGGCCGGGGTCTGGAACTGATCAAGGATCTGGGCGATGCATCGGTCGTGTCGGGGCTTTACGGGCTGAACGATTTCGTGGGCACCCACGGTATCGGGCACACGCGGATGGCGACGGAATCGGATGTCGACATCAAATCGGCGCATCCCTATTGGGCGTTTCCCTATAACGACGTGAGCGTGGTGCATAACGGCCAGATCACCAATTACTGGATCATGCGCCGCGAGATGGAGCGCAAGGGTCACCGGTTCATGTCGAATTGCGACAGCGAGTTGCTGGCGGTCTATACCGCGCATAACCTGGCCAATGGCATCTCGCTCGAGGACAGCCTGCGAAAGTCCATCGGCGAGATCGACGGGGTGTTCACCTATCTGGTGGCGACCAAGGATCAGCTGGGCATGGCCAAGGACACGATGGCGGCGAAGCCGCTGGTTCTTTATGAATCCGACGATCTGATCGCGATGGCCTCGGAAGAGGTGGCGATCCGCGCGATCCTTCCGGAAGAAATCGACACTTATGACCCTTACGACGAGGAGGTCCGGGTATGGCAAGCGTAACCGACGCAGAATTGAAACAGATGAGTCAGGACGAGCGCGCCAAGGCGCTTGGAATGACCACGGAGCAGCTGACGGGGAAATCGCTCTATATCGAGTTCGATCCCGAGGCCACCGATCGCTACACCTATCCGTGGGCGTATGATGTCGATTTCAACAAGCGCACCGAGATCGACACCGACAACCTGACCACGACCGAGGTGAATATCGCGATCCGCGACAAGATGAAGGAAGGCTATGGCACGATCGTGCTGCAGAATCCGCGCGGCAAGCACAGCCTTGGCGTCGGCATTCTGAACAAGCTGAATCTCATCATCGAGGGGTCGTGCGGCTATTTCGGCGTCGGTCTGATCGACGGGCCGAACGTGCGGATCACCGGGCGCGTGGGCTGGTCCTGCGGCGAGAACATGATGTCCGGCACCATCGTCATCGAGAAGAACGCAGGCTCCACCTTTGGCGCGGCGATGCGCGGCGGCGATCTGGTGTGCCGTGGCTCGGTCGGGTCGCGCACGGGCATCGACCAGAAGGGCGGCACGATTATCGTGGGTGGCGACACCGGCGCGCTGTCGGGCTTCATGATGCAGCGCGGACGCATGGTGGTGTGCGGCAATGCCGGCAAGAACCTTGGCGATTCGATGTATGACGGGATGATCTTCGTGGGTGGTGAGATCAAGTCGCTGGGCGTTGACGCGGTCGAGGCCGAGTTGACCGATCTGGACCGGCACTGGCTGACCCGGAAGCTCACGCAATACGGGCTTATGCCCGACAAGGGCGTGGATCATTTCACCAAGATCGTGGCTGGCAAGCAGTTGTGGAACTACGACAACCTCGAGCCGTCCGAGAAGAAACTCATTCTGTAATGGAACGGCGCCCGGCGCCTTCCATTACCCGCAAAAAGGAACAGACACATGGCTGATGGCGATCTGCCCACCAAGAAGCCCCTTGCGCGCGACACCTACAGGCTGGGAGATTCCTTTATCTTCCCGCCGCGCGTCATGGATGACATCCACATCAAGTCCGAGCTTGGACGCTACCGGATGCGGGGGTTTTCCCTTTTCAAGAAGATCCCGCATTGGGATGACCTGACCTTCCTTCCCGGCACGCTGACGCGTTTCGTGATCGAGGGCTATCGCGAGAAATGCGAAACCCGCACCGTGATCGGACCGCGCGCGAAAAAGCCGCTGGTTCTGGATATCCCGGTCTATATCACGGGCATGAGCTTTGGCGCGCTGAGCTATGAGGCCAAGACCGCGCTGGCGCGTGGCGCCACGATGGCAGGCACGGCGACCTGTTCGGGCGAGGGCGGCATGATCCCCGATGAGCGGCGCTACAGCTCGAAATGGTTCTATCAGTGCATCCAGTCGCGCTATGGCTTCAACCCGCATCACCTGGTTCTGGCGGATGGCTGCGAGTTCTTCATTGGCCAAGGCTGCAAGGTGGGTCTTGGCGGGCATCTGATGGGTCAGAAAGTGACCGACCAGGTGGCCGAGATGCGCAGTCTGCCCGCAGGTATCGACCAGCGCTCGCCCGCCCGTCACCCCGACTGGCTGGGGCCGGATGACCTTGCGCTGAAGATCCAGGAGATCCGCGAAGCGACCGATTGGCAGATCCCGATCCAGCTCAAGCTGGGGGCGGCACGGGTTTATGACGATGTGCGCATGGCCGTGAAATGCGACCCGGATTCGATCTATATCGACGGGATGGAAGGCGGCACGGGCGCCGGCCCGCACCTTGCCACCGAGGATACCGGTGTGCCGGGCATGGCGGCGATCCGTCAGGCGCGCAAGGCCATCGACGATCTGGGCAAGCGCGGCGAGATCAGCCTTGTCTATGCGGGCGGTATCCGCAACGGTGCCGATGTGGCCAAGGCGATCGCGCTGGGCGCGGATGCCATCGCCATCGGTCATTCGGCGATGATGGCGCTGAACTGCAACAAGGACATCCCCGAGGCCAATTACCAGGAAGAGATGGGCGTCGAGCCGGGCTATTGCTACCATTGCCATACGGGCCGTTGCCCGGTGGGTGTGGCCACGCAAGACCCCAAGCTGCGCGAACGTCTGGACCCGGATGCGGCGGCGGAGCGTGTCTACAACTTCCTGCACACGCTCACCATCGAGGCGCAGCTCTTCGCCCGCGCCTGCGGCAAGACCTATATCCATTCGTTGGAGCCCGAGGATCTGGCCGCGTTGACGATGGAGGCGTCGGCGATGGCCGGGGTGCCGCTGGCCGGGACCAACTATACGGTCGGCGTCGAGGATTATCACCACTTTTAAGGTGGGCCGCCCCTGCGCCGCGTGATCCGTGGCGCAGGGCACCACCCCGCCAAAGGAGGACTAAACCATGGCTGGAACACAGTATCGCGGCTCCGAGATCAAGGATGTCGACCAGTTCCTGAAGGATGCCGCCGGACTTGAATCCGAGCGCGAAAAGGAAATCGGCCAGCATATCGGCTATCGCTATGACGTGAACCTTGTGCCGGATTACGACCGGATCACCCCCTTCCTGACGAAATACATGGAGGTGATGGGCTGGGACGATCTGAACTGGCTGGAAGATGTGCATATGGGCTACGAAGAGGGCGCGCCCGCCGTCTTTGACCGCAACAACAACGGCTGGGTGCGGGTGCCCGACAGTATCGAGCTGCCCGACAACCAGCAGGACAGGGACATGATCGCACGCGAGATGCTCATCAAGTTCCAGATGTCGGACCGGCATCCGCTGGTCACGTTGCGCAAGGCTTATATGAAGTTCTGACGCATATGCCGCGCCCGCTTGATATCGCCTGTCTGCAGACACGGCCCCGGCCCGATTTCGCCGGGGCTGTTGATGAGGCGTTGCCGCTGGCCGAGGCCGCGGTCAAGGCGGGCGCGGATATCCTGTTTCTGCCGGAATATTGTGGCGGTCTGCGCACCGAAGATGGTGCGCTGGCCCCGCCAAGCGCGCCCGAGGAAAGCCATCCGTTTCTGGCGGCGATGCGGGATTTAGCGGCCAAACGTCAGGTGTGGATCAATATCGGGTCGATCGCGGTGGACGGGCCGGACGGGCGGATCATCAATCGCGGCCTGATGCTGGATGATCGCGGTCAGATCCGGGGACGCTATGACAAGATCCACCTCTTTGACGTGCAGCTGTCCGAGGCCGAGGTCTACCGCGAAAGCGCGCGTGTCAGCCCCGGTCATCGTGCGGTGATCCATGACACGCCGTTCGGCAGGATCGGCCATACGATTTGTTATGACCTGCGGTTTGCACACCTCTTCCGCAGTCTGGCGCAGGGCGGGGCGGATATCCTGCTGTGCCCTGCCGCCTTTACCCGCAAGACCGGAGAGGCGCATTGGCATGTGCTGAACCGTGCGCGGACGATCGAGACCACGCGCTTCGTCGTCTCGGCCTGTGCCATAGGGCCGGTGCCGGGGGGCGGAGAAAGCTATGGTCATTCGCTGGTCGTCAGCCCGTGGGGCGAGGTGGTCTGCGATGGCGGCACGCTGCCCGGTGTGGTGCAGGCGCGCATCGATCTGGACGAGATCGCACGCGCGCAAGGGCGCATCCCCAGCCTGACCGCTGACCGGCCATTCACCCCGATTCAACCCAGAAGGAGCGTCGCATGAGTTCGTTGGCGGCACAGTTCGGACAGAGTTTTTCGGACCATCCCCTGCGCAAGGCCTTCATGAAGTGGCAATGCCGCGTCAGGCAGATGTCGATGCGCGATGAAGATGGGCGCCCCGGTGATCCGATCATGCCGGCGGTGCTGTTGCCGGATCAGGCCGAGCCGCTTGGCCATATCATCACGGTGATGAACAAGGCGCCGGGCTATTCGGTGACGCCCGAGTTGCAGCATATGGCGGCCAAGACGAACGATCCCGCGCAGATCCGCGATCAGGCGATCCGGTTCCTGTCATCGGCCTATTACCAGAAGCCCGAGGAGTTTTCGGATATCCTGACGGCGACCTTTCCGCCGGGATCACCGGGGGCGGCGCAGATCCATGCGGCGGGGCAGTGCCGGTTGATTTTCGACGCCTACGCGCAGCGGTTCGATCTGTCGTGCAAGGTCTGGAGGCTGGCGCCGCACAACCTTCTGCATCAGGCGACGGTGGCGCATAACAAGCTGTTCAATCCGGCGCTGCCGCCGGATACGGAGGTCTTGGGGTTCGAGCCGGACTGGGCGCAGAGCAGCGCCGATCCGGCCATCCGCTGACCCGGCGCGCTGCGCGGTCAGCCGGTCAGTGGGAGCGGTCGATATCTCCCACGGCCAGCACTGGGGAGGCGTCGATATCCTTGGCGTCGAGCATGGTTGATACACGCTCCAGAACGGCGACGATCATCGCCTGTTCCCAATCGTCGAGCGCCTCGAACTGCTTGACGTAGCGCTGTTGCAGCGCATCGGGGGCGGCGCGCACCTTGGCGATGCCTTCGGGGGTGATGCCAAGCCGGGTCTGGCGGCGATCCTGTTCGGATTGCTGCCGCGTCAGTAGGCCCTTTGATTCCAGTTTCTTGATGAGCACCGAAATCGTGGCCTGCGTCACGCCCATACGCTGCGAAAGCTCGGTGGGCGTTGCGTAGCCTTTTTCCGACACGATCTGCAGCACGCGCAGCTGCACCGCGGTCAGGCCCGCCTCGCGTGCGAGATCGCGCGAATACATTTCGGTGGCGCGCAGGATGCGGCGCAGGGCGATGAGGCTGATATCTGTCCGGTCCACATCGATCTCCGTGAGGGGCCGGGACAGATTACTTTTTTTACCCAGATGCGCAATCCGTGACGTCGTTTGGTTCATTTTTCTAACTGTTTGTACCATGCATCCTATATAAGGCTAAGGGGTTTTCAGTTCAATATGCGCAAATTTCCGCGTATGGCGCATAAAAATACTTAGACACTTGAAAATAGATGCGGCGTGAATATACTTAGTCATGCTAACAACAAGGGATCAGAGCCGTGCATACAATCGAAGGATCGAAACAAAAACCGAAGATCACGTTCCGCAAGCCATGCCGTGAGGATGGGGCGGCGATCTGGGAGTTGATCGCGTCCTGTCATCCGCTGGATGAGAATTCGATGTATTGCAATCTGATCCAGTGCGACCATTTCCGCGACACCTGTATCCTTGCAGAGATGGACGGCGTGCCGGTGGGCTGGATCTCGGCCTATGTGATGCCGTCGGACGAGGAGACGCTGTTCGTGTGGCAAGTTGCCGTGTCTGAGCAGGCGCGCGGCCAAGGGCTTGGTTCGCGGATGCTGAAGACGCTGACCGATCGCGAGGAATGCGAGACGGTCAACCGTCTGCAGACCACGATCACGCTGAGCAATGATGCGTCGTGGGCGCTGTTCGGGAAATTCTCGAAGGCAATCGGCGGCAAGCTGAAGAGCCAGCCGCATTACACCCGCGAGGACCATTTCGACGGACGCCATGCCACCGAGCATATGGTCACGATCGACTTCGCCGAAGCGCTGAAGCGCGCCGCCTGATCGCGGCCTGCGCCAGCCTTCAACCCACCAGACATAAAGGAAACGCCATGCCGACTGACATGTCAGCCGAGTTTGAAATCTTTACACGCCGTGAATCGGAAGCGCGCAGCTATTGCCGCAGCTTCGAGACGGTATTCACCAAGGCCAAGGGCGCCGAAATGACCGCCGCCGACGGCACCACCTATATCGACTTTCTGGCCGGGTGCTCGTCCTTGAATTACGGGCATAACGATCCGGACATGAAAGAGGCGCTGGTTGCGCATATCGCCGGTGACGGGATCGCGCATGGGCTGGATATGTATACGCAGGAAAAGGCCCGGTTCCTGGAGGCCTATGAGGAGAATATCCTCAAGCCGCGGGGTATGGACTATAAGGTGATGATGACCGGGCCGACCGGCACGAACGCCGTGGAAGCGGCGATGAAGCTGGCGCGCAAGGTCACGGGACGCCGCAATATCGTGGCTTTCACCAACGGCTTTCACGGCATGACCATGGGCGCGCTGTCGCTGACCGGTAATGCGGGCAAGCGGGCCGGTGCGGGCTGTGGATCGCTGTGTGGCGTGACGCGGATGCCGTTCGATGGCGCCTTTGGCGACGAGATGGACACGCTGCGCCAGATGGAAATGATGTTCGACAACCCGTCATCGGGTGTCGATGCGCCTGCGGCGTTCATCTTTGAGCCGGTGCAGGGCGAAGGCGGGCTGAATGCCGCATCCGATGAATGGATGCAGGGTGTCGCCCGTCTGGCCAAGAAGCTGGGCGCGCTGCTCATCGTCGATGACATCCAGTCGGGGTGCGGGCGCACGGGCACCTATTTCGCCTTTGAAAGCGCCGGGATCGAGCCGGATATGGTGACACAGGCGAAATCGTTGTCGGGCTTCGGCCTGCCGTTCGCCGCGTTGCTCATCAAGCGCGAGCATGACATCTGGAAGCCCGCCGAGCATAACGGCACGTTCCGTGGCAATACCCATGCCTTTGTCACCGGGCGCGTCGCGCTCGAGAAGTTCTGGGCCGATGATACGTTCCAGAACGAGGTGCAGCACAAGTCGGCGATCCTGACGGCTGGGCTGCAGGCGATTGCCGATGAGGTGCCGGGTGCGCGTCTGAAAGGACGTGGCATGATGCAGGGTGTCGATGTAGGCTCGGGCGAGTTGGCGGGCGATATCTGTGCGCGCGCCTTCGACAACGGCCTGATTATCGAGACATCGGGCGCCGAAGATGAAGTGGTCAAGGTGCTGGCACCGCTGACCATCCCCGAAGAGACGTTGCGCAAGGGACTGGACATCCTGCTGGATGCCGCCCGAAATGCGACGGTGCAAAACAAGATCGCAGCGGAGTGACAACAAGATGATCGTCAGACATTTCGATGATGTGGTGAAGGCCGGAAACTCGGTTTCCGATGCGCGCTGGACATCCGTGAGGATGCTGCTGGCCGATGATGGAATGGGGTTTTCGTTTCACATCACGTTCCTGGAAGCGGGCAGCGAACACACGTTCGAATACAAGAACCACTTCGAAAGCGTGTATTGCGTGCAGGGCAAAGGCTCGATCACCGATCTGAAGACGGGGGAGACCCATCAGATCAAGCCGGGCACCATGTATGCCCTGAACGAGCATGACCGCCACACGCTGCGCGCCGAAGAAGAGCTGGTGATGGCTTGCGTGTTCAACCCGCCGGTGACCGGTCGGGAAGTGCACCGCGAGGACGGCTCTTACGCGGCGCCCGAAGACGTATCCTGAACTCAGAGGCGCCCCTGGGCGCAAGCCCGGGGGTGAGCAAAGATGACCCAATCGACCCATACAGTCGAAAAGATCGGCGGCACATCGATGTCGCGGCTGGACGAATTGATCGGAACGCTGTTCCAGCGCGACGATCCCACGAAAATCTACAACCGGATGTTCGTTGTTTCGGCCTTTGGCGGCATTACCGATCTGCTGCTGGAGCACAAGAAATCCGGAGAGGCGGGTGTCTATGCGCGCTTTGCCAATGACGAGGACGATCACGGCTGGCTCGATGCGCTGTCCGGTGTCGCGAAGGGCATGCGCGAGGCGCATGGCGCGGTTCTGGGCAATCCCGCCGATCTAAGCGATGCGGATGATTTCGTGCGTGACCGTGTGGAAGGCGCACGCAACTGCCTGATCGATTTGCAGCGCCTGTGTTCCTACGGGCATTTCCGTCTGAGCCAGCACATGATGCTGACGCGCGAATTGCTGTCGGGTCTGGGCGAGGCGCATTCGGCCTATGTGGCCACGCTGGCGCTGCGCCGGGCGGGCATCAATGCGCGGTTCGTCGATCTGTCGGGCTGGCGCGACGAGCGGGAAATGACGCTGGATGAGCGCATCCACGACGGGTTGGACGATGTGGACGTAACCGAAGAGCTGCCCATCGTCACCGGCTATGCGCAATGCCGCGAAGGGCTGATGGCCGAGTTCGATCGCGGCTATTCCGAGGTGACGTTCAGCCGGATCGCGGCGCTGACCGGCGCGCATGAGGCGATCATTCACAAGGAGTTCCACCTGTCCTCGGCCGATCCGAAGCTGGTCAAGGGCAAGGTGCGCAAGCTGGGCCACACGAATTACGACGTGGCCGATCAGCTGTCGAACATGGGGATGGAGGCGATCCACCCCAAGGCCGCCAAGACCCTGCGTCAGGCGGATGTCGCGCTGCGGGTGACCAACGCGTTCGAGCCGCATGATCCCGGCACGCTGATCGACGATCAGCCCGCCGGCACGCCGGGCGCCGAGATCGTCACCGGACTTGAAGCGCATGCGCTGGAGTTGTTCGAACAGGATATGGTTGGCGTGAAGGGCTATGACGCCAAGATCCTCGAATTGCTGACGCGGCACGGGATCCGGATCGTCTCGAAAACCTCGAACGCCAACACGATCACGCATTACGTGGATGCGCCCCTGCGCGAGTTGCGCAAGGTCGAAAGGGATCTGAACAAGGTCTATCCAAGCGCCGAGTTGACGATCCAGCCGCTGGCCATCGCCGCGGTGATCGGGCGCGATCTGTCGGGATTGAACGTGCTGGGCGAGGGGCTCAAGGCGCTGGCGGAGGACGGTGTCGAGGTGCTGGCCGCGCATCAAACGACCCGCTCGGTCGATGTGCAATTCGTTGTTCCCAGAGAATCGCTGGCGGCTTCAATCGGTGCGCTGCACGGCGCGCTCCTGCCCGCTGCCGAGGTGGCGGAGCTGAAGCCGAAGAAGAAAGCCGCCTGAAAGGCGGCGACATAAACCCATAAAATTCAGCGACTTGCCCCGTCCGGCCTTCCCTTGGTCCGGCGGGGCTTTTTCATGGGATGAGGACAGTTCTCAGCATGGGGACAGTTGCTGATAGGGGAGGCATGCTGCGTTCAGGCTGTTTGGCTTTCTGGGGTGCGGAGAATGGTGGAGCTTAGGCCAAATTGACCGGCGCGGCACGAGCGACCTTGTTGTTTACATTCCCCCGGATTTCGGTGTCACTGAAGCTCAACGGATTGCACCACCAAAGGGAGACGACCATGGGCCTTTACCAACAGCTTCAGGAACGCGAAGAACAGAACATGCCCGTCCGCGTCGGCGTCGTCGGGGCGGGAAAGTTCGGCACGATGTTTCTGGCACAGGCCTTGCGCATTCCCGGTGTTCATGTGGTCGGCGTTGCCGATTTGCGGATTGATGTCGCCAAATCCAACATGGTCTATGCCGGATGGTCCGCAGAACAGATCGAGGCCGCGTCCCTGGACGCAGCGCTTCAGTCCGGCACAACCCATGTGGGCGAAGATGCGATGGCGATGATCGACCATCCCGGCGTCGAGATCGTTGTCGAATGTACCGGCAACCCGGTGATCGCAGTCGACCACGCCCTTGCGGCTTTCGCGGCGGGCAAACACGTCATCTCGGCCACGGTGGAGGCCGATGCCGTCTGTGGCGCGGCCCTTGTGGCAAGGGCCGAGGCGGCGGGCGTGATCTATAGCCAGGCCTACGGCGATCAGCCCGCCATGACGGTGGAGTTGGTCGATTGGGCCCGCACCTGCGGTTTCGAGGTCGCTGCCGCGGGACGGGGCCACAAGTGGAAACCCGAATACCGTTTTTCCACCCCCGACACGATCTGGGACTTCTGGGGCGTGACCCCGGAACAGGCCGAGCGCGGACGGCTGAACCCCAAGATGTTCAATAGCTTTCTGGACGGCACCAAACCCGCCATCGAAAGTGCCGCGATTTCCAACGCCACCGGGCTGAATGCGCCCACCCATGGTCTGAGCTATCCGCCCGGCGCGATCGACGATATCGCCACCCTGATGCGGCCCCGAAGTGAGGGCGGCGTGTTGGAAGAGGCTGGCATGGTCGAAGTGGTCTCGAGCTTTGCAGAAGACGGCACCATGATCCCCAATGACATCCGGCAGGGTGTCTGGGTGGTGGTCAAGGCGACCTCGGACTATGTGAAGAACTGCTTTGAGGAATACATGGTCTCGACCGATGACAGCGGGCTTTATTATTGCAACTTCAAACGCTTTCACCTGATCGGTTTGGAATTGGGTCTGTCCGTCGGCTCGGTCGGCATCCGCAAAGAAGCGACCGGCACCAGCAAGGAGTTCCGCTCGGACGTGGTGGCCGTGGCAAAGAGGGACCTGAAAGCGGGCGAGATGCTGGACGGCGAAGGCGGCTACTGTGTCGCGGGTCAATTGCGCCCGACACGAATTTCAGTGCCGATGCGGGCTTTGCCCCTGGGCCTGACGGGCGACATCAAGCTGCTGCGCGATGTGCCAGTCGATACGATCCTGACCTATGACGACGTTGAAATCGACGAAAGCCTGAACGCCGTGAAACTGCGCCGCGAATGCGAGGCGATGGTTTAGGGGAAAACCCATGTCGTGGAAGGTATGTTGCTGGATGAAAAGCGGCTTTGTCCGCTCTGCCGATTTTCACTGTCCCAACTGAATTTTTGTCTGTGGCGGCCAAGGGAAGAGATCAGGCCAAGCTGATCCGCGGCTATGTAGACCGGGGAGAGCGTGATACGTTCGAGCGCGGTGTGTTGAACGAGGATACGTCATGACCGACGGCTTGCCCTATCTGGATCTGAGCGATCCTGCCCTCTCGACACGGGGACCCGAAGTCGTGGCGGCGAGGGAGGCGCATTGGTGCGCGCGCACGCCTTATGGGCTGGCGGTGCTGCGCTACACGGAGGTGGGGCGCATCCTGCGCGACCGGCGGTTTCGGCAAGGCAGTCACAATTGGCCCGCGACCGTGGGGATCGAGGGGCGGTTCGCGGAGTTCTGGCGGCAGTCGGTGATCGGGCGCGAGGGCGAGGATCACAAGCGGCTGCGCGCGCTGGCGGTGCCGGCGCTGTCGGAGGGCTATGTCGAAAGCCTGATCCCGGCGTTCGATCGCATCGCCGAGGATCTGTGCGCGACGCTGCGCGAGACCGAGAGCTGCGAATTTCAGGAGGCGTTCTGCACGCCGTTCGCGGGTCAGGCGATCACCACGCTTCTGGGTATGGAGCGCGAGGCCTGGCCACTGGTGGCACATAATGCCGCCGATCTGGGGCTGGCGATGGGGATCGAGGCCAAGCGCCATGAAGCCCGGTTCAACGCGGCCTGCGAGACGCTGTTTCAATTGGCCGATCAGCTGGTGACACGGGTGCGGCGCGGCGAGGATGACGCAAGCTATGTGGCGCGGATGGTGGCGGAATTCGATGCCAATGGCGATTGCACCCATGAGGAGCTGCTGAACACCATCGTGATTTCGATCTTTGGCGGGGTCGATACGACGCGGGCGCTTCTGGGGCTTGGGCTGTCGCTGTTCATCGAGAACCCTGCGCAATGGCAGGCGTTACGCGAGGATGAGGGGCTGATCCCGGCGGCGATCGAGGAATTCATCCGCGCCCGGCCCACCACCACATGGGCGACGCGCGAGGCGGTGGAGGATGTCGAGGTGAACGGGCAGAAGATCAAGGCGGGCACGGTGCTGCATCTGCTGGTCCATGCCTCGGCCCGCGATCCTCTGGTCTGTGACGATCCCGGCTTCGACATCACCGCCAAGCGCAAGCTGCATTTCGGGTTCGGCGGCGGCGCGCATCATTGCATCGGGCATTTCGTGGCGCGCACCGATATGGCCGAGGCTCTGCGCGCATTGCGGCGGACATTCAAGACGGTGACGTATGGTTCAGAGCCGGAATGGCTTCCCGATAGTGGCAATACGGGTGCTGTGCGGCTTCCCATACGCTACAGTCTGGTTGAGTAAGGGCCGCCCATGCCGGGGATGTGGGCGGGTACTCGTCAGGCCCTGACGTGCCGGCCTCGTGACCGGATGTGCACGCTCAGCCCTTGGCGAGATCCTTGAGGATGGGGCAATCGGGGCGGTTGTCGCCGGCGCATTCTCGGACCAGATGGGTGAGCGTGTCGCGCATGGATTGAAGCTGCAGGATCTTGTCCTCGATCTGGGCAAGGTGATCCTGGGCGATGCGCTTGACATCGGCGCTGGCGCGGGTGTCGTCCTTGTAGAGGGCAAGGAGCGTGCGACACTCCTCGATCGGGAAGCCGAGCGCACGGGCCCGCGCCAGAAAGGTCAGGCGGTGCATGTCCTTGTCGTCGAAGACACGGTAGCCATTGGCTTCGCGATGGGGGGTGACAAGGCCGATTTCCTCGTAATAGCGGATGGTCTTGGCGGGCAGGCCGGTGCGTTGGGCGATATCCCCGATATTCATGGCGGACCTCATTGATGCAAGGGCATGGGCTGTGTCGATGGTGTGGGCGGATGCGAGGCGCCGGGGCGGTCCATGGCAGCGCCGACGCGGCGCAGACGCAGCGCGTTCGACAGCACGAAGACCGAGCTGAGGGCCATGGCGCCTGCGGCCAGCATCGGTGACAGCATGAGACCGGCGACGGGATAGAGCGCCCCGGCGGCGACCGGAATGAGCGCGGTGTTATAGGCGAAGGCCCAGAACAGGTTCTGGCGGATGTTGCGCATGGTGGCCCGCGACAGGTGCAGCGCGTTGACCACGCCCGACAGGTCGCCAGAGATCAGCACGATGTCAGCGGCCTCGATCGCGACATCGGTGCCGCTGCCGACGGCGATGCCGGTATCGGCGGCGGCGAGGGCCGGGGCGTCGTTGATGCCGTCGCCGACGAAAGCCACACTGCCGAAGCGCGCGCGCAGCGTGTCGATTGCGGCGACCTTGCCATCGGGCAGGGTTTCGGCCTCGATATGGTCGATGCCCAGTTCGGCGGCGATGGCCTGTGCGGTGGCCTGCGTGTCGCCGGTGATCATCGCCACCTTGAGGCCACTGGCATGCAGGCTGTCGATCACCGCGCGGCTGGTGGGCTTGACCGGGTCGGCCACGGCGAGAAGGGCGGCAAGCCGCCCGTCGATGGCCGCGAAGACCGGGGTTTGGCCGTCGGCGGCGATCCGCGACAGGGCGTCTTGCAAGGGCATGGTGTCGATCCCCTCGCGGCGCATCAGGCGTTCGGCGCCGATCAGAACGTCATGGCCGTCAACGTGTGCCTGCAGACCGAAGCCGGTGATTGCCTTGACCTGGCGGGCCTGCGGCAGGGTCAGGCCACGGTCGCGGGCGGCCTGTTCGATGCTGCGGGCGATGGGATGTTCGGACTGGCTTTCGACGGCGGCGATCAAGGCGAGTGTCGCGTCCTGCGCGTGGCCATTGGCGGTGTCGATCCGGGTGAGGCGGGGGCGGCCCTCGGTCAGGGTGCCGGTCTTGTCGAAGGCGACGACCTTGGCCTCATCCAGTTTTTGCAGGGCATCGCCCTTGCGGAAAAGCACGCCCAGTTCCGCCGCGCGCCCGGTGCCCACCATGATCGAGGTGGGCGTGGCGAGACCCATGGCGCAGGGGCAGGCGATGATGAGCACCGACACACCCGCCACCAACGCGAAGGTCAGCGCGGGATCGGGGCCGAAGAACAGCCAGGCGGCAATGGCTGTCAGCGCCACGGCGATCACCGCCGGCACGAAGATGCGCACCACGCGATCCGCGAGCGACTGGATCGGCAGCTTGGCGCCCTGAGCTTCTTCGACCATCGAGATGATCTGCGACAGCATCGTGTCGCGGCCCACCTTGGTGGTGCGGAAGATGAGCGCGCCTTCGCCGTTGATCGTGCCGCCGATCACGCTGTCGCCGGGGGCCTTGCCGACCGGGATCGGCTCGCCCGAGATCATGCTTTCATCGACATGGCTGTGGCCCGAGGTGATCTCGCCATCGATGGCGATCTTCTCGCCGGGGCGGACATGGACGAGATCGCCGACGCCGAGCGTGTCTATGGCGACTTCGGTCACCTTGCCCTTGCGCTCGACGCGGGCGGTATGGGCCTGAAGGCCGATGAGTTTCTGGATCGCGGCACCGGTGCGGCCCTTGGCACGCGCTTCGAGCCAGCGGCCCAGAAGGATCAGGGTGACGATGACGGCGGCCGCTTCGAAATAGACGGCGCGCGCGCCCGAGGGCAAGAGGCCGGGGGCAAAGAGGGCGATGGTCGAAAAGCCCCATGCCGCCGAGGTGCCGAGCGCGACAAGGCTGTTCATGTCCGGCGCCCCCTTGAGAAGGGCTGGCACGCCACGGGCGAAAAAGCCGCGACCGGGCCAGACAAGCACCAGCGTCGTCAGTGCGAACTGGATCATCCACGAGCTTTGGTGGCCGATCGTCTGATGCACGAGGGTGTGAAAGCCCGGGATCACATGCCCGCCCATTTCAAGAATGAATACCGGCAGGGTCAGGAGGCCCGCGACAAGGGTCAGCCGACGGGCATGGTCGATCTCGGCAGCGCGGCGGGTCGCCTGATCGTCGGAGAGGTCTTCGGCGGGGCGCGCGGGATACCCGGTTTCGGTCACGGCGCGGGCAAGCTCGGTGGGACCGGTGGCGCCGGGCAGGTAGCGGACCTGCGCCTGTTCGGTGGCAAGGTTGACCGACGCCTCCAGCACGCCGGGGCGCGCGCGCAGCGCGTCTTCGACCCTGCCCACGCAGGAGGCACAGGTCATGCCGGACACGGCGAGCGTCAGCGTCGCTTCGCGGGCCGGGTAGTTGGCGGCCTGCAGGGCCTTGGTGATGTCCTGCAGATCGGCGCCATGGGTCTGCATCTGGGCGGTGCCGGTCGCAAAATTGACCGACACGTCAGAGACACCCGGCACATCCTGCAGCGCGCGTTCGGCGCGACCGGCGCAGCCGGCGCAGGACAGGTTCTGAACTTCGATGCGGAGTTTGTCTTGTGCCATGGTGTTTCCCTTCGCACCTTCACATAAGGCTTCCAGTGACGGGAAGGTCAAGGGCTGGGTTTTTTGGCGGCGCGAAAGCTCAGTCGACGATTTCGATCAGCGTCTTGTCCACGCCATAAGACTGTACGAGGTCATAGAGCGTTCTTGCTTCATCCGGATGCAGGCGGACGCAGCCGGCAGAGGCGGGCGTGCCAAGCTGGTCGGTCTGGGTGGTGCCATGAATGGCGAAGTTGCCGGAAAAGAAGATCGACCACGGCATCGGCGCATTGTCATAAAGCGTCGAGTAGTGCATCGGCACCATGGACTGCACCGAGTAAAGCCCCGTCGGCGTGAATTTCCCGGCCCGCGCGGTGGATACGGGCCAGCTATGGGCCGGGGCATGGTCGAGCAGCACCGTCATTTCCTGATCCGACAGGTCGATGCGCACCAAAAGCTCGGTGGCATGCGCGGCACAGCCCCACAGCAAAAGCAAGAAGGCGGCAGCCTGCCGGAGCATTACACCGTCATGTGGCGCGCGCGCGCACCGCGTTCAATGGCGGCGGCGTGGAGGCGATCCAGCTCGAGCTCGTAGCGGATTTCTTCGAGCAGGCGCAGTTCGGTGTGCTGGATCGAGCCATCGGCGGCGGCCACGTCGCAGGCCAGCGCATAGGCGGTTTCATAAAGCCGTTCGGGCAGGTTGGCGCGCACCAGACCGAACAGCGCGTCAAGCCCGTCTTCCTCGCTGAAGAGGTCGAACACGGTCTGGGCCACGATTTGAACGCGGTCCACATCGTAATCGCCAAAGATCGGCAGATTGTTGACCGCCGACTCGATCTTGACCAGTTCGGCGGTGCGGATGTTTTCATCCGAAGCCGAGATCGCGATCATGACCGCCACAAGGCAGTCCTGAGGGGTCATGGGATGGGGGATCGCGTCGGGCATTTGGGTGGCCTTTCAAAGGGGCGTGTTGCAGCGCAGAATATTGACTGTCCCGCCCCTCGGCAATAGGAAGCGGGCGACCCATGGTCGCGTTCCGCGCCGGGGCTAACAGAGGAAATTATCATGTCCGAGATGCGCGACGCCGCGATGAATTCGAAAGCCTGGCCTTTTGAAGAAGCCCGCCGCGTTCTCAAACGGTATGAAAAGGCGCCGCCGGAAAAGGGATATGTGCTGTTCCAGACCGGCTATGGCCCGTCGGGCCTGCCGCATATCGGGACATTCGGAGAGGTGGCGCGCACCACGATGGTGCGCCGCGCCTTCGAGATGCTGAGCGATATTCCCACCAAGCTGCTTTGTTTTTCGGACGATATGGACGGGCTGCGCAAGGTGCCGGGCAATGTTCCCAATCAGGAGCAGATGCGCGAAGACCTGAACCTGCCGCTGACCAAGGTGCGCGATCCGTTCGGCACCCACGAGGGTTTCGCGCAGCACAACAATGCAAGGCTGTGTGCGTTTCTTGACAGTTTCGGGTTCGAGTATGACTTCGCCTCGGCCACCGAGTATTACACCTCGGGCAAGTTCGACGAGATGCTGTTGGTGGCGCTGGAGCGGTTCGACAAGATCATGGAGATCATGCTGCCGACGCTTGGCGCAGAGCGTCAGCAGACCTATTCGCCCTTCCTGCCGGTCAGCCCCAAGACCGGGCATGTGCTGCAGGTGCCGACGCTGGAGCGCAATGTCGCGAAAGGCACCATCGTCTATGAAGAGCCCGATGGCGAGCGCGTCGAGGTTCCGGTGACGGGCGGTCATGTCAAGATGCAGTGGAAGCCCGACTGGGCGCTGCGGTGGGCCGCGCTTGGCGTGGATTACGAGATGTCGGGCAAGGATCTGATCGACAGCGTGCGGCAATCCACCCGGATCTGTCAGGCGCTTGGCAAACTCCCGCCCGAGTCGCTGTCCTATGAGTTGTTCAACGACGAGCTTGGGCAGAAGATCTCGAAGTCGAAGGGTAATGGCCTGAGCATGGAAGAATGGCTGCGCTATGCCGCGCCGGAAAGCCTGTCGTATTTCATGTATCTTAAGCCGAAAACCGCCAAGCGGCTCTATTTCGATGTGATCCCCAAGGCGGTGGACGAGTATCATCAGCAATTGCGCGCCTATCCCGATCAAGATGTGACGCAGCAATTGAACAACCCGGTGTTCCATGTGCATGGCGGCGATGTGCCCGAAAGCCGGATGGTGGTGCCGTTCTCGATGCTGCTCAATCTTGCGTCGGTCGCGGGGGCCGAGGAAAAGGATACGCTGTGGGGCTTCATCCGCCGTTATGCGCCCGAGGCCACGCCCGAGACCCATGCCGATCTTGATGGCGCCGCCGAATTCGCGGTGCGCTATTACAATGACTTCGTGAAGCCCGAAAAGACCTATCGCGCGCCCACCGATCTGGAGCGCGAGGCGCTGGAGGCCCTGCGCGACGGGTTGAAGGCATGGGACGGGCCGGCCGATGCGGAAGAGTTGCAGGGCCTTGTCTTTGCCTGCGGGCGCGAGCGGTTCGATCCGATGCGCGACTGGTTCAAGGCGCTTTACGAAGTGCTTCTGGGTGCCAGCCAGGGGCCGCGTTTCGGCGGGTTCATCGCGCTTTACGGGGTCGATGAGACGATCGCGCTGATCGACGAGGCGTTGGCGGGCAAGCTGGCGTGATCTGCGCAGTTGCGGCGGCGGGGGGCGCTTGTTAGGCTAAGTGAAACAAGGGGCAAACGCATGACACGTAGCGCGCTGATTTCACTTGGTCTTCTTGGGTTTTTCGGGCTTGTTGTCGCCTGTGCCGAAGTCTCCATGCCAGAACCGCCCGAGGGCCGCGCGATCTATGACGCCAATTGCGCGCAGTGCCACGGGGCTTCTGGCGAGGGGGGCGGCCCGTGGGCCGAGGGGCTGTCGCCCGCTCCGGCGGATCTCACGGCGCTGAGTGAGAATGGCGCCTTTCCGCGTGCCCGCGTTCTGAGCGTGATCGACGGCTATGACCGCACCGGCCTGCCGGGACAGGAGATGCCCGAGTTCGGCCTTCTTCTGGAGGGGGAGACCGTGCCGGTCGATGTGGGCGACGGGGTTCTGACCCCGACGCCACGGCCCTTGGCGGCATTGCTCTATTATCTCGAAAGCATTCAGGACTGACACGCGGCTCAGATCCGGCAAATCCCCTTCACCTCGGCGTCCTTCCACGGGAGCAGCACGGTGGCAGGCTTTGGCATGTCTCCTATCGGGAACGTGCCTTCCAGCATCTCGCGCAGGCGGGCGGTGCGTGGTGCATCCGGGTCCAGTGCGGCGCAGCAGACATATTCCTCGACGATGGAGGCCTGCTGTTCGAAGCCGTAGTCCAGGAAATCGTGATTGGTCGAGATATCGAAGAGGTAAGGGTCATCGCTGACGCGGTGTTCGCTGGCGGCGCGCAGCGGGGAATAGCCGGTCAGGTGGCGGTTCTGCCATTGCCAGACATGGGTCATCTCATGAGCGAAGATCATGGCATGTACCAGTGACATGAACTCGGGATAGCGCGGCATGAAATCCGGCTCGTACCAATCGCGCGCATAGAACACCTTGTTGTGAACCACCACGGCTGCCGGGGCGACGGTGACGGTCGGGGTTGTCGGCTCGGGCAGGATACGTTCGCGGCAGGTGAGGCGCGGGCGCGTGGCGCGCGGATAGGTGACCTTGCCGATCAGCGCGCCATCCACCAGCCGGATGCGCGAGGTGTCGATGCTGTCGCCGTGGATTTGCGTGGCGAAAGCGGATTCGGTCGGCGTCAGGGGACGACCGCAGGACAAGAGAAACAAGGGCAGCAGAAGACATAACCAGCGCATGGGGCAGATCCTAACACCGGCGGCTGTGCTGCGCGAGAGGGCAGCGCCTCAGTCGGCGCGCAGGACGACGCGGAAGGATCGGGGGTCTTCGAACAGCTCGGTCATGGTGCCTGCGTCCAGCACGCGGGCCAGGGGCTCGGGGCGGCGGCGCAGGTAGCGTTTGCGCAGGTCGAGGCACACGACACCGCCGTCGGTGATCGTCTGGACCATCAGATCGGCATAATCATCGACCGGGTAATGAAACCCGCAGGAATAGAAGCTGATGAGCATGTCCGCCTTGAGACCCTCCATCGCGGCGGGGTCCTTGAGGGGGTTGATCGCGGTGACCTTGGACTTGGCGGCGCCGTTGTCATGCAGCAGGGCCTTGGCGCAGTCGAGACTGGCATAGCCGCTGCCCTGACCGGCCCAGTTGTGATAGAGGTCGTCGGTCTGTTCGATGTCCACCAGGGTGAAGCGCGGCTTGTAATCGCGCTGGAAAAACAGGTCGGGGATGGCCTGTCCACAGCCGATGTCGATCATGGATTTCGGTCTTAAACCAATGTCTTTCAGATACGCCTTGACGGGCTGGTGCTCGCAGGCGGCCTCGCGCAGGGCGCCGGTCAGGATCGCCTCGCGGCGCTCGCTCACCTCTTGCAGAAGGGGCGCCGGATCGCCCGCCATATAGCTCTTGCGGGAGCGGGGGCTGATTGTCTTGGTGCGCTGGAAGCCGATCAGGGCAACGGCCCTGTCGGACAGGCTGCGGGTCTTGAAGCCGAGCGCGGTGATGTCGGCGTCGGTCAGGAACTCGTCAATTGCAATTCGATCCAACATGGTCAGTCCATACAATGTTACCGCTGACATGATAGCACGACACGGGGCCTGAGCCATGCGCCAAGATGTGGTCCGGGCCGGAGTGAGGCGCGGGCTGTGGCCGTCTGGTCGCACCTTGGTGCGAATCGGGGGGCAAGGCGTTGGTTAATAGGGAGAAACCGGGATCGGTATCGCGTCGGTATCTGGGGCGGTATCGGGCCGGGTTAACGCGGCGTGCGGTGGGGCGAGGTGAAAACCTTGCGGTTTCGTCAACCTTTGCGCTAGAACACGTGCAGTACGCAAGAGTATGGTCAGGGGTGTGACGTGTCGGGTGAGTGGTTGAAAACAGCGGTGCTGCTGCTTAGGTTTCTGGTGGATATCGCCGTGGGGATCTTCTTTTTGGTCCTGATCGGGATCGCGGCGCTTTTGATCGGAAAATTCGTCAAATGGTTGGACTCTTTCGACGTGGTCCCGGCGCCGGTTATCAAAGGCTTAACCTTTCTGGAATATGGTCTGTTTGCGGTAGACGTGGTATGCTTTGCTTTTCTGGTGGTCATGGCGGGTTACAAATTGATGGTCGAAATCTGGAGAGAGTACAAATGAGCACGGGTCAGAAAAACACGGCCAGACGGCGTTTCTGGCAATTGCTCGACTCGGAATTCGTCTTTGCCCGCGACATGTTCTTTGCGCCGGTGAATTTCCTGTTCGCGGCGGTTCAGGACTCGGTCAAACGCGCCAATTCCGAGGCGCGGCTGGCGGTGGCGTGGTCGCTGAGCGACGAGGAGAACGGCAAGAAGCGGTGAGCGGTGAGGTGCCGGGAGGGCGGAGCGTTTGTTGGATGCAACGCTTCGCACCTGTGGAGGCATGAAACAATCTTACAAAGTTGTCTAATTGCCGCTTATCATCCTTTGGTGCGCGATTTGGCTATTTCATAGACAATGATAAACGATAACAAACCAATGGCATTAAGCTTCCGAGAAGTAGATTATTTCTTTATTTCAGCCTGTATCCAGTCGCTATCCTTTCCCCGTATCAGTTCAAGCGATGACGGATTATCATTTCCAACAATTTCGAAAATAGACGCGATATCGGAGAGTTGTACTATATTGCAAAACTTCGATTTGTCTTTGTCGGAAGCGACCAGAAATGACCAACCTGTTGAGCGCTCATATTGGATTTCAAGTATATACGAGTGCACAAACTGATTGGCTAAGTAACCGAGGCTAGTAATGGTCTTATGTGTCCGGCTAAAATCGTAAAACAGGTCAACTTGGTGTCGAGTAAATTTGTCAGGCGTTCGATTGGAATTCTTTGCGTCATCCAATATTGCGGCGCGTTTGAACGACACAGAATAGGTGTAAGTCTCTGGTGAGAGCTTAGTTCCGGCTTCCAACAACTTTCGGACTGAGAAAAACCCAGTAAGTACTTTGTACTCAATCAAACCAATTTGGTCGTCCGTGAGTTTAGTTGCTTGGGAGAGTGAAAGGATAACTCTAGCCGCTTCGAGGAGTGGCTCTTTCCAATAAGCGCTTTCCCAAATCATTCCCTAAACATCCAACTCCTCCACGAACCGAGCGTTCTCGGAGATATACTGGAACCGCAGTTCCGGCTTCTTGCCCATCAGACGTTCCACCAGATCGCCGGTTTCGCCGGGCTCGTCCTCGTCGATGGTGACGCGGATGAGCTTGCGGGTTTTGGGGTCCATCGTGGTTTCCTTGAGGTCCTTGGCGTCCATTTCGCCCAGGCCCTTGAAGCGGCTCACGTCGATCTTGCCCTTGCCGCCGAGACCCTTTTTCATCCAGGCGTCGCGCTCGGCCTGATCGAGGCAATAGACGCGTTTCGCCCCTTGGGTCAGGCGATAGAGCGGCGGGCAGGCGAGATACAGGTGGCCCGCGTCGATCATCGGGCGCATCTGGGTAAAGAAGAACGTCATCAAGAGCGAGGCGATATGCGCGCCGTCGACATCGGCATCGGTCATGATGATGATCTTGTCATAGCGCAGATCGTCGATGTTGAACTTGCTGCCAAGCCCGACGCCAAGCGCCTGTGTCAGATCGGCGATTTCCTGATTGGAGCCGAGTTTTGAACTGGCCGCGCCCAACACGTTGAGGATCTTGCCGCGTAGCGGCAAGAGCGCTTGGGTCTTGCGGTCGCGGCCCATCTTGGCCGAGCCACCGGCGCTGTCGCCCTCGACGATGAACAGCTCGGTGCCGTCGCGCACATTCGATGAGCAATCCACCAGCTTGCCGGGCAGGCGCAGTTTCTTGGTGGCGGTCTTGCGCTGCGTTTCCTTTTCCTGACGGCGGCGCAGCCGTTCTTCGGCGCGCAGCACCAGAAAATCGAGGATTGCGCCTGCGGATTTCGTATCGGCGGCGAGCCAGTTGTCGAAATGGTCGCGCACGGCGTTTTCCACCAGCCGCTGTGCCTCGGTGGTGGCAAGACGGTCCTTGGTCTGGCCCACGAATTCCGGCTCGCGGATGAAGCACGACACAAGCGCGCAGCCCCCCGCCATCAGATCCTCGCGGGTGATGTTGGTGGCCTTGCGGTTGTTCACCAGCTCGCCATAGCCCTTGATCCCCTTGAGGATCGCGGCCCAGAACCCGGCCACATGGGTGCCGCCTTCGGGGGTGGGAACGGTGTTGCAGTAGCTTTGCAGCGAGCCGTCGCGCGAGGGCGTCCAGTTGATCGCCCATTCCACCTTGCCGGGCATGCCGAAGCGTTCCTGAAAATCGACGGTGCCGGCAAAGGGCTGGTCGGCATAGGTGGAGGCGCCGTTCATGGTTTCGCGAAGGTAATCCGACAGGCCGCCGGGGAAATGGAACGTGGCTTCGGTGGGGGTGTCGCCATCGGTGATCGCGGATTTCCAGCGGATCTCGACGCCCGAGAAAAGATAGGCCTTGGAGCGGATCGAATTGAAGAGCCGCGCGGGCTTGAACCGGTGCGAGCCGAAGATCTGTTCATCGGCGTGAAAGGTGATCGTGGTGCCGCGCCGGTTGGGGGCCTGTCCGATCTTCTGGATCGGGCCAAGCGGCACGCCACGCGAAAAGCGCTGTTCGTAAAGCTCTTTGTTGCGGGCCACCTGTACCACCATGGAATCCGACAGCGCGTTGACCACCGAAGCGCCCACGCCATGCAGGCCACCGGAGGTCTGATAGGCCTTGCCGCCGAACTTGCCGCCGGCATGCAGGGTGCACAGGATCACCTCGAGCGCGGATTTGTCGGGAAACTTGGGGTGCGGGTCGATCGGGATGCCGCGGCCATTGTCGCGCACGGTGAGCGCGTAATCCTCGTGAAGTTCCACCTCGATCCGGTTGGCATGGCCGGCGACGGCCTCGTCCATGGAGTTGTCGAGGATTTCCGCCACAAGGTGATGCAGCGCACGCTCGTCGGTGCCGCCGATATACATGCCGGGGCGTTTGCGGACGGGTTCCAGCCCTTCGAGCACCTCGATCGAGGAGGCGTCGTAGTCGGAACTGTCGGTGGCGGAGAGAAGATCGTCGGCCATGGGGTGCTGCTCATTTTTGTGGTTGTCGCACAGTATGCCAGAGGCGCCGGGGCGGGGGAAGGCGATCTGTTCCCTGACGGGACGATTTGAACAAAACAGACGTATTAGAGGGCGACCAGCAGATAGCCCCATGTAACGGCAAAGATCAGCGGTACCACGATTGGCAAGAAGAAACCGAATACCGAAGCGAACAACTTGCCGCCGCCTGTGAGTTCGGGAAGGGTTTTGTCGTTGACGAATACGTTGTCATCAGTGCGCAAGATGTCCCATCGGCTGCGCAAGCCATCGATAGAATTAAGCGCCGCCAGAACTGCGCCACAGGTGGCCAAGCCGACCGCAATGCCGAGCCAGGCGATTGTGTTCAGGAATATATAGATCTTTTCGGCGGCGACAGGATCACTGTCCGAGAGACGACCGACAGCCAGCGCAAAGGAGGTGAAGAAGAATGATTGCGAGAGGACCAACCACGTCATGCGATTGTTGATCAAATTGTCTTCATGCTTGACGTAATCGCGATAGACTTCGAAACGGTCGCGGCAATCATTCCTGTTGTTCATTCCGATAACCTTTAAAACACGTCCTCGGTCGGGAGAGTGCATGATTGGCCCATCACGCGTCAACCGTGACAATTCCTGCCTCGTCGCGGATGGAACCTGTGGAAGAGCACTCCAGCAGGTGCAGATCAGCCATCGCGCCAGCGGGCCATGGTGGCGCGGGCGGTCTGGGCCAGCATCACCACGTCGATCCCCACGGCGAGGAACTGCGCGCCCCAGTCGCGATAGCTGAGCGCGGTGTCATGGTCGAGCGACAGGATGCCCGCGGCCTTGTCGGAGGCGGCGATGCGCGCCAGCGCGTCGCGGATCACGGCGCGGACCTGCGGCTGATCGCTGTCGCCCAGATACCCCATATCGGCGGCCAGATCGGAGGGACCGATGAACACGCCGTCCACGCCCTCCACCTTGAGGATGTCGTCCAGTGCGTCGATCCCGGCGCGGGTTTCCACCTGCACCAGCAGGCAGATCTGTGCGTTGGCGGTCGAGATGTAGTCAGGGATGGCCGAGAACTGCGTGGCCCGCGCCAGCGCCGCGCCCGACCCCCGGATGCCCTCGGGGGGGTAGCGGGTGGCGCGCACCAGCGCGCGCGCCTGATCGGCGCTGTCGACCATCGGGATGAGCAGGGTCTGCGCGCCCGCGTCGAGCACCTGCTTGATCGCCCAAGCCTCGCCCATGGGAAGGCGCACCACGGGCGCGCTGTGGCGGGTTTCGAGCACCTGCAGCTGGCGCATGATGCTGGGCAGATCGTTGGGCGCATGTTCGCCGTCGATTACCAGCCAGTCGAACCCGGCTGTGGCCAGCATTTCCGTGGCATAGGCATCGGCAAAGCCCGCCCAGCATCCATAGAGCATGTCGCCGCGTGCCAGTGCGGATTTGAAGCGGTTTTCGGGGGCGGGCATGGGCTGTCTCCTGCGTGATTTGGCCCGAGATTAGACCGGCAGCGGGGCAAGGTGAAAGCGTTTCGCGGCCCGCGACATGCGCCGCCGGTCTCAGGCGTCGCTATCCTCGCGGTCAAGCCGGCGCAGCGCCCGGTAGCTTAGCACCGCCGTGCCGCCGAAAAACGCGCCGCCGATCAGGATGATCTCGAAAAACGCGGGCCCGGTGGGCATGCCGCGCCAGGCCACCACCCCGACAAGCCCGAGCAGTCCGAGAATGCCCACGGCCAGACGGAATTTCAGCTCGCCGGGACCGGGTCCGTATTTGCTCATGCGATGGCTCCTTTATCGCGTGGACAGCTGCGGGACGCTGTGCTGTGCTGGTGGCATGATCCGCGACGCCCGCCTGCCCTATCTTGTCACAGGGATGATGATCCTGACCACTGCCATATGCCTTCTGGCGATGGGTCGGGTGATGATCTGCCCTTGTGGGCATATAGATCTGTGGGGGGCGGTGGGCAGTGCCGAGGCCAATATGCAACTGGCCGACTGGTATACGCCCAGCCACCTGCTGCATGGGCTGTTGTTTTATGCCGGGCTTTGGGCGGTTCTGCCGCGGCTTTCGGTGGGCTGGCGGCTGGTGCTGGCGACGGCTTTGGAATGTGCCTGGGAGCTTGTGGAAAACACCGATGCGGTGATCGGCTATTATCGGGCCAATACCGTGTCGGGCGACTATATCGGCGACAGCGTGGTCAATTCGCTGTCGGATATCGCGGTCATGCTGTTGGGGTTTGGACTGGCGCGGGTGCTGCCGGTCTGGGCCTGCGTCCTGCTGGTGGTGGGGTTCGAAATTCTGACCGCGCTTGTCATCCGCGACGGTCTGGCGCTCAACATCCTGATGTTCGTCTGGCCGCTCGATGTGGTGCTGGAGTGGCAGCAGGCGGGGTAGGCACGCGGCGCTCAGGGCTTGGCGAGGGGCTTTACTTTCGCCGTGAAACCACCCAGAGCTTGGGTATGAACGATCAAGTCAAAGGCCTTCTCATCACGGCGATCGGCGTGCTTTTCGTGGTGCCGGATTCACTCTTTATCCGGCTGATCGACGCTTCCGCCCCCACGATCACCTTCTGGCGCGGGTTGACCTCGGGGTCGTTCATCCTTCTGGGGGTGATTGCGGTCATGGGCCTGCGCGGGTTCCGCGAAGTGGCGCGCACCGGCCTTCCGGGGCTGCTTTATACGGTACTGATCGGGGCCACGGCGCCGGGTTTCGTGCTGGCGGTGAAATGGACCAGCGTGGCCAATGTGGTGTTCATCATCGCCTCGATGCCGGTATTCGCGGCGATCTTCAGCCGGATCTTTCTGGGCGAGGCGATCAGCAAGCGCATGGTGCTGACCATGGCGGGCGTGTTCGTGGGCCTTGGCATCATCGCCTGGGGATCGGGCGAGACGGAAGGGGCGTCATGGCAAGGGGATCTGGTGGCGCTTGGCGTCTCGGCCAGTTTCGCGGGCGCCATGACGACGGCGCGCAAGCTCAAGGCGACGTCGATGATCCCGGCGATACCGCTGGCCTATCTTGGGGCGTCCGTGCTGATCTGGCCCTTGGCCGATCCGGTGGCGCCGGTTGCCGAGCAATGGCATCTCCTGCTGGGGCATGGGGCGTTCATCACCGTGTCCACCTGTCTTCTGACGCTCGGGCCGCGCTATATCGGCTCGGCCGAGGTGGCGCTACTGATCCTGCTCGAGTCTGTTCTGGCGCCGCTCTTGGTCTGGGCGGTGATCGGCGAGGATCCGGGGCCATGGGCGTTGGCAGGGGGCGTGGTGGTGATCGGTGTGCTCTTTGCCTCGAACCTCTGGGCGCTGCGGGCCCGCCACCGAATGCGCAACGCGCCTCAGCCGCGTGTCGGGCCGCCTGTGCCCTAAGACGGCTCAGAAATCGGCGTTCACACCGGGCAAGTTGAGCGCCTTGATCAGATCGCGCAATTCCTGCCTTGCGGCGATGTTCGAGATATTGAGCTGCTTGACGCCCACATCCTTGAGATCCAGCAGCGTCAGCCCGCGCGGAAACAGCTCGCGGAAGATGACCCTTTCGTTGAAGCCGGGGGCCGTGCGAAATCCGATGCGGCGCGCCAGCGTTTCCAGCGCCGTGCCCATCTTCTGCTTGTTGACCATCTGTTGCGCGCCCAAGCGGTTGCGCACCACCACCCAGTCGATCGGCTTCAGCCCGGCCTGCGCGCGCAACTGCCGCGCATTCCACACCATTTCCGAATAGACCGACGGCCCGATGATCCGCTTCCCGTCGCTGTCCACATGGGCCAACAGGTCGAAATCCACGAAACTGTCGTTCAACGGCGTGATGAGCGTGTCGGCAAGGCTATGGGCGACCTGGCTCAGACGGGTATGCGATCCGGGGCAGTCGATCACGATGAAGTCGCTGTCAGGCTCAAGCTGCGCCACGGCGGCCGAGAGGCGGCGATCATAGAGATTCTCGCCGGGGTTGAGACTGGACTGGTCGATGTCGGGCAGGTCGTGATACCGCGGACCGGGCAGCGCCAGCCCGGCCTTGTCCAGAAAGGTCTTGCGATTGCTGGCATAGCGCCCGAAGGTCTTTTGCCGCAGGTCCAGATCCAGCGCGCTGACCTTGTGGCCCATGCGCGCAAGCGCGGTGGCCACATGCATCGAGACGGTCGATTTGCCGGCGCCCCCCTTCTCGTTGCCGACGACGATGATATGGGCCATGACCTGTTCCCCTGTCCCTGTTCCGGGCTGTTTTTCTTGTGTCACACCTTAGCCTCGGGGCCCGCGGTTGGAAAGATTCCGTTGCGTTGCAGCGATGCTTTGCGCCCCCTGTTGCAGTGGGGCCGCTCCTCATGAAAAACGCCGCCCCGGAGGGCGGCGCCAAGGCCTTCGGGCTGTGTCCGGCAATCAGAAGCCGAGACCTGCGTATTTGTTCTTGAACTTCGACACGCGGCCGCCGGTATCCATCAGGCGGGTGCCGCCACCGGTCCAGGCCGGGTGCACGGAGGGATCGACGTCGAGCGACAGGCTGTCGCCCTCGGCGCCATAGGTCGAGCGCATCTGAATAACGGTGCCATCGGTCAGCTTGACGTCGATGACGTGATAATCGGGGTGGATCTCTTTTCTCATCGTGCCGCTCCTTATGCCGACTTGCCGGATTGGGGTTTGTAGGTGGCGTCCTCGGCGATCCGGGCCGACTTGCCGCGACGCGAGCGCAGATAATACAGCTTGGCGCGGCGCACGCGACCACGGCGCACGACGGTGATGCTGTCGATATTGGTCGAGTGCAGCGGGAACACACGTTCGACGCCTTCCCCAAAGGAAATCTTGCGGACCGTGAAGCTCCCGGCGATGCCCGAGCCGTTCTTGCGGCTGATGCAGACGCCTTCGAAATTCTGCACGCGCGAGCGGGTGCCCTCGGTCACCTTGTAGCCGACGCGCAGCGTGTCCCCGGCCTTGAAATCCGGGATGGTCTTGCCGAGCTCTGCAACCTGCTCGGCGTCCAGTTGAGCGATAATGTCCATCGCTTCTTCTCCTATATGCTTGCGGTTCGTTCCGCAAAGATTGATGCCGCCTCAGAGCTCTTGGTCTTCGTCCGGGTCCCTACCATGCGCCGCACAGTAAGCCCGCCAGAGATCAGGTCGTCGTTCCTTCGTCAGCCGTTCGGCCTCGGCCCGCCGCCAGGAAGTGATATGGCCATGATGCCCGGAAAGAAGAATTTCAGGGATCGCAAGGCCGTTCCAGATGGCAGGTCTCGTGTACTGGGGATGTTCAAGCAGGCCTTCGGAAAAGGACTCCTCCTCCGTCGACGCCTGATTCCCAAGCACGCGCGGTATAAGTCGGACAGCCGCATCAATCAAGGCCTGAGCGGCGATCTCGCCTCCGGAGAGCACGAAATCCCCGATCGAGACCTCCTGAATGCCGTAATGCGCGATCACGCGCTCGTCGAGCCCCTCGAAGCGGCCGCAGATCAGGGTGACGCCCTCACCTTCCGACAGACGCTGTGCCATGGCCTGATCGAGCCGCTTGCCGCGCGGGCTGAGATAGATCAGCGGCGCCTCCTTTGGCATGCGCGCGCGCGCATGATCGATGGCGCGTCCCATCACGTCCGCGCGCAGAACCATGCCCGCGCCACCGCCCGCGGGCGTGTCATCGACATTGCGATGCCGCCCCTCGCCGAACAGGCGCAGATCGACCGTGTCCAGCTGCCATAGCCCGTCCTTCAGCGCCCGCCCGGTCAGGCTTTCTCCCAGCACACCGGGAAACGCCTCCGGCAGAAGGGTGATCACCTGCGCGGTCCAGGCCCTCGCGAGACGTGGATTATGCGTCATCAGCTCCTGCGGTTTCAGGCTGACCGTGATGGTCTTGCGACCGTGGGATTTGGGTGCGTCCGTCATGGTTCGAGGCCTTAGCTCCCGCGCCCTCCCGAGGCAAGAGGCGCTGACATCCGCGCGCGGTGCCCGGGGCGGGCTGCGGGATGCCTCCGGCGGGAGTATTTGTGGAACGATGAAAGACGCGCCGCGCGTGCCGTTTCTTCTGGCTGGAAATATCCCGGGGGTCTGGGGGCAGGGCCCCCAGTCGCGGGCGGGGTCAGAACAGGCCTTCGGGCGGGTCGGCGACGATGCGGCCCGCGGCGAGGTCCACGGTCGGCACGGCCTGGCGCGTGAAGGGCAAAAGCACGGTCGAGGTCAGCCCTTGGCCATGCAGTTCGAGGATATCGCCCGCGCCGTGGTTGAGCACCGCCTTTACCCGTCCGAGCAGGGTGCCGCCGGTGTCATAGACCTCCAGGCCGATCAGGTCGGCGTGGTAATATTCCTCGTCGGGAAGGGCGGGCAGGCGGTCGCGTTCGGTATAAAGGCGCACACCGCGCAGCGCGTCGGCCTGTTCCTTCGTGGTCACGCCTGACAGGCGCGCGATCAGCCCGCCTTTGGCGCTTTGTCCGCTCAGCGTGATCTCGAAGCTGCGGGCGCCATCCTCGGTTTCCAGCGGGCCATAGGCGGCGATGTCCTCGGGGGTGGCGGTGAAGCTCTTGAGGCGCAATTCGCCGTGCACGCCGAACGCGCCGGCGATCGCGCCGAGGCAAATGCGGGTGTCGTCGGTCATTCGGTCTCTCCGCGGCAAAGGCCATTCTCCACCGTGCCGCCTGCGGCGGCGCAGCGCTCCTGATGCTGGTGACGTTCGAAGAACAGCCCCACGAGGAAGATGACGGCCATCAGGATGAGGGTGCGAACGGGTCGGAACATGCGCGTCACCGCTCCTCGATCGTCAGCGAGGCGCTGCGATCTTCCCAGCCGGCGCGCTCGAGTTCCGGGGTGTCGTCTGCGGTTTCGGGGTAGCCGACGCAGAGATAGCCGACCAGCTCCCAGCCGTGCGGCACATCGAGATCACGCGACAGGCGGTCAGGGTCGAGGATCGACACCCAGCCCACCCCGAGGCCATGACTGCGCGCCATCAGCCAGAATTGCGTGATCGCGCCCACCACCGAATAGCGGCGCATTTCGGGCATGGTGCCGGCGCCAAGGCCTGCGCCCTTGCCGGTCGTCTCGTCGCAGAAGATGGCCAGCTGCACCGGCGCGTCGGTCATGCCCGAGAGTTTCAGGCCGCTGTAAAGCTGCGCGCGGTCGCCGTCATAGCCCGAGAGGGCCGCGGCGTTGGCACGGGTGTAATTGTCGAGCGCCGCCCGGCGCGCGGCCGGGCTGGTGACGCGGATCACGCGCCAGGGTTCGCTCAGGCCCACGGAGGGGGCCAGCAGGAAGGTGTCGAGGCAGGCGCGCAGCACCGCCTCGTCCACCGGATCGCTGCGGAAGCGGCGCACGTCGCGCCGCCACCGCATCAGATCGGTCAGGTCGGACCGGAAGTCCGGGGTGAAACGCGACATGATCCGCGCCCCGCCCGTGCTCAGCCCTGAGCGGCGTCCTCGGCGGGCGCCTCTTCGGTGGCCTCGGCGACCGGGGCCTCTTCGGCGGGGGCTGCGGCGGCTTCGGCGGCTGCAGCGGCCTTGGCGGCTTTTTCCTCGACGCGTTCCTTGGCCTTGGCGCCCGGCTCGCCCTTCTTGAGGTTCGCGCGGTCCTTCTTGGCCAGAACGCCGGCGGCTTCGAGCATGCGGCTCACGCGGTCCGACGGCTGTGCGCCCTGGTCCAGCCAGTATTGCACGCGCTCCATCTTCATCTTGACGCGCTCTTCGCTGTCTTTCGGCAGAAGCGGGTTGTAGGTGCCCAGCTTCTCGATGAAGCGGCCGTCGCGCGGCATGCGGCTGTCGGCGGCAACGATGCTGTAATGGGGGCGTTTCTTGCTGCCGCCACGGGCGAGACGAATTTTCATGGCCATCGGTTAGGTCTCCTTTTCGAATGGCGTTTTGTCGGTGCGATGAATGCGCACCGTCACGACTGGTGCTGTTTGTGGTGCTGAATCACTTCAGCGATGATGAAGTTGAGGAACTTCTTGGCGAATTCCGGGTCGAGATCGGCCTGGTGCGCCAGGTCTTCGAGACGTGCGATCTGCTGCGCTTCGCGGGCAGGATCGGACGGGGGAAGGTCGTGTTCGGCTTTCAGGCGGCCCACCGCCTGCGTGTGCTTGAAGCGTTCGCCAAGCGTATAGACAAGGATCGCGTCGAGCCGGTCGATGCTCTCGCGGTGCTCTTTGAGCAGCCTTGCGGCGCGGGTGGGGGCGTCTTCAGTCAAGCGGAAACCCTTTCGGTTTGAACAGCGGGTCGCAATAGTGGCTGATCTCCAGCTCGATCCCGTCGGCCAGCTGGCCGGATTTCAGAACGGCGGGCGAGGGGTGGCGGTAGACCGCGTCATTGCCATCGATGGTGGCGGCGCCGTGATCCTTTTTGGCGCCCAGCCGTTCGGCAAGCCGGATCGAATCCAGGTTCTTGGGGTCGATATAGCTGACTGCGCCGTCCCAGCCGCCGGGGCCATAGAGATGGGCGCGCGCGGCATGGGTGGCCTCGAGCGCGAAGCCGTGCCCCGCCTTGTCGGGCCAGATGATCCAGGCGATCTCGCGTTCGGGCCAGCCGGCGGGAAACCAGCCGCCCGCCATGCCATAGGTGGCATCGGTCACCTTGTCGTGGATCATCCACATGCCGAAGCCGCGGATGTTCCAATGGCCGATCTCGGCGGCATAGAGCATCCATGCCTCGTAGCGGTTCAATGGCCCACCCATGAAACGCGACCGGTAAGAGCTGAACGTTGCCTTGAAATCGGGATAATCCTCGGGTTCGGGCGCGCGCAGCACAAGGCGGCGGGTCTCGATCACGGGAATGTCGCGGGTGGCCATGTCAGACAGCTCCCCGCACCACGTCACCGGCGCCTTGCCCTGCGGTCAGATGATCGGTCAGCATCGGCATCATTTCTTCTTGCCAAATCCCGACAGGCCCGAGGGCAGGCCCTTGCCGCCGCCCAATCCGCCGAGGCCACCAAGCCCACCCAGACCACCGGGCAGGCCGCCGCCCATCTGTTTGGCCGCCTGTTCCAGCGCCTTGGGGTCCATGCCCTGCAGATCCTCGGGGCTGGGGCCGCCCTTGCCGAACATGCCTTTCATGGCCTGTTTCAGCATGCCGCCTTTGCCCATCTTGCCCATCTGCTTCATCATGTCCGACATTTGGCGCTGCATCTTGAGCAGCTTGTTCAACTCGGACACTTCAAGGCCCGCGCCGCGCGCGATGCGCTTCTTGCGGCTGGCCTGCAGGATCTTGGGGTTTGCGCGCTCGGTCTTGGTCATCGACTGGATCAGCGCGACCTGCCGCGACAGAACCTTGTCGTCGATCCCGGCGGTTTCCATCTGCTTGGCCATCTTGCCCATGCCGGGCATCATGCCCATCACGCCTTCCATGCCGCCCATCTTCTGCATCTGTTCCAGCTGCATCTTGAGGTCGTTCATGTTGAACTGACCCTTCTGGAAGCGGCGCATCATGCGTTCGGCCTGTTCGGCCTCGATGGTTTGCTGGGCCTTTTCCACAAGGCTGACGATGTCGCCCATGCCAAGGATGCGGCCGGCGATACGCTCGGGTTCGAAGGTTTCGAGCGCGTCCATCTTCTCGCCAAGGCCGACGAACTTGATCGGCTTGCCGGTGACCGCGCGCATCGACAGCGCCGCACCGCCGCGCCCGTCGCCATCCATCCGCGTCAGCACGACACCGGAGACGCCGATCTTGTCGTCGAATTCCTCGGCCACGTTGACCGCGTCTTGACCGGTCAGGCCATCGACGACCAGCAGCGTTTCGCGCGGGTTGGCCACGTCGCGCACGGCGGCGGCCTGCGCGATCAGGTCGGCGTCGATATGCAGCCGGCCCGCTGTGTCCAGCAGGTAGACATCATAGCCGCCAAGGCTGGCCTGGGTCTTGGCGCGCTTGGCGATGGTCACCGGGTCTTCGCCCTTGACGATCGGCAGCGTGTCGACGCCGATCTGGCGGCCAAGGATCTCAAGCTGTTCCATGGCGGCGGGGCGGTTCACGTCGAGCGAGGCCATCAGCACCCGCTTGCCGTCGCGATCCTTGAGGCGCTTGGCCAGTTTCGCGGTCGTGGTCGTCTTGCCCGAGCCTTGCAGGCCCACCATCAGGATCGGCGCGGGCGGGTTGTCGATCTTGAGAGCGCCGGGCTCGCCTTCGCCGGTCAGGGTCTCGACCAGCGCGTCATGCACGATCTTGACCACCTGCTGGCCCGGCGTGACCGAACGGGTCACCGCCTGACCGGTGGCCTGATCCTGCACCTTCTTGATGAAGTCGCGCGCCACCGGCAGCGAGACATCGGCCTCGAGCAGGGCGACACGCACCTCGCGCAGAGCGGTCTTGACGTCGTCGTCGCTCAGCGCGCCCTGTTTGGTCAGGCGATCGAGAACGCCGGACAGGCGGTCTGACAGATTTTCAAACATCCCAAGCGCTCCTTCTTTCGCCCGTTTCGTTCTGATCCTTCAGATAAGAAGAACCGCCTCAAATGCCAATCTCCCCCGTGGGCGCAACGCGCTGACGGGGGGCGATCCCGGCCAAAGGCCATGGGACCGGAAGCTTGACGCACTTCCGGATTGATGCGCGCTGTTACTGCGCGCGCCCGGCCCTGTCAAGACCGGGCGCCGCGGTCGGTGGCTCAGGCGGCCTGCAGCTCGCCGATCTGATCCAGCGCGCGGGCAAGGCTTGCATCGGCGTCCAGCGCCAGTTGATCGGCGGCCACCACCGTCACGTCAGTGATCCCGACAAAGCCGAGGATATGGCGCATATAGGTCGAGGCGTAGTCGATCTCGGCGCCCGCCTGCGTGCCGCCCGAGGCCATTGCAAGGATCGCGCGCTTGCCGGTCAACAGACCTTCGGGGCCGGTTTCGGTATAGCGGAAGGTGACACCGGCGCGCGCCACATGGTCGATCCATGCCTTCAGCGCCGAAGGCACGCCGAAATTGTAGACCGGCAGCCCGATCACCAGCGTGTCGGCGGCGCGCAGCTCGTCGATCAGGCTGTCGGACAGCGCAAGCGCCTTCTCTTGTGCGGCGGTGCGGTTGGCGTGCGGAGTGAAATTGGCGCTCACCCAGTCCTCGGTCAGATGCGGCAGGGGGTTCGCGGCCAGATCGCGATGCAGCACATGCGCGGCCGGCCAAAGGGCGGTGATGCGCCCGGTCAGATCGCGGGTGACAGAGCCTTGGGCGCGCGCCGAGGCGTCGATACGAAGAATGCGATGGGTCATCAGTGTGGTCCTGTGCGGTTGGAGGTGTATTTCGTCACCGCGTTAATTAACCTGTGCCTTTTCAAACGCAATCTTTCATGAGAAACATTGAGTGTTGAGATTTGCACATTGGTTATCGGAGCCTTCATGGACAACTGGGATGAGATTCGCACCGCCTTTAACGTGGCCCGCATCGGCACGGTCAGTGGTGCCGCCGAGGTGCTTGGCGTGCATCACGCCACGGTCATCCGCCATATCGACGCGCTGGAGCAGCGCCTAGGGGTCAAGCTGTTTCAACGGCACGCGCGCGGCTATACCCCGACCGAGGCAGGCGAGGATCTGTTGCGCGTGGCGCAGGCCACCGATGACCAGTTCTCGCAGCTTGTCGGGCGCATCAAGGGGCGTGGCAACGATGTCTCGGGCGAGCTGGTGGTCACCTCGCTTGGCGGGCTCAGTCATCTTCTGGTTCCGGTCCTGACCGAGTTTCAGGCCGAATTCCCCGATATCATCGTGCGCTACCTGACCGGCGACAGGCTCTTTCGGCTGGAATATGGCGAGGCGCATGTGGCGATCCGCGCCGGGGCTGTGCCCGATCAGCCCGACAACGTGGTGCAACCCTTTTTCGAGCAGAAGATCACGCTTTTCGCCTCCGACGCCTATGCCGCGCGCCATGGTCTGCCGCAGTCCGAGGCCGAGATGTCCGGGCACCGGTTCGTCGGGGCCGATGACCCCAATTCCCGCGCGCCGTTTTTTCGCTGGATGCGCGAGACGATCCCGGCGGCCAATATCGTGTTCCGCAGCGGCGATGTGCATGCGCAGCGCCGCGCGATCAAGCAGGGCGCGGGGATCGGTTTCGTGTCGCGGTTGCAAGCGCGCGAGATGGGCGGCCTGATCGAGGTGGTCCCCCCGCGCGAGGACTGGGCCGCACCCCTGTGGCTGGTGACCCATATGGACCTGCACCGCACCACCAAGGTGCAATCCTTCCTGTCCTTTCTCAAGAATCGCGCCCGCGATTGGGACGACGCATGAGCGACCGGCTTCGCGGCCATCTTGCGATGCTCACCTTCTCGGCGCTGATCGCGGGGTCTTTCGCGCTTGGCTCCATGGCGGCGAACGAGATCGCGCCGACAGCGCTCAATGCCGTGCGCTTCGTGATCGCGGCCTGCATTCTGGGGGCGGCGGCGCATGCCACGCATGGCCTGTCGCGGCCCGCGTTCCGGGCGCCGTGGCGCTATCTGATCCTTGGCGGGTCGATGGGGCTGTACTTCCTGCTGATGTTCGAGGGGCTGAAAACCGCGCGCCCCGTGTCGGCGGCGGCGGTGTTCACCCTGACGCCGATGATCGCGGGGCTCTTCGGCTATCTGCTGCTGCGTCAGGCGATGACCCGGCGCATGGCGCTTGCGCTCAGCGTCGGGGGCGCGGGCGCGCTCTGGGTGATCTTCGAGGCGGATTGGGCGGCTCTGGCGGCCTTTCAGGTGGGACGTGGCGAGGCGATCTATTTCCTCGGCTGTGTGGCCCATGCCTTTTATACGCCGATGGTGCGCAAGCTGAACCGGGGCGAGCCGCCGGTGGTCTTCTCCTTTGGCGCCATGGTTGCCGCGGCCCTTCTGGTGACGGGTGCGGGCTGGCCCGCGCTGCGTGCGACCGACTGGGGCGCCTTGCCGCCGATCGTCTGGATCACGCTGGCCTATGTGACGGTGGCGGCGACGGCGATCACCTTTGTCTTGCTGCAATACGCGTCGCTCAGGCTGCCAAGCGCCAAGGTGATGGCCTATACCTATCTCACCCCGGTCTGGGTGATCTGCTGGGAAGCGGCATTGGGAAATGGCGTGCCGCCGGTGATGGTGATGATCGGCGTGGCGATGATCCTGACGGCGCTTGTGCTGCTGCTCAAGGACGAGCACCCGGCCTAGTCAGTCCTCGTTGGGCAGGGCCGCGTCACCGCCGGACAGCTCTGATGCCAGAAACTTCTCGAACGCATCGAGGTTCACCGCCTCGAACTGCCCGAAGCTCTGCATCCAGATGCTCGCGTCGCGCAGGGCGTCGGGTTCCAGCTTGCACCATTTCACCCGCCCGCGCCGTTCCTGGCTGATAAGCCCCGCGCGGCTGAGAATCCCCAGATGCTTGGAAATCGCGGTCAGCGACATCTCGAAAGGTTCGGCCACGTCGGTCACGGCCATGTCATCCTCGAGAAGCATCGACAGGATCGCCCGTCTGGTGGGGTCGGCCAAGGCCTGAAAGGTGATATCGAGCTGTTCGGACATGCAGGCCGTATCGCGCGGCGCCTGACATTCGTCAACCATTTGGTTGAATATGCCGAAACGACCGGAACGACGCTGTGGTTGGCTGCGGCACAATACCCCGGCTCTTGTGGCGCTGATCTTTATCACAATTTTTCAGATACTTAACGCTGCTCATGCGGGTCTTCACGCGCGCTTGACTCACTGCCATCCGCCGCATAGCAAAGGCACAACCGTTCCAAGGGGTAAACCATCGTGACAGATCCCGACCAAAGCGAGCGCCTGGCGCAGCTTGAGGACAGGATCGCGGCTCTGAAAAAGAAGAAGGAGCCGCGTCACCATTCCGAGGAACACTACAGTCAGGCGCAGGTCGCCTGGCGGATGGTAACGGAACTTGTGGCCGGTCTGATGATCGGTTTCGGCATGGGATACGGGCTTGATAGCCTGTTCGGGACGATCCCGATCTTCCTCGTGCTGTTCACATTGCTGGGTCTGGCCGCGGGCATCAAGACGATGATGCGCAGCGCAGACGAAATCCAGCGCAAGAAGCTGGCCGAAGAGGCCGAAGACATTGCGCCCGGGTCGGGCGACGACAAGAGGACGAAAGATGGCGACTGAAGCGAAGGGCGAAGCAGGCGGTCTGGTGTTCCACCCGATGGATCAGTTCATCGTGAGCCCGCTGTTCGGAGACGGCCCGGTGGGTCTTTTCACGATCACCAATGTGACACTCTGGATGGCACTGACCATCATCGCCGTCATCGCGCTGATGGTTCTGGGCACCTCCGGGCGCTCGACCATTCCGGGTCGGATGCAGTCGATCGGCGAGCTGGCTTACGGCTTTGTCTACAAGATGGTCGAGGATGTCGCCGGCAAGGACGCCGTGGGCTTCTTCCCGTATATCATGACGCTGTTCATGTTCATCGTCTTCGCCAACTTCCTTGGCCTGATCCCCGGCTCGTTCACCACCACGTCGCATTTCGCCGTGACGGTCGTGCTCGCGCTGCTGGTGTTCATCACCGTCACCGTCGTGGGCTTCGTCAAGAACGGCGCGGCCTTCCTTGGCCTCTTCTGGGTCAGCAGCGCGCCTTTGCCGCTGCGCCCGATCCTCGCCATCATCGAGGTGATTTCCTACTTCGTGCGTCCCGTCAGCCACTCGATCCGTCTTGCCGGCAACCTGATGGCCGGTCACGCGGTGATCAAGGTGTTCGCCGGCTTCGCCGCGATCGCGGCGGTCAGCCCGCTGGCGATCCTCGGTGTGACCGCGATGTACGGGCTCGAAATCCTGGTGTCGTTCATCCAGGCCTATGTCTTCACGATCCTGACCTGCGTGTATCTCAAGGATGCGCTGCATCCCTCGCACTAAGGTCGAACCGCTCAAACATACCTACAACTTCCAATCGTAAGGAGAATACATCATGGAAGGTGAACTCGCACATATCGGCGCAGGTCTCGCAGCAATCGGTTCCGGCGCAGCCGCAATCGGTGTGGGCAACGTGGCAGGCAACTTCCTGTCCGGCGCTCTGCGCAACCCCTCGGCAGCGGCCGGTCAGACCGCGACCCTGTTCATCGGCATCGCATTCGCAGAAGCACTGGGCATCTTCTCGTTCCTGGTCGCTCTGCTGCTGATGTTCGCCGTCTAAGCCTTACGGAACCTTTCCTTACGTGCGGGCGGCTGGCACGACTGGCCGCCCGATAGTGAGACCAAGTTCCGACGGAGGACGCAATGGCGACCGAAACAACCGGGCAGACTGTAAGCACCTGTGTCGTTGACGGCTCTGCCGTCGGCATGCCCCAGCTGTGCTTCGACTGGTGGCCCAACCAGATCTTTTGGCTCACGGTCACGCTGGTCGTGATCTTCTTCTTCCTGTCGCGCGTGGCCCTTCCGCGCATCGCGGCCGTTCTGGCCGAGCGTCAGGGAACCATCACCAACGATCTCGCCGCAGCCGAGGATCTCAAGGTCAAGGCCGTCGAGGCCGAAGAGGCGTATAACAAGGCGCTGGCCAATGCCCGCGCCGAGGCGCAGAAGATCATCGCTCAGGCCAAGGCCGAAATCCAGGCAGACCTGGATGATGCGACCGCCAAGGCCGACGCTGAAATCTCAGCCAAGCTGGCCGAAAGCGAAAAGACGATCGCTGCGATCCGCGAAGGGGCGATGGACAGCGTCAAGGAGGTGGCCAAGGACACCGCCAAGGAACTCGTCGCCGCTTTGGGTGGCAGCGCCGATGCGCGGTCGATCACCTCGGCTGTCACTGCAAAGATGAAGGGATAAGCGCCATGAGAGGATCTTCCATGCTGATCGCGCTTGCCGCCACGGTCTCTGCCAGCCCCGCGCTGGCAGCTGCGGGCAAGCCCTTCTTCTCGCTCGAGAATACCGATTTTGTCGTCACGCTCGGCTTTCTGGTGTTCATCGGCATCCTGCTCTACTTCAAGGTGCCGTCGCTTCTGGGTGGGCTTCTCGACAAGCGCGCCGAGGGTATCAAGTCCGAGCTCGACGAGGCGCGCGCGCTTCGCGATGAGGCACAGACCCTGCTTGCGGGCTACGAGCGCAAGCAAAAGGAAGTGCAGGAACAGTCCGAGCGCATCATCGCTGCCGCCAAGCAGGAGGCCGCCGAGGCCGCCGAGCAGGCCAAGCAGGACCTCAAGGCATCGATCAAGCGCCGCCTGAAAGCGGCCGAGGATCAGATCGCATCGGCCGAAGCCAACGCGATCCGCGATGTTCGCAACGAAGCGATCCGCATCGCCGTGGCCGCCGCCACCGATGTGATCGCCAAGAACATGACCGCCGCCGACGGCAACAAGCTGATCGACGACGCCATCGGACAGGTCGACGCCAAGCTGCACTGACGCTTGCCGCAGTCTAGGAATGAACAAGCCCGGTCCTGAGTGACCGGGCTTTTTCTTTTGGGACGGGGGGTGAGCGGTGAGCTGGGGCTCATTTATCCGGCGCCGAAAAATGAAAGGGGGCCGTTGGTTCGGCCCCTCGATCATTCCTGCCACGTTGACACTGAACACCTTGTGATACGCGAGAGGGCATGTTCTGAGCGCTGCCCGGTCGTCCCGTATCGGAACCGTTGCAAAGATATTGGCGACTCAGATCGAATCGGTCAACGCCTAGTGATTCGATTGCACGAAATTTCCTGCATCAGCGCGAAAGTGACCCGTGAAACGCTCTCGAGAGAGGCGTGATCGTGACCGGCAGGCGCGTTGCCGGTCCGCTGTCAGCCGTTCTCGCGCAGGACGCCGCCCGCCAGATAGAGCGAGCCGCAAATCAGGATGCGCGCCTTGGGGTCCGCGGACGTGATCCGCTTCACCGCGTCCAGCACGGTGTTTGCCACATGCGCCTCCATCCCGGCGGCGCGGGCGGCGGTGGCGGTCGTCTCGGCGGGCAGGGTATTGGCCTCGCCGGGGATCGACACAGCGGTCAGGCTAGCGGCCTGTGCCGCCAGTGGCGCCAGGTAGCCCGCGATATCCTTGGTGTTCAGCATCCCGCAGATCAGATGCGTGGGCCGCGCGGGCAGGGTGCCCAGATGCCGCCCGAGCGCCTGACCCGCCGCCGCGTTATGCCCGCCATCAAGCCATAGCTCGGCCTCGGGTGCGGCCTCGATCAGCGGGCCGTGCCGCAGCTTCTGCATCCGGGCGGGCCATTTGGCGCGGGTGACCGCAGCCTCTTGTGCCTTCTCTCCAAGACCCAGATGGCGCAGCGCCGCCAATGCGGCACCGGCATTGTCGATCTGATGCGCGCCCGGCAGATTGGGCAACGGCAGATCGGCCAGCCCGGTTTCGTCCTGAAACACCAGCCGCCCGTGATCCTCGCTGACATGCCAATGCTGCCCCTGCGCGATCAAGGGCGCGCCAAGCGCCTGCGCGCGGGCCTCGATCGCGGCCTCCGCCGCCTCTTCCTGCGGGCCGACGACGCAAGGAACGCCGCGCTTGAGGATCCCGGCCTTTTCGCCTGCGATCTTGGCGATTGTGTCGCCCAGATATTGCTCGTGATCCATCGACACCGGAGTGATGACAGTAAGCGCAGGGGCGGGGATCACGTTGGTCGCATCCAGCCTCCCGCCAAGACCCACCTCCAGCAGGGTGTAATCGACTTCGATGCGCGACATCGCCAGGAACGCGGCACAGGTGGTGATCTCGAAATAGGTGATCGGCTCGCCGCCATTGGCGGCATAGCATTCATCCAGAACGGCGCTCAGATCGGGTTCCGAAATCAGCTCTCCGGCCAGCCGGATACGTTCGTGAAACCGCGCCAGATGCGGCGAGGTATAGGCATGCGCGCGCAGTCCCGCCCCCTCGATCCCGGCGCGGATCATCGCCAGCGTCGAGCCCTTGCCGTTGGTGCCCGCGATATGGATCACCGGCGGCAGGCGGTCCTGCGGGTTGTCCAGCCGCTCCAGCAGACGCCAGACGCGGTCCAGCGTGAGGTCGATGATCTTGGGGTGCAGCGCCATCATCCGTTCGAGGATGGCGTCGGAATGAAGGACGCTCATTCGGTGGCGTTTGGCTTGTTGGTCTGCGCGCCAGCCGTCTGCGTCTCGGCGCCGCCAGTTGCGGCCTCGTTCCCGGCATCGGCTTCGGGCGCTGGCAACTCGCCCCTGACAGCAGGGGGCAGGGCCAGAAGCATCCGGGTGATGGTGATGAGCTCGTCGCGCATCTGGCCGCGCGGCGTCACCCGGTCCAGCATCCCGTGATCCAGCAGGTATTCGGCGCGCTGGAACCCTTCGGGCAGTTTCTCGCGGATGGTCTGCTCGATCACGCGCGGCCCGGCAAAGCAGATCAGCGCATTGGGTTCGGCGATATGCACATCGCCCAGCATCGCGTAGGACGCGGTGACGCCCCCTGTCGTGGGATGGGTCAGCACCACGATATACGGCAGCCCCGCCTCCTTGAGCATCTGGATCGCCACCGTGCTGCGCGGCATCTGCATCAGGCTCAGGATCCCTTCCTGCATCCGGGCGCCGCCTGCGGCGGAAAACAGGATCAGCGGGCGTTTCATCTTCACCGCTTCCTGCGCGGCGGCGATGATGGCATTGCCCACATACATCCCCATCGAGCCGCCCATGAAGCTGAAATCCTGCGCCGCCGCCACGATCGGCGTGCGGCCCATCTCGCCATGGGCGACCAGCATGGCCTCTTTCTCGCCGGTGGCTTTCTGCGCGGCTTTCATGCGGTCGGGATATTTCTTCTGGTCGCGGAACTGCAGCGGATCGACCACAGGCGCAGGCACCGCGATCTCCGAGAAAATCCCGCCGTCGAACAGCGCCTTGAACCGATCACGCGGGGTGATCGGCATGTGATGGCCACAATTCGTGCAGACATTCAGGTTATCGCTCAACTCGCGGTGAAACAGCATGGTGCCGCATTCATCGCATTTGGACCACAGGTTCTCGGGCATCTCGCGCCGCGAGAAGATCGAGTTGATGCGCGGGCGCACGTAATTCGTGATCCAGTTCATGCGGCGTGATCCCTTGTTGCCTCGCTGCCTTCAGATAATGGGCTGATGCGCGGAATGCAATCAGCAGCGCATCGCGACCCGCGCCGCCAGCCAGCTGCACGCCAGCATCATCAGGTCGATGGGAAACCACTGCCACAGCACGTCGTCATCGCCCAACGAGAACGGATAGACATACAGCGCCAGCCCATCGAAATTGCCCCCCGGCGCCGCGATCAGCACTGCGCCGAAATTGTTCACCAGATGTAGCGCGATCGCCGGTCCAAGCGTGCCGGACCGCGCCGTGAGATCCGCCGCCGCCAGCCCGAAACCAAAGGCCCAGCCCACCACCAGCCATGTGTTCGTCCCGTTCGTCACCGGATCGTAATGCAGCATCGCGAAAAGCGCCGAAGGCACCCCCATCCAGACCGCCGGATGGCTGACCCATGCCGCAAGCTGGCTTTGCAGATAGCCGCGAAAGGCAATCTCTTCGGCGCTGGTCTGGATCATCAGTCCGATCAGCCCCAGCGGCAGCAACAGCAGCCAGCGCCCGAAGGGCATGTTGGGCTGGGGGGCGGTGCTGGCATCGCCCGGCAGCAGCATGACCACCGCGAACAGCATCAGCAGCGCCACAGTCACTTGCCGGAACTGCCGCAGCGCCAGCGCGGGCGGCCCGATCAGCTCGCGCAGGCGGCGCCGGTGCAGCACCGTCAGGGTGATCGCCAGCGCCACGATCAGCAGCCCGAACAGGAACAGGTTGATGAGCACACCCGCCGGCGTTGCGCCCCGCATCATCCCATCGGCCAGCTTGTCCCAGGCCTCGGGGCCGATCACCGCACGATAGAGCCGCGACCAAAGCTGGCTGAAGCTGATGAACAGCACCGCCGTCAGCACGACCCCGGCCAAAAGCCGCAAGGGATGCGCCGAGGGTCGCGCCGGGGCGACCAGCTGTTCATGGGGCTCATAGCTCATGCGTGGACGCTAAAGCATCGCGGGGCCGCGCGAAACAGTCATAGCGCCACGCGCCAAGTCGCCCTTGTCCAGCGATGCCGCGTCACTTAAACCGGGTTGCAACATTGTCCGGGAGGCCCTGATGACCAAATTCGACAAATCCAAACTGCCCAGCCGTTACGTGACCGAAGGACCGGCCCGCGCGCCGCATCGGTCCTATTACTATGCCATGGGCATGACCGAGGCCGAGATCCATCAGCCGCTGGTCGGCGTGGCGACCTGCTGGAACGAGGCGGCGCCGTGCAACATCGCGCTCAACCGTCAGGCGCAGGCCGTCAAGGGCGGCGTCAAGGAAGCGCATGGCAGCCCGCGTGAATTCACCACGATCACCGTGACCGACGGGATCGCCATGGGCCATGAAGGCATGCGCAGCTCGCTTGCCAGCCGCGAGGCGATTGCCGACACTGTCGAGCTGACCATGCGGGGCCATTGCTATGACGCGCTTGTGGGTCTTGCGGGCTGTGACAAGTCGCTGCCGGGCATGATGATGGCGATGGTGCGGCTCAATGTGCCGTCAGTGTTCATCTATGGCGGGTCGATCCTGCCGGGCAAGGCGCCTCAGGTGAACGAAATCCCCGAAGAATTCCGCAACCGCGACCTGACGGTGCAGGATATGTTCGAAGCGGTCGGCTGGCACCAGAACGAGCAGATGTCCGACAAGGCGCTCGATATGCTCGAACGCGTCGCCTGCCCCTCGGCGGGCGCTTGCGGCGGGCAGTTCACCGCCAACACAATGGCCTGCGTCTCCGAGGCGATCGGCCTTGCGCTGATGAACAGCTCGGGCATGCCCGCGCCCTACGAATCCCGCGACCAATATGCCGAGGCGTCGGGCCGCGCGGTCATGACCCTTCTGGAAAAGAACATCCGTGCGCGGGACGTGGTCACCCTCCAAAGCCTGCAGAACGCCGCGCGCGTCGTGGCCTGCACCGGCGGCTCCACCAATGCGGGCCTGCACCTTCCGGCCATCGCCCATGAGGCGGGGATCGACTTCTTCCTCGAAGATGTCTGCGAGATTTTCCGCGACACGCCCTATTTCGTCGATCTCAAGCCCGGTGGTCAGTATGTGGCCAAGGATCTCTATGATGCGGGCGGGATTCCCGTCGTGATGAAAGAGCTGCGCAAGGCGGGGCTGATCCACGAGGATTGCATCACCGCCTCGGGCCGCTCCATCGGCGAAGAGCTTGACCTGATCGAACGCGAGGCCGATGGCCGCGTGATCTATCCGATCGAAAAGCCGATCACCAAGACCGGCGGTGTCGTCGGCCTCAAGGGCAATCTTGCGCCGCAAGGCGCCATCGTGAAGGTCGCGGGCATCGCCCCCGAGCATCAGGTCTTCACCGGCCCGGCGCGCGTGTTCGAATGCGAAGAGGACGCGTTCGAGGCGGTCAAGGCGCGCCAATACAAGGAAGGCGAGGTCATCGTGATCCGCAACGAAGGCCCCGCAGGCGGCCCCGGCATGCGCGAGATGCTGTCCACGACCGCCGCGCTGTCCGGGCAGGGCATGGGCAAGAAGGTTGCGCTTATCACCGATGGGCGCTTTTCGGGCGCCACACGCGGGTTCTGTGTGGGCCATGTCGGCCCCGAGGCGGCGCATGGTGGCCCGATCGCCCTGATCCAGACCGGCGATGTGGTCACCATCGACGCGATCAAGGGCGAACTGAGCGTCGATCTATCGGACGAGGAGCTGGCCAAGCGCAAGGAAAACTGGGCCGGCCCGCGCGAGACGATCTATGCCACCGGTGCGATCTGGAAATTCGCCAAGCTTGTGGGCGAGACCTACAAGGGGGCTGTCACCCATCCCGGCGGCAAGGCCGAGCGGCATGTCTACATGGACCTCTGACGGGCCAGCGGCCCGGCGCATGGTGCGCCGGGCCTTTGTGCTTGGTGTGTGTCTGTCCCTTGCGGGTTGCGTGATCGCGCCTCAGACCCGGTCGCAGTCGGATGTGGTGCAGCAGGTGGCGCTTTATGATGGCGAAGTGGTGGTCTCCGGGCCGCCGGGCTATTGCATCGATGGCGCGCATATCCGGCGCGGTGCCTCGGGGGCCTTCGTTCCGATGGCCAGTTGCGAAAGTCTGACAGGCACGCCGGGCGTGCCCGTGCAGGCGGCTCTGATGACCGTGTCGGTGCTGCCGCGCACAGGCGCCCCCGCCCAACGTCCTACCGCGCAAGAGATTGCCGCCTCGATGGCGCCCATCGAAGCGCTTGACGTGATCGACGGCCCGGATCTGTCGATGGTCCGCTTCGCCATGGGCGGCGGGCAGCTCCTGCCGGGCGGCGATCCGCGCTATTGGCGGGGCGGCATGGTCATCAACGGGCATCTTCTGGGCCTGTCGGTCTATGGACCTGCGGGCAGCTCTCTTGCTGGTGCTGACGGGCGGCGCCTTCTGTCGGATCTGGCTCAGGCGCTGCAGGCGGGCAGCCCCGATCTGGTCCTCGTGTCGGCCTCCGAGAGCGCGACATCAGAGCCTCCCAGCCAAACCCCGGATGCCGCTCCCGAGCCTTCGAATGACACAGGCGCGGACACATCCTCCACCGATCCCGATACCGAACCGCGCCCAACCGGGTTGCGCTCGCTATTGAGTGGATTGTTTCGGAATTCAGGTTAGTGCTATGACAGATCGTGTCGGGACAAGTTGGGCGGGTCGAGCCGGGATGACATCTGCATGATAGACAAGGGCACTGCCGTTCTGGACTGGCTCATGCATCGGCGCAATTTGCGTCGCTGGCGCAAGGTGGCCCGCAAGGCTCATGGTCTCAGCCTGTCGCAATTGCGCATCGAGCGTGGCCGCGCCCGTCACCTGCGGCACAGTCTGAACGAGGTGATCTCGGTGGCCGACAACCGTCTGGCCTTGCCGATGATCGGCTCGAACATCTTTCACAAGCCGCATGGCACCGACTGGTCATGGCGCCCGAACCTCTGGTGTCAGCCTCTGGCGATGCCCGGCATGTCCACCGTGGCCAGCAAGACCCGCCTCGGCGATGTGGTGACATTGTATCACGATTGCGAACAATCCGAACTGACCCTGCGGCAGGTCCGAAACCAGAGCGAGGCCGATCTTGCCCCCTTCGGTCTGCGCATGGATGTGTTCCGCTTCGACGGCTCTTTCCTGTCGCTGTTGCTGGATCTGCCCGAGCAGGCGATGATGGGCCTCCAACGCCGCCACCTGATCCGGCTCGACACGATCATCGAACTGGAAAAGCCGATCGAGATCTTCATTCGTCTCAACATCAAGCACGGCCCGAACACCGAACAGCTCGTGCGCGAATTGCCCCTCCACGAAGACGAGATCGCCGTCGAATTCGATCTGGCCTATTCCAACATCAACGAAAAGCGGGTCGAGCGCGCATGGGTCGATCTGATCTTCGAGAACCCGCAGATGAGTCAGGTGATCATCCGCGACCTGACCTTCTGCCGTCACCCCCGCGCCGAGTTCTGATCCAGAGGTTTCGCATGTCCAAGCTCACACTGACCAAGACACGGCTTCTCGAAGGCGTCTGGCAAGGCGTTCTGACCTGCGAGGGGGAGGGCAATTATCAGCCCGATATTCAGGTGACCCATCTGCAAGAGGATATCCCCGGCGTCGAGATCGTGGAAAACCCCGAGCAGAAGCTCTGGACCCTCCGCATCCCGATCCCCCCGGAAAAGATCTCCGACGGGGTGCAGACCTTCCTGATCCTCGATCGCAAGACCGGCGAGACTCTGGACAGCTTCACGCTGATCGCCGGCGACGCGCTCAGCGATGACATCCGCGCCGAGGTGACGCTCCTGCGCGAGGAACTCGACATGCTCAAACGCGCCTTCCGCCGGCATTGCCTCGAGACGATGTAAGGCCCGTCCGGGGCCAGTGCCGGATCGGGGGGGGCTACGCCGCCCCCTTCCATGTCAGCGGCGTGAGATACACCATGCCGTCCCCGACACTGACCATCACCTCGCCGTCCTGGATATTGACCTGAAGCTTCATCGCGCGGCTGGCAAGCTTCGCCAAGGCGCCGGTCTCCGCTTCGGAAAACCCGATCACCTGCAGATTGTCGAAGCGCGCGGTGCTGCCCTTGAGCTTGTCCCACCAGATCTCGGCGGTCCTGCCGCCATAAGGATAAAGGACCACCCGCCCCGCCTTGGCACAGGATTGCCGCACCACCTTGTCACTGGGCAGCCCCAGCGTGACCCAGACATCCAGCTCCCCGCTCAGGCTTTTTTGCCAGATATCCGGCTCGTCATCGGTGGACAGCCCCTTGGTCATCTCCAGATGCTCATGGGCATTGAGCGCGAAGGCCACGATGCGCAGCATCATCCGCTCATCGGTTTCCGAAGGGTGCCTGGCGATGGTCAGCTTGTGGGTCTCGTAATAGTGACGATCCATGTCACTGACCGACAGCTCGACTTTATAAATGGTAGCATTCTGCGCCATGCGATGTCCCGACCCTGCAAAGATCGCAATGCCTACAGCGTCTTGGGGGATTGTGAAAGGGGGGAGTGGGTTGGGGGGGTGATCGGCCCGAAGGAGACTTTCAAAGGAAATACTGCGAATGTCCGGAGACAACCGACAAAGAGCATTCAGTCAGTTAAAGAAAAGAGGCCCATCGATTACACCATTCCTGCCTTTCCTGTGTGAATATGATCAATCTTCTGTGACGATCGAAGGTAAAACATGAAGTAGGGGTTGGTGACCTCAAGTTTGTCGTCGTCCCATTCTAGGACGGGAGTGTCTTTTTTGATATCTTTTGCGATACCATCCATTTGTTTGAGGGCGAGCTGGACGCTGGAACCTACAGGGGGTTCTTCAATGCAGACGCCTTTTATTCTGTCCATGATCTCATCGTAATCATAGCTTAGCCTTGGTGGGTTTTCGATGAGAGCAAGAAGGATTGTGCGGTATACGTCGCCTTTAGATCCATCTTTTAGATTGAACTCTTTCCGCTGCGTTCCGCGCTCCTTCGCACCTGTGTGTAATTTTTCAACCGTCCTTGAATAATCAGTTTGAAGCGTAGTTCGCTCCAAGGCGGCCCTATATTCTTCGTCAGAAATTTCAGTTCTTCTTTCCAGAACTTGTTTATTCCTGATGCCTTTCTCAAGGCACAAATTCAAGCACAGAGACTGCATTAGCTGTGGCGAGCCAAGTGCTTCGGTTGCGAGTTTCTTGATTATTGCGGGCGCTATATCAACGCCGAGAGTCGAAAATCCATTTTTGGCAATAAGCTCCAATTCTTGAACAGTCCAGTAGTCAAAGAGGATTGAGATTATCCGACCTGTCAACTCATCATTGGCGCGAACCATATCATCGGATTTGTGAGGCACCGAAGCAATGCAAACGCGAACGCCGCGTTCAGCAATCGCCTTGATGGACTTGGCAATGTCGACCTGCGCCTCTTCTGCAATATAGTGAAAGTCATCCAAGAATACGACAAAATCGCTTCCGCTGAGTTCGTTCACAACAGCCTCAAAGAACTCAATGCCATGTTTCTCTGACGTCGCTGTCGTGAATTCAATGCCACCGTTTAATTGCCCCTCAGCCTTTCCTTTGGCGAAGATGATTCCCGCTTCGGCACTTGTTTTGCCTGCAGCGCCTGCTTTAAGGACCCTCTCTTTGATCTTTTCGATTTCCTCCGGGCCACCGATCCATCGCATAACTGATTGCCAGAGGTCGTTTGAGGAGCGCAGCGAGTGGCCCGTCACGGGGATTATCCGGTCTGCTGTTAGGAGAGTGTCGACCAAGGCAGTCTTACCTGTCTTGGATGGGCCAGATATGGAGATCACCATTTTCGGCATGTCGAGAGCAGCAGTAAGCTTTTCTTCGTTCTTTTCTTCGCCTCTCGTAACGTAAGTATGCGTAGGTGTTCCATTTGGGACAAAAACATCGAAAACAAAATCAACCATCTATCGCCTCCCGAAGTGAAACATGAAGAAATGGGCGCCGTTGCTGGGCTGGTAGCACCTCGATGTCTTCACTAAGTCAGAAGATACCGGATGGAACAAGAGGCATCACAGTGTTAGGTCCTTGGCTTTGTCTAGTCATAATTGCGCATCGCGGTCACGTCGTTTCGCACCCGAAACTCTCCGCTTAGCCGCTCTTTGTGCCGATCGCACCCGGCCATCCACTCCCCACCCACCTCTGCCATCAGTACCCCCGCCAAATCACCCCCCCTTGGGCAGGGAAACGATCGTCGGGTCTGTCTCGGGGGCCAACTCCTCGAAGTCGAAATTGTCCAGGTGGCGGGCGCGGCGGCCGGCCTTGTCGGCCGAGATCTTGATCTCGCTGATATCCTTGGCGGCCTGGCTGAAATGCCGGTCGAGGTTCTCCACCCGCGTCCCCAGCCGTTCCACATCCCCGAAAAGCAGCCCCAATTCGCGCCGGATCGCCCCGGCCTGTTCGCGCATCCGCGCGTCCTTGAGGATCGCGCGCATCGTGTTCAGCGTCGCCATGCAGGTGGTCGGCGACACGATCCACACCCGCTTGTCAAAGCCCTCGCGCACCAGTTCGGGGAAATTGGCGTGCAACTCGGCATAGACCGCCTCGGAGGGCAGGAACATCAGCGCCCCATCCGCCGTCTCGCCATCGAGGATGTATTTCTCGGCAATGTCCCGCAGGTGCTTGCGCACCGAGACGCGCAGGAACTTGGCGGCCTCGTTCACCTCCCAATCGGTCTTGGCCCGGCGCAGCGCCTCATAGGCCTCCAGCGGGAACTTGCTGTCGATGCAGATCGGCCCCGGCGGGTTGGGCAGATGGATCAGGCAATCCGCCCGCCGCCCGTTGCTCAATGTCGCCTGCAACGTGTAGCTGTCCGAGGGCAGCGCCTTGGTCACGATGTCATGCAGCTGGATTTCCCCGAACGCGCCGCGCGTCTGCTTGTTCGACAGGATATCCTGCAGGCTCAGCACATCGCCCGACAGCTTGGTGATGTTCTCCTGCGCCTTGTCGATCGCCATCAGCCGTTGCTGCAGATCCCCCAGCGATTGCGCCGTGCGCCGCGCCGAGCCTTGCAGGTTCTCGGCCATCTGCCCCGACACGTCCGACAACCGCTTTTCCATCAGCTGCAGCAGATGCGACTGCGCCGCCGCCTGTGCCTCGGACACATGGTTCAACCCGCCCGCAAGCTGCTGTTGCCCCTGGCTCAGCATCTGCACGTTCTGCCCCAGCTGGCCCACTTGCTGCGCCAGCGGTTCGGTCATCCGTGCCGTGCGCGCCGCCGTTCGGACGGCCATCATCAGCAGGATCAGCACCAGCCCGATCAGCCCGGCCGCCGCCATAGCCGCCAGCACCACGGGATCATCGAAAGCATAGCGTGTCTCGCCGATCTGGATCATGTGCGTCCGAACAGCCTCTCGATATCGGCCAGCTTGAGATCCACATAGGTGGGCCGGCCATGGTTGCACTGTCCCGAATGGGGCGTTGCTTCCATCTCGCGCAGCAGGGCGTTCATCTCCTCGGCCCGCAGCCGCCGCCCGCTGCGCACCGATCCGTGACAGGCGACCCGGCTCAGGATCGCCTCGATCCGGGCCTGCACCGATCCGCTGTCGCCCTGATCGGCCAGCTCATCGAGGATATCCAGCAGCATCGCCCGCGCATCGCAGGCCCCAAGGATCGCGGGCGTTTCGCGCACCGCCACCGCCCCGCCGCCGAACGGCTCGATCACCAGCCCCAGACGCGCCAGATCCTCGGCCAGCTCCAGCAGGCTCGCGGCATCCTCGGCCGACATCTCGACGATCTCGGGGATCAAGAGCGCCTGACTGGCCACGCCGGTCTCGGCCATCTGCCGCTTGAGCTTTTCATAGACGATCCGCTCATGCGCGGCATGGGCATCGACGATCACGATCCCGTCCGTCGTCTGCGCAAGGATGTAATTTTCATGCAGCTGCGCGCGCGCCGCGCCAAGCGGCAGCGCCTCGGGGGGCACGTCATCGGTCGCGGTCTCGTCGGCGGGATCGCTCAATGGCTCGACCCGCGCGCTGAATGCGCCCGCCATCTCGGCAAAGCCCGGCGCTTGCGCCTGATAGGCCGCGACGCGCGCCTGTGCCGACGGGCGGTCCATCTGATAGACCCGCGCCGGCCCTGCGGGTTCGGGCCGCATCGCGCCAAGCGTGGCGCCCGCCACCGTGCTCGAGGCGCGATGCCCTGCTTCTGCCAGCGCATGACGCAGCCCCGACACGATCAGCCCGCGCGCCAGACCCGGATCGCGGAACCGTACCTCGGATTTCGCAGGATGCACGTTCACATCCACCAGCATCGGATCGCACTCGACAAACAGCGCCGCCGCCGGGTGCCGATCCCGGCTCAGCACATCCATATACGCCGCGCGCAGCGCGCCGATCATCATCCGGTCGCGCACCGGCCTGCCATTCACGAACAGGTATTGCGCCACCGCCGATCCCCGCGAATAGGTGGGCAGCGCGGCATAGCCCGTCATCCGCAGCCCGTCGCGCGTGGCGTCGATCCTCAGAGCGTTATCCGCGAAATCGCTGCCCAATATCCGCCCCAGCCGGCCATGCAGCGCATCGAACATATCGCCCGTTTCGGCATCGGCGCGAAACACCATCCGCCCCTCGCCGCCGCCCGACACATCGCGCAGGGTAAAGCCCACGAAGGGCTCGGCCATCGCCAGCCGTCTCACGATATCGCCGATGGCCTGGGCCTCGGCCCGATCCGAGCGCATGAATTTCAGCCGCGCAGGCGTGGCATGAAACAGATCGCGCAGCGTGACGATCGTGCCGCCATTCAACGCCGCGGGCTTCACCTTGCCCATCTGTCCGCCGCTGACGGCGATCTCGGCGGCCTCGTGACCCCGCGCGCGCGAGGTGATCGTCAGGCGCCCCACCGCCCCAAGGCTGGGCAGCGCTTCGCCGCGAAACCCGAACGTGTGGATGTTGAGCAGGTCCGAGCCGTCGATCTTCGATGTGGCGTGCCGCGACAGCGCAAGCGCCAGACTGTCAGGCGCGATTCCGCAGCCATCATCTGTCACCCGGATCAGTGTCTTGCCACCATCCGCATAGGCCACGTCGATTCGCCGCGCGCCTGCGTCCAGCGCGTTTTCCACCAGTTCCTTGACCGCCGAGGCCGGTCTTTCCACAACCTCGCCCGCCGCGATGCGGTTGATCGCCGCGTCGTCCAGCTGCCGGATCACCGGCTGCGATTGGCTCATATTGGGGCTGACTGTGTTCATGCCCCAATACCTAGCATGGGTGGCGCCGATTCTGCCAGATCACTCTTGGGTCTGCCGCGGTGGTCGAAAAAGACCCACGTTGCGGGTTGGAATGCTATTGTATTCAATTATGTGAATGCAAAGTTGTTTGATGACCATTCAGTCAACCAAATGGAGGACATGCCGATGTTCAGCCGCACCAGCCCGGGCACGGGCGCACAGTCACCCACCGTGACCGGGTTTCACGATCCCGCCACCGGATCGATCCAGTATGTCGTTGCGGATGACAGCACCAAGAAGGCCGCCCTGATCGACGTGGTGCTTGATTTCGACCCGGCCGAGGCCCGCACGCGCCACGACTCGGCGCAGGAGATCGTGGATTTCGTCCGCAGCGAAGGGCTGGAGGTCGAGTGGATTCTCGATACGCACCCGCATGCCGATCACCTCATGGCTTCGGCCTGGCTCAAGGAACAGCTTGGCGCGCCCGCCGCCATCGGCGCACGTGTGCGCGACATCGCCCGGCTTTGGGGAAAGATCTACAACACCCCCGGCGCTTTCGATCCCGACCGCGATTTCGACCGCCTGTTCGAGGATGGCGACACCTTCAAGCTGGGCAATCTGGATGTGCGGGTGATGCTCTCGCCGGGGCATACGCTTGGCTCGATCACCTATGTGGTGGGCGATGACGCGGCTTTCGTGCATGACACGCTGATGCATGTGGATGTCGGCACCTCTCGTGCGGATTTCCCCGGCGGATCGTCGAACGAGCTTTACGACAGCCTGCAGGCGATCCTGGCGCTGCCCGATCAGACACGGCTCTTCATCGGCCATGATTACCCGCCCGTCGGGATCGCACAGAGCCTGCCTGGGAAGCGACCGTGGCCAGCCACAAGGCCGAAAATCCGCATGTCGGGGGCAAGGCAACGCGTGAAGCCTTCACCCGGCTTCGCAATGATCGCGACGCCACGCTCGGCCTGCCGGACAGGATGCTCTACGCCTTGCAGGTCAACCTGCGCGGCGGTCGCCTGCCCGATCCCGAAGGCGACGGGTATCGCTACTTCAAGATCCCCGCAAACCGTTTCTGAGACCCGAAAGGACCAAGAATGAAAACCGAAACCATAGGTTCCGCCGAATTGCAGGTTTGGACCGTCGACGAGGTGGCGCAGGCCTGGGTGCGCAACGAGATCGTGCTGATTGATGTGCGCACGCCGCAGGAATACATGTTCGAGCATATCGAAGGCGCGCTGCTTCTGCCCTTGCCGTTCTTCAACGCCGACAAGCTGCCGGGACAGAGCGACAAGAAGATCGTGTTTCACTGTGGCTCGGGCATACGCTCGGACAAGGTGGCGCGGGCGGCTCTCGGCGCCGGGATCGACCGGATCGCCCATATGGAAGGCGGGTTCGCCGCTTGGAAACAGGCGGGGCTGCCCTTCATCGGCACCAACATGGCCACCGGCGCGCCACAGCGCGTCAACGGCTGATCGCTTCGTCGTCAGACAACGAAAAATCCCGGGCGCTGACGCCCGGGATCTCTCTCTCGCAAGTCGCTGATCGGAAGGATATCAGCCTTTCGAGAATTCGGGATAGGCTTCCATCCCCAGTTCGTCCTTGTCCAGACCGTTGATCTCGGCTTCTTCGGTGACGCGAATGCCCATCACGGCCTTGAGGATGAACCACAGGATCAGGCTGCCGACGAAGGTGAACACACCATAGGCGATGATGCCCATCAGCTGCGTGCCAAGGCTCGCGTCGCCGTAGAAGATCACCGCGATCGTGCCCCAGATACCTGCGAACAGGTGCACCGGGATCGCGCCGACAACGTCGTCGATCTTCAGCTTGTCCAGCAGCGGCACCGTGAAGACCACGATCACACCACCGATGGCACCGATCCACAGCGCACCGAACAGGGTGGGCGCCAGAGGCTCGGCCGTGATCGACACCAGACCAGCCAGCGCGCCGTTGAGCACCATGGTGAGGTCGGGCTTCTTGTAGAGAACCTGCGTCAGGATCAGCGCGGTCACCGCACCGGCCGCAGCCGCCATGTTGGTGTTGGCGAAGATGCGCGACACGTCGGACACGTCACCCACGGTGCCCATGGCAAGCTGCGAGCCGCCATTGAACCCGAACCAGCCCAGCCACAGGATGAACGTGCCCAGAGTGGCCAGCGCGAGGTTGGAACCCGGCATCGGGTTGACCTTGCCGTCCTTGCTGTACTTGCCAAGACGCGGTCCCAGCACGATGGCGCCCGCCAGAGCGGCCCAGCCACCCACCGAGTGCACGACAGTCGAGCCTGCGAAGTCCGAGAACCCGGCTTCCGACAGCCAGCCGCCGCCCCACTGCCACGAGCCCGAGATCGGGTACATCACGCCGGTCAGCAGGATCACGAAGATCAGGAAAGGCCACAGCTTGATCCGCTCGGCCAGCGCGCCCGACACGATCGAGGCGGTGGCGGCGACGAACACCAGCTGGAAGAAGAAATCCGACCCGACCGAGGCATAGTCCAGCGCCGCATCGGCAGCCGCGACACCCACCGGATCCAGAACCGTGGTCGAGAAGAACGGCCCGACCCAGCCTGCAACCATCCAGCCATCGCCCGGATACATCAGGTTGAAGCCGATGAGCCAGTACATGATCGCCGCAAAGGAATAGAGCGCGATGTTCTTCGTCATCTGCATGGTGACGTTCTTCGACCGCACCAGCCCGCCTTCGAGCATCGCAAAGCCCGCGGCCATGAAGAAGACCAGAAAGCCCGCCATGCAGAACAGCAGGGTTGTCATGATGTAGGGGCCGATCTCGTCGAAGCTGGGTGCCGCGTCCTGCGCAAGCGCCAGCGACGGCAGTACGGTCAAAGCCGCAGCCGCAAGGCCGGCCTTCGTATATCGTTTCATGTCCATTATCCTTTCCCCCACGCGTCTCAAAGCGCGTCTTCGTTGGTTTCGCCGGTGCGCACGCGCACGGCCTGCTGGATGTCGAGAACGAAAATCTTGCCGTCGCCGATCTTGCCGGTCCGGGCCGTATTCGTGATCGTCTCGATCACCTGATCCGCCATCGACGCCGAGACCGCGATTTCAAGTTTGACCTTGGGCACGAAATTCACGGCGTATTCGGCGCCGCGATAGATTTCCGTATGACCCGACTGCGAGCCGAAGCCCTTGATTTCCGTCACCATCATCCCGCGTACGCCGATCTCGGTCAGCGCCTCGCGGACCTCCTCCAGCTTGAACGGTTTGATTGTCGCAATGATGAGTTTCACTGGTGTCCCTTTCGGTTACGTTCACCCTGTGCGGTTTGCACTTGCAGCAAATGCCGTGAATCTCGAATCCGGAAGGCGACTCTGCGGAAAGATCGTTACTTCTCAGGGGTAATTGATTAAATAATGTGCAATAATATTAAAATGCTCAAAATATAATCATACATGGAAGACGGCACCGCTGTTCGGCAGGGGTCTACTTTTGTTTTGCAACGGTATAATATCCCCAAAACAGACAAGTCCCGGGCAGGACCCACATGAGTAATTCAGGTCGCAAGAAACCCCGTCTCGTGGCGGACAAGCGCTATGGCGCGCCCAAGGCGTCCTCGGGCGCCAAGCCGCGCAAACCCTCGCCCAAGCGCGTGGCGCGGCCCCGCAAATCGCGGTCGCGCAATCCGATCGTGCGCTTTGTCTCGGGCGTTTTTTCCTGGGTGTTCCGGCTGGTCTGGGGCATCGGCTGGCGGCTTGGCGCCGTTGTTTTGCTGATTGTCGGCCTCGCCGTGGGCTATACCTACACCACCTTGCCCGAGGTCGATGAATTCCTCGACGGGCGTGCGCGCGGCTCGGTCACGCTTCTGGACCGCGAAGGCGATGTCTTTGCGTGGCGGGGCGATCAGTTCGGTGGCGTGGTCACTGCCGACACCGTCAGCTCGCATCTCAAGAATGCCGTCATCGCCACCGAGGACAAGCGCTTCTACATGCATCCCGGCGTCGATCCCATCGGCATTGCCAGCGCCATCCGAATCAACCTGAGCGAAGGGCGCGGCCCGCTTCAGGGCCATGGCGGCTCGACCATCACGCAACAGGCCGCGAAACTGCTTTGCTTCGGGGTCAAATACGACCGCACCCAATGGGAAAGCGAAGCCGCCTATATCCGCGACTGCCGCCGCACCTCGCTTGCGCGCAAGCTCAAGGAAGCGGTCTATGCGATGGCGATGGAGGCCAAGTATACCAAGGACGAGATCCTCTCGATCTATCTCAACCGGGCCTATCTGGGCGGCGGGGCTTACGGCGCCGAGGCCGCGTCCCAGAGGTTTTTCGGCAAGGGCGCGGCGCAATTGTCGATTTCCGAAGGCGCGATGCTGGCGGGTCTTCTGACCGCGCCCTCCACCCTTGCGCCGACCGCCAATCTGGAGCGCTCGCAGAACCGCGCCTCGGTCGTGGTGCGGCTGATGCGCGATCAGGGGTATATCTCGGCCTCTGACGCGGCCACTGCGCTGGCCCAACCCGCCGAACTCAGCGAAGCCGCCGAACGGCAGGCGGGCGGCTATTTCGCCGATTGGGTAATGTCGTCAGGGCCGGAATTCTTCACCCGCGACACCACCGAAGACGTGATTATCCGCACCACGCTCGATCAACGCATGCAGACCGCCGCCGAAGAGGCGCTCAGCTACATCTTCGAAAACAAGGTGCGCGAAGGCTCCAAGGCGCAGGCCGCGATCGTGGTGATGTCTGCCGATGGCGCGGTGCGGGCCATGGTGGGCGGCCGCAAGACCCGCGTCACCGGCGCCTTCAACCGCGCCACGCAAGCCAAGCGCCAGACCGGCTCGGCTTTCAAGCCCTTCATCTATGCCACAGCGCTCGAATTGGGCTACACGCATGATTCGACGGTGGTGGATGAACCCTTCTGCCTCGATGTCCCCGGCTCAGGTCGCTGGTGCCCGGCAAACTACACCCGCAACTATTACGGCCGCGTCACGCTGACTGACGCGCTCAAGAACTCGCTCAACATTCCCGCGGTCAAAATCTCGGAAAGTGTGGGGCGCGATCTGGTGCGCAAGGTGGCCAGCGATTTCGGGATCGAAAGCGATCTGGACGCAGGTCCGGCACTCGCGCTCGGCACGTCGGAAAGCACGTTGATCGAAATGACCGGCGCCTATGCTGGCATCCTGAACGGCGGCTCGTCGGTCACGCCCTATGGTCTGGTCGACTTGCGCCTACTGGGCGACGAGGAATCGCTGATGGGAACCACGGGCGGCATCCGCGAGCGCGTCATTCAGGAAGACGCCGCCCGCGAACTGATCTGGATGATGCATCAGGTGGTCCAAAGCGGCACCGGCGGGCGCGCAAAACTTCCCGACCGCGAAGTGGCGGGCAAGACGGGCACGACCCAGGCCGCGCGCGACGCCTGGTTCCTTGGCTTCACCGCAGATTATGTCGCTGGGGTCTGGATGGGCTATGACGACAACACGCCGCTGACCGGTGTCACCGGAAGCGGGCTTCCGGCTGAAATCTGGCACGAGACGATGCTGCGGGTCCACGAGGGGGTCGAACCGCGCCCGCTGCCCATGCTGCGCCCCGCTCCCAAACCGGTCCCCTCCCAGCCGGTCCGCCGAGAGCCTCAAGGCGGCAACGCGATCGAAAATCTGCTGCGCGGTCTGTTCGGCGCGCAATGAATCTGGTGTCTCTACAGCCCGGATAATCCGGCGCTGAAGGACTTGTGGACACAAATTCGGGTTTCGGAGCGGTTCTTCGTCCTAAACGCGCGTAGGTTTGGTACGGTTCGTACGGACCTATCCGGCGCTGCGCAGGTCTTGAATTAGCCCGTCGATATCGCCCCGGCGGCGGTCCAGCATCGCGCCGATCTCGGTCCGTTCGCTCAGACGCAGGCTGATCCCTTCGATCACCATATCGAAGAAAAGATCTTGTCCAGACCGGTCCGACACCAGGAAACGTACCTCGAAAGGCGCCTCGCCACGCAGATAGACGGTCGAGGCGACCTCGTGCCAGGACTTGACCTGACGCACGCCCTTGACCTCGATCCGGCCCCCGACGAACTCATTGAAACGCTTGCCATATTTCCGCGCAATGTAGCCGCGGAAGGCATCCACGAACGCCCGCATCTGCCCCGAGCTCAGCCGCCGCGAATCCGGTCCGAGCGTCGATTGCGCGATGATGTTCACATCCGCATAGCGCGAGAAAATGCGCTCGAAGTCGCTGATCATCGCGCCCACAGGCTTGCCCGAGCTGATCACGCGGTTGATCTCGTTGACCACCTGATCCACCAGCGCCTTGGCCTTGGCGTCGGTCAGCGCAAGCGCCGCGCCGGGTGCGGTCACAAGCCCCGTAAGTGCAAGACCTGAAACGATAAAATCGCGTCTCGATAGATCATTCATCATAAGGGTCCCCATAACTTCCGGTCGGCAGGTCGTACGGATCATCCGCTGTTCCGTATGTTGCATCATAGGGGTCCAGATAAGAACCCTCCCGGCCCTGGCCCAGTTCGAACCTTCGATTCTGAAGATAAAGTGATCGGGCCTGTGCGTAGCTGTCCGCACTCTCGTAAAGAATGGAATCGATCGTATCCGAGAACCGCCCCCGGTCACTCAGCCGCGACGATACCGAAGCCACTGTTCCGTAATAGTTTTCTGGGGAGTCCAGTGCATAGGTCAGGGGGTTGGTGAAGACATCCACGACCTTGCCCCATGCCGCCCGTTCGGTCGATGGACCAAGCAGCGGCAACTCCACATAGCCGCCTTCGCGCACGCCCCAGACATACAGCGTCTCGCCGAAATCGGCGTCTGTCGCTTCGGGCATGCCAATTTCGGTTGCTGGATCGAAGAACCCGCCAAGCCCCATGGTCGAGTTCACCACGAACCGATAGGTGTCCTCGGTCGCGCCCCGGCCATTGCCCTGCAAGATATTGTTAACAATGGATCCCGGCAGCGAAAGATTGAAGGCGAAACGCCCGATCAGCGTTTCGATATCGTCCGGAAGAAAGTTGGAATACCCCCGCCCCGCCGGACGGATCACCGCGCGGTCGAGCGATCTGTTGAATTCATGGATCTTGCGATTCGTCGGTTCATAAGGATCGAACGGCTCTTCGGGTGAATGTCCGGGGCCAGGTGCCGCGCAAGCAGCCATAAGCAGCAAAGCTCCCAGTGCGGGAGCCAGTCGGAAAGGACGGGATATCAGGGTCAGGGCAGCAGACAAGGATAAGACCAATTCAAATGCAACGTAGGGCGTACATAACGCATCCAAGCATGATGCCCATAAAGCAGTAAAGCGAGTCATTTTTGTTGTTGCAATCAAGTGACAACATCCTGTCTCGGATTGAGCGGTATTTCCGCTGGCTGCGCCCTTTTTGAGGGCATTTTTTTGATTTCCTTCCTGCGGTTCACGGGCTAGCGTCCGGCGAAACCTGAACAAGCGAGGACATGACTATGGGAACATTCGAAGCGAAACTGGCCGAGCTTGGCGTGACATTGCCAGACGCTCCGGCGCCGGCGGCCAATTATGTCCCTTATGTGCAGGTGGGCGACATGCTGTTCGTGTCCGGCCAGATTTCCAAGGACGGTGACATGTTGATCACCGGAAAGCTCGGGCAGGACATGGACACGGCAGCAGGCGCCGAGGCTGCCAAGGTTTGCGCCATCGCGCTGCTGGCGCAGGTCAAGGCGGCGTGCGGTGGTGATCTGGACCGGTTGAAGCGGGTGGTCAAACTCACCGGTTTCGTCAACTCCACCCCGGAGTACACCGAACAGTCGCAGGTCATCAACGGTGCCTCGGATTTCATTGGTGCAGCGCTTGGGGATGCGGGCAAGCATTCACGTTCGGCGGTGTCGGCAGCGGCTCTGCCTTTTGGCGTAGCTGTTGAAATCGAAGGGATATTCCAGATCGGATGAGCACTCTTCCCGAACTTTTCCGCCGCCTGCCCATGGCCCATCGCGGATTGCATGATGTGCGATCCGGGCGGCCGGAAAACTCGGTCGAGGCTGTCAGTGCCGCGATTGAGGCCGGCTACGGGATCGAGATCGACCTGCAGCTTTCCTCCGATGCCCGTGCCATGGTCTTTCATGATTACGACCTGACCCGGCTGACTGGCACCAAGGGGCCGATCCGCCAAAGAACAGCGCAGGACCTGACCGCCATGCCGCTGCTTGGCGGTACTGCGGGCATTCCGACATTCTCAAGCCTGCTCGATCATGTCGCGGGGCGGGTGCCTTTGCTGGTGGAACTCAAGGATCAGCATGGTCAGATGGGTGAAACCGATGGGCAGCTTGAGCAGGCTGTTGCAAGAGACCTGCAGGGATATGAAGGGCCTGTTGCGCTGATGTCGTTCAATCCGCATTGTGTGGCCCTGCTGCGCGATCTGGTGCCCGATGTGCCGCGTGGGCTGGTCACCTGCCGGTATCGCCGTATCGACTGGCCCCTGCTCAGGCGCGGGGTGCGGCACCGGCTGCGCGATATCCCGGACTATGACCGCGTGGACGCCAGCTTCATCAGCCATTCCGCGAAAGGTCTGGATCAGCCGAGGGTGGCGGAGCTCAAGGCGGCGGGCGCGGCTGTCCTGTGCTGGACCGTTCGTTCCGGCGCCGAAGAAACACAGGCGCGCAAGGTGGCCGACAACATCACGTTTGAGGGCTATTTGCCTGAAATTCCATCTTGATCCGCAACGCGCCGGCCACAGATTGCAGACAAGGGTCACAGAGCGAACGGTCATGGCAGAGCATCAGGTCGAGATCACAATCCACCATAGCCTTGCGCAGATCGATGCCGAGGTCTGGGATGCCTGCGCCTGTCCCGAAGCGGCGGATGGCGGCAGGCCCTTTGATCCGTTCACCACATATCGCTTCCTCAAGGCGCTCGAAGACAGCCGGTCGGTGGGTACGGGAACCGGCTGGACGCCCCATTACATGACCGCCGATAGCGACGGCCAAACCATTGGAGTTGCGCCACTATTTCTCAAGTCCCACAGTCAGGGCGAATATATCTTCGACCATAATTGGGGCCATGCCTATGAACGGGCGGGCGGGCGCTATTACCCCAAGCTGCAAATCGCGGTTCCGTTTACCCCGGTCACCGGTCGGCGCTTCCTGACCCGGCCCGGTTTCGAGCAGCAGGGCCGTGCCGCGCTGGTGCAGGGGGCCGTGCAACTTGCGGAAAACAATGGGCTTTCCTCGCTTCACGTGACCTTTTGCAACCAAGAGGAACTCGACGCCGGCGCCGCCATGGGCCTGATGCCCCGGCGCACGCAGCAATACCACTGGGTCAACCGCACCTACCCGGATTTCGAAGGGTTTCTGGACTCGCTCAGCTCGCGCAAGCGCAAGACCATCCGAAAAGAGCGGCGCGTTGCGCAGGAATTCGGAGGTGAAATCAAACAGTTGACCGGGGATGCCATCGAAAGGCACCATTGGGACGCGATCTGGCAATTCTATCAGGACACCGGCGCGCGCAAATGGGGGATGCCCTATCTCACGCGGGCCTTCTTTGATATCGCCCACCGGGATTTGCGCGATGACATCCTTCTGGTGCTGGCTGAACGCGATGGAAGGCCGGTAGCAGGGGCGATGAACCTCATCGGTCGGGACCGGCTTTATGGGCGGTACTGGGGCTGTTCCGAGCATCACCCCTGCCTGCATTTCGAGCTATGTTATTATCAGGCAATGGATTTTTCGATTGCCCATGGCTTGAAAACCGTCGAGGCCGGAGCCCAGGGGGAACACAAGCTGGCCCGCGGCTACCTGCCGACGCCGACCCATTCGCTGCACTGGATCAACGATCCCGGATTGCGCGCGGCGATTGACCGTTACCTTGAGGCGGAACGCGCCGCTGTCGAGGAAGACATTGAAATTCTTACGAGTTTTGGACCATTCAAGAAAACCGAAGTGGAGGAGCACCAATGACAGAGAAACTCAGCGAGACGGCTCGAGACACCACCCTGCGCCCCCTTCTGGAGGCGGGCTGGAGCCTGGATGATACCCGGGATGCCATGACAAAAACCTATAAATTCAGTGACTTCACCGAAGCGTTCGGTTTCATGACCCGCGCCGCCATCTGGGCCGAGAAGTGGAATCACCATCCCGAATGGTTCAATGTCTACAACAAGGTCGACGTTACCCTGACGACGCATGATGTGGGCGGTCTGAGCGCGCTGGATGTCAAGCTGGCGCGCAAGTTCGACCTGCTGGCTGGCCAGGGGTGAGATCGGTACGATCCGTACGAAACCTACGCGGGTTTTGTACAAATCTCGCAAGCGTCACATGGATTTGTGTCCATTCCGTACACAACTAACGCCTTGGGCGGCAAAAACGAAACCGGCGGCCCAAGAGCCGCCGGTCGACACCATCGGGTTTTGACAGCCCGGTCTTACAGCGCCGCAAGCATCGCTTCGCCGCCGCTGACCTCACAGGTGCCGGGGCTTTCTTCTTGATGCAGCACGGTCACGGTCCCATCCTCGACCAGCATCGCGTAGCGCTTCGAGCGCGCCACGAGGCCTGCGGGCGGCGCGTCGAAATCCATGCCGACGGCTTTGGTGAAGGCCGAATCGGGATCGCCCAGCATGGTGATCCCGGCATCCGCCGCGCCGGTGTCCTTGCCCCAGGCGCGCATCACGAACGGGTCATTGACCGAAATGCAGATGATCTCGTCCACGCCCTTTTCGGCGAACTGGTCCTTGGTGCGCATGAAGCTGGGCACATGCGCGGAATGGCATGTCGGCGTAAAGGCGCCCGGCACGGCGAAGATCACCACCTTGCGGCCCGCGGTCTTGTCGGACAGCGTCACGCTCTCGGGGCCGTTCTCGCCCATCTGAAGAAGTGTCGCGTCGGGGAGTTTGTCGCCTTTGGAAATTGTCATGGTTCGTCCCTGTCTGTGAATTGCGTTTCGACTGAAGCTGGTTATAGGGTAGCAGGATCGGGTGACCATGAAAAATCAGGAGATTCAAGATGGCCGGTATCGTTGTGATCGGGGCAGGGCAGGCGGGGGCGTCCTGTGCGGCTAAACTGCGCGCCCTTGGGCATGACGGCCCGATCACCCTGATCGGCGAGGAAGCCGTGCCGCCCTATCAGCGCCCACCGCTCAGCAAGAAATACCTGCTGGGCGAGATGGCGCTCGAGCGGCTCTTTCTGCGACCCGAGAGCTATTACGCCGAGGCGGATATCGCCTTGCATCTCAATTGCAGCGTGACGGCGATCGACCGCAAGGACCGGGTGGTGATCGCAGGTGGGCAGACCATAGGCTATGATGATCTGGTGCTCACGACAGGCTCGGTGCCGCGCCGCCTGCCGGGCCGTATCGGCGGGGATCTCGAAGGGGTCCATGTGGTGCGCGATCTCAAGGATGTCGACAGCATGGCGCCCGAATTCGTGGCAGGCCGCCACGTGCTGATCGTCGGTGGCGGCTATATCGGGCTCGAGGCGGCTGCGGTGGCGGCGAGTCGGGGCCTGAAGGTGACGCTGGTTGAAATGGGCGCGCGCATCCTGCAACGGGTGGCCGCGCCGGAAACCTCGGAGTATTTCCGCGCGCTGCACCGCGCGCACGGGGTCGATCTCCGCGAAGGGATCGGGCTTGAGACCTTGCTGGGCGAAACCCGTGTGACCGCGGCGCGGCTGAGCGACGGCAGCGAGCTTGACGTGGATTTCGTGATCGTGGGGGTGGGCATCACGCCAGCAACGGAACTGGCCGAAATGGCGGGGCTCGAGATCGAGAACGGCATCCGCACCGATGCGTTCGGGCGCAGCAGCGATCCGCATATCTGGGCGGCGGGCGATTGCGCGTCGTTCCCGCATGAGGGCGGGCGCCTCCGGCTGGAAAGCGTGCCAAATGCGATCGACATGGCCGAATGCGTCGCGGCCAACATCCTTGGCGCCGAGACGCCCTATGTGCCGCAGCCGTGGTTCTGGTCGGATCAGTATGACGTCAAGCTGCAGATCGCCGGGCTGAACACCGGCTATGACCGGATCGTCACGCGGCCGGGCGATGGCGCGGGGCATGTGTCGTTCTGGTATTACAAGGGCGACCGGCTTTTGGCGGTCGACGCGATGAACGAGCCGCGCGCCTATATGGTGGGCAAGCGGCTGATCGATGCGGGCAAATCGGCCGATCCTGCGCGCGTGGCCGATCCTGCCACCGACCTCAAGGCGTTGCTGAGCGCGTGAGGATCATCGCGGGCGCATTCCGGGGCCGACGGCTGGCCAGTGTGGGCAAGGGCGACGCGGGCGCGCATCTGCGCCCTACGGCCGACAGGGTCCGCGAAAGCCTGTTCAACGTGCTCACCAGCCGGTTCGACGATCCCTGCTCGGGAGCGGTTGTGCTCGATCTTTTTGCCGGGACCGGGGCTCTGGGGCTAGAGGCGCTGTCGCGCGGCGCGGCAAGCGCTGTCTTCGTGGAAAACGGGCGCACGGCGCTGGGCCTCTTGCGCCAGAATATCGCGCTGTGCGATGTCGCGGACCGGGCGCGCATCCTGCAGCGCGACGCGCGCAAGATCGGCACCTGTCCGGATCAGGCGGCGACGCTGGTGTTTCTCGATCCGCCCTATGGCAAGGCTCTGGGCGAGGCGGCGCTTGCAGCGGCGCTGGAGGCGGGCTGGATCGCGCCGGGCGCGTTGATCGTCTGGGAGGAAAGTGCCGCCATCACGCCGCCCGCTGGCCTTGCTCTGCAGGACGAGCGGCGCCATGGCGATACGGTGATCCGCATCTTCACGCTCATGCGCGACTGAGCCTGTCGCTTCTTCTGGCCTGAAATATCCTATCCGGATTTCAACGGCGGGGGCTTGCCCCCGCCGCCGGTTGCCCTTCAGCCTTTCATCAGGTCCGGCAGATCGCCGGTCAGCCCCGCGGCCTCGCGGATGAAGCCGCGGCGCAGTTTGGGCCATGCGTTGAGCGCGCCCATGCCCAGATCGCGCCCCAGACGCAGGAGCGGGTTGTCGTTGGAAAACAGCCGGTTGGTGGCATCGGTCACCAGCGCCAGTGTCGCGGTGTCAAAGCGGCGCCATTGCTGGTAGCGGGCCAGCACGTCAGGGGCGGCGAAATCCTCGCCCCTGTGGCGCGCGTCGGCGATCACCTGCGCCAAGGCGCCGACATCGCGCAGCCCCGCGTTCAGCCCCTGACCGGCGATCGGGTGCAACCCATGGGCCGCGTCACCGATCAGCGCCACGCGCGGGGCCACGAGGCTGTTGGCCAGCGTCAGGTTCAGAGGATAGGTGTAGCGTTTGCCGCGCAGGCGGATGTCGCCCAGAAAATCGCCGAAGCGCGGGCGCAGCACCTTGAGGAAATCCGCGTCATCCAGGGCGAGGAACTCGCGGGCGGTCTGGTCGCTCTCGCTCCAGACGATGGAACTGACATTGCCCGGCAGCGGCAGGATGGCCAGCGGGCCGGGGGGCATGAAGAACTGATGTGCTATGCCGTTATGGGGCAGCTCGTGCTCGATGGCGGCCACAAGAGCGGTCTGACCATAGCCCCAGCCGGTGCGCCTGATGCCTGCGCGCCGCGCCGTGCCCGAGGCGCGCCCGTCCGAGCCGACGATCAGCCGCGTGCGGACCGTATCGCCCGAGGCCAGCGTCAGGCTGGCGCCCTGCGCTTCGGCCTGCTGCGCCACGACGGTGTCGCGGATCTGGGTGATGCCGGGGTGGTCGGCCATGGCCTCGAGAAAGGCGCGGCGCAGGAAGCGATCCTCGAGCATATGGCCCATCGGGCCTTCCTCGATCTCGGCATGGTCGAAATGCATAAAGAACGGCGACGGGCCTTCGCCGGCGCGCCCGTCGCTCACCTTGATCTCGAGCATCGGCTGGGCGTTGTCGCGGACCCGGTCCCAGATGCCGATGGCGGCCAGAAGCCGGGTCGAGGCCAGCGCCAGCGCATAGGACCGCCCGTCGAAGGCGGCGTTCTTGCGGACGGTTTCGGGCAGCGCGTCGATCACGGTCACAGACAGGCCTGTGCGCGCCAAGGCAAGGGCGAGGGCCGGGCCGTTCAGCCCGCCGCCGACGATCGCGATATCGGTGTCATGCATCATGAGGCGCAATATGGCGGTTCGCGCGGGATTGTCCATGCGCCGCGGTGCCGCTACCGTCGCGGCGCAGGGATAGACCACAAGAATGCGGGGAGCATCAGGATGACCGAGTGGCTGAGCATGAGTGCGGCGGAATTGGGGCGCGGTATCGGCAAGGGGGATATCGATCCGGTGGCACTGACCGAGACCTATCTCGATGCCATCGAGGGCCATGCCGCGCGCGACCGCATCTATTCGGTCGTGACCGCCGAGCGCGCCCGGGCAGAGGCCCGCGCAGCGTCCGATCGGGCGAGGGCAGGCCTGCGGCTGGGGCCGCTCGACGGGGTGCCGATCAGCTGGAAGGACCTTTTTGACACGGCAGGCGTGGCCACCGAGGCGGGCACGCGCCTGCTGGCGGGCCGTGTTCCGGAGCGCGATGCGCGGGTGCTGCGCAACGCCACGAGGGCCGGGCTGGTCTGTCTGGGCAAGACGCATATGAGCGAGCTGGCCTTTTCGGGGCTGGGGCTCAACCCGATGACGGCGACGCCGCCTTGCGTGAACGATGCAGAGGCGGTGCCCGGCGGCTCAAGCTCGGGGGCCGCGGCCAGCGTCGCCTTCGGGCTTGCGGCCTGTGGCATCGGCAGCGACACGGGCGGGTCGGTGCGCATTCCCGCCGCATGGAACGATCTTGTGGGGCTCAAGACCACCGCTGGCCGGGTGTCCTTGGACGGGGTCGTGCCGCTGGCTGAAAAGTTCGACACGGTGGGGCCGCTTGCGCGCACGGTCGAGGACGCGGCGCTGATGCTGGCGGCGCTGGAGGGGCACGGGCGTGCTGCCGATCTGCGGGGCGCGAGCCTCAAGGGGCGGCGGCTGGCGGCGCTGCGGACCGTGGTGCTGGACGACATCCGCCCCGAGCCGCTGGCGGCCTATGAGGCGGCGGTTGCCCGGCTGGAGGCGGCAGGTGCGATCATCGAGCCGGTGGAGGCGCCGGAGCTGCTCGAGGCGATGCCGATGTCAGGGGTCCTGTACACGGCGGAGGCCTATGGCACATGGTCGGAGGTGATCGAGGCCGCCCCGGACAAGATGTTCGCGCCGATCCTTGAGCGGTTCAGGGGCGGACGAGATGTGCCGGCGGCGGCGTATGTGGCCGCGTGGCGCAGGCTCGAGGAACTGCGGAGCGTATGGCACGCGCGGATGGCGGGATATGATGCGGTCATCATGCCCACGGCGCCCAACCTGCCGCCCGATGCGGCTAAGCTGATGCAGGACGATGCCTATTACGTTACCGAGAACCTGTTGACATTGCGCAACACCCGAGTGGGCAACCTGATGGGGCTTCCGGCGGTGAGCCTGCCTGCGGGGCGGCCCTCCTGCGGGGTGATGCTGTGCGGCGCACCGATGCGCGAAGAGCGGCTTTTGCGCCTGTGCAAGGCGGCAGAGGCGGCTTTGGGCTGAACCGGAGCGGGGTGGGGGCTCTGCCCCCGCAGGTCAAATCCGTGGGATTTGACCGCCCCCCCGGGATATTTGCGGCCAGAAGAAACCCGGATGCCTGTGCAGGCGTCTGCGAAAATGCCACAATCACGCTGTCAAGGCATTGGTTTTGCTGGACGCAAGCCGGGTGCTTGGGTAGATTCAGGTCAAACGGGACAAAACGATCCCGAACCTTGAGGCAGTCACAGATGTTTCCCGAGCGGTTTTCGAACCTACCGGCCTATGCGTTTCCGCGCCTGCGGAGCTTGGTCGACGCCCATGCGCCGGGCGGCGCGGTCTTGCATATGACCATCGGCGAGCCGACGCATCCCTTTCCCGACTGGGTGGGCGATGTGGTGGCCGAGCACGCGCATGAGTTCGGCCGCTACCCGCCCAACGAGGGCACGATCGAGCTGCGGCAGGCGATCTGTGACTGGACGCAGCGGCGCTATGGCGTGACGCTGGAGCCCGAGCGGCATGTCATGGCGCTGAACGGCACGCGCGAGGGGCTTTACAATGCCATGATGGCGCTGTGCCCCGAGGAGAAGGCGGGCGGGCGGCCCGTGGTCTTGTTGCCCAACCCGTTCTACCAGGTCTACATGGTGGCGGCGCTGAGTGTTGGCGCGGAGCCTGTGTTGCTGCCGGCCACGCCCGAGACCGGGCATCTGCCGGATTTCGGAGCGGTGCCCGAGGCAGTGCTGGAGCGCACGGCGGTCGTTTATCTGTGTTCGCCCTCGAACCCGCAGGGGGCTGTGGCGAGCGACGCCTATTGGCGCGATCTGATCGGGTTGGCGGAGCGGTATGATTTCCGCATTTTCGCCGATGAATGCTATTCGGAAATCTATCGAGGCACGCCGCCTGCGGGGGCGCTGAACGTGGCCCATGTGATGGGTGCCGACCCCGAGCGTGTGGCGATCTTTCACAGCCTGTCGAAACGCTCGAACCTGCCGGGGCTGCGGTCGGGCTTCGTGGCGGCGGGGCCGCAGAGCATGGCCCGCATCAAGCAGTTGCGCAATTACGCGGGCGCGCCCTTGCCCCTGCCGTTGCAGCGTGTGGCCGAGCGGGTCTGGGCCGATGAGGCGCATGTCGAGGAAAACCGCCGGCTTTATGCCGAGAAATACGCGCTGGCGGACAGTATCCTGGGCGATGTGCCCGGCTATGTCAGCCCGGAGGCGGGGTTTTTCCTGTGGTTGCCGGTCGAGGATGGCGAGGCGGCGGCGCTGAAGCTGTGGTGCGAGACCGGCGTGAGGGTTCTGCCCGGTGCCTATCTGAGCCGGGAGGTTGCAGGGCACAATCCGGGACAGGGATTCATCCGGGTCGCGCTTGTGGCCCCGAAAGACGAGATGGCGCGCGGGCTTGGTGCCTTGCGCGACTGTCTTTACGCATGAAGTGAGGACGAGGGACAAGATGGCATATCAGACACGTGGGCGCGACCCGCTGCTTGACAGCACCATGGCCGAGGCGATCGAGAAGCGCGGCAAGGAATTGCTGGGGCTTGCCTTGTTGGTGCTGGGGGCCATGGCAGCGGCGATGATCGCCTCGTATCACCCCGACGATCCGAGCTGGATGTCGGCCACAGATGCGCCGGTGCAGAACTGGATGGGGCGGATGGGCGCCTCGGTCGCGGCGCCGCTTTTCATGATCGTGGGCTGGGGGGCCTGGGGGCTGGCGATCGTGCTGGGCGTCTGGGGGCTGAGATTCGTGCTGCATCGCGGGCAGGAGCGCGCGGTGGGCCGTCTGATCTTTGCGCCGATCTGGATTGCGCTGTTGTCGCTTTATGCCGCGTCGCTGGCGCCGGGCGACGCCTGGGCCACGACCCATAGTTTCGGGCTTGGCGGCTTGTTCGGGGATACGATCCTTGGGGCCATGCTGGGCATTCTGCCGCTGGGGGCGAGCCTTGGGTTGAAGCTTCTGTCAGTGGTGCTGGGGCTTGGGATGCTCATGCTGGGCGCTTTCGTGCTGGGCTTCACGCGGGGCGAATTGATGCGGCTGGCGCGGTTTTTGATGGTGGGGGTCATCATGACCTATGCCTGGCTGATGACGCTGGCGGGGCGCGGCGCCACGGGGGCGCTTGGTGCGGCGCAGGGTTTGAAGGACAAGGCCGCGGATGCGCGTGCGCGCCGTGCGACCGAGCAGGCGGAGGCCGATGCCTATGCCCGCGCCGAGGCCGCCATTCCGGTTCAGCCGGTGGTGCGCCGCCCGGCGGCCGCATATGCCGCCGAGCCGCCATTGAGCGCGAGGACAGCCGCGCCCGAGGAGAAATCGGGGGGCTTGCTGTCGCGTTTGCCGTCGCTGACGCGGCGTGCCGATCCCGAGCCGGAACTGATCGAGAGTTACGGGCCGGAGGGCGATGTGGACGCGCCGGGGGATGATCGCATCCGCGCCAAGATCGCGGATGTCATCAAGACCCGCGTGCGTCAGAGCCCTGCGGTGCAGGTGCCATCGGTGGCGCCGCTCACCAAGGGGCGGGGCCGGGGGCCGGAACCTTTGGTGCTGAACACCGCGCGCAGCGCGGGAGGATTGCCGCCCGAGCCGCCGCTGACCGCCGCCCATGCCGCGATGCCGACCGATCCCTATCCGCAGGCCGATCCGTATGTGATGGCGGATGATCCCTATGGGCCGGACGATGCATATGATGGTTACGATGCCTATGATGCCTATGGGGCGGAGATGGAGTTGCCCGAGCCCGAGCGCGGCTATCAGGCCGCGGAGGCGCCGAGGATTCCGGTGGCCGAGCCGAAAAAGGTCGTGCAGCACGCGCCGCGCCGCGCGCCGCAGCCCTCGACGCGGGCCTTGGCCGAGGCGCAGCCCCGGTTGCAATTCGAGGAGCGCGCGCAGGCCGATTACGACCTGCCGCCGCTGAGCCTTCTGTCCAGTCCCGAGAACATCACGCGGCATCATCTGAGCGATGATGCGCTCGAGGAAAACGCGCGGATGCTGGAGAACGTGCTGGACGATTACGGCGTCAAGGGCGAGATCGTCAGTGTGCGGCCCGGACCGGTGGTGACCATGTACGAGCTGGAGCCTGCACCGGGTCTGAAGGCGAGCCGGGTGATCGGGCTGGCGGATGATATCGCGCGCTCGATGTCGGCGCTGTCGGCGCGGGTTTCGACGGTGCCGGGGCGCAGCGTGATCGGGATCGAACTGCCCAACGATCACCGCGAGATGGTGAGTTTCCGCGAAATCCTGTCGAGCCGGGATTATGGCGATGGCAACCACAAGCTGCCGCTGGCGCTTGGCAAGGATATCGGCGGCGATCCGGTGGTGCAGAACCTGGCCAAGATGCCCCATCTGCTGATCGCGGGCACGACGGGGTCGGGCAAGTCGGTGGCGATCAACACGATGATCCTGAGCTTGCTTTACAAGCTGACGCCGGATGAATGCCGGCTGATCATGATCGACCCCAAGATGCTGGAACTGAGCGTTTATGACGGCATTCCGCATCTTCTGAGCCCGGTCGTGACCGATCCCAAGAAAGCGGTCGTCGCCCTGAAATGGGTCGTGGCCGAGATGGAGGAGCGGTATCGCAAGATGTCCAAGATGGGGGTCCGCAATATCGACGGCTATAATGGCCGGGTGGCGGATGCGCAGCGCAAGGGCGAATTGTTCAGCCGCACGGTGCAGACGGGCTTTGATGACGAGACCGGGGAGCCCGTTTTCGAGACCGAGGAATTCGCGCCCGAAAAGATGCCCTATATCGTCGTGATCGTCGACGAGATGGCCGATCTGATGATGGTCGCGGGCAAGGAGATCGAGGCCTGCATCCAGCGTCTGGCACAGATGGCCCGCGCCAGCGGCATTCACCTTATCATGGCGACGCAGCGCCCGTCGGTGGATGTCATCACCGGTACGATCAAGGCGAACTTCCCGACGCGGATCAGTTTCCAGGTCACCAGCAAGATCGACAGCCGCACCATCCTTGGTGAGATGGGGGCCGAGCAGCTGCTGGGGATGGGCGACATGCTTTATATGGCGGGCGGTGGCAAGATCACCCGCTGCCACGGGCCGTTCGTCAGCGATGAAGAGGTCGAGGAGGTGGTCAACCATCTGAAAGCCTATGGCCCGCCGACCTATGTGAACGGTGTGCAGGATGGACCCGACGAGGATCGCGCCGACAGTATCGACGCGGTGCTGGGGCTGAACACCGGCGGCAACACGGATGGCGAGGATGCGCTTTACGATCAGGCGGTCGGCATCGTCATCAAGGATCGCAAATGTTCCACCTCGTATATCCAGCGCAAGCTGGCGATCGGCTATAACAAGGCGGCAAGGCTGGTCGAGCAGATGGAGGAGCAGGGCGTCGTGACACCTGCCAACCATGTGGGCAAGCGCGAAATCCTTGTCCCCGAGCAGTAACCTTCCGGGGTGCGGCTGCGTCTGACGGCAAGTTGATGCCGTCGGACGCGTTGACGGGGCCTTGCGGGCTTGATTACGGTCTTTACCGGCCAGATATCCTTGGTCAGGGGCGCCTGATATCGCATAGCAGGCTGTGATAGGGCATGAAGGTGCTCGAAATGCCCCGTCTGATCGAGAGGAACGTGATCGCATGAAAGCCTTGGCCATACTGACATCCATCGCGCTGAGCGTGGCGATGGCGCTGCCTGCGGCGGCGGAAAAGCTGTCTTTGGGGGCGATCTCGGGCTATCTGAACGGATTGCAGACGGCGCAGGGCGCGTTCACGCAGATCAATGATGACGGCACGATCAGCACCGGGCGCATCTATATCAAGCGGCCCGGACGGGTGCGGTTCGAATATGATCCGCCCGATCAGACGCTGGTGGTGGCGGATGGCGATACGGTGGGTATCGTCGATCCCAAGTCGAACACGGGGCCGGAAGCCTATCCGCTGCATCGCACGCCGCTGAAGATCATTCTGGCGCGGAATGTCGATCTGACGCGGGAGCGCATGGTCACCGGGCATGCGAGCGACGGCACAAGCACCACGATCCGTGCACAAGACCCCGACAATCCCGAATATGGCAGTATCGATCTGGTGTTTACCGCCGACCCGATAGAGCTGCGCCAATGGGTCATCAACGACAGCGGCGGCGGGCGCACCACGGTCGTGCTGGGCGATTTGCGGACGGGCATGCAGTTGGCGAATGATCGGTTCGTCATTCCCGGCAAAGGCCCGGAAATCCGTCAGGACAGATAAACGCCGCGCCGGGCAGAGCCGGCACGGCGGTCATGAGGGCAACGGGCCGGGGGGCGTTGTCAGAAGACGCCGAAGCCCCGACCATTGCAGGCCCGCAATTGCGCTTCGTACATGCGGGAGCGATCCTCGACCCGGTCGGCCACGCGCAACAGCCATGGTTTGCTGTTATAGGTGCCGCGCGCAAAGCCGGTCCGGCCTTCGTGATAGGCGAGATACTGGTTGCGCGTGTCGTTGAGCGGGATGCCAAGGCGGCGGTTGGACTGGGTCATGTACCAGCCCATGAAATCCGTGGCATCGAAGATGTCGTCGCGGCGCGCCCCGAAGCGGCGGGTTTCCCGCCGGTATTCGTCCCATGTGCCATCGAGCGCCTGGCTGTAGCCAAAGGCCGAACTTTGCCGACCCATCGGGATCACGCCCAGTGTCCAGCGGAAGGGCGTACGCGCATCGCTGCGGAAGCTGCTTTCCTGATGGATCGTGGCCATCTGCACATGGACCGGAACGCCCCAGCGGCGTTCGGTTGCGCTGAAGGCGCGCAGGTAATTGGGACGCTGCTCGATGATCGAGCAGGCGTTGTCGAGGTTGCTGGGCGGCGGGCCGCCCCGTTGACCGCAGGACGCCACCAGAAGAATGATCATGACTGCGCGAAGAGTTCTGCTCATCTGCCTCTCGCTTTGATTTGTTTTTCGCAACTCTAGCGGAAACAGGCGCGCGTGGGAAACAAGAAATCAAGGGACGTCAGAGCAAAACGGCAAGAAGTAGTGGCAACGCCACGACGGACATCAGCGTAGAGGCGACGACCAGCCCGGCGACGGCATCGGAAGCGGCGCCGTATTTCTCGGCCAGGAGGTAGGATGTCACGGCAACCGGGGTCGCCAGTTGCAGAACCAGAACGGCAAAAGCCGTCTTGTCGAGGTTGAACCACGTGCCGATCGCCCAGCCGATTCCGGCACAGAGGCAGACCTTAACGAGTGACAAGGCAGCGGCCTGTCCAAGGCGCCCCGGTGTCAGGCGGGCCACCGCGACGCCCAATGTGATCAGCATCAGCGGGATCGCCATCTGTCCGCAGAGGCTCAGGGTATTTGTCAGGAAAGTCGGGGTTTGCCAGCCCTGCCAAAGGAAAAGGCCGCCAAGAACGGTTGCACCGACAAGGGGCTCTTTCAGGACCTTGAGTATCGACCCGCCGCCCGAGACAAGCCAGATCCCGTAGGTGAACGAGCAGATCGCCATGACGGCAAAGACCACCACGGCATAGTCCAGCCCGATATCGCCGAAGGCGAACAGAGCCAGAGGCAGGCCCAGATTGCCTGTATTGCCGAAGATCAGCGGTGCGGTGTAGGTCCGGGTTTCCAGCCGCAGAGCGCGGGTCAGAAGCCATGTCGTCACGGTCAGGGCGCCATAGCCGGCCATCGCGGCCGCCGACAGCGCCGTAAGGGCGGCGGGTGCGATCTCGGTCTGCATGAGCGAGACGAAGATCAGGCAGGGCACCGACAGGGTCATCGCCATCCGTGTGACGAACTCCACGCGGTATTCGACTCCCAGTTTCACCCAGAGAAAACCGAACGCCGCCAGCAGGAAAACCGGGGCGACGATTTCGAGGACTGTAAAGGCAAGGATCACAAACTGTTTCCCGTGTTTTTGTCTTCTGGGGTTGGACAAACGCCCCTTGAAACCATTAGTCTTGGCGAGTAGGGGCTACAATGTGATGATGAAAGCACGCGCTAAATATTCTCTGGGCCAAGTGGTCCGGCACAAGAAACACCCGTTCCGCGGGGTGGTTTTTGATGTCGATCCCGAATTCGCGAATACCGAGGAATGGTATCACGCCATCCCCGAGGACAGCCGTCCGTCGCGCCAGCAGCCGTTCTACCATCTGCTGGCCGAGAACGAGCAGAGCTATTACGTGGCCTATGTCTCGGAGCAGAACCTGGTGGCGGATTATTCCGGGGAGCCGGTGGATCATCCCGATATTCCGGATCTGTTCGGACCGTTCGAGGACGGTCACTATCCGCTGCATTTCCAACTGAACTGAGCTTGCGCAACCGGGTAACCCGGGCGAGGCGCGACCAATTGGCCGCGCACCTGAGCCGTGATCAGTAGCCAAGCGCACAGCCATCCTTGCGTGGATCGCTGGCCCCTTCGAGCACGCCATCGGGACGGATGACGATGGCCTGAGCGCCACCGATCGGACCTTTCGGTACGATGACGTCATGGCCCAGCTCGGCCAGTTCGGCGCGCACGGTGTCGGCATATCCGCTTTCGACGCGAAGCTGACCCGCCTCGGCATAGCTGCGGGGGGCGTCGAGCGCGGCTTGGGGCTGCATCCCGAAATCGCGCAGGTTCGACACGACACGGGCATGGCCGGTGGGCTGATAGGCGCCGCCCATCACGCCGAAGGGCGTGGAGACACGGCCATCTTCGCGCAGCATGCCGGGGATGATGGTGTGCATAGGGCGCTTGCCGCCCGCCATCTCATTGGGGTGGCCCGGTGTCAGGTTGAAGCCGCCCCCACGGTTCTGGAAGAGAACGCCGAATTTTTCCGACGCGATGCCCGAGCCGAAGCCGTGGAAGATCGAATAGATCAGCGACACGGCCATGCGGTCGCGGTCGACCACGGTGATGTAGACGGTTTCGCGGTGCACCTCTTCGGTGAGCGGGGCCGCGGCGGGCATGGCGTTCGATGGATCAATGAGGGCGGCCAGTTTGGCGGCGGTTTCCGGGGCGAGCATATGGGCAAGCCGCGTCGTATGATCGGGGTCCGCGATGATCCGGTTGCGCGCGTCATAGGCCAGTTTCGTGGCCTCGGCCTCGAGATGGGCGCGCTGGCTGCCGAACGGGTCCATCCGCGCAATATCGAAATGTTTCAGGATGTTGAGCATCAGGATCGCGGTGGCGCCGTGGCCATTGGGCGGATGCTCGACCAGATCGACGCCCTTGTAGTCGCCGGCGATGGGGGTGGTGTAGTCGCAGGCGGTGGCGGCGAAATCATCTGCGGCGTGCACGCCCCCAAGCGCGGTGAGAGCGGCGATCATATCCTCGGTCACCTCGCCCTTGTAGAACCCGTCGCGGCCTTGGGCGGCGATGCGGCGCAGCACCTCGGCCTGACCGGGGGCGCGGAACATCTGACCAACGCTGAGCGGTGCGCCCGCGTTGGAGAAATGGGTCAGGCCATGCCCCTGCAGCGCCTTGGCGGCTTCGGGCCAGTCGAAAGCCACACGGGGTGCCACCGGCACGCCGTCTTCAGCATAGCGGATTGCGGGCGCCAGTAGCGCGTCGAGGCCCAGTTTGCCGTGATCGTCCGACAGGCGGCAGAAGGCGTCGATGGCACCGGGGATGGTGACGGCGGCGGGGCTGTTGAGGGGCACGGTGTCATGGCCCTGATCGCGCAGGGCGGCGGCACTGGCGGCGGCGGGCGCCCGGCCTGAGCCGTTGAGCGCGTGGATCTCATCGCTGCCGGGTTTGGTGAACAGGGCAAAGCAATCGCCGCCGATCCCGGTCATCTGAGGCTCGCAAATGCCAAGAAGAACGGCGCCGGCGATGGCCGCGTCCATGGCGTTGCCGCCCCGTTCGAGAATATCGACGGCGGCTTTGGCGGCCAGAGGGTGCGATGTGGCGCACATGCCGTTCGTGGCGTAGACGGCCGAGCGGCCGGGCAGGTGAAAATCGCGCATGGGAAATCCTTCATCCAGTGGCGAGGCGCAACTTAGGCCCATGTCGCGCGAATGCCAATCGGATGAGGGGGGATTGAGAACCTCGACGCCGCGCACTGGGTGGGGGCTGTAAAACGCGGCGCCGAGGGAAGCCATATGCAGCTACAGGATCATCTATGCGCGGTCTTTCAGGCATCATTTCGGGTAGAATGGGGCAATATGGTGTCTTCGGCCCCGAAGGTCGGAAAATCGCTGTCAGGGTGTCGCAAATTCGAGGGTCAGACGGTTTTCCGAGCCGTGGCGCACATAATCCACATGGTCTGTCAGGTCGCGAATCAGAAACCAGCCAAATCCGCCCTCGGGCAGATCGTCGACGGGCCGGTTCACATCCGGCGGCGCGCCAATCGGGGGGACAAGCCCCGGCAAGGGACGGCCCATATCGCGCAGCACGATGCACAGCCGGTCGCCATCATGGCGCGCATTCAGGGTGACCGGACCGGGCCGCGTTCCGGCATAGGCGTGTTCGGCGACGTTGTTCAGCGCCTCGGCCAGCACCAGTTCGATGGTGGCCAGCCGGTCTTCGGGCACAGGTAGGGTGGCCAGATGGCGACGGGCCTGCCGCAATGCTGCGCGGATATTGTCCGTGGCGCCGGAAAAGCGCAGCGTCAGCTTTCCCTTCGTGGCTCGCGCCGGGGGATCGCCAGAACCCCGGTCCGAGCCGGAGCTGTCGCCCGAAGCAGAGCCCGAACCGGTTTCAGCCGCTTTCGCCGCGCCCATGGCGGGATCAGCCCGCAGCACGAGACAGGCAGTGCGTTGTATCGGCATGAATGGTGAACACGGTATCCATCCGGGTCAGGCGGAACACCTTTGCGACATCACGCGTCAGCCCGGCCAGTTCAAGCCGCTTGCCGGTGGGCATTTGCTTGAGCGCGCCGACGAGCGCCCCAAGCCCGCTGGAATCGATGAAGGTGACGGCGGAGAGATCGAGGATCACATGATCCGGGCCTGTTTCGGTCAAGCTGCGCATGAGATCCTTGAAGCGAATCGCGACGCCGGAATCGATCCGGGTCTCGCCAACGGCGATGAGATTGATGTCATTGTTGTAGGTGCTGTGCAGGTTCATGATGCCTCCGGGCGGTAGGTAGTAATACGGGCGAGGCTAGACCCCATTCCTTACCATTCGGTATTCAAGACCCAGAAATAGGAGGACGCAGGATGAAAGAGGTTGTGATCGCGGGGGCATCCCGCACGCCCATGGGCGGGTTTCAGGGGGATTTCGACGGTGTCGCGGCCTCGGTTCTGGGGGGGGCGTCGATCGCGGCGGCACTGGCGGATGCGCGCGCCAAGACTGTGGACGAGGTGCTGATGGGCTGCGTGCTGCCCGCCGGGCAGGGGCAGGCGCCGGCACGGCAGGCCGGTTTCGCGGGCGGTCTGGGCGAGGAGGTGCCGGCCACCACGCTCAACAAGATGTGCGGCTCAGGCATGAAGACGGCGATGCTGGGCTTTGACCGGATCGCGCTTGGCCATGCGGACAGCATGATTGCGGGCGGCATGGAGAGCATGTCCTGTGCGCCGTATCTTTTGCCGAAGATGCGCGGCGGCGCGCGGCTTGGCCATGCGCAGGTGATCGACCACATGTTTCTCGACGGGTTGGAGGATGCCTATGACACGGGGCGTCTGATGGGGACCTTTGCCGAGGATTGCGCCGAGCATTTCCAGTTCACCCGAGAGGCGCAGGATGCCTATGCCATCGCGTCGCTCGAGGGGGCGCTGGCGGCGCAGGCGTCGGGCGCGTTCGAGGGCGAGATCACGCCCGTGACCATCGCCACCCGCAAGGGCGAGGTGACGGTGACCGAGGACGAACAGCCCGGCAAGGCGCGGCCCGACAAGATCCCGCAGCTCAAGCCCGCGTTCCGCAAGGACGGCACGGTGACGCCGGCCAATTCCAGTTCGATCAGCGACGGGGCGGCGGCGCTTGTGCTGGCCTCGCGTGCTGCGGCCGAGGAGACGGGGCTGAACATACGTGCGCGTATTGTTGGCCATGCCAGCCATGCGCAGGCGCCCGGCTGGTTCACCACGGCGCCGGTGCCCGCCGCGCAAAAGCTGCTGGAGCGGATCGGCTGGAGCGTGGGCGATGTGGACCTGTGGGAGGTCAATGAGGCCTTCGCGGTGGTGCCGATGGCCTTCATGCGCGAGATGGGGCTGCCGCGCGATATCGTGAACGTGAATGGCGGGGCTTGTGCGCTTGGTCATCCGATCGGCGCGAGCGGGGCGCGGATCATGGTGACGCTGCTCAATGCGCTGGAAAAGCGGGGGCTGAGGCGCGGGGTCGCGGCGATCTGCATCGGCGGCGGAGAGGGCACGGCGATCGCGATCGAGCGGATGTAAGGGGACGTGCCCCCGACCGATGATCCGGGTCGGGGGCGGTCCCTGTCAGGCTTTCACGCGGGCGCCGGTTGGATCGTAGAGCGGTTTGAGGCTGGCCTCGGCCTGCACGCGGGTGCCCGCCACGTCGATCTCGTAGCTGGAGGCGAGAAGCTGATCGGGGGTTTCGCCCTTGCAGGGGACATAGCCCAGCCCGATCGCGCCGCCCAGGTGGTGGCCGTAGCTGCCGGAGCTGAGAAAGCCCACGATCTGCCCGTCGCGAAGGATCGGCTCGTTATGATAGAGCAGCGGGTCGGGATCGGTCAGGCGGAATTGCATCATGCGGGTATCGAGCCCTGCGTCGCGTTTGCGCGCGACCGCGTCGCGGCCGATGAAATCGGGCTTGGTCTTTGACACCGCAAAGCCGAGACCGGCCTCGAGCACATGATCTTCGCAGGTGATGTCATGGCCGAAATGGCGAAAGCCCTTTTCGATGCGGCAGCTGTCCATCACATGCATCCCGCAGAGCTTCAGCCCGTGATCGGCCCCGGCCTCGATCAGGGTTTCGAAGACATGGCCGGCCATGTCGGCGGAGATGTAGATCTCCCACCCAAGCTCGCCGACATAGGACACGCGGTGCGCGCGCGCGAGCGCCATGCCGATCTCGATCTGGCGGGCCATGCCGAAAGGATGCGCGTCGTTTGAAAAGTCATCCGGTGAGACGGCGCGCATCACGTCGCGCGCCTTGGGGCCCATCACCGCGAGCACGGCCTCGGCGGCGGTCACATCGGTGATGACCGCCATGCGCCAAAAAAGATGGCGGCGCAGCCAGGTTTCATCGGCCAGCCGCGTGGCGGCGGGGGTGACCACCAGCCAGGCTGTGTCGGAGAGGCGGGTGACGGTCACATCTGCCTCGATCCCGCCACGGGGATTGAGGAACTGGGTATAGACGATGCGGCCCACCGGCACGGAGATATCCGCGCCGCAGACATGGTTGAGAAATGCCTCGGCCTCGGGGCCTTCGACGCGCAGCTTGCCGAAGGAGGACATGTCATACATCCCCACGCCGCCCCGGATCGCGGCATGTTCGGCGGCGGCATTGGCGAACCAGTTCTGCCGACCCCAGGAATAGGCATATTCGCGGTCCTGACCGGGAGTGGCGAACCAGTTGGCACGCTCCCAGCCGGCGATCTCGCCCATGACGGCGCCATGGTCCAGCAGATGGGCATGCAGCGGGCTGCGGCGCACGCCGCGCGCGGTGGCTTTCTGGCGGTAGGGGAAGTGATCGGCGTAGAGCAGCCCCAGCGTTTCGGTGGAGCGGCGCGCAAGATAGGTACGGTTACCTTGAAAGGGCTGCATGCGCGAGATGTCCACGTCGCCCAGATCGAAGGGTTTCGCGCCATCTTCCATCCATTGCGCCAGCGCCATGCCCGCGCCGCCCGCCGACTGGATGCCGATGGAGTTGAACCCGGCGGCGACCCAGACATTGTCCATCTCGGGGCAGAGCCCGAGATGATAGGCGTCATCGGGGGTGAAGGATTCAGGGCCGTTGAAGAAGGTGTGAATGCCGGCCTCGCCCAGCATGGGCATACGGGTCACGGCCCATTCCAGGATCGGTTCGAAATGGTCGAAATCCTCGGGCAGCTGGTCGAATTCGAAATCCGCGGGGATGCCCGAGAGCGCCCAGGGCTTGGAGACCGGCTCGAAGGCGCCGAGCATCATCTTGCCCGCGTCTTCCTTGTAATAGGCGCATTCATCGGGCACGCGCAGCACCGGCAAGGGGCCAAGGCCCGCGATCGGCTCGGAGACGATGTAGAAATGCTCGCAGGCCTGCAAGGGCACGTTGACACCCAGCATGGCGCCCAACTCGCGGCCCCACATGCCCGCGCAATTGACCACGTGTTCGGCCTCGATATGGCCGGAGCGTCCGTCTTCGGCCTGCCAGTCCACGCCGGTGATGCGCCGGCCCTGACGGGTCACGCCCGTGGCGCGGGTGCGCTCAGTCACCACGGCGCCGCGCTGGCGCGCGCCCTTGGCCATGGCCAGCGCGATATTGGCCGGATCGCCCTGACCGTCCTTGTCGAGATAGACCGCGCCGGTGACGCCCTCGATATTCAGATGGGGGTATTTGGCCTTGACCTCGGTTGGCGAGATTTCCTCGACCGCGACACCAAAGGCGCGGGCCATGGCGGCCTGCCGCCAGATTTCCTCGCGGCGTTCCTCGGTCAGGGCCACGGTGATCGAGCCCACACGCTTGAACCCGGTGGCAACGCCGGTTTCGGCTTCGAGATTGCCGTAGAGTTCCTGCGAATATTTCGCGAGCTTCGTCATGTTCGCGGTGGCGCGCAGCTGTGCGATCAGGCCTGCGGCATGCCATGTGGTGCCGGAGGTGAGCTGCTTGCGTTCCAGCAGCACCACATCCTGCCAGCCGAGTTTCGTCAGGTGATAGGCAACGGAGCAGCCGATGACGCCGCCGCCGATGATGACGGCGCGGGCTTTGGTCGGGATATCGGTCATGGGTGAGCCTTGGGTTGGACGCATGAGGGAACGGTGGAGATTGGGGCGAGGCGACCGGGGGGCGCGGCCCCCCGGACCCCCCGGGATATTTGGGGCCAGAAGAAACGCCCGGTCATTGCAGGCGATGCCCCGCCGCTGTCAGGCGGCGCGCCAGCTCGGCGATATGGGCGGGGCCGATTTCGCAGCAGCCGCCGAGGATCGTGGCGCCTTGGGACAGCCAGCCCATCGCCGCATCGGCATAGCGCGCGGGACCGAGATCGGTGCGGGCGTCGAGCGCGTCCACGGTGGGCGCGTCGGTCAGGAAGCCCGCGCTGATTTCGGTGAAGCCGTTGGCATAGGCGCCGAAGGGCAGCCCGAATGTGCCAAGGATGTCGAGCGCGGGCGCGATCGCCTCGGGGCGGGAGCAGTTGATCAGCAGGGCATCGGGCGCGAAGCGGTCGATCAGGGGGGCGATGGCGCCGAGTGGCTCGCCCGAGCGCAGGCATGTGCCGTCGGCGTCGTCCACGGTGAGCGCCAGCCACACCGGCAGGCCGCGCCCGCAGGCGGCGCGCAGCGCGCCGTCGGCCTGGGCGACCGAGGACATGGTTTCCAAGAGCAGCAGATCGACGCCGGCATCGGCCAGCAGACCCACGGGGCGGTCATAGAGCCCCGCCGCGATATCGGGTGCGGGGCAGATATCGGGGCGGTAAGAGGCGATGAGCGGGCCGACGACACCGGCCACACGGCCCCCGCCCGCCGCATCGCGCGCGGCGCGTGCCGCCATGACGGCGGTTTGGGTGAGGTCGGTCATGCGCGCCTCGAGCCCGACACGCGCCAGTCGGTCTTCAAGCAAGGCATAGGTGTTGGTTGTGGCGACCGTGGCCCCTGCAGAGAAATAGGCGTCATGCACCTCGCGGACGAGATCGGGGTGATCGAGCATTGTCTGCGTCGACCAGAGCGGGGTTGGTGCGTCGCCGGCGCGGCGGACGAGTTCCTGTCCGATGGAGCCGTCGAGAAGCGTGATCGTTGTCATGCGCGCAGTCTTTCATTGGACGGATCCCAGAGCGGGCCGTCGGGTTGCACGGTGGCGCGGTGGCGGGTGCCGTAGATTTCGACCTCGAGCGTGGTGCCGGGCTGCGCCAGATCGGCGCGGACCATGGCCAGAGCCACCGAGGCCCCGACCCGGTAGCCCCAGGCGCCGGATGTCGTCTCGCCGACGATCTGACCGTCATGCCAGAGGGTCGACATATAGGGGGCGTCGGTCGAACCTGCCTCGACGATCAGGGTGACGAAGCGCTTGGAAGGGCCACGCTGCTGTTCGGCGAGCAGGGCGGCCTTGCCTGGAAAATCCTGAGGCTTGTCGAATTTGACGAACCGCTCGAGCCCGGCTTCAAGCATCGAATAATCGGTCGACAGATCGCCCTTCCAGGCGCGGTAGCCTTTTTCGATGCGCAGGGAATTGAGCGCATACATGCCGAAGGGTTTGGCCCCTGCCGCCAGCAGTGCGTCATAGATCACGGGGATGGCGGCGTTCTCGGCGTGGATTTCCCAGCCCAGTTCGCCGGTGAAGCTGACGCGGATCAGGAAGGCGTTTTGTCCCGCGACGGTGCAGTGCTGATGGCTGAGCCAGGGCAGCGAGAGATCGGCATCGGTGAGCGGGCCGAGAACCGCGCGGGAGGTGGGGCCAGCCAGCAGGAGCGCGTCGCGCTCGGCGGTGGTTTCGCGCAAGCTGAGGCCTTCGGGAAGCGCGTTACGCACCAGCTCGCCGTCATGCCATTGGGCGGTGGCGGCGGTGATCAGCACGAAGCTGTCGGGCGCGAGGCGGATGCAGGAGAATTCGGTCAGGACACGGCCGCGGGCATCGGCCACGTAGACGAGGTTCATGCGGCCCACCTTGGGCAGGCCGCCGGTGACGAAGCCGCGCAGCCAGTCATCGGCGCCCGCACCTTCGATCCAGAGGCGGGTGAAGCCGGGCAGGTCGAGCACGCCGCAGGCGTCGCGCACGGCGGCACATTCTTCGGCGATGCGCGGCTCCCACGGGCCGGCGCGGTTCCAGGTCTGGGTCGCCTCTTCGGAGGTGTCGTCGCCGGGTTTGGCGAACCAGTTGGCCCGTTCCCAGCCGTTATAGGCGCCCATCACCCCGCCGAGGTCCTTGATGCGATCATGCACCGGCGAGAGCTTGCGGTCGCGGCCTGCGGGCCATTCGTGCCAGGGGAAATGCATCGCGTATTCATGGCCGTAGACCTCGAGCCCCTTGGCGATGCAGTACTCGGTATCGGTGTAGTCGGTGTAGCGGCGCGGATCGCAGGCCCACATGTCCCATTCGGTGGCGCCTTCGGTGACCCATTCGGCCAGCACCTTGCCGGCGCCGCCGCCCTGAGCGATGCCGAAGGTGAAGACGCAGGCCTCGAACGCGTTGGGCACACCGGGCATCGGGCCGATCAGGGGCAGGCCATCGGGAGCATAGGGGATCGGGCCGTTGATCACCTTGTTGACGCCACCGGTGCCCAGAAGCGGGACGCGGGCCATGGCGTCTTCGACATACCATTCGATGCGATCGAGATCGTCGGGATAGAGCTGGAAGCTGAAATCGTCGGGCATCGGATCCGAAGGATCGACCCAATGCGCGCGGCCATGCCGTTCGTAGGGGCCGAGGTTGAGCCCGTATTTTTCCTGCCGCAGATAATAGGAGCTGTCGACATCGCGCAGCAGGGGCAGCTTGTGACCGGCCTCGCGGCTCCAGGCTTCGAGCTCGGGGATTTCGTCGGTCAGCAGGTATTGGTGGCTCATCACCATCATCGGCACGGTGCGCCCGCCGAAGGGCTTGAACCATTCGCCGACGCGCTGCGCATAGTACCCGGCGGCGTTGACCACGTATTCGCAGCGGATATCGCCCTTGTCGGTATGCACGATCCATTCGCCATTCTCGCGGCTGACGCCGGTGGCCGGGCAGAAGCGCAGGATGGTGGCGCCCATGTCGCGCGCGCCTTTGGCCAGCGCCTGTGTCAGCTGTGCGGGGTCGATATCGCCATCGTTGGGATCATAGAGCGCGCCTTGCAGGTCGTGGGTTTCGATGAACGGGTAGCGGGCCTTGATCTCGTCGGTGGCGAGGATCTCGAGATCCATCCCCTGATAGCGGCCCATGCCGCGGGCGCGTTCGAATTCCTGCATGCGTTCGCGGCTATGGCCCAGCCGGATCGAGCCAGTCTGGTGGTAGTTCATCGGGTAATCGACCTCGTCGCCCAGGCGGGCATAAAGCTCGGTTGAATAGCGCTGCATGTTCATCACCGACCATGAGGTCGAGAAGGTGGGCACATTGCCTGCCGCGTGCCATGTGGAGCCTGCGGTGAGTTCGTTCTTTTCCAGCAGCACGCTGTCGGACCATCCGGCCTTGGCCAGATGGTAAAGACAGGATGCCCCCACGGCGCCGCCGCCGATGATGACCACGCGGACTGTTGTCGGAAAATCGGCCATGGTTTGGTGCCTCCCCGTTCGGTTTTCTAATGATCGATTTGCGGCAGATCGTCCGCGATGTCGTAGTAATCGCCCTTGGAGGCGGTGAAGATATGCTTGGTCAGCGTGAGGCCCGTGGGCGCGTTCAAAGCGCCGAGCGCGAAACTGATCCTGTCCTCGTCATGGGCCGCCCAGAAGAGCGAAGACCCGCAGCGCGGGCAAAAGCCGCGTGTGGCAGTGGGCGTCGCCTCAAACCAGCGAACGGGGCCGGTGATGGTGATATCTGCCCGCGGCACATGGGCCGAGGCCCATAGATGCCCCGATTGCTTGCGACATTGGCTGCAATGACACACCGAGGCGCCTTGTGGCTGGCCGCGCACCGTAAAGGCGATGTCGCCGCACAGGCATGATCCGTGCTGCATGATTCAGACCCTCCCCGCCGCTGTGGCGGCACTGCCCAGAAGCACGCCGTAGGCAATGAAGCAGCTGGCCAATGCGCGCCGCAGCCAGATGTTGAAGACAGCCCCAAGGGCTGCGCGTCCCAGCCCCGCGCTTCTGCCGGGCCGCCGCGCCAGCAGCCAGCCACGCAGGCCCAGCCATATGAGCACCGCCGCGCCAAGCAGCCTTGCGGCGTCGAAAGCGAGGGGCGAGGCCGCGATCAGCGCCGTGATGCCCGCCGCCGACAGGCTCAGGAACAGCACCGCCTGGGTGAGGATCGCCGCCACCGCCCACAGACCCCGGCGCATCCCATGCGCCATGCCGGTCTGGATGCAATTGAGATGGTTCGGTCCCGGTGTCACCACGAACACCACCCAGAACAGCGCGAAAATGGTCCATGCCTCGAAGCTCATGCGCGCGCTCTCAATAAACCGGCGGCGCGATCACCCAGATCGCAACGCAGGGGGTGTCATGCGGATTGGCCCAGCTATAGGGCTCGCCACGAAAGCGGAAACTGTCGCCGGGACCCACGCTGAAGTGGCGTGTGCCGATGCTCAGCTCCAGCCGACCCGAGAGGATGTAGCCCACTTCCTGCGTCGGGCGTTGGGCCGGGGATTGCATGCGCGAGCCGGGTCGGAAGGTGGAGTGGATCACCTCGAAATCATCGGTGAGATCCGGGGAAAGCAATTCCTCGATCAGCCCTTCCTCGCCCGATCCCATGGGGCGGCGGGCGCCGGCGCGCACCACATAGCCCTGTTCATCGGCGAGTGCGCTGGCATGGCCGAACAGCAGGGACATCGGCACACCAAGCTGCTCGGCGATCTGGCGCAGATCCGAGATCGACGGCTCGGAAAGGTCGCGCTCCACCTGGCTGAGCCAGCCGACCGAGCGGCCAAGACTGTCGGCAAGATCGGCCAGCGTCAGGCCGCGCGCCTTGCGCAGGGCGCGCAGATCGGCCCCGAGGGTCTGGGCGCGGCTGATATCTGTCTGATGCATGCGGTGGCGGCTTTCGGTCGGCTGTGAAAAATCGGCGTCGAATTTCACGGTGGCGCCATTCCGTGAAAAAATCAAAGGAAATTTCACGCCGCGCTGCAGCGCATGCGAGATGTCGGGGGACCGGTTACAGGCGTTGCGCGGAAGGCTGGTTCAGAGCTTGCCGAACACGTCGCTCAGGATCGCGGCCAGCCCGTCGGCATCGGCCTGATCGAAAGCGGTGGGACGGTCGCTGTCGATGTCCAGAACGGCGATGACCCGGCCAGCGCCATCGAAGACAGGCAGCACGATTTCCGAACGGGTCGAGCTGGAACAAGCGATGTGATCGGCGAACGCATCGACATCGTCGACGAGCTGCACCTCTCGCGTGCGCGCCGCAGCCCCGCAGACCCCGCGCGAGAACGGGATCACAAGACAGCCATGCCCGCCCTGATAGGGCCCGATCTTCAAAAGCTCGGGAGCGGTGACCCTGTAGAACCCGGTCCAGTCGAAGCGGTCATCTGCATGATGCAGCTCGCAGACGATCGTGGCCATCAGGGCAATGGCATCGGTTTCGCCTTCGGTCAGGGCTGCAATGGTTTTCGAGATGGTGGGATAATCGATGCGCATGGGTCCTCTCATGCCACAGGCCGCGCCACGAGACCAGAGGGCTGTGGCATCGCCGCTCAAGGTGCTGTAGAGCGCGGCGCATGGACAGCGCATATTCTCCGCCACAGGTGCCTCTCGAGGTGCTGCACGAGGATCACGAGATCCTCGTGGTCAACAAGCCCGCCGGCCTTCTGTCGGTGCCGGGCAAGGGGCCGCATCTGGCCGATTGTCTGATCGCGCGGGTGCAGGAGGCGTTTCCGAACGCGCTGCTGGTGCATCGTCTGGACCGCGACACATCGGGTGTCATGGTCTTTGCGCTCAGCCCCCATGCACAGCGGCATCTGGGCCTGCAATTTGAAAAACGGCAGATGAAGAAGACCTATGTGGCGCGGGTCTGGGGGATGCTGGAGCCGAAGACCGGCACGGTGGACCTGCCGCTGATCGTCGACTGGCCGAACCGTCCGCTACAAAAAGTGTGCCACGAGACCGGCAAACCCGCGCTGACCGATTGGCGGGTGCTGCGCCATGTGAAAGGCGAGACAAGGGTGCGGCTGGCGCCAAAGACCGGGCGCAGCCACCAGTTGCGGGTGCATATGCTGGCGCTTGGGCATCCCATCCTGGGCGATCCGCTTTATGCCAGCGGTGCCGCCGCGGATCATCCCCGCTTGATGCTGCATTCTGAAGAATTGCGCCTGCGTCATCCCGATGGCGGCATGGGCCTGCGGTTTCGGGCCAAGACCCCGTTTTGAGCGGCGTGCTTCGGGCGGTTGGGGGCCTCCGGCGGGAGTATTTGGGGAACGATGAAAGACGCGCCGCGCTCGTGTTTCTTCTGGCTGGAAATATCCTGGGGGAGGCATTGAAATCCCGCAAGGATTTCAATGTCGGGGGCAAGGCCCCCAAAACCGGTCAGGATCGAAGCACACGGTCGGTCAGGTTGAGCCGGTCCGCGACGATCGGTTTCAGCATGCGCTCGAGATCGGGGTCTGTAGCGGTCAGGCCGGTGAGCTCGTCGAGCCGGTTCGTGGCGACAAGCTGCAAGGCGTCATGGCGGATGGCGCCGGCGGCGTCGCGCGGCAGTCTTGCGACCGGCTGCATGAGGTCGGGGGCGGGATCGGGGGTCAGCGCCGAGATGCGACCGGCATCGAGATCGGTTTCCACGAAAGCGTAAAGCCCCACACCTTTGGCAGGGCGCGCATAGGTGTAAAGCGCAATATCCGTGACATTCGGGTGTTTCAGAAGGGCCGCGCGCAGGCCGGGGCCATCGCGTTCGATCCGGTCCTCGGTGCCTTCCCCATCCGACCAGTTCATCAGGCGTCGGGTGATGAAATTGTAAAGGCGCTTGCCGGTGGCCATCCAGATTTGCGCGGGCAGCGCTTTTTGCGCCAGCATCCTGGATTCGGCAGGGGTGAGCAGATCCGGGGCATAGGCCCGTTTCTGCTTGAGCAAATGGCGCAGATCCTCGCGCGCCATGATCCGAAAGAGCTTGCCCCGGCGGCGATGCACGGTGGCGAGCTGAAAGTCGATCACGGCGGCGCGGCCGTCATGTGTCATCAGCCAGTTCTGCGGTTTGGCGATGTCGTTATGGGTCACACCGGCGCGGCGCATCTGGCGCAGGAGGCGTTTTGCGTCGCGGTACCACGCCGGATCGGAGGGTTTTGCCAGCTGCAGGGGTGTCCCTTGGGTCCAGCTGCGCAGTAGGCCGCTGCGGTCGACGCGGATCAGCAGGGGGCAGCCTTCGATCCCTGTGACGGCGCGCAGGGCACGGGTCTCGCGACGGGCGAGCGCCCACGCGATCGCACGGGCATAGATCGGCACGGTGTCGAGTTTGCGCAGGACGACCGGAAAATCGCTGATGCCTTCCAGATGCCCCGAGATGGTCTCGGAGAAGATGTCGCGTTTGTGCACGGTTTCGGGCACGAAGGCTTTGCTTGCGATATCGGGGCGCGTGCTCATCGCGATTGTCTTAGGGGTTTTCGCCGGACAGGGAAAGGGTATGCGAGGGCCGCCATATGCAGAACCACGTCAGTCGGTAACGGCTGGGTCGCGTCGCGTGTTCTGGAGCATGTGTTGGACCCGATCCTGCAACATGCGCGCGCCGTGGATCGAGAGGTGGTTGGCATCGCTATAGGCGCTTTTACCGTCAAAGGCCCAATGGAAGGCGCCATCGCGCAGGAAGGCATCTCCGAGGGACACGAGCGTCAGGTCCTCGACGCCCTGAAAAACGCCCAAGTTGTAGCTTTGCAAGGTCTGGTGACGCTCTGCCGGCAGGGTTTGCAGGTTCAAGAAGCTCAAGGCGCTTTCGCCGGTCCGGTCCTGGAACAGAGCCGCATAGACGATGTCCTTCGGCTCGAAGGTCAGTTGAGGGATCTGTTCGACGACGAACAGCTTGACGCCAAGTCCCGCATAGAATTCAGCGGTGCGCCGGACTGCTTCCTCGAACACGGCGCGCGAGGCCGACGGCCCGCCGGTCTGCAGCGCGTTTTCGTCATTGAGCAGATAGTGCCTGCCATGCCCCTCATACCCGGCTTGTGTATAAAGCGACCATCGCGCCACCAGCACCACCGCCGAGATATCGTTCTCCCGAACGAATTTTGCCTGTGCCTCGGCTGCTGCGTGGCAAACGCCAAGCGCATAATTCCCGTTCCACACATAGACTCCCAGAAGAGGGGGGCAGCCAGCGGTTCCCATCTTGATGACATTGGTCCGTGTGCTGTCGGCAAAAGCCGCGAAGGCGGGCAGGATCGCGTCGGCATGGCTGTCGCCGAACACGGCGATGGTTTGCGTCGCATCCGCGTAGTCATGGACAGGGCAGACCAGTTGCGGTGCCTGTCCGACATCGCCAAAGCCGGTGCAGCCTTCCGGGTGGGACATGCCGTGGGTAGTTTGCAGAAACTCCGAGTAAAACGGCGTCATTTTCGCGGTGAGGCGCGCGTTGCTCCAGTCGGCGGCGAGGCCGGTGAAGCCGATTGCCGCGAAGGCGGCGATGCCGGCGAGGCTGGCGCCGAAGAGCGCGCGGCGCGCGGGCAGGAGCATGCGGTGCGGCCCCGAGCGGAAGGGTTGTTCGACATAGCGCCATGTGAGGGCGGCGAGCGCGAAGCTGGCCAGCGCCAGCCCGCTCATGAGCCAGAGTGACGGCTCATGCAGGCTGCGGATGCGGGCGAAGGCCAGAAGCGGCTGGTGCCAAAGGTAAGCCGAATAGCTGATCAGCCCGATTGCGACGGGCAGTTTGCGCGACAGAACCCAGGCGACGGCCGTGCCCTGTTGCGCAAAGAGCAGCACCAGCGCCGTGCCCACCACGGGGACCAATGTGTAGACCGAAGGGAAAGGCACTGAGGCGTCATACGCGAAGACCGACCACAGGATCAGGCCCATGCCGATGAGCGACAGGATCTGGTTGCCGCGCAGCTCGCGGCGGAAGGCGATGAAGGCGCAAAGCGATCCTGCGAAGAGCTCCCACATGCGCGAAAAGGTGAAGAAGAAGTTTTCTTCCGGGTAGTTGCGCCAGCCCCATTCGCTGAGCGCGAGCGACAGGAAGGCCAGCACCCCGATCACCGCGATATGCTTGCGTCGGCTGAAGGCGCCAAGAGCGGCCATCAAGAGCGGAAAGAGGAGGTAATATTGTTCCTCGACCGCGAGGCTCCAGGTGTGCAGAAGCGGGCGCATTTCCGAGGCTTGCGCGAAATAGCCGGAATATTCCCAGAAATGCACGTTCGAGATAAAAAGGGCTGCAAAGGCGAGGCTGCGCAGGAAATCCTCGAAGGCGTCGGGCGGCATCCAGGCCCAGGCGAAGGGCAGGGTGGCGGCGAGCACGACGAAAAGCGCGGGCAGGATGCGGCGGGCGCGGCGCTCGTAGAAGCGCAGGATGGAGAAACGGCCCTCGGCGCGTTCGCCGATGATGATCGAGGTTATGAGAAAGCCCGAGATCACGAAGAACACGTCGACGCCGACATAGCCGCCCGAGAACACGTCCCAGCCGGCATGGAACAGCACCACCGGCACCACCGCCACCGTGCGCAGCCCGTCGATCTCAGCTCTGTATTTCATGGCGCGCCGCGACGCTCCCGTTTGACATGTCACGCCCCCTCATTAGCCACGTGGGGGCAGCTTGCAAGCCGGGCCGGGCGAAAAAACGCCGCTTTGACGCAGGTGTGACCGCGCGCGGGGCCTTTTGGGCGACCCCGCGCGCGGATCGGTGCCTTGGGTCAGGCGCCTTCGGTCCAACTGGAGACGGCCTTGACCTCGAGAAAGTCCTCGATGCCCCATTTGCCGCCCTCGCGGCCATTGCCGGACTGTTTCATGCCGCCGAAGGGCGAGCCGAGACCGCGGCTTTGACCGTTCATTTCGACCATGCCCGAGCGCAGGGCCAGCGCGCAGCGATTGGCGCGGGCGGGATCCTGGGTCTGGACATAATTGGTCAGGCCGTAGGGCGTGTCATTGGCGATGGTGAGCGCCTCTTCCTCGGTGTCGAAGGCCATGATCGACAGGACGGGGCCAAAGATTTCTTCGCGGGCGATGGTCATGTCGTTGGTGACATCCGCAAAGACCGTGGGGCGCACATAGAACCCGCGATTGAGCCCATCGGGGCGACCGACACCGCCTGCGACAAGGCGCGCGCCTTCGTCGATGCCCTTTTGGATCAGGTCCTGGATCTTGTTGAACTGCACTTCGTTGACCACTGGGCCCATATGGCGGCCTTCGTCATGGCCCGAGCCGACCTGCACGGAATTGGCCACTTCGGCGGCGGTTTCGACGGCCTGATCATAGATCTCGCGCTGAACCAGCATCCGTGTGGGGGCGTTGCAGGACTGACCGGAGTTGTTCATGCAATGCAGGACGCCGCGCTTGACGGCCTTGTCGTCGGCATCCGCGAAGATCAGGTTCGCGCCCTTGCCGCCCAGTTCCAGACTGACCCGCTTGAGCGTGTCGGCGGCGGCCTTGGAGATCAGCTTGCCGGCGCGCGAGGAGCCTGTGAAGCTGACCATGTCGATATGCTCGTGGGTCGACAATTGCGTGCCCACGCCCGCACCGTCGCCGTTCACGAGGTTGAACACCCCCTTGGGAAAGCCCGCCTCATGCATCATCTCGGCGAAGAGCATGGCCGAAAGAGGCGATTCCTCGGAGGGTTTCAGAACCATGGTGCAGCCCGCGATGGCGCCCGCGATCACCTTGAGCGTGACCTGGTTCATCGGCCAGTTCCAGGGCGTGATCATCGCCACCACGCCGATGGGTTCATGCACGATGCGGTCGTTGGGCGCGTGATCGCCAAGCGGTTCGATGAATTCGAAATCCTTCGCCACTGTCAGGAACGCCTTGATATGCCCCAGACCTGCGCCGGCCTGTTGCTGGCGGGCCATGTCGATGGGCGCGCCCATTTCCATGCTGATGGCCTGGGCCATTTCTTCGGAGCGGGACTTGTAGACGTCATAGAGCTTTTCGACGAGCGCCAGCCTCTCGGCCTTGCTGGTGCGGCGCCATGCGGGAAAGGCCGCGTGCGCGGCGACGACGGCCGCATCGGTGTCGGCCTGACCGCCAAGCGAGATCACAGCGCAGGGATCTTCGGTGGAGGGGTCGATCACATGGTAATCGGTGCCGGCGCGCGGGTTGACCCAGGCGCCATCAATGTAGAATTGCCGTTTTTCGATCATTGGCTGACCTCCTTGAATTTGGGAGCAGCTTGTCAGGCGGATCCGGGGACCGCAAGGCGGGAGAGGCGGTGATCGATGGAATTTGATCAAATTGTGATGGCGTTCGGGGTTTGGCCCGATGGAAGCGCGCAGGACAAGGCGCCTTGGTAGAGATCTGTCAGAAATCGTCCGCGTTCAGCATCCTGTCGAGCGCGGTTTCAAACTCGGCTACATCGATGGTGTAGGTGGCGCGAAACGCATCGAATGTGCTGTGAATGGGCGTGGTGTGGTTCCCGAAGAGGTATCTCAGCTCGGTTCCGACCGTGCTGGCGATATTGGAATAGGAACAAAAGCCCGAATATTGCGGCACGAGCCAGCTCAGCAACCGGCAGCCTTTCGTGCAAAAGAGCGAATTTGCGAAAGCGGCACCTGACGGGCCCATGATGAACCGCGCCCCGGCAAATAAAGCGACCTGTTCGCGAAAGGACAGAAGTTCGGGATAAACCGCCTCGAAGCCGCGCGCCTCGGCAATCGACAGAAGTTCATCCTGATTGTAGGGCCTGCGATCATTTCCGCGCGCAAGGAAAAGCCGGGTGGGACCGGTTGGCTCGCTGATGTGGAGCTTGTCCAGAATGTCCTGACGATAAGCCATCAGAACACGAGGGTTGAATGAGTAGTCGCTTGTTTCGGGCCAATAGCCGGGGCGCATGTTGATCGGTTCGTGCAGGATCGGGTCGATCGAAATCAGGTCTTCGAAGTCATAGAGATCCGTGTCGATACCGACCAACTCGCGCGTGCCCTTGAAGAGCTCCACACCTTCCCGGAACTGCGGCATATCCAAGGCCGCCTGAGGGACGATCAGCGGATAAGCGTTGAACCGGTCGGGAAGCGATTGGGCAAGATAGGCCGATGGCAGGATGTCCAGAAGCCAATGATACCAATTGTTGGCCCCCATGCCGAAGACCTTGATGCCCTTTGACTGGGGATGCCTTGGGCCTTCATGGATCAGCCCTTCGCCATTGACGCCATACCAGAACAGCACGTTGCCGTCGGCGATGACCGGGCCTTTCTTGCCGAGGTAGTAATCAGGCACGTAGACGGTTTTCGACTTGAGGAAAGACGAGCTGAGGGCGGATGCCGCGATATTGCCGAGCTGGCGGGCCTTGATCGGTGGGAAAACTCCATCGTGGACGGCGCTGTCCTTGCCGACAGGCCGGGGCGCGCGCGACTCGTAAGCTTCTTCGGGGGCGAGATCGGCAACGGGTTTAGACAGCTCGAGCGCGCCGTGGATGTGCCAGTGGCGAAAAGAAGCGAGTTTCATAAATAAGTGATGGTACCATCGGAAGTCGCCTTCATCTGCTTCATAGGTCAAAAACCTTGCCAGCGACCGCATGCATAGTTTGTACGTTTTTCGTTGGTATTTTCGGACCAGGAAGTTGAACATCTACAAAGGCCCTTTCAAAACATTCTTGTCAGAAGGTTTTTCGTTGTGGAACGCCGATAAAGCGCGTGGGCATGAGTTTTTGTACCGACAACGTTAATCAGTTCATTCTTCACCAACCCATAAAAAGCGCGCTTCGATATCTCCCCAGCCGAATTCGGGGTCATCGGTTTTTCATACTTCGTCAGGAACATATCTTTAAGGACCGGTTATCGGGGTATTTCGGGGCCTTTTAGTCATGCGACACGCCGCTGTCACTTGCCAAATCTTCGATTTCCCCGGTCTATGGTTGGTATGGCGGCGGAGATCAGTCCATTGCGAAATCGAGCGCCCTGCAAATTTTGGATAAGCACCAGTCTGATCATGAGCAAGACAAGCAAGCAGGTTCCTCCCGTTGCACATTTCTGGATGTTATGGCACCGGTTGAGGCGGTCAGGGGCGGAAGGCGAACGATGGACCATACGGAAGAACACGGCGTTTTCATCCATCCCTTGTCGGATGTGCACACGACACAGATCGGTGCCGGCACCCGGATCTGGCAGTTCTGTGTTGTGCTGGAAGGGGCGAGGATCGGGCGGAACGTCAATATCTGTTCGCATTGCTTCATCGAGAATGACGTGTCGATCGGCGATGATGTGACCGTCAAGAATGGTGTGCGGCTTTACGATGGGCTGACCCTTGAAGATCGCGTGTTCGTCGGACCCAATGTCACCTTCACGAATGACAAGACCCCGCGATCCAAGGAGTATCCCGAGGAATTCCTCAAGACGCGCGTGGGAGTTGGGGCCTCGATCGGCGGGGGCGCCACGATCCTTCCGGGCCTGACCATTGGCGCGGGGGCCATGATCGGCGCCGGGGCCGTGGTGACCAAAGACGTGCCCGCAGGTGCCGTCGTGACGGGAAATCCCGCGCGTCAACGTCCCGGCGCGCGGGCCTGATCATCAGGGTTTCGATAGAAGCTTGCGCATCCCGCGCTTGATCGCGCGGCGTCGGCCTTTCCAGGATGTGCGGTAGTCCTGCAGCCTTTGGGCGACCAACGGGTGATAGGCGCAGGCGGCATCGAGCGCGCTTTGGTTGCCAGAGGCCAGAAGCTCTTCGAAATAGGAGTCGAGCAGTTTCAGCAAGACCGCAGGCGGCGGTTTGTCGGCAAAAAACGCGCCATGCCATTCGACCAGCGTTTTGACCTGTCTGAAGCTGTTGCGATGCAGGTTGTCGCCATGCTTGCGATAGGCGAAGCCGGGACCGGGGAGCAGTTGAAATGTCTTTTCGGGATGTGCGGCGAGATGGCGAAACAGGCGCGTGCGCAGGATGATGTCATCGCCGGTCAGCGTGTCGTCGAAGCCCCCTATCGCGTCGATGGCATCGCGGCGGAAGAGCTGCCCCTGGATATAGAAGCTGTGGGCATTGGCATATTCGACATCCAGAAGATCATCCGCCGTCTGGATGGCATCATCGTCGATCGGCATCGGTGCCTGTTCGGTGATCGTGGCGCCCTGTGGGTCGATCTCGCGATTGGTGCGGTCGGCCACGAAGGCGATGCTGTCATCGTCCTGCATCAGCGCAAGCTTAGTCTCGATGCAATCGGGCAGCAGTAGATCGTCGAGCGACAGGAAGGTGACGAAGCGGCCCGTGCTTGCGCGGAGCGTGGTGTTGAAATTTCCCGGCACGTTTCCGGTATTGGCCTGTTCGATGAAACGCGCGGGAAAGGGGCTGTCTTTCAGGGTTTCGCGGATGATGTTGGGATTGCCGTCTTTCGATCCGTCATCCACGATGACGAGTTCGAGATCGCGACAACTCTGGTCGAAAATCGAACGCAACGCCGCCGCCGAATAGGTCGCTTGATTGTAGGAGACGCAGAGGACGGAGACGAGGTTGGGCACGGTTGATGCCTTTGCATCAGAGTTTTGAATCAAAAGCTTAACTCTTGGTTGGTGGCGGTGGCTAGGTAACTTTACACTAGGTGATCTGCAGTGTAGATCGTTGCAAAGGCCATGTGTGGCCAGAGGCACATATATATGTTCGGCAACTATATGTATGGCAACCCCATCAAAGTGCATGAAAACTGCCGCATGCTAACCCATAAAGCCTAAACTTGCCCAGACGAGGAGTGTAGCTTTGTATCAGGCCTTTCAGTGAAGTGGTCCCAACTTTTGGGACAGTTTTGCAGCTTTGCTAAGGTGTATCGGGTTTAAGTTCATGCTGCTTTTTGCTCTTCCAAGCCTGCCGAGTATGCGTCGTCTGGCGTCAACTGATAAAGCGTGGAATGGGGCCGCTTGGTGTTGTAGAAGGTGATCTAATTTTTGATGACCCGCCGGGCTTGGAAGCCGTCGTTGATCTCCTCGAGATAGATTGCCTCCTGCTTCAGGCTTCGCCAAAGCCGTTCAATGAAGATGTTGTCGAGGTATCTGCCTTGACCGTCGATCGAGATGCGCACGCCTGCCTCTGTCAGCGTCGTGATTCAGGCGGACCCGATGAACTGAGACCCTTGATTTTTATTCATGATCTCAGGTGGGCCGTGTTTAGCGATGGTTTAGTTCAGGGCATCGACGCAAAAGTCGGGATGCATAGTGTTCGATAGCCGCCAGCTCAGCACCCTGCGCGAGGCCCAATCCATGATGGCTACCAATTAGAGGGAGCCGTTCTTGACCGGCACGAACATGATATCCCTACCGCGCGACCCAGTGGTTCCTCGCGGAAGACAACTGAGCCTGACGTTTAGTACATGGTTCATGACGCCTCCCTGTTTCCGGGGGACGCTTTTTTGTGTTGGTGGGGTATGGCCACATGGTTCCGTCGCTTCACGCCCTGGAGGTCCGGCTCATGATGTTGTCGAGATGTTTGGATCGGTGAAACCTGGTCGGGCGGTCTGAACCGGCCTTTCGATGTCATCGCCCGCGGCGGCCAAAGGTTGCGACAGAACCTCCTAGTTTACTTAGGTACTGCGGAGAGATAGAAACTGACGGAAGCTTCCGCTAACGGATAACGCCATCCTATGCCTGACAACATATTTGTAACGCGCCCTCACCTGCCTCCGCTGGATGAATTCAAAAGTCACTTGGACAAGATCTGGGAAACAGGAGTGCTCACAAATTGTGGGCCCTACCATCAGGAACTTGAGCGCGCCCTGTGTGAGTTTCTTGACGTCCCGCATATTGCCCTGTTCAACAACGGCACTATCGCGCTTGTGACCGCTTTGCTGGCGTTGGGCGTACGCGGTGAAGTGATCACAACGCCTTTCTCATTCGTGGCAACGTCGCATGCAGTCTTTTGGACCGGCTCGGTCCCTGTATTCGTTGATGTCGATCCAGTAAGCCTGAACCTCGATCCAGCCGCTATCGAAGCCGCAATCACCGACAAGACAGCCGCAATCCTCGCGGTGCACTGCTACGGCCATCCCGCGGACGTGGACGCGATCGACGCAATCGGTGCCAAACACAACATCCCGGTGGTCTATGATGCCGCCCACGCTTTTGGGGTGCGCTGCCATTGCGGCTCTGTTCTGACCCATGGCGATATGTCCGTGCTCAGCTTTCACGCCACCAAAGTCTTCAATACCTTTGAGGGCGGCGCGATCGTTTGCAAAACAGGCGAGATGAAAGACTATATCGACAAACTGAAGAATTTTGGCCACGACGGCGAAACACGAGTTGTCGAAACCGGAATCAACGGGAAGCTGAGTGAGGTCAACGCGGCTTTCGGTCTAATTCAACTCAAACATATCAATGCAGCAATTGAACGTCGCGGTACCATTGACACCACATACCGAAAAGCATTTTCGGATTTGGCAGGGATTGCCTGTCTTCCAGATGCCGGCCAGATTGCTGCGAACTACGCCTATTTCCCTATTCGGGTGACGAGTGAGTTTCCCATGAGCCGCGACGATCTTTTTTACCATATGAAGGCGCATGGTGTTCATCCGCGCCGCTATTTCTACCCTCTTATCCCGGAATTCCCGATGTATGCGCATCTGCCAAGCGCGAATATCGATGCCCTTCCAAACGCAGCGCTGGGATCGCAGGAAATCCTTTGCCTGCCTATCTACGACACCTTGGCGCCTGACGACGTTGATCGGGTTATTGCGTTAATCCGCGACGCCGCCCGAACGGCCTGAATGGGTGCTGACCATGCGAATTGCAATCATGCAGCCTTACATTTTGCCGTATATCGGCTACTTTCAACTGCTGCACTACGCGGACCGCTTTGTGATCTATGATGATATACAGTACACCAAAAAAGGCTGGATCAATCGAAACCGATTTCTTCGCAACGGGACCGCTGTGACGTTCACCGTGCCTGTGCAAAAGGCGTCTGACTACCTCGATGTAAAGTGCCGCCATGTGGCTAAGGCCTATAATCCCCAAAAACTTTTGGCGCAGATCAAGGGTGCATACGGCAAAGCGCCTTGTTTTGACCAAGCCTTTCCAGTAATCGAAGACGTTCTGACGTATGAAAGCGAAAACCTGTTTGATTTTTTGCACCACGGCCTCGTGCGGACTTGCGCATATTTGGACATTCAGACGCCGATTTTGGTGTCGTCGTCCATTGAGCCTGATACAGGCCTGAAGGGTCAGGACCGCGTGCTGAGCCTGTGTGAAACGCTGGGCGCGCGCGAGTATATCAATCCGATTGGGGGGCGGGATCTGTATCAGGCGTCAGCCTTCCGTGAGCGCGGCATCACCCTTGGCTTTCTGCAGCGGGCGGACGTGCGATATGCACAATTTGGGTCGGAATTTTTGCCCGATCTGTCGGTTCTGGACATCATGATGTTCAATACGCCCAGTGATGCGCGGCACCTGATCGAGACCGGATACGAATTGGTGCCCCCACACAATGACTGATATATTCCAATGGCAAAAATTGGGCAAGGTTTTCGATCCGCGCGCCTATAGTTGCCGGCCTTGGCTGGCGTGTTTTGCACAGGCCCCTGCAACACTGATTTTTGATGATGTCGTGCGGGTGTATTTCTCCTGTCGTCCACAGCCGGACGCCAACGGCCATTTCACAAGTTACTCATCTTGGGTCGATCTGGACCGGACGGACCTGACGCGGGTGGTGCGTGTCGCTGATGCGCCGGTTTTGCGCCTCGGAGAGACAGGCACGTTTGATGAATTTGGCACCTATCCGATCTCGGTCATCAAGACAGAAGACGGCGTTTTGGCCTATTATGCGGGATGGACACGCTGCGAGAGCGTTCCGTTCAACGTGGCCATTGGTGCCGCGCTCAGCCGTGATGGGGGCGCGCATTTTGAAAAGCTGGGGCAGGGGCCCATCATAGGGTATTCGCCAGATGAGCCGTTTGTCATGAGCGGTCCGAAAATCCGGAAATTCGGTGAAACCTATTACCTGTTCTACATTGCCGGGACAAAATGGGTCTTGCATAAGGGACGCCCCGAACCGGTCTACCGCATTCGCATGGCCATGTCTGACGATGGGCGCAATTGGGTCAAGCATGGACACCATCTGATCGACACGGTGGTCGAAGAAGACGAAGCCCAAGCCAGCCCGGATGTGCATTTCCACGACGGGCGGTATCATATGTTCTTTTGCTATCGATACTCTACCGACTACCGTGGCCATGCGCGTGGATACCGAATTGGATACGCCCACAGCGCGGATCTGCGGACCTGGCAGAGAGACGACAGCCTGTGTGGGATGCACCCTTCGGAAACGGGCTGGGACAGCGAAATGGTGTCCTACCCGCATGTCTTTCAGGTCGATGGACAAACCTATATGGCTTATCTGGGCAACGAGGTCGGACGCGAAGGCTTTGGTCTGGCCCGATTGGAGCGCCGCCCATGAAGATTGAGAAGATAGGCAAGATTTTCACCCCGTCCGAGCACGACTTGATTGCCGGGCCGGGGTTGTTCGCGCAATCGCCGCAAGTCCTGCTGCGACAGGATGGCGGGCGCCGGGTCTTTTTCTCGACGCGTGAACGGGATGCCCAAGCACCCGGAAAATTCGTGAGCCGCGTGTCATATGCCGATTTCAACGCCGATCTGACGCAGCTTGAAGGCGTGGCGCACCACGAGGTTCTGGCACGGGGTCCGCTTGGGGCGTTTGACGAGCACGGCGTTTTTCCCCTCAATCCGCTGCCCGTCGATGGCGAGGTTTGGGGGTATACCACCGGCTGGACGCGCCGCGTCTCGGTCTCTGTGGACACCGGGATTGGTTTGGTAAAAAGCACGGATGGCGGAACGACATTCCAGCGCCACGGCATAGGCCCTGTGCTGGGGCCCAGCCTGCATGAGCCGTTTCTTGTGGGCGACGCATTTGTCGTGCGCACCCCTGAAGCGTTTCGCATGTGGTATATTTTCGGGCAGCGCTGGGTCCGAGAGACAGAGACAAGCGAACCAGACCGGGTCTACAAGATTGCGCAGGCCACGTCCTCTGATGGCGTGCATTGGCAAAAGTCCGACGGCTGCGCCGTGATACCTGATGTCCTTGGTGAGAATGAATGTCAGGCCTTGCCGAGCGTCGTGCAATTCGAGGGCCGCTATCACATGGTGTTCTGCTACCGTGATGTGCACGGATTTCGCACTGACCCGACCAAAGGCTATCGGATTGGATATGCCTGGTCCGAGGATGCGCAGACCTGGCACCGCGCGGATGAAGATCTGCCGCTCACTGGAACACCAGGGAGCTGGGATTCAGATATGCAGTGCTATCCACATTTGTTTGTGATGCAAGGACAAATGTACTTGCTTTACAACGGGAACGCCTTTGGCCGAGAGGGGTTCGGTCTGGCAAAAGTGGTCCCGTGACCCAGCCTTTGGATATTAGGCGGAACGAAGCGTCAGCCGACGCCATTGAACGGCTTTTGCTCGCCTGTGATCGGGATTTTGATCCACCCTTGTCCAGCCGGGTCGAGATTAAGGCTTACGCCCATCGATTGCACACCAAAGCCGAACGGTTTGAACTCTTCGAGGCCTCTGCGCTGGTAGGGCTGGTGGCGATCTATTGCAACGATCCGACCGGACAGGCTGCCTTTGTCAGCAATGTTAGTGTCGCGCAGCGGCGTCGCGGTCAGGGTATTGCAGATGCTTTGCTGACAGAAGCGCTTGCCTATGCCACGGTACAAGGGTTCGCCATGATCACACTGGAAGTCGGACCCTTGGCCACTGCCGCGCAAGCTTTGTACCTAAAACACGGTTTCAAAATGAAAGTCCGTGGCGCCGAGACCCATGTGTATTGCCGCGATCTGTAGTCCACCGCACGCCATTGACGCTGCTGTACAAGCCGCGGAATGGTGACTATACAGGGCGCACCTCCGGGCAGCCCAGACGTTAGGTGAAACAGAATGGCCAGTGATCGCAACTACGACGAAGAGTTCACGGACACCACTGAGCGCAAATACGCATATGACTTTGACTTCGACGTCATGCACAAATACATGCTTCGCGCGTTCAGCAGTTTCTTTTCGCCCGGTTCTTGCCTGGAGCTGGGCAGCTTCAAGGGCGATTTCACCAAACGTCTGATCACGCATTTCGACGACATCACTTGCGTAGAAGCGTCTGCCGAAGCGATGAGTGAAGCACGCGCTTCATTGCCTGATACGATTGAGTTCCATCACGCGCTGTTCGAGACCGCAACTCTGCCGCGGCGCTATGACAACATTGTCTTGACTCATGTGCTGGAACATCTTGACGATCCAGTTGCTGTCCTCAACCGCATCAACACGGAATGGCTGGCACCCGGGGGGCGTCTCTTTGTCGCTTGCCCCAACGCCAACGCGCCGTCTCGGCAGATCGCTGTCAAAATGGGCTTGATCACACACAATGCCGCTGTCACTCCGGCAGAAGAAGATCATGGGCACCGTATCACGTACAGCCTCGATACGCTTGAGCGCGATGCCACTGCGGCAGGGCTGAATGTCGTGCACAGGTCAGGGATATTTTTTAAAGCCTTGGCCAATTTCCAATGGGATCGCCTGCTCAGTACAGACATCATTTCGCCGGAATATCTGGACGGCTGCTATATGCTGGGGCAGCAATATCCTGACCTGTGCTCAAGCATATATCTAGTGTGTGAGGCTGGACATGACGGCGGTTGAGCATTGCGACACGGACGCACAGAAAATCGTTTCCATTGTTGTTGCCGTCTATCAGAACGAAGGCTCGTTGACGCAGACACATCAAGAAATCACCACGCTTTTTGCTGACCGACTACCAGGTTTTGTGCCTGAGCTGATCTTTGTGAACGACGGCTCCAGAGATGGTTCGCTTGAGGAATTGCACCGTATTCGTGAAAGTGATCCCTCTGTCCGAGTGATTTCTTTCACTCGGAACTTTGGCCAAATGGCAGCCATGCTTGCAGGGTTCAAAGCGGCAACAGGCGCCGCGATCATCAATATATCGGCCGATCTTCAGGATCCGGTTGAATTGATGGTCGAGATGGTCGAACGGTGGCAACAAGGCTCTGAAATCGTGATTTGCTATCGCACAAATCGCAATGATCCGGTGTCTTCCAAAGTCTTCTCGAACCTTGCGTATCGCTTGATGCGGGTTGCTGTGCCACAAATCCCCAAAGGTGGGTTTGACTATGTTTTGATGGACCGGATCGCAATGGACCAGTTCAACGCGATGGACACACGGCACCGCTTCTTTCAGGGCGATTTGTTGTGGCCTGGGTTTCGCACCGGCTTCATCCCTTATGAGCGACGCCAGCGGTCGGTTGGCAAATCCCAATACAATTTCCGGAAGAAACTGAAGAACTTTCTGGATGCGATGCTGGATGCCTCGTATTTGCCGATCCGGCTGATCTCTCTTTGTGGGCTTGTCACTTTCCTGCTGGGGATTGTGTACTCGATCACGATTGTCATTGCTTGGGCCACAGGCAATGCGCCATTCGATGGTTGGGCACCTCTCATGATTGCTGTGTTGATGATCGGGGGCATGCTCATGCTCATGCTGGGTGTGATCGGCGAATACGTCTGGCGCATCAATGAAGAGGTCCGCAAACGGCCAAACTACGTGATCCGGGATGAATAATGATGGGCAAGCGATTGACCTCTAGGGAGGTGGATGGAATTACGTGCTACAGCGAAGACGTGGCCAGCGACTACGCTGACTACCCGGACGAAGGATTTGATCTTACGGACGACTACGCGGAAACAAGTTTCTGGGTTCAATCCCGCAACAGATTGTTCAGTTGGTTGGTGCACCGCGAGCGGGACAGGCTTGGGCAGGCCAGACTACTGGATGTGGGGTGCGGGACCGGCGATTTTGTGCAGCATCTGAGCAATGATGGTTCCCTGACCATAACTGGCTCCGAGATATATCTGAAAGGTCTGCAATTTGCCCAGAAACGCCAGCCCACTGTCGAATTCATCCAGTATGACGTAACCATGGGCGCGCTTGACAGGGACTACGACATCGTTACGGCGTTTGACGTCTTTGAACATATTGAACAGGATGTCACTGGACTCCGGAATGTGCACGAGATGTTGAGCGACGATGGAGCTTTGATATTGTCCGTGCCACAGCATATGTTCTTGTGGAGCAGACTTGACGAAATTGTTTGCCACAAGCGTCGATACTCTCGCACGGAAATGATTGAGAAGCTGCGGCAGAGTGGGTTTACCCCGATACGTGTCACGTCGCATGTGTTCACGCTGTTTCCCTTGATGGCCATTTCGCGCTTACTTGATCGAGCGAAGTCGGCCAAAACGGCCGATGTCGGTACAGATGACCAAGCGTTGTCCGAACGGGTGACTTTCTCGGATGGCGTCAATTGGCTGTTCAACAAGATCATGTACCTTGACGAAGCTCTTATCCGGCTTGGGCTTTCTTTGCCCTTTGGTGGCACGCTAGTCGTTGTTGCGCGCAAGACAGCGCCCTAATATTTTGCTGGTGCTTTCAGAAATATCACGCTTTCTGATCGTTGGCGGTGTCAATTTCGTATTTACCTTTGCAGTGTTTACCGGCGCCCTCAAAGGGATGCATTTGGGGTATCTGACATCTTTGCTCATCGCGTGGGTCAGTGGGAATATTTTGGCCTACACGCTCAATTTCATCTGGGTGTTTCGGCCAGCGGATCGATTGAAGTACGGGAGGCGCTTTGTCAAATACCTGACAGCAGGCGGGTTTTCGATCGGTTTGAACCTGTTGGCTTTGTTGCTGCTCGTGGAATTGGGGGAGTTCGATCCGTTTTGGTCGCAAGTTGGGATCATGCCTGTGATCGTCATATTCAACTTCGCGACAGCAAAGTACTGGTCTTTGCGCAAGGGAACGTACTCACAATGAACTGTGATTCTCGCAAGCTGGCCTACGGTCTCGAAGCGCTGTCTGGCTTTGTTTTTGCACTGCTGGTGTTGGGGGTGATCTGGGCCTCTGACAGGGCGATCGAGATCACCGACGAAGCCTACTACGTTCTGTCCGGACGCCATCCGCAGCACATTGACGCTTTCATCTCGGCGCAACACTGGATCTTGGCTCCGCTTTGGTCATTGAGCGGATCGCTGGCGCTGTTTCGTCTGAGCGGTTTGTTCATCTTACTTATCTCCTCTTGGGTGCTGGCACTGGGCGCTTGGCGCGTGGCGCTCGCGTTGGATCTGATCGAGCCAAGTCGCAGGGCCTGCGCGGCGCTGTGCGCGAGCAGCAGCATTGGGGGGTTGCTTTATGTATCCACGATTGCCCCAAGCCCTTCCTACAACTTGCTCGCCTCAGCGGGAGGCTATGCAGGGCTGGGATTTGCCTGTTTGGCAGCCACTAGTTCGTCCCGGCACCAAGCTGCGCTGTGGGCTTTCATGAGTGGTGCAATGCTGGTCATTGCCTTTGTGAACAAACCCTCTTCGGGCGTATGCTGCGCGGCAGTGTCGCTTGTTGCCCAGTGGGCGTTCCGGCGCAATTCTGGCATTCTGATCCTTTCAATCAGCCTTTTGGCCGGTTTTGGGATCACTCTTGCCGCGCTGTATGGTTACCACGCGAGGGACCGGGACGTGCTTGCAAGTCTGCAATCTGGCTTTGATCTCTTTCGTCAGGTTCAGACAGAACCCGTGGTGGACCGCCTGCAACGCTATGCGGTCACAATGATCCATTCCATTGGGCACGCGCTGCTGCTATTCTCGCCTTCTTTGGCCCTTTGTGTCGCGCTGCTCAGGGTTCCGCGGACGTGGATGCCGAAGGCGATCGCTATTCTGCTGCTTGTGTCCATCGTACTCGGACAGCATCATTTGGGAGGCCGGACACAGTACCATGCACAAATCGAAGCATTGCTGGCAATCTTGGTGGCCACCGCGTTGTGCAGTGTCTCGGCGTGGCTGCACGACTGGCGTCGGACTATCCTCGTGCTGTGTCTGTTCGGGTTGCCTTATGCGGTTGCCATTGGCACAGGCAATGCTTTATTCACGCAGGTTATTGTCTCTTTGGCAGGTTGGACTGCCTTGGCCTATCTGCTGGCGATAAGCCAACCGAGGAACAATTTGAGGGGGCAAGCCGCACGCCTTTGTGCGGGATTGATGCTTCTGCTTGTGTGCGTTCAGATCTTCTCAAGCTATACGCGCGACCCATATCATTTAGCTGAGCCACTCGTTGCACAAGGTACCTCAGTAGACGTCCCCGTTCTTGGCCCTCTGCGTATCGACAACGAAACAGCAGTCATGCTGACTGCTCTGGATCGTGCAAGAGAGGCATGCCAGATTGAGCCCGGAGCCGCGTTCTTGGGAATATACAATGTGCCCGGTTTGGCATTGCTCTTGGACGCGGTGCCACCGGTGTCTCCTTGGATCAACAACCGGGTTCAGCTGTTTTCTATTCTAGAGGTTTGGCAGCCACGCGGTCGCGTCATACTGGCGCTGTCCACAGCGGCGCAGGTTGAACGAGATCGCTTGCCGGACGCTTTGCAACCGATTGACGAAAAATATGAGTTTTGCGGTGATCTCGTTGTACCGTTCAGTGACGAGTCCATCGAGATATGGGCGTCGTCCCAGAATTGAGGTCTAGTACAAGCTCCGCCCGTTGAAGCGCAGCTAGTAAAGTAAGGGGGTTACTGACCATGGCGATGCCTCAAGACAAGATTGCGAAACTCGCCTATGAAGGAAAGTATGACGCCGCACTCAAAGCGTGCCACGACAACATTCCAGACATAGACAGAAGCCAGTTTGGGTCTTTTATCACGGGCTATTGCTATTTTCACCTTGGTCGTAACCAAGAGGCGGCAACCGCTTTCGATCGTGCGCTAAAACTTGCGCCGAAAGACAGCCATACGATGTACTACACTGTGCTTGCGACTGTAGCTGCTGGTAATTCTCGGGCTGCACTTCGATTTGCCGCGCACCATGTGGCAAATTGGCCATCAGCGTTTGATTCCAACGAATTCAAGGGGATCCTTGAAAAAGGAATCCAGGTAATTTCAATCGTCGAAGACGAGGAGCTGTGCGTGGCCTTTCGGAGATCAGTAGAAATTGCTTGGCCCAATATCCCCGCCGAATTGCAGGTCGAATGGCTATATGCGATTGAAGGTGTAGGCAGAGCTCGCGAACATGTAGCCGCTTTGAATGCCGAAGCGCAAAATACTTCCTTGATGGCCTTCGCGCCAATTGTCTCGGTGTCCGAGGCTGTTGAACATGGAAACGGCGCCTTCAAAGCCAGGTTTCCAGCAGAGACCATCCAATTTGCTCATTTTAAGGGCGCACCTTTCGCCGACACACGAAGTGAGGCAACCGCAATCACCGGCAATGAAGGCTATGTCGCGACTTTGGATGATGTTATCGTCTGCGGCGTATCAGGAGCCGTTTTGGGCAAGGATGGCAGTTTTATTTCTGACAATTACGCGCATCGTGAGTTTCACCAATATGTAGATATGCGCGCCGATAATCTGGTCCTAAGGTCCTTTGGCCGCAGCGCGTTGATCAAGAAGATCAAAGTGGATCGGGAAATAGATACTGCAATTAATCTTTCAGGGGTGGCCAGCAACCATTTCGGTCACTGGTTTAGCGAATATCTGCCTCGGTTAAGGCATTTCGAGTCTGTGTACCAAGCGGCCAATCTTCCTATTTTGGTCAATGAAGATATGCCGCAATCGCATTTTGACTTGTTGGCCGCTGTTTGTGAGAATCCCGTGATACGGGTAGGTCGCACGGAGGCGGTTCGCGTCAAAAATCTATGGGTCGCACCAACCATTACGTTCTATCCCTTTGATTTGAAGCCCGGCCATGACGTTCCAATTGAGCGGCAAGCATGTTGGTCTGCTGCTGCTATGGCATACCTTAGAAGTAAGGTGTTGGAAAAGCCTAATTTTGTCGCCCCGCCGACTGAACAGGTGGCTCATGAAGCTCCTGTCGAACATCAGTCGAATTGGTTTGCCTCGCCCTTTTCCTATCTCAGAGAAAGGGTATTTTCCAAGCTTGGTCTAGTCGCCCCGCAATTTCCATCGGCAATCTATTTGAGCCGAAAGAACAGCTCATGGGGGCGACCCGCCAATGAAGATGAATTTTTGAAAGATCTGAAATGCAAACATATTTGGCCGGTATACCTAGAGCATATGTCATTCAAACAACAGGTCCGAACGTTACAGTCAGCAAGCATAATCGTTGCGCCTACCGGTTCTGCTTTGAACATGCTTGTTTTTGCGCGTCCTGACGCCCGAATACTGATATTTTCACAACGTTTTCCACATAATTGGGGTGGTTGGGTCGGCCCCATTCAAGAACTGGGCATCTTGCCACAAGTCGCGATGATGAATGAAGGCAGTCAATCAAGCAAACACGCAGCGTTTAATATGCGCCTCGATGTGTTGGAAGCCTGGCTCTCTGAAGAGACGGCGTAACACATATTTTTCGACAATCCCCGGGTGGCGACTGTGCCAAATTTTGCGCCAGACGCGTTTTGTTAGGCAATTGGGAAGCGGTCTTCGAACATGATTGCGAGCTGGCTTCTGACAGCGTGCCATTCACGGATCGAGCGCCTCCACTCTGACGATGTAGCATTAGAGCGTGTCGCGTTTAATCGGTTTTGTATCTAGCCGCTTTGAAGAAGTTGTGTAAGCGTTCGCTGGACAACACTGACGGCTTAGCTTGACGGCTTGAAGTTCCACGGTAGCAAGTATTCGATATGGTTTTGCGGGTGGCCATTGGCGATCGCTGTGAGGGTTGCCTTGAGATAGGCGAAGGGCTCGACGCCGTTGATTTTGCAGGTTTCGATGAGCGAGGCAATGCGGCCCCAAGCGATGCCGCCCTCGTCGTGACCCGCGAAGAGTGAGTTCTTGCGGTTCAAAGCGATCGGTCGGATCATGTTTTCGACGCGGTTGTTGTCGATCTCGACGCGACCATCAGCCAAGAAGGTCTGCAGCCCGTCCCAGTGATTGTGGATGTAAGTCAGCTTTTCGCCCAAGCGGGATTTGGCAGAGACCTTGCGTCGCTCAGCCTGCAGCCAATCACCGAAGGCCGCGACCAGTGGAGCGCTGTGGGTCTGGCGGGCAGACAATCGCTGGCCGGGGGAGATGCCACGAATGTCAGCTTCTACGGCATAGATCCCGGCGATGCGGCGCAGGCCTTCGGCGGCGATCTCTGATCTATCGCGGTCAAAGACTTCGTTCAGTTTGCGCCGGGCATGGGCCCAGCAATGGGCCACGCGAATGGGATTGCCGCCCTTGCGGGTAGGCTTGGTCAGCCGGTTGTAGCCCTGGTATCCGTCGATCTGAAGGATGCCATCAAAGCCTGTCAGGAATGTTTCGGCATTCTGGCCCGCGCGCCCGGGGGCATAGAAGTAGACCACGCCTGGCGGGTCCTCACCGCCCCATGGTCGGTCATCGCGGGCCAGTGCCCAGAGATACCCGGTTTTGGTTTTGCCGCGCCCTGGGTCCAGCACCGGGGCCGTGGTTTCATCCATGAACAGCTTGCTGGATCGCTTCAGATGGTCGGTCAGCCGGTCGACGACGGGCTTGAGATGGAACGCCGCCTTACCCACCCAATCGGCCAGCACAGCGCGGTGCAGATCAAGACCCGCCCGCGCCAGAATCTGGCTTTGGCGGTATAGTGGCAGGTGGTCGGCATATTTGCTGACCAGCACATGGGCGATGGTCGCCTCGGTCGGCAGGCCGCCCATGATCAGATGCGATGGTGCGGGGGTGTTGATTTCCGTTGAGAACTGACCCGGTATTTTCACCGAGAACTGACCCGCCTAAGTAGGTTTATCAACGGTCAGGTTTTGGTCAATGCGTGTGCCTCCTTTCGCTTTTTCTTGGCGGCTTCAGAGCTGGCTTTGAAGCGATAGCTGTCGTTGCCGGTCTCGAGGATGTGGCAGCGGTGTGTCAGGCGATCGAGGAGTGCGGTCGTCATCTTTGCATCGCCGAAGACCTGGGCCCATTCCGCGAAGCTGAGATTGGTTGTGATGATGACGCTGGTACGCTCGTAGAGCTTGCTGAGCAGGTGGAACAGCATCGCGCCACCGGACGCACTGAACGGCAGATAGCCGAGCTCGTCGAGGATGACCAAGTCGACCTTTGTCAGTAACTCCGCCATCTTCCCTGCCTTGCCGGCAGCCTTCTCTTGTTCAAGCGCGTTCACAAGCTCCACGGTTGAGAAGAAGCGGACCTTGCGCCGTTGATGCTCGATGGCGTGGACACCGATGGCCGTCGCGACATGGCTTTTTCCGGTGCCGGGTCCACCGATGAGCACCACGTTCTCGGCATTTTCCATGAACTCGCCGCGATGGAGTTGGCGGACAGTGGCCTCGTTGATGTCACTGGAGGCAAAGATGAAGCCCGCGAGATCTTTGTATGCCGGGAAGCGCGCAACCTTCATATGGTAGGCGATGGATCTCACCTCCCGTTCCGCCATCTCTGCCTTCAGTAGCTGTGACAGGATCGGTAT